>DASTBU010000062.1:0-93699 GCA_035711845.1 Vicinamibacterales bacterium
ACCGTGTGGAGATCCTGATGGGAGAACGTGTGGTTGCCGAGCTCGAGACCCGCGTCGATCCACTGCTGGAGGAGCGCCACGCGCCGCCGATCCACCCGCCCGTCCGGCTGCAGCTTCTGCTCGTTGACGAAACCAATCGCCGGCACCTCGTGTCGCTTCAACGCCGCAACGAGCTCCCGGGTCGTCCGCTCCGCCTCGTCGATCTGGCTGCCCGTGACAGAAACGGTCGGCAGGTCGTCAATAGTCATGGCGATCCGGCGTTCCGGAATCGGCGATCCCGTCTGTCCCCCAGACAGGGTGGCAGAGAGGAGCAGGCAGGCCATGACCGTTCCCGCTGAACGTGAGCGACCGGACATCGAGGGATTATATTCAGCTGTGCGCTGTGGGCGCCATTTGCCACGTGCGACGAGCGGCCCCGGGCTGAAAACTGGAAACTAAAGCTATGCCTCCGATTGGATTCATCGGCCTTGGCGTCATGGGCAAGCCCATGGCGAAGAACCTTCTGGCTGCAGGCCATTCACTCGTCGTGCAGAGCCGCAGCGCTGGACCAATCGACGAGCTCGTCGCGGCGGGCGCGACGCGGGCGGCATCTCCGGCCGATGTGGCGCGCCGCGTCACTCGGATCGTCACCATGCTGCCCGACTCGCCGGATGTCGAACACGTCCTCGCCGGTGAACAGGGTGTCTTCAGCGCGATCCAGGCTGGAACGATCCTGATCGACACGAGCAGCATCGCACCGGCGGTCGCGCGGCGGCTCGCGGCGCGTGCGCGCGCACTCGGCGCGACGATGCTGGATGCGCCGGTGAGCGGAGGCGAGATAGGAGCGATTGAGGGATCGTTGTCGATCATGGTTGGCGGGGATCCGGACGCCTTCGCCGCCGTCAAGCCCATTCTGGGCGCGATGGGCAATCCCGATCGGGTTGTCCGAATCGGCGACTCCGGGGCGGGACAGATCTGCAAGGTGTGCAACCAGATGGTGATCGGGGGCACGCTCGCGGCGGTGAGCGAGGCGTTCACGCTCGCGAGGAAATCGGGCGTCGACGCCGCCCGCGTCCGCGACGCACTCCTCGGCGGATTCGCTGCCAGCCGCGTCCTGGAGGTTCACGGCGAGCGCATTCTGAAGGGCAACTACAAGCCGGGTTTCCGCAGCCGACTCTACGCCAAGGACATGCGGATCGCGATCCAGACGGTTGCGGACCTGGAGTCGCCCGCGCCCGTCTCCGCGGTGGTCCACCAGCTCGTGACGGCGCTCGTCGCGAGGGGACGAGGCGACGACGACTACGCGGCGCTTGCGACGGTGCTGTTCGACCTCGCGGGAATTCGCGAGTAGGGCATCCATCCACTCGGGTCATCGCGTGGCGGATTTCCTGGTCCGGCGTGTCGGGGGATCCACGGGTGTCGGAAGCTCGTACCAGATCTCGACCTCGTAGCCGTCGGGATCCTTGAAAAACACGTACGGCTCGCCAGCCACGAACTCGCCGGTCTCGCGAATACGGCCCCCGGCAGCGACGATCGCCTGCCGGGCCCGATCGATATCGCTCGCGCGCTGGAGCCGGAACCCGAAATGCGCGATGCCGCCAACCCGGCCCGCACGCCCCGGGCGGCGCTCGAGGACGATCACGTCGCGCGTGCCGGGTGTCTGCACCTGAACGAAGTCGTCCGACTCGTAGACGGGCACTACGCCGAGCACGGCCCGGTAGAACTGCAGCGATCGCCGGGGATCGCGGACCCCCAGTGCAATGTGGGTCAGGCCGAACGTCGGCACTGGCGTCGTCCTGGCTTTCATCGCCATCGCTCACCGCTTCTTTCTGGTTCCTGCAGCAGCGGCTCGCCGATTCTCCAGGATCCGCAGGAACGATCGCGCCTGCAACTCCTCGACGGCAAGCCCGGCCTCGCGGGCCTCGTCCACGGTCAGCGCCCCGGAGCTGAGACCGCGAACGAAGAAATTCAGCAATCCCTGACCGGTAGCCGCATCGTCGAAGACGTCTCCCACGAGGGTTGCCTGGGCGGCTTTGTCGACGAAGTTCCTGAGCCGCACCGTCGCAGCAGGCCGCGCCGACAGAAAAAAGGCGTAGACGGCTGCGTAACGCGTCGGCAATTGCGCCGGATGCAGATCCCAGCCCTGGTAGAAGCCGTTCACCAGCGAGTGGCGGACATCGTCGAAATGAACCTTCCACGCCCGATGGACAGCTGCATGATTCTCGCGGCGCTCGGACGGCGTCAACGGCCGGTCTGCGGTCGGCCGATGCGGCGCGACGGGCATGATGTTGGTCGCTCCGTCCGACAGGTGCACGCCCGATTGCGCAAGCCCTACCTGCATCATGTGCTTGGCGAAGTCGCACGCCGGATGGCGCATGTGCTGCCAGGAGGCGGTGATGCCGCAGAGCGCCGTGTAATCGTAGGTGCCGAAGTGCGCCCCGGTGACGCGACCGCCGCCCGCCGCGACGAGACCGCGGAGCGCCGACGATCCCGCTGCTGACAGGATCGACTGCGGCGTCTCGATCATCAGCTCCAGCTTGAGGACGCCCTGTCGGAGGCGCAGCCGGCGTTCGAGCGCCGTGCAGGCCCGTTCGACCGCGGCGACCTGACCCGGCGCCATCAGTTTGGGGATCGTGACGACGAAGGGTTGCGGCAGTCGGCCGTCCGTAATCGTGGCAAGCTGCGTGATGAAGAGATCGAGCGTACGAAGGCTGCGTCCGTGCAACTCGTTCGAGAGCGGCTTGATTCGGATACCGATGAAGGGCGGCAGCGTTCCGGCGGCGAATCCTCGCGACACTTCCGCGGCCACCGACTGCGCATGGCCGTCCTCCTCTGCATCGGGACGGTTGCCGTACCCGTCCTCGAAATCGATTCGGAAGTCCTCCACCGGCTCGCGCCGTAACTTCTCCACGATACGGGCGCGTATGGTTTCCGCGAACGCTGCCGGATCGCCATCTCCCGCATCGAGCTGCAGCACCGACGCAAGCGTGAGCGGATCCGGTGCGTATTCGTCCAATGCAGCGAGCGCCGTCGCGCCAAGCCTGCTCGCCGAATCCGCGCGGAACAGATGCGCGCCGCCGTAGACGGTGTGCACGGGCTGGCGCTCCTGCGGCTCGCCGGGCCATTCCCGCGCCGCGAGAGCATTGGCCTTTCGGAGGTCGGCGAGGAGGGGGCGGAGATCGCGGCCCGTCAGGGCGGTGCGGATACGTCGCATGGGCGGATTGGTCATGTGCCGCGATAGGTCGAGTAGCCGTACGGGCTGAGCAGCAGCGGCACATGGTACTGCGCTTCCCCTCTGACAGCCTCGAACGTCACGACAACCTCGGGGTAGAAGGCGCGCGTGCCCTGGGCCTCGAAGTACGCCCTCGTCAGGAACAGCAGGCGATACATGCCGGGCACGAGCACGGTGGAGGCCTCCATCAACGTGCGCAGGCGGCCGTCCGCCTCCGTGGCGCCTCGCCCCGCTTCCAGCCAGCCGCCGTCCGGCCCGCGCGTCTCGAGCACGACGGTCAGTCCAGCCACCGGGCGCCCAATGGCGATGTCCAGGACGTGTGTCGTAATTGCGCTCATGGCCGTTGAGGATTCTAGACCAGCTCGCGTTCGCTCCGGGAAGGCAAGACCCTGCCGCGTGGTGTGTCGGCGAACCGACCGTCGTCGAAGACGACGTCGCCGCGGACCAGCGTGGTCCGAACGCGGCCGCGCAGCCGCATGCCGGCATACGGCGTGATCGGATGACGGTGCTGCAGCGACGACGGATCGACGGCCGTCTCGGCCTCGGGATCCCAGAGCACCAGATCCGCGTCGAGCCCGGTCTCGATCGCGCCCTTCGAACGGGCGAGCCCGGCGAGCCGGGCGGGAGCCGCGGCCATCCAGGCGGCTATCCGATCGAACGGCAGGAGGCGTGCCGAGGCACCAGTCCAGACCGCGGACAGCCCAAGCTGCAGCGAGGCTATTCCGCCCCATGCGCGCAAGAAGTCGCCATCGCCCACATGTTTCAGGACCGCAGGCGCCGGGGAGTGATCGGTGGCAATCAGATCAATCCGCCCTGATGCGAGCCCGTCCCACAGCCGTTCGCGGTGGGCGCGCTCCCGGATCGGGGGCGCACATTTGAACGGCGTCGCCCCCTTGGCGATCTCTTCGGCGGCAAAGGACAGATAGTGCGGGCAGGTCTCGACGGTGACCCGGACGCCTTTCTCGCGGGCCGCACTCAATCGGGACAGCGCGTCCGCCGACGCAAGGTGAACGATGTGGACGTGTGCCCCGAACTCGGCCGCGAGCTGTATCAGCAGATCGATCGCAGCCGTCTCGCTTTCCGCCGGTCGGCTCTCCAGCCACGTTCGATAGTCGCGAGGGTCACGCGGCGAGCCGGGCTCACGGAGACGCGCCGGGAGCTCGGCATGAGCCAGCAGCGGCAGCCCGAGTCGTGCCACGACGGGCAGCGCCGCCCGAAGATCCGCTTCGTTCACGTGCGGAAACTCATCGACGCCCGATGGCGACAGGAAGCACTTGAACCCGAGTGCTCCGCGCGCGGCCAGCGGTTCCAGCACATCGGCGTTCCCCGGCACCACGCCTCCCCAGAACCCGACGTCCACGTGACAGCGGCCGTCAGCAGCCAGGAGCTTGGCCTCGAATCCCGCCACGCTCGTAGTCGGAGGCACGCTGTTGAGCGGCATATCCACGAGCGTCGTCACGCCGCCAGCCGCCGCGGCGCGGGTGGCATGCTCGAAGCCCTCCCAGTCGGAACGCCCAGGATCGTTGATGTGCACGTGCGTATCCACGAGGCCCGGCAGCACGACGAGATCGCCGGCGTCGATGGTCGAGGCGCCCCGCGGAACATCGTCGTAGTCCCCGACCCTCGCAATGACGCCATCGCTCACATGCACAGTCGCCGGCTGCACCCCACCCGGCCGCACCACACGCCTGCCCCGAACCACGAGTCTCACGTGTTCACCCCCGAACTAGCCGGGCACGTCGCACGTCGCACGTCGCACGTGACAAGTAGCACATCGGACATCGCACGCGGCACGTGACAAGGTCTATCTCACAACCATCGCCTCGATGAGCCCGTGAGGCTCCTCGGTGGCGACGAAGATCTCGTTACGGTTCTCCAGGCCGAAGGGCGAGAGATCGACCGGCAGGTGGTGCTTGTTGGGCATGACCAGGCGAATTGCGGTAACGTCCTGGATGCGATCGAGCACGCCCTGCCCCATCGCGTACAACGTGTGTTGCACGGATTCGCTGTGATGTCCGGCGAACACATCGAGCAGCGCTTGCCGGACCGCGTGCCACACCGGGCGGAAATCGATCTCCCGGTTTCTATATCGCCAGGTGGCGGTCAGCGCCGTCGCGAGCAGGCGATCGCGCGTGTCGGCGAGCGTCGTGTACTCGTCGCGCAGGAATCCGGCGAACGCAGAGTGCGCCGATTTCAAGATCACGAGGTCCGACACGCCCGCCCCGACCATCGTAGTGCTGCGGCTTGCCTGGACCGCGGCGGTTCGCGTGTCCGGCCCGCTCCGGACGAACGCGTGCGCCTGTTCCTCCTTTCCAGCGGGGATCCGGCCCCACGGATGTTCGGTTATATCGATGCGGACGCGGATCAGGCGGGGATTGCGGTCCAGAAAGTGCTCGGCCAGCTTGACGGCGAAGGCCTCCGGCTCCTGCACTCCCCAGCGTGCCGCCATGGCATACACGGTGTTTTTCATCGTATCGGTCGGCAGCACTGCACCGTTGTCGCCCTCGGTATAGGATTCATCGTAATGACCCCTGAATCGGACAGCGACCGTCAGGTCGCGCAGATCGTGGCGATCCGCGGCTCGGACGACCTGCACGAGCCTGACCCCGGACTTGCCATACGCCGAGTGCACGAGCATGTGGAGCTCCGGAAGGAAAGGACGCGAGGTGGGCGCCGATCATAGCACTGCGGGGTTTACGACGCTGGCCGATCTTGCCTCGGCACGCGTCGGCGGACGGGCGGTCGCGGCCAACGACGACTTCTTCGCACCGAAGACCAACCTGGTGAACCCGGCGCCGGCGATCTTCATTCCCGAGAAGTTCACCGCACGCGGGAAGTGGATGGACGGCTGGGAGACGCGCCGGCGGCGCACGCCCGGACACGACTGGTGCGTCGTCGAGCTCGGCATGCGCGGCCGCATCCGTGGCGTGGACGTGGACACGAGCCACTTCATGGGCAATCACCCATCGCACTGCTCGCTCGAAGCCCTCGATACCCCGGGGCCCGTGACCAAGGCGCTCGCGGGTCTGGTCGGCGCGCCGTGGACCGAAATCCTGCCGCGCTCTCCCCTTCGCGGCAACAGCCACAACGCCTTCGAGTTCGGCGACAGTCTCGGTGAAGTCCTGCGGCCCTGGACGCACGTGCGCCTGAACATCTATCCGGATGGGGGCGTCGCCCGGCTCCGCGTCCATGGGGAGGTGGTGGTGGACTGGCCGAGAATCCGGCGGAGCGGCCGTTCGATTGATCTCGCGAACATCCGGCTGGGGGGCCTCGTCATCGCCGCGAGCGACATGCACTTCGGCGCGAAGGACAACATGATCATGCCGGGGCGAGCGAAGAACATGGGAGATGGATGGGAAACGCGGCGCCGGCGCGGTCCCGGCTACGATTGGGCGATTGTCCGGCTGGGCACCACCGGGCTGCTGACGCGGATCGAGATCGACACGAACCACTTCAAGGGCAACTACCCCGACAGCGCATCCATCGAGGGGTGCTTCGCGCCCGAGGCGACGCCCATGGCTCTCGGGTCGGCTGACTGGTTCGACGTCCTGCCGCACACGAAGCTCCAGGCGCATCATCGACACTACTTCGCCGACGAGCTGCGCCACAGGGGACCGGTGTCGCATGTTCGGCTGAACATCTTTCCGGACGGCGGCATCAGCCGCTTTCGCGTGCATGGCACCGTTGCTCCGGCTTGACCGGCTGGCCGACGCGGAAGCGCGCGAGATATTGTCGGCCGCGTGCGGATCGACGCGGTGGGTCGACCGGATGCTCGCCAGACGGCCGTTCGGAACGACCGAGGCGCTGCTCGATGCGGCGCGCACCGAATGGTTCTCACTCCCAGAAGAAGACTGGAAGGAGGCGTTCGGACACCATCCGATGATCGGGGACCGCGAGGCCCTGCGCCGGCGCTTCGCCGGCACGCAGCCATTCTCCGAACGCGAGCAGGCCGGCGTAGAATCTTCACCCGTCGAAGTGCTCGACGCGCTCGCCGAGGGAAACCGGCAGTACTTCGAGAAGTTCGGCTATATCTTCATAGTGTGCGCAACCGGGCTGAGCGCGGGCGAGATGCTGACCAGGCTGCGCGCGCGGCTGATGAACGAACCCGCGGCGGAAATCCGCACAGCGGCCGCCGAGCACGCCAGGATCACGGAACTTCGACTGAGGACCTCGACATGACTTCGCATCGCAGACTGCTTCCGCTCATCCTCCTCGGCCTCGCGCTCACGACCGGCGCTGCGTCGGCTCAGCCGGCCCCTCCGCATGCGGTTCGGCGCCCGTTCGGCACGCTGCGTGAACAGGCGATCATGCAGCAGGCCTGGCTGAAAACACGGCTGGACACGTTCCTGCCGGCGCTCATGCGCAAGCACGGGATCGACCTCTGGGTCGTGCCGATGCGCGAGTACAACGAGGACCCCGTGTTCGTCGCCATCACGGCGCCGGAGACGTTCGCGGCCCGGCGGCGCACGATCTATGTGTTCTTCGACAAGTGCGCCGCAGCGGGAACGGCGCCGTCGCCGTCCTGCATCGAGGCCGTCGCGCTCGGCGGGACGACGCAGGGGGGCGTGTTCGAGGCGCGGCGATCGACGAAGGCGGCTGCCGGCAACGTCGGGCGCGGCCAGCAGGCCGAGCTCTGGGGGGACGAACAGTGGCAGATCCTGAAGAGCGTGATCGAGGAACGCAAGCCGCGCGTCATCGGCATCAATCGGTCGACGGTGTTCGCCTTCTCGGACGGTCTCTCGAGCGGAGAGATCACGGGGATGAGCGAGGCGCTCGGCAGCGAGTGGAGCGCGAAGTTCCGCGACGCCGAAGGGCTGCCGCTGGAGCTCATCGCTGCGAGGCTCCCCGAGGAGGAAGTCTTCTTCCGCCGCATGCAGGAGCTGGTGTGGTCGCTCACGCAGGAGATGTTCTCGTCGACACAGATCACGCCGGGAAAGACCCGCACCAGCGATCTGGTGTGGTGGTGGCGCCAGACGGTGAACGATCTGGGGCTGGGCACGTGGTTCCAGCCGAGCGTGAGCGTGCAACGCAAGGGGATGACGCAGGAGCAAATTGGCGCAGATCCCGTGATCGAACCGGGCGATGTGCTTCACTGCGACGTCGGAATCACGGTCGCGCGGCTCAATACCGACACACAGCACAACGCGTACGTCCTGCGGCCCGATGAAACCGACGCGCCCACGGGGATCAAGCGGGCGCTGGCCAACGCGAACGCGCTGCAGGACATCGTCATGGAGGAAATCCGCCCCGGTCGCAGCGGCAACGAGATCCTGGATGCTTCGCGCAAGCGGATGATCGAGAGCGGGATCAACGGCACCATCTACTCTCATCCGATCGGCCTGCACGGGCACGGTGCCGGCCCGCTCATCGGCCTCTGGGATTATCAGGACGGCGTGCCCGGACGCGGGGACGCGAAGGTGATCCCGTCGATGTGGTACTCGATCGAGCTCCAGGCCACGACACCCGTACCGGAATGGGACGGTCAGGCGGTTCGAATGGCGCAGGAGGAGGACGCGATCATCGGATCCGACGGCAGGATCCACTGGGCGCTCCGTCGCCAGGACAAGCTGTTTCTGGTCAAGTGAGGGTCAGACCGGGGTCAGACCGCGGTTCGACCCCCTCGAAGCTGCATCCGCAGCATACCGTGTAAGCGCCTCGATGTACAACGGGGAATCGACGTTCGCGCCGGTCAGGACGAAACCCACCCGCCGCCCCGCGATCCGGTCGCGCTCGCGGAGGATCGCGGCGAGGCCCACGGCGCCTGCTCCTTCCGCGACGTTGTGCGTGTCGTCGAAGATCGCGCCCATCGCACGCTCGACCTGATCGTCGGTCACCTCCACGACGCGCTCAACGCTGCGTTGAATCACCGCGAGCGCGTCCGCGTTCGGCGTGCGACAGGCCACGCCGTCGGCGATCCGTGTCGTGACCTCGCAGGAGACCGCCCGGCCGAGCTCGAGCGACCTCGCGTACGCCGGCGCCAAAGCGGAGACCACGCCGACGATGTTGGTTCGCAGCCCGAGCGCATCGCGCGCGAGGATTGCCCCACAGATTCCGGATCCGAGGCCGATCGGCACGTACAGGGTGTGGAGATCGGGGACCGCCCGGAACAGCTCGAGCGAATAGGTCGCGACCCCCCGGACGAGCAGGTCGTGGAACGACGGCACGAGATGCCATCCGCGATCGGCCGCGATCGCCTGCGCCGCTTCGAGCGCGGCCTGAAAGTCGTCGCCCTGCTCGATCAGTTCGGCGCCCAGTGCCTGCATCGCGCGGTTCTTGCTGACGCTGTTCCCGTGCGGCACCACGACCGCGCACCGGATGTGACTGCGCCCGGCGGCAAAGGCGATCGACTGCCCGTGATTCCCCCTGGTCGCGGCAACGACGCCCGGGACGTTCGACGCCGTGTGCTTCAGGTGTTCGAAGTAGACGAGACCGCCTCTCAGCTTGAACGCGCCCACGGGGGTGTGATTCTCGTGTTTGACCCAGACGGCCGTCCCGCACCGCTCGTCGAGCAGCGGCCATCGTTGCTCGGTCGTGGGCGTCATCGTTCGATAGACGATCTGGGCGGCGGCTTCGAGCTCAGTCAGCATGGTTCAAGGACGATAAGCGAACGCGGGCCGGACCGAGGAGGCCAATCGCCCGTTGGCCGGCCTGTTCAGCCTTCACCCTTCAGCCTTCAGCCTACAGCCTTCGCCCTTCAGCCTTCGTGCATTCGTCATTCAGCATTCAGCATTCAGCATTCAGCATTCAGCATTCCTTCCCCCCCCTCCGGGTGATCCAGGGAATCGCGGGATGCGCCAGACTCGATGGCATGACAAACCTTGCTGCATTGTCGAACGAACTCGCCGACCTCGTGACCGCGGCGTCGCCTGCCGTCGTTCAGGTGCTCGGGGGACGGCGCCCCGCGAGCGGCGTCGTGCACGGAGCCGACACCATCATCACCACGGCCCGGGCGATCGGACGGGAGGAGGGACTGCGCGCGCGGCTCCCGGGCGCCGACGAAGCCATAGAAGCCGAGCTGGCTGGATGGGATCCTTCAACGGGGATCGCGGTGCTGCGGACGCGCGCGTCGATGCACATCCAGACACCCGCGGCGGCGCCAACCGAGCCGCGCACGGGCGAAATCGTGGTCGCCCTCGCGCGCTCCTGGACCAATGTCGTGAGCGCGAGCGCTGGCATCGTCGCGGTCGTCGGCGGTCCGCTGCGAACGGGACGGCGCCGGCAGATCGCGCGGGTATTTCGCATCACCGCACCGCTCCACGACGGTTTTGCCGGTGGAGGAATCTTCGACGGCTCCGGACAGCTGGCCGGCATCGCGACTGCCTCGGCAATCAGGGGATTCGCCGTTGGCATCCCCGCGTCAATCGCCCTGGACGCCGCCGCACGGGTCCTGGGCGGAGGAACGGGACGACGAGGATTCGTCGGCCTGGCCGTGCAGCCCGTCCTGTTGGCCGCGTCACAGCAGAAGGACGGACGCGAGCGGGCGCTGCTGATCATCGGCGTCACGCCAGCGAGCCCGGCCGAGACCGCCGGCCTGCTTGTCGGCGATCTGCTGCTCGAGTTCGATGGGCAGCCGACCGCCTCCGTCGATGAGCTCCTGGATCTGCTCACAGATCGGCGCGTGGGGCAGGAAGTCACGGCACGAGTGCTCCGGGGCGGCGAGCCACGCGAGGTCAGGATCACCGTGGGGGATCGCCCTCGCGGGTCCGGCGCGCGCTGACGGGACCGTCCCGCCACAATCGGCGTCCTTACCCACATGCGCGTCGTCCTCGTCGGACCGCCCGCGCGGCGGCAGCGGCTGCGGGAGCAACTGCCAATCGGCCTCGACGTCGTGGCCGATGCAGCCAACGTTGCCGAGGCGCGTGCGCTCCATGCAGTGGCTGACGCGTACCTGATCGCTGCCGCCAGCGATTCCGATGAGCCGCCGCTCATCGAATCGCTGACGTTACGTGAGACACAAGTGCTGGAACTGGTCGCCGACGGGTTGTCGAACAAGGAGATCGCCTCACGGCTCGGCGTGAGCGATGAGACGGTCAAATTCCATCTCGCGTCCGTCCTCGGCAAGCTTGGCGCATCGAACAGGACGGACGCGGTTCGCCGCGCACTCAGGCGGGGCCTGGTGCCGCTGTAGCTCGATTGGTTCCGGTCACTTCCGTCAGTGTGACGATGACGCTGTCGAGCGCGACCGATGCTTTTTTGCGATGTCTCCGGGCCGAATGGTTCCGGGCTGGACGACGCGCGCATTGATGCCGCGAAGGTTCAACTCGCGTCCAAGCGGAGAGTTGACGAACTTCATTGCATCCAACCCGAAGCGGTCGACGAACTTCCCGCAGCCCGTGTGTGGCTGACTCGTCACTTCGAGCAGCGCTGTCCCAATGGCCAGTCGCGTTCCAGGCGGCAGGTTCGCCGAGCTCAGGTCCAGGTCGAGGTACAGCTGATCGCCGGCGAGCGGCCAACGCTCCCTGTCCTGGGCCACGAGCGCAATGAGGCGTGCGTTGATGATGTTGATCTGCATGTCGGGGTGCGGCGACTTGTCTGGCGTTCGCGAGCTGGGGCGCCGCTTCCAGCTGTCTCCCACCAGCCCCTCGATGAGATCCAGTTGACCTTCGGCAAGCACTTCCCGCTTCCCGATGTCGGACCGACGCACGATCAACTCCAGTACGCCCTCGTCCCCCGGAGACCGGCGGATCTCCGCCAGTCCGGCATGCAGTTCGTCCGTGCTGAGATGAGTCATATCTTCTCGAGCGGAAGGCTCCAGGAACTCCTGAACTCCCGCGATCGACGGACAGATCTTACCCTGTCTTCGGAGCTGCGGTCGCGTTCCGGCGTCGCGCGGCCGCGGTGTGCTCCAACGGCGCCCGTCGCGCAGCGCCGCCGCCTCGCGCCGGGCCGCCGGCTTCCGCAGACCGGAAACGCGCCCTCCGCTCGGATCCGTCCGCTCCCGCGACGACTAGGAAGAGATCAGGGGGGTATCTGCCTGGCGCACTGATGCGCCGGCGCTGACGGCGACGCGGATCCATCCCGACAGTGGGCGGCTGGAAGCATCGGCTGCCCGGGGCAGCCGGTCCGGCACGCTGCCCGAGCGCCGCCCGCTGATACAATCTCTCGGTAGCGTCGATGACGACTCGCTTGATGAGAGCCCTGCTGATTGCCTGCGGCACCCTGTGTGTCGGCCTGGGTATCCTCGGCATCTTTCTCCCGCTGATGCCGACAACCGTGTTTCTCCTGCTCGCGGCGGCCTGCTACGCACGGAGCTCTGACCGGTTCCATCGCAGGCTGGTCGAACACCCCTGGCTCGGGCCCTATATCCGCCAGCGCAAAGGCATGACCGCGCGCCAGAAAGCAATCACGCTGACCGTGCTGTGGCTCAGCCTCGCCGCGACAATGATCTGGACCGCCCGCGCTCCGTGGTTGAGGGCGCTGTTTATCATGATCGGAGTCGGGGTCACCCTCCACGTGTCGAGGCTGCCCTCGTTGAAGCCGGTCACGGGATTGGAAGCCGACCCGCTCGGACCAGAATCGCGCTAATCCAGCCCGCTGTCGGGAAACACAGTTTTTCAGGGCGACACGTTGACGACCGACTCCATCGTCTCGTTCTATTCAGGCGGCAGGGACGACCACAATCGAACGCTCGAGGCAATCCTCGCCTGGCCGGACGATCGGCTCGAAGGCGTTCACGATTACATCCAGTGGGTTTTCCCGACCGACGTTCCGAGTGGCGTCAACCCGTTCGCGCCGCTCGTCACGCAGCAGACAGCAGAGGCCTTTGCATCCTCGGCCGAGTTACGCGACCGGCTGCGTCACGCGCTGGACCGGATGCTGTCGTTCTATGGGTTGAAGCGATCGGCCACCGCGAAGGGCGACGTCGTGATCGCCATCGACGTGTCCCGGTTCGCGGAACGTGGCCCGAACTGGCTGCGACCAGGCAACCACAATCATCTGCGGTTGACGCGCATCCTGCAGTGCCTCTGGATCCTTGGACTTCGCGCGGAAGCGCAGGCGCTGCAGCGGTGCCTGCTGATCGACGTGTACGAAGGTCCGGGACGCGGCCGGATTGCGCGCAACACGTGGGCGTTCTGGAAGAACGCGCTGGGCTCGAGCGCGATCTGAGCAGTCAGCGACCTGCCGTCTGAGAGCCCGAGACGCGCTCAAGCGTTGGCCCGCCGATCACGCTCCCGAACCCACGCTACGATCTCCGGCGGGTAGCCTGACGCCTCGTCCTCGGACAGGACCGACCACACGAGGGCGCCGTGGTAGCCGGCACGCTCCGCCGTGTCGAGCACCCTCGCCGCCCCCAGCCGGCTGCGCGCGCCGGAGAACTCGCCCAGGATCACAGGACGATCGAGCTCGAGCTCGTTCACGGGCCGCTCGAGTGTCGCCCATCCGAACCGCTCGTACCAATGAACCTGGTAGAAGTCCAGGCCGAGCGGGCGCACCAGGTCGAAACACCAGGTGCCTGCCGATCCAACCGTCACAGGCTGCCGAGTCAGGGCGTGGGCGCATCGCACCACCTCCTGCAGGAACGTCTGCAACACGGGAAATGAGGCGGGCGGACGGCCGAACCCGGCCGGCAGTCCGAACGACCGCGACCTGCGCAGGCACCATTCGGGCTCGTTCATCAGATCCCACGCCTCGATCGTGTCGTGCTGGCCGTACCGCTCGAATACCGGTGCCAGCACGCGGTCCATCAGCGCCTTGCTCCCTTGCGGCTCGATCAGCTGCGCGCGTCCACCGAGCTGCACACCGTTCACCAGGCGCAACGGGCCGCACAGATGAAAGTCGAACAGAACGGGCATCACACGAAGGTTGTGCGCGCGCGCGACGGTCAGCAGCGCATCGATGTCGGCAAACAACGACGCGTCTGGCGCCACAGGCAGGCCGTTGGTGTCGTACAGGATGCCCGACCGACCGTCGCACAACAGGAACACCCGCACGAGGGAGATTCCGTCGCGCTCCAGCACCGCGCAGGCTTCGTGAAGGCGGTCGAGCGCCAGGGGTCTGACACTCAACCCGCCTTCGGGATACCAGGCGCTCGCGCCGAAGTCGGTGCCGTAGGTGATCCACGGGAGGTTGGCGCCCACAATGAACGGGCTGGCCCGACCCGATGCGGACGAGGCCGGATGGAAGGAGGACGTGCGCGGCATGATCAGGCCGGATCGGCGGAAACCTCCGCGCCCTCTTCGTCCAATTCCGGTCGAACGAAGGACCCCAGATATGGATCCGGCACCAGGTCGGCGAACCGCAGATCGCACTCCGTGAGGCGGTAGACCTCGCCGGGTATCAGATGCTCCCGGAGCAACGACAGCACAACGGTTTGCTCCTGGTGCTCCCGCACCTGGTGCTCCAGGAGGCTCCGATTGCGATGCGCGCGGCCCCGGACCTCCGACTGCAGCAATGCCTCCCGGTACGCTTCGATGGTCTGCTCGTGCCAGCGAATGCGCTCGGCCAGCCTGCCGGCGAGCTGCTCGCTGGACATCTCGATCTTCAATCCTTCGATCACGACGCGCTCCTCTTCCCGGACCTCGAGCAGCCGTCCCTGCCCAATCCCGTCATGGACAGCAGGGTTCGGACTACTGCAGACGACGATGCCATCGTCCGGCCGAGCGCGTCAATATGGCAATTTCTGCTATGCGCGAAAGGGGGATGTGGCGGGCGAAGACCCTGATTCAGCACCCGAGCGCCCGCTGCACCGCGCGGGCGCGATACGCAAAGATGCGCCGGATCTGCAACTGCACGAGCGGCGCGGCCAGCTCGCCCAGGGGGAAGAACGGCAGCTCGTAGGTCACGGCATCGTAAATGCGCGAGCCACCGGACGTCTCGACGAACAGGTGTTTGTGAACCCAGCTCCGATAGGGACCCTCGAGCTGCTCGTCCACGAATTCCCTCGGCGGGTCCCACACGGCGATCCGTGTGAGCCACTCGAACGGCACACCCATCAACCGCAGCCGGTAACCGATGAGCGTGCCCTGCGCCATGGAGATCGGCGGCGGCGTGACGATCTCGAACCTCAGCTCGGGCGGTGTGATCACTTTCAGGTTCGCGGCGTCAGCGAAGAAGGGAAACACGCGCTCCCTCGCCAGTGGCAGCTCCATTTTCGTCCGGAAGCCGTGCGCTCGGCTCATCTCGCGTCCTGGCGACGTCCGGTCATCGTCGACGCGACGCGAGACAGTTTCCTACATTCCAACTCCCCGACTGAAGGGGCATGCGCTGAGTTACGCCGCATTGGGAGTTGGACGTAGGGAGTCGACCCGACGCTCTTCATCATCCGGCTACGCGCCGAGCAGCCGTCCGGCGGCACGCCGTGCGAGCGTGCGCGTCGGTCCGGTGACGAACACACCCAGGAGGGCGCGGACGGGGAGCGGCATGCCCGAGGTCGAACCGGAGTGCACGAACCAGCTCTCGAGCGTCTCGGCCGGCGCCTCGCGCAGCTCGTCGATCATCGCCACGCGGTGCACGCAGCCGATGGTGCAGTAAGGAGCGCAGGCCTTGATCGAAGCCTGCTCGCGGCGCAGATCGTCGGCCGTGTACTGCCCGAGCGGGAGGCCGGGGCTGCCCCGCTGCTGGGAGCAGTAATGGACGAGCCCGTCCTCGCAGACATACAGATAGCGGCTGCCGGCGCGGCAGCGCCAGTTGTACGGCTCGGCGCGGGCGAGCGCGTCCTGGAAGCGATTGTACCTGTCGAAGGACAAGACCGGCCGCTCGAGTGCGGCAACCTGCCGCAAGACCCCTTGCTCTTGTTCGGTGAGCGGCTGCAGCTGGCCTCGGTCGTCGTGAATGATCCCGACGGTGCACTGGAATCCCAGGTCCTGGGCGCGCCGTGCGATGATCAGCACGTCCTCCGGATCCCGCATGCCCCCCAGCACGGCGTTGACAGTCACATCGAAGGCAGCATACCCGGCCAGCCAGCGCAGCTTCTGATCGAGGAGCGTCAGGCTCTTCTTCGACACCTCGTCCGGGAGGACATTGTCGATGCTGATTTGGAGGGAGTCGAGCCCGGAGCCGTTGAGTCTCTCGATGAGCGCCGGCGAGAGCAGATAGCCGTTGGTGATGAGCGTCGCGACAGCCCCGCGACGGCGGATGTGTCGAATCAGCTCCGCCACGTCGGGATGCAGCAGCGGCTCGCCGCCGCTCAGGGTGATGATGCCCGTTCCCAGGTCCGCGAGGCGATCAATCCGCCGGCGCATCGCGTCGAGCGGGATCGGCTCCGACACACGATCGTATTCGTTGCAGTACGTACACGAGAGATTGCACCGGCGCGTGGGGATGATCTGTGCCACGACGGGCTGCCACGGGTACCGGAAGGCCCGGGCCAGCACGCGGGCCTCGCGCAGGCGCCGGTCGAGCGCGCGGATGCGTCGTCGCAGGCTGGCGAATCTCATGAGCCTCCGCCACTATCGCACACCCGGGGCCTCCGCCGCGGCCGGGAGTTACCGCCGGCTCGTCCCGGTCCGGCTGATCTCCAGCAGCGCCCGGAGGCCGTTGTAGAAGGACTCCTTCCGGTACGCCACCTCCCACCTCTTCAGGAGGTCCTTCACCTCCTGCTCGGCGGCCCTGATCGTCGCGCGGGCGTTCGGTCGTTTCTTTCGCAGCGTCTGGAGCTTTTTCATCGTGCGCGCCAGGTCCGGCTCGATGGCCTTGCGCGATCGCCGGGCCCGGAGAATCCAGTTCGGCGGAATGTTCGCCTGCATCTTCAGCAGCGCCCGTCCGGGCGACCCCTTCACGGCTTCGAACAGCTTCGCTTCGCGCGGCATGCCTTCAGCTCCTTCTCTGACCCCGGTGCGTCACGAGCTCCGAACGAAGAAAGGGCCGGCTCCAAGCCGGCCCCATGGATCACGGATCACGGGCGACGGACCGCGCCGCTGAAGTGCCGGCGGGCCATCGGCCTCCACTGCACGCTCCGCGTGCGTTTCGCGCAGAGGCTGCCGTCGCCTCGCGCTACGCGCAGCCGCTCGTCGTGCCGCAGTTCGCGCACTTGTAGCACGATCCGCTGCGGACCATGATCGAGCCGCACGTCGAGCACGGCGGCGCGTCCTCCTGGTTCTGGATCGCGGCAAAACCCGGCTTCGACAGCGACGCGGTGGGCGCGGCGCCCGCCGCCGCCGCCACATCGAGCGGCAGCTGCTCCGGCGTCGTCACCAGCTCCTCGCGGTTGTTGACGCCGACGCGGAACTGTGCGTCGGTCGAGAGGAACTTCGTCGCCATCCACCGGAAGATGTAATCGACGATCGACTTGGCGAAGCGGACGTCCGGATTGCGCGTCATGCCGGAGGGCTCGAAGCGGACGTGGCTGAACTTGTCCACGAGGTCCTGCAGCGGCACCCCGTACTGGAGCGCGTACGAGATGGCCTGTGCGAACGCATCGGCGAAGCCCGAGATCGTCGAGCCTTCCTTGGCCATCACGAGGAACAGCTCGCCGGGCGTGCCATCCTCGTAGAGGCCAACGGTGATGTAGCCCTCGTGGCCCGCGATGTCGAACTTGTGGGTGATCGACCGCCGCTCGTCCGGCAGCTTGCGGCGCATCGGGCCGGCTGGCGCGGTGACCGCCGTCGTCTTCTCCCTGTCGCGCGCGGTGTTGAGCGGCTGCGTGCGCTTCGAACCGTCGCGGTAGATCGACACCGCCTTGGCGCCGAGGCGCCACGAATCGATGTAGGCCTGCTGAATCTCCTCGGCGGTCGCGTCCTTCGGCACGTTCACGGTCTTCGAGATCGCGCCCGAGAGGAACGGCTGCACGGCGCCCATCATCTTGATGTGGCCCATGTAGTGGATGGACCGCACGCCGCGCGCCGGCTTGAACGCGCAGTCGAACACCGGCAGGTGCGCCTCCCGGATGTGCGGCGCCCCTTCGATCGTCTCGTGCTCGTCGATGTACTCGACGATCTCCTTGACCTGCTGCGCGCTGTAGCCCAGCTTCTGCAGCGCCATCGGCACGGTCTGGTTGACGATCTTCATCAGCCCACCGCCGACGAGCTTCTTGTACTTGACCAGCGCGATGTCGGGCTCGACCCCGGTCGTGTCGCAGTCCATCATGAAGCCGATCGTCCCGGTCTGCGCGAGCACCGTCGCCTGCGCGTTGCGGAAGCCGTGCTGCTCGCCCAGTTCGATGACCTCTTCCCAGACGTTCCTGGCCGCCTGCATCAGGTCCTTCGGCACGTTGGTCTTGTCGATGTCCTTGAGCGCGGCACGGTGCTTCTTCATCACCCGGAGGAAGGGCTCCCGGTTCTTCTCGTAGCCCGCGAACGGGCCGCCGTGATCGCGCGCGATCCTCGCCGACTGCGCGCAGGCCGCGCCGTGCATCGCGGAGGTGATCGCGGCCGCGTAGTCGCGACCGGCATCACTGTCGTACGGCAGCCCGCGCGACATCAGCAGCGCGCCAAGGTTCGCGTAGCCGAGCCCGAGCGGACGATAGTCGTGGCTGTTCTTCGCGATGGCCGGCGTCGGATAGCTCGAGTTGTCGACCAGGATTTCCTGCGCCGTGATCATCACGCGGCACGCCGCCTCGAAAGCAGCGGCATCGAACTCACCCGCATCGCTGCCGTCCGTGCGCACGAACTTCATCAGGTTGATCGACGCGAGATTGCAGGCCGAGTCGTCCAGGAACATGTACTCCGAGCACGGGTTGCTGGCGTTGATGCGGGCCGTGTTCGGGCATGTGTGCCAGTCGTTGACCGTCGTATCGAACTGCAGCCCGGGATCGCCGCAGACGTAGGTGGCCTCGGCTATCTGACGCATCAGATCGCGCGCCTTGTAGGTCTCCATCACCTCGCCCGTCAGCACCGCACGCGTCTGCCACGCGCCATCGTCGAGCACCGCCCGCATGAACTCGTCGGTCACGCGCACGCTGTTGTTCGAGTTCTGGAAGAACACCGAGGCATACGCCGGGCCCGTGAAGGAGCCGTCGTAGCCCGCGTCGATCAGCGCCCAGGCCTTCTTTTCCTCCTCGACCTTGCAGGTGATGAACTCTTCGACGTCCGGGTGATCCGCGTTGAGGATCACCATCTTGGCCGCCCGGCGCGTCTTGCCGCCCGACTTGATGACGCCGGCGAACGCATCGAAGCCCTTCATGAACGACACGGGGCCCGAGGCCGTTCCGCCGCCGGCGAGCAGTTCCTTCGAGGACCGGATGGTCGAGAGGTTCGAGCCGGTGCCCGATCCGTACTTGAAGAGCATCCCTTCCGTCCTCGCGAGCGTGAGGATCGACTCCATCGTGTCCTGCACGGAATTGATGAAGCAGGCCGAGCACTGGGGGTGCTTCTCGAAGCCGACGTTGAACCAGACCGGGGAATTGAACGCGGCCTTCTGATAGACGAGCAGATGTTTCAGATCGTCGCTGAACGACTGCAGGTCGTCCTCGCTGGCGAAGTACTTCTGCTTGCGAGCCCATTCGGTGAGGGTATCGACGACGCGGCCGATGAGCTGCTTGACGCTGCGTTCGCGCTCGGGCGTGCCGATCTGCCCCCGGAAATACTTCGACACGACAATGTTCGTGGCCTGCTGCGACCAGAACCGGGGGATTTCCACGTCGCGCTGCTCGAAAACGACGGAGCCCTTTTCATTGCCTATGACGGCCGATCGGACGTCCCATTCGATCTCGTCGAACGGATCGATGCCGTCGCGGCTGAAAAAGCGTTCGAACTCCAGGCCCGGCGCCGGCACGGATGCCGATGGGCGCGTGCTGGTCTGCGGGCTGGTGGTCTCCACCTCGTGCGCAGCGCCTCTGTGCATACATCCCCTCCCGAATACCCGGGTCCGCGAACCCTCCCCCAAGGGCCCACGAACCCCGAAAAGACAGCAGTTGTCACTGGAAAGCGCAGGCAGCGACCCGTGGAAATCCAGCTACCCGCCCGCTCCTCCACCCGCGCCTCGAGCCTGCAGGTGAGCGGACCCTCGCTGTAACCGGTTTTCCGCGCCGTCGTGCGGAGCTGGGAAGTCCCGCAGGCTGTTGCGCTGGCGCCCGCCCTCGCTCATTCGCGGAACATCCCGAACGACGAACTCCGGCGTGGCCCCACCGAAGCACGACCCTGATTCCCGGCGCGAAGGCGGGGACAAATATGGACCCTGTTTACAGCGTTGTCAAGGCCAGAGCCACCACATATTGTGTGTTATTTTGAGGCCCCGCGCAAGATATTGACAATCGCCCCAATCTTACGAGGGTTCTTCTATTTGCCCTATTTTGCTGAGCCGGAGTCATGGGACCGACTCGGGACTCGGGGCTTGGGACTCGGGGCGCGGGACTCGGGACTCGGGGCGCGGGACTCGGGGCTCGGGGCGCGGGACTCGGGACTCGGGACGCGGGACGCGGGACTCGGGACTCGGGACTCAGGGCGCGGGACTCGGGACTCAGGGCGCGGGACTCGGGACTCGGGACTCAGGGCGCGGGACTCGGGGCTCGGGACTCGGGACGCGGGACGCGGGACTCGGGACTCGAGACCAGGGACCCAGGACAAAACGACCAGGGACCCAGGGACCACTTACCCTGCGAGCAGTTTCGCGATGGTCTCCGCCCGCTCGGCGAGCGATTTGGCGGACGTGAGGTTATTGGCTTTGAGCGCCTCTTCTGCCTGCTTGATGAAGCTCTTCGCGTAGTCGTAGTTCGCGCGGCGTTCGTCGTTGAGCGACTGGTAGTCGACGCTGTTCAACACCTTCTGCGCGCTGTCGAGCGATTCGCGGATCTGACGCTGGAGCTCGGGGCCCTCGGCCGAGCCCTGCGGACGCAGCGGCGGCACCGGCGGAGCCGCCGGCGTCGCCGGGTCCGTGGAGGTTTCGGGCTTGCTTTCGGCCTTGGGGTCCGCGGCCGTCTTGTTGTTCGGTTCTCGCGAAGTCGCCGGGCGCGGTCGCGGCGGCGACGGTGGACTGACCGGCAGGTCGGTCACGAGCTCGATCGTCGGCGCTTCGACCGGCAGCGGCTCGACATGGCGAGGCGGCACCGGAGGCACCTCCAGCGCCGGATGATCTTCGGGCTGCACCTGGGCGCGCGCCGACGCGCAGGCGCCAAGCGGCAGCAGGAGCGCCAGCATCAGCAGCTTCTTCATCTCGAATACCTCAACTCGGGATTCCTCCGGATGCTGCCTGCGGGAAGAGCAGCTTGAAGGTGGTCCCGCGACCCGGCGTGGACTGGACCTCGATCTCGCCGTCGTGGAGCTGCACGATCCGGAACACCATGGAGAGGCCGATGCCGCTGCCCTTTTCCTTCGTCGTGAAATACAGATCGAAGATGCGCCCGAGGTGCTCGGGCGGGATGCCTTCACCAGTATCCTCGATATCGACCTCGACGCGGCGCCGGTCTGCGGAACGGCAGGCGATGCGTAACGTGCCGCCCTCGGGCATCGCCTGACACGCGTTGATCGCGAGGTTCAGCAGCGCCTGCTGGAGCATGCCGGGATCCGCGTTGATCTCCGGCACGCTCGGCTGACAGTCCGTCTTGATGGCGATCCGGCGGCGTTCGGCTTCGGGCGCCGTCATCGACGTCACTTCGCTGATGAGGGCGGAAAGGTGCACGGGCTGCAGCTTCAGCTCGTCCGGCCTGGCGAACTTCAGGAAGCCGACGACGACCTGATCGAGCCGCTTGATTTCGTCGGAGATGATGTTGACGTGCTTGGCCAGGTCGGGCGGGCGGCCACCGGCCGCGCCATCGATGCCCGCGACCGCAGGCACGGTGATGGGCTCGCGCAGCGCCGCGAGCTTCTGCTTGAGGAGCTCGAGATGAATGGTCATCGCATTCAGCGGGTTCTTCACCTCGTGCGCCACGCCGGCCATCAGGCGGCCGAGCGCGGCCAGCTTGCGCGAATAGTTCAGCGTGGTGTGCACGTGTGTCAGGTAGCCGAGATTGCGCGCGACCAGCATCGCTCCGAGGAACCGGCCGGACGAATCCTCGATGGCGTGGCACAGCAGGAGCCGTTCCGGACCTTCCTGTTCGGGCTCCGCGGGCGGCCCGAGCGCGACCGATACAGGCCCCTGCGACTTCCGGCCTGCGAGCGAACGTTCGATGAGCTGCCGCACGGGATTATCCGTCGGGAGCTTCGCCACGGCGGACCCTGACTCGAGGGCGCGCGCCGCAAGGCTCGGCAGCAGCGCGCGCATCGCGGCGTTGCTGAACATCAGCTCGCCTTCCGGCGAGAAGAGCGCGACGGCATCCTCGAGGTTCTCCATGACCGACTCGAAGTCGGTCGAGCCCCCGGGAAGTGCCTTCGACCGGATCGCGGAGAGCTGCGCGCTCACGGCTTCGAACGAGCTGCCCAGATCCCGGAATTCCTGCTCCGGCAGATCGAGCCGGACGTCGAGCTCGCCCCGTCCGAGACGGCTGAGACCGCTCTGGATGACGTGGATCGGCCGCAGCATCCACTGCGACAGCAGCGTGGCGACAATCGTCGAAATGGCCAGCGCCGCGATGGCTGTCTGCGCGGCGCGCAGCAGGCCTTCGGAGATCTCGTCCCGCACGAGCAGGGTCGAGACGCCCACACGGATCTCGCCGAACACGCGGTCGCCGGCGAGGATCGGACGATGGACCTCGAACCGACGCTCGGAGTACACCGCCCGTGCCTGCTCAATCGGGCTCGCCTCGTAGACGAGCGGCTCGAAGTGCTCCTGCTCCTGCATCACCTGCGCGGCGAACTCCGGCGAGCTGTGCACCATCGGCACGCCGTCGGGCCCGACCACCGCGGCGTAGAGGATGTTCTGCCCCTGCGGGTTCGCGGGGGCGATGCTGGCGAGCAGAATCGAGCGGATGCCACTGTCCTCGCGGAGCGCCCGCTGCGGATCGGCCGGTTCGGCCGAGACGACATCGTAGACACGCTGGAAGATCACGTCCGCCAGCTGCCGCGCGCTGGTCTGGGTCTGTTCGAGACGCAGCTGCAGAAGCGTGGCCATCTGCCAGCCGCTCATCACGAACACGACGAGCACCACGAGACCGGTGACGCCGGCGACCTGCTTCGCTTTGATGGACAAAGGGTGAACTCAGTAGTGCTGAGTGGTGAGTGCTGAATGCTGAGTTGAAAGTCAGCACTCAGCATTCAGCATTCAGCACTGGAGAATTACACGCATCAGACCCTCCCTGCCTCCTGTTTCATCCGGTTCAGCTTGTTGTGGAGCGTCTTCAGGCTGATGCCGAGGATCTCGGCGGCGCGCGTCTTGTTGTTCCGCGTGTGCTCCAGCGTGAGCAGGATCAGCCGGCGCTCGGCCTCGTCCACGGTGGTGCCTGGCGCCAGCGTGACGGTCGGCAGCGATTCCTCGCTTCGCGCGACGACCGTGGGCGGCAGGTGCTTGAGCTCGATGAAATCCCCTTCGGCCAGGATCGTGGCCCGCTCGATCACGTTGCGCAACTCGCGGATGTTGCCCGGCCAGGGATAGTGCTCGAGCAGGTACATGGCGTCCTGATCCACCGCGCGGACAGCCTTGCCGTTGCGCTGATTGAACTCGTGCAGGAACGCCTGGGCGAGCAGCGGAATGTCTTCACGCCTGGCGCGCAGCGGAGGCAGTTCGACAGTAAAGACGTTCAACCGGTAGAAGAGATCCTCGCGCAGCTTGCCCTCGCGCACGGCTTCGGCCGGATCGCGGTTCGTGGCCGCAATCACCCGGACATCGACCGATTGCTCCTGTCGCCCGCCGAGCCGCCTGAACGTTCGCTCCTGGAGCACGCGCAGCAGCTTGACCTGCGTGGCGGGCTGCATCTCGGCGATTTCGTCGAGAAACAGCGTGCCGCGGTGCGCGAGCTCGAAGACGCCGGTGCGCCTGTCGTGCGCGCCCGTGAACGCGCCCTTCTCGTGGCCGAAGATCTCGCTTTCGAGGAGCGTCTCCGGAATCGCCGCACAGTTGATGGCCACGAACGGAAAAGAGGCGCGCGGGCTCAGCTCGTGGACGGTTTGTGCAATCAGCTCCTTGCCCGTTCCCGACTCGCCCCAGATGAGGACCGACGCCGCCGTCGGCGCGGCCTGCTCGATCACGCGGTACAGCGCCCGGATCCCCGGGCTGTTGCCGACGATCCGGCCGAAGCTGCCCTGCTCCCGAAGCTGTCTTCGCAGGAGACGGACCTCCCGCAGCGTTTCCTGCCGCTCGACCGCTTTCTGGAGCAGGATCTTCAACCGCTGCGGGTCGACCGGTTTGCTCAGATAATCGTAGGCGCCGTCCTTGATGGCCTCGACCGCGCTCTCGATCGTGCCCTGGGCGGTCAGCAGGATGAACGTGAGGTCGGAGAGCTGGTCCTTGAGCATCCGCAACAGTTCGTGGCCGCCAAGCCGCGGCATGACGAGGTCGCTCACGATTATCGCAGGCCGGAAATTGGTGACTTTTCGGAGGGCGTCCTCGCCGTCTACCGCCTCATCCGTTTGAAAGCCCCACGCCTGGACGAGCTCTGCGAGCCCGCTGCGGGTGGCGGGGTCGTCCTCGACGATGAGAACCCGTTCGCCAGGATTTTCGGATGTTTTCGTATCTTCCATAACCATAACGTGCTGGTTGAGTGTACCACCCCATAGGTAAGAAATACACGGTATTCGGTCATTAATCGTCAGTCGCCCCCCGTCATCTTCACCCCGCAATCCTCGAGCAGCAGTCCAGTCGGCCGCCGCCGCTCGTCAGTCCAGCCCATTCGAGACACGGGCACATCGGTTGCAGAGCTGGCTCCCTCGAAGGAGTTCTCCAACATGAAAGTCTTGCGGCGCTGCTGCCCTGCCCTGATCTTCGCGATCGCACTCGTGGCTGGATGCGCACGACAGCCAGCCGGCTTCGCGATCGAACCCGGCACTGACGTCAGCGTGGAAAAAACGGACGGCGTGATCGTTGCCGGCCGCCTCGTCGAGGTCCAGCCGCAGGAGGTGGTGCTTCAGAGCGCCGACGGGCAGAAGACCCGCGTGCCGCGATCGCAGATTCGCGCGCTGCGCGCGGTGACTGCCGCCGGCACAACGGCCGCGTCCGCGCCGGCGACTGCCTCGAGCCCCGCGCCCGAGGCGCCCGTAGCGCCCGCACCTCCGCCAGCGCCGTCTCCGGACGAGTCCAGGGCGGCCGAGCCCGGGCGGGAAGCCGACGCCGCCCGCGCCAACGCGGAAACTGCCGCCCGGGCCGCGGCTGACAAAGGCACGACCGAGCGCCTGCCGGAGTACCGGTCCGTGACGATCCCGGCGGGCACCGTTCTGCCGGTTCAGCTGAACACGACGATTGGATCGTCGACGAGCAGCGTGGAGGACCAGGTGCGCGGAACGCTGCGCCGGAGCGTCGAGGTTGACGGCCAGCAGGCAATCCCGGCCGGGTCCGTCGTGCTCGGAACCGTGACCGACGCTGCGCGTTCCGGCCGCGTGAAAGGGCGTGCGCGGGTGGCCTTTCGCTTCACCTCGCTGGACGTGCCGGGAGACGCGGAACACGTGCCGATCCGCACCGGCGTGATCGCACGCGAGGCCGAGGCGACCAAGAAGAAGGACGCAGCCAAGATTGGCGGTGGCGCGGCCGCCGGCGCCGTGATTGGGGGTATCATCGGCGGCGGTGACGGCGCAGCCAAAGGCGCTGCCATCGGCGGCGGGGCCGGCACCGGCGTAGTGCTCTCGACGCGCGGCAAGGAGGTCACACTCCCGGCCGGCACCAGCGTGTCCGTGAAGCTTCTCGAGCCCGTGACGCTTCAAATTAGAATCAGGTAGCGCTCGGCTCTTGGCCATTCAGCTCACAGCTGTCGGCTGGCTGGGAGTTGGCGGCCGAAAGCTGACAACGTGCTCGATCCCGCAGGCGCAGAACCCCGGTCGATTCCCGCGTCCCCCGGGGCCGTCCTCCCCGTCCAGCGGGTCGGCGCCTTGATGGAGGTCCTGCTGTGCTCGGGGTTTCCGTCGCAGCTGTTCCTCATCGCGCTGCTGACCGGCCTCGGCATGCCGGTCCGAACCGCCGGCGGGCAACTCTCGCCGCCGTTTGTCTTCACGCTCTCGATGCTCGACGCGATGCTGGTCGTCGGGCTCGTCATCTTCTTTCTGAAGCGGCATCGGGAATCGCCCGCCGACGTTCTGTTCGGCCGGCGCCCGCCGGTCACCGAAGCCGCGCTCGGGATCTTTCTGCTGCCGGCGGTGTTCCTCCTCGTCGGCCTGGTCCTCGCCCTGATCCTGACGTATGCGCCAGGGCTCCACAACGTGACACGAAACCCGCTCGAGGACATGCTGCAGAACCGCAGGGACGCGCTCATCTTCGGAATCGTCGCACTGGTTGCGGGGGGCGTGCGCGAGGAGGTCCAGCGAGGCTTCATCCTTCACCGCTTCGATCGATATCTCGGCGGCGGCGCCCTCGGCCTCGTCATCTTCAGCGGCCTCTTCGGCCTCGGGCACGTCGATCAGGGGATCGACGCGGCCATCGCGACCGGTGTGCTCGGGGCCCTGTGGGGCGGCGTCTACCTGGCACGACGCAGTATCATCGCGCCGATGGTGAGCCACGCCGGGTTCAACCTCGCCCAACTCGTGAATTACGTGGCGCTAGGGTAACATTCCTTCAGTGTGCTGCACAGAATGAGCCGTCTGCTCGGCCTGTCGCGGCGCGAGCTCGCCGTGCTGGCGGCGGCGTTCCTCCTGTCGCTGCCGGCGGTCACCCCTCGCATCTACGCGTCGGACGAAATCCAGTATTTCTCCTATCTGCGATCGATCTGGTTCGACCACGACGTATCGTTCGACAACGAGTACCGCTACTTCTACGAGCACGACATCGGCCGCGGCGAGAACTTCCACGCGACCTTCCTCGAGCTGACGACAGGGACGGGACGGCGGCCCAACTTCGGCACGATTGGCGCGGCGCTGCTGTGGGCGCCGTTCTACGCGGCGGGCGACGCGATCGCTCGTGCGACCGGCACGATCGCCGACGGCTACTCGCTCCCCTACGTGGCGGCAGTCGCCTACGCGTCCGCCTTTTACGGCTTCGCTGCCGTCGTGCTCTCCGCGGCGGCAGCGCGGCTGCTGAGGCGGGGATCACCGGACGTGCGGGCGATCGGATCCACGGACGCGTCCGCGCACGGCATTGGTACGGAAGTGGTCGCCGCCGTTCTGATCTGGATCGGCACGCCGCTCCTCTTTTACATGTACGTCGCGCCGCCGTACGCGCACGCGTGCTCCGCGTTCGCTGTCGCGCTGTTCGTGTTCGTCTGGCTCCGCGTCCGCCGCACATGGCCAATCGGCGGAGCGATCGCGCTTGGTTTGGGCGGTGCGTTGATGGCGATGGTCCGCGAGCAGGACCTGTTCGTCGCGCTCGGCCCGGCCGTCGATCTGGCCGTCACGGCGCTCCGCACGCCGGGCACCGTGCGCTCATCCTATCTGAGGGCCGCCGCCGCCGGATGCGTCGCCTTCGCGGCAGGCGTCATGCCTCAGCTGCTGGCGTACGGCGCACTCAATGGCTACCCGGGGCCGTCGAAGCTCGTCGCCCGAAAAATGAGCTGGCACTCTCCCCACGCCCTCCATGTGCTCGGATCGCCCGAGCACGGATTTCTCTTCTGGACGCCTCTGGCACTCCTCGCGATCGCCGGGCTGGTGCTCCTCGCCTGGCGCGCGCGCGGCGATCTTCGTCTGGCAGGCGGCTGCCTGCTGCTGATGCTCGCGCTCCAGGTCTACGTGTCGGGAAGCGTCGAATCGTGGACCGTTGCTGGCGCTTTTGGGCAGCGGCGCTTCGTTGGCGTCACCTCCGTGCTCACGATCGGCCTGGCCATCCTGCTCGTCACCGTTCCACGCGGGCTCGGCCGCGTCGCGCTCGGAGCGGCCATCGCGCTGTGCGTCTGGTGGAACCTCGGCCTCACCGCCGCGTTCGGCACCGGATTGATGAATCGCCAGCGGCTCGAGCTGGCCCGGAACGCGCACGACGTTTTCGTGACCGTGCCCCGGCTGGCACCCGAGCTGGCGATGCGGTACCTCACGAGGCGCGAATCGTTCTACCGCACCGAGTAACGCGGGGAGAATTGCAGATTCGTTTATTTGTGATTGCGGATTGATTGAGGATTGACAATTGCTGAGTGGGGATTTCATTCGGAGATTGGCCGATGATTGTCACCGGCCGTCCGACACCCGCAACGACAATCCTCGAATGAAATCACCAATCTCAAATCCCCAATCCCCAATCAATCTGCAATCCGCAATCAACGAATCTGCAATGTCAGGCCAGTGACCACCCTCTATTTCGCCGACATCCGCTTCCCTCTCGAGCGCGCCAACGGGATTCAGACGATGGAGACGTGCCATGCGCTGGCGCGGAGGGGACACACGGTGACGCTCGTCGTGCGGCCGGACACGCAATCGCCCGCCCGCGATCCCTTCGCGTTCTACGGCCTTCCGCGAATAGACACCTTGCACATCGAACGGGCGCCCGTCACCGGCCCGGCCATGGCGCGCCGGGCGGGGTATCTCGCCTTCGCCCTGGGCCGCGTAATGGGGGCCGGCCGCGCCGACGCGGTGATCACCCGGGACCTCGGGCTGGCCTCGGCCCTGCTGCGGATCCCCCGGGCGTCGCGCCCGCCGCTCGTCTACGAATCGCATGGCTACGCGCCAGACGTAGCTCTCGCCCTCCCTCAGCTCGTCTCGACCGCGACGGCCCCCGGGCGGGCAAAGCTCGCACGGCTCGCCCGCCGCGAGGCGCGCGTGTGGCGGCTGGCGGATGGGTATGTCACGATTACATCGGGGCTCGCCGATGCGTTGCGCGTGAGGCTGGGGTCCCGGGAGCGGCTGGCGATCGTTCCCGACGGAACACGGCTCTCCGCCGATGCCGAGCGGGTAGTCCCTCCCGCGCCGGGCCACCGCAAACCCGTCGTCGCCTACGCCGGACATCTCTATGCGTGGAAGGGTGTGGACGTGCTACTGGATGCGATCGCGAACCTGCCCGATGTCGAAGGATTGATCGTGGGAGGGCACGAGGCCGAGCCGGATCTGGAGCGGGCACGAGCACGGGCCGCGGGCCTCGGCATCCGCGAGCGTGTGAGGTTCACGGGCATGGTGGCGCCGACGGAGGTTGCCGATCTGCTTCGGGGCGCCGACGTGCTGGTGCTGCCCAACCCGCCATCCGCGATTTCCACGCAATTCACGTCGCCGCTGAAGCTGTTCGAGTACATGGCGGTCGGCCGACCGATCGTCGCCTCGGATCTGCCCGCGATACGGGAAGTGCTGGAGGACAACGTGACCGCGCTCCTCGTTCCTGGTGGCGACGCCGCTGCGATCGCGGCAGCGGTCCGACGGTTGATTGACGACCCTGCGCTCGCTGCACGGCTGGCCCGTGGGGCAGCCCTTGCCGTGAGGGACTACAGCTGGGACCGTCGCGCGGAACGGATCGAAACGCTTCTTCGTCAGGTGGCCAGCCCTCAGGGATGATCTCAGAGCAGCTGCTGAAACTGGTTCGGTGCCCCGAATGCCGCGCGCAACTGTCGCGCCGGCCGGAGGCCAGCGGCGTGTTCGTGTGCTCCGGATGCGGCCGCGAATACCGTGGGGCGGACGATTACCTCGACATGCGTCCCATCGAGCAGTTCACCGAACGGACGAAGTACCTCGACGAGGCCCTCCATGCCGACGCGCGTCACGAACGCGTGTCGCCGCCGCTGCTCGGATCCAAGATCCGCAACGACATGCTTCGCCGCTTCCTCGATCCCGGGCCGGACGACCTCGTCGTCGACCTCGGCTGTGGCAGTGGCCGCACCCTGTTGTGGAACCGGGACCTGGGATCCTCGTCGGTCGGGATCGACATCAGCCCGTTCTTCTCGACCGAAGCTCGCCGCGACGTCGACCTCCTTCTCGGCGATCTGCGCCGGCTGCCGTTTGCCGACGGGACGTTCACCAAGGCCTGGTCGCTCGACGTGCTCGAGCACCTCTCACCTGATGCGCTGCGGGCGATGCTGCGCGAGGCGGCGCGGGTGCTGAAGCCGGGCGGCGCCCTGTTCGTCTACACGCACGTGCGGAAGAACGCGCCGATTGCCGCAGGGCTGAGGGCCATCAACACGCTCGCCCGCCAGCTGGAACGGCTGGGCCTGATCGACATGCGCCAGGAGCGGCTCCGCAAGTCCGATCACGTCAACCCGCTGCGCGACATTCCAGATCTCGAGCGGGTCGCACGCGACACGGGATTCCGGATCGCCAGGATCCGGTACTACACCCCGATCGTCGGCGGGCTCGTCGAAAACATCCTGATGCGGATGGCCGAGCGCGCGATGGCGAAAAGGGCCGCCCGGCGCCTCCGCGGGTCGGTGCCGGCGCAGGACGAAGAGGCCGCAGCGATCAGGGCGGCCCGATCGTCCGCCAAGGCGCACATTGCCAGGAACCCCGGGACCCTGGCCGTGCTTCGCGGCCTCTCCGCGGCGATGAAACTCGACCTGCTCCTGTTCGGTCGCGTGCGGTCCGGACCGTTCTTCGCGCTGCTGGTGAAGGAATGAGGCTGCGGATCCTGTATTGCGCGATCGATCAGGCCGTGCCCGGCACCACAGGCGGATCGGTCCACGTGGCAGCCGTCGCACGAGGGCTGGCAGCGCTCGGCCACGAGATTCACGCGCTCGTGACCCCTGGAGACGGCCCCTTCCCGGCCGGCCCCGTTGACTGGATCGCGATGACGCCCCCGCTCGGCGCCAAGGAGCTTCGCTGGGCGCGCACGCGGCGCGTACGGACACTGGCGCGGAGGATCCGGCCTGACGCCGTGATCGAGCGCTACTACAACTTCGGCGGCGAGGGGATCGCGGCGGGGAAGGCGGTCGGGGCCACCACGGTGCTCGAGGTGAACGCGCCGGTGATCGACCACGCCGGCTCGCTCAAGGTGCGCGTCGATCGCGCGCTCCTCTTCCAGCCAATGCGCCGCTGGCGGGAACGAATCTGCGCGCAGGCGGACATCATCGTGACGCCGACCGCGGCGATCCTCCCGTCATCGACACCGCGCAGCAGGATCCTGGAGCTCGAGTGGGGCGCGGACACGGACCTCTTCACGCCCGACGCTCCGGGGCAGGCAGCATTCGAGCGGCCTGCCCCGGTCGTCGCCATCTTCACGGGCGCGTTCCGGAGCTGGCACGGCGCGATCCACCTCGCACGAGCGATCAGGGAACTTCGCGCGCGCGGTCGGCGTGACATCGGCGCCGTTTTCGTCGGCGATGGTCCGGAGCTCGACAAGGTTCGCGCCGAGGCAGCACGCCTCGAGGGCGTCGTCTTCACCGGCGCCATTCCGCATGACGCGATGCCGGCAACGCTCCGCGCGGCCGACGTCGGTGTGGCGCCGTTCGACGTCGGAGCGCACCCTGCGCTCTCGCTCGGCTTCTACTGGTCGCCGCTGAAGATCTTCGAGTACATGGCGTCCGGCCTTCCAGTCGTGGCGCCCGCGATAGACCGCATCCCCTCGCTCGTCGAGCACGACCGCGAGGGCCTCCTGTACGATCCGTCGTCGACGGGCGCACTTGCGGCCGCGCTCGAGCGTCTGGCCGATCCGGGTATCAGGCGCTCGCTTGGGGCCGCCGCCCGCGACCGCGCGGTTCGCGAGTACAGTTGGCGAGCGCATTGCCAGGAAATCGAGAAAAGGCTGAACAACGAAGTGAGAAGGGTGTCGGATGACGGCTGAAGCCCTTGTACCCTTCCAACTTCCCCCTTCCAACTTCAAACTTTCTTATGAGGCTTCTGATTGCAACCGACGCGTTTCCGCCGATCTGCGGCGGGAGCGGGTGGAGCGCCTACGAGTTGGCGAGAGGGCTCAGGAATCGTGGGCACGATGTGCTGATCGTGCGGCCCGTGCCCGGCACCGACGAACACGTGCGGGAAACCATCTTTGACGACTTCCGTGTGGTGGAGTTCGGCACGGCGGCGCCTGGCGTGCCGTATGTTCGCAACTACTTCAAGAACGAGCGCCTCTATTCGAGGTTCGCGGCGTTCCTGTCCGAGACGATCCGACAGCATCGAATCGAGCTGGTTCACGCGCAGCACGTCCTGACGTGCGTGCCGGCGGTCGACGCGGCGCAGCGGAGCGGAATTCCGTCGGTCTGCAGCGTGCGGGACTACTGGCCCGTCTGCTACTGGTCCGACCTGATGCACACCCGTGACCAGACAGCGCTCTGCCCTGGGTGTTCGGCGAGGATGATGACGGTCTGCGTCCGGCCGCGGGCCGGCGCGCTGTGGCCGCTCGCCCTGCCCCTGATCCCCTACATGCGCGCGAACCTGGCGCGCAAGCGGTCGGGGCTGGCGGCGGCAGACGCCGTGATAGCGGTCAGCTCCACGATCGCGGCCGACCTGCGCGCGCGCGCGCCGGAGCTCGCTGATACCCGCATGGAGACCATTCCCAATCCGGTCCACATCGCGGAACTGCGGGCGCGGGCCTCCGGGTCCCAGCCAGCCGTACGCGGGCCTTACGCGCTGTACCTCGGGAAGCTGGCCCCGAACAAGGGCACGTCACATCTCGTGCATGTCGTCGAGGAGGCACAGCTCGACTGGCCGCTGGTGATTGCGGGGGACGGCCCCGAGCGCGCGGCGATCGAGTCGGCCGCTCTCAGGTCCCAACAGACGATCCAGCTGCTCGGGTGGGTGGATCAGAACCAGACGGCTTCCCTGCTGGCGCATGCGTCGCTCCTGATCTTTCCGTCCCGCGGGCCCGAGTCGCTGAGCCGCGTCCTGATCGAAGCCAGCGCGCTCGGGATCCCTATCGCCGCCATGAACACCGGCGGCACCCCCGATATCGTCGTGCACGAGGCGACCGGCCTGCTGTCGCGCACGCCGGACGAGCTGGCGAGAGACGTTCGCCGGCTCCGCGAGGACGGCGCCCTGCGCGCGCGGCTGGGGGAAGCCGCGAAACAACGAGCCGCATCGCTCTTCGATGCGGCGTCAGTCACGCTGCGAATCGAGGGGCTCTATCGCGAGTTGCTGGAGACGCGCGCGTGAACGTACCGCTGCGAGTGGGGGTCGTGGCGCGGTCGGTGTTCCCGCTGCACGGGTACGGCGGACTCGAGCGCCACGTATACGACCTGGTACGCCACCTGGCCCGCGAGGGCGTTCTGGTGACGTTGATTACGCAGCCGGCACGACAAGGCGTCGCGAACTCCGACAACGCTCCCGCGGGAGCATCAGCCATATTCGATCCGCGAGAGGCGGACAGCGGAGGACGGACGGCGGGAGCGTCAGTTCACATCATGACCGTTCCCTACCGCACCTTTCCGTTCGCCGGCCGCCGCGGGACGACGATCCTCGACCGGAGCACCGCGTATCCGATCTTCGGCGAGCGCGCCGGGAGGCTCGCCTGGACGCTCGTGCGCGACCAACGTCTCGACGTCGTCCACGGCCTCGGTGCGAGCGTGCTGGGGTACGCGCGGCGCCGGGCCCGGTGCACGGCGCCGCTGGTGCTGAACCCTCAGGGGCTCGAAGAGTTCGGCGCGACCGATCCGTCCAGGGCGCGCGCCAAACGCGCCGCATATCTGCCGCTGCGTCGTGCGGTCCTGGCGTGCGCCCGTGCCGCGGACTGCGTGATCGCCACGGACCGGGCGCTCGAGCCGGCCGTACTCCGGCACCTCCACGTCTCGCGCGAGAAGGTGCGATTGATCCCGAACGCGATCGACATCGCCTCGATTGACCGCAGCACAGAGCCCGGGGCAGCCACGCGCGTCAGGCGCACCGCCGGGCTCGGCGAAACCGACGTCGTTCTGCTGAGCGTGGGCCGGCTGGAGGCGAACAAGGGATTCGGCGTACTGGTTGACGCGCTGGCCGCGCTGCACACGCATGGCGATCCGCTCGCCGGCCGTTGGAGGTGGGTGCTCATCGGCGATGGACCGAACCGGCGCACGCTGGAGCTCGCGATCGGCGACGCCGGGCTGCGCGAGCACGTTCTGCTGGCCGGCCGGTTGCCCGACGCGGATCTTCACGCCTGGTACGAGGCCGCCACGCTCTTCGTGCACCCTACGCTCTACGAGGGCAGCTCACTCGTGACGCTCGAAGCGATGGCGCATCGCCGTGCCGTGGTCGCCTCGAATGCGGGCGGCCTGCCCGACAAGGTCAGGACGGGATTGAACGGCTGGCTCGTCGAGCCGGGCCGGCCAGACGCGCTCGCGGCCGCCATCAGCGGCGCCCTCGGGCAGCCGCGCGATCGCCTGCACGCCATGGGCGACGCGAGCCGGCACATCGTGGAGCAGGAGTTCGCGTGGCCCGTTGTGACGCGCACGCTGCTGGAACTCTACGCCGAACTGCTCGCCTGAGGGGCATTCGCGGTTGCGGGATACCAGCCCTTGCCATACGCTACGCAGGTTGTGCCTTCAGGCGATCGCATCCAACCCGCAGACGGCGAGCCGTGACTGAACGGGAGTGGCGCGAGGCCAGCGATATGCGCCGATCTGTCCTGACGCTGGCTGGCATCCTCGCAGTCGCGGCGGGTCTTCGCTTCTGGACGCTGGGAGCCGGTATCCCGTACTCGCCTGGTGTCGATGAGCCGCAGTTGATGGACCGTGTGGTCCAGATGATGCGGACCGGGGACTTCAACCCGCACTTTTACGACTATCCGGGGTTGTATATATACGTGCAGCTCGCCGTCGCCTGTGCGCGGTTCGTCGTGGGCGCGACGGCGGGCGAGTGGAAATCGCTCGCCCAGGTGTCCCCCGGGGACTTTTACCACTGGGGCCGTGCGGTCACCGCCTTGCTCGGCACCGCGACGGTGTTCCTGCTCTTTCACATCGGGATGCGATGGGGCACGCGCTACGGCGCCCTCGCGGCCGGGCTGCTGGCGGTAATGCCCCTGCACGTCCGTGAGTCGCACTTCGTGCTGACGGACGTGCCGATGACGTTCTTCGTCACGCTCACCCTGCTGCTCTCGCTGCGGGCGCACGAACGAGCCAGCCTCGCCGCCTTCGCCGGGGCTGGAGCAGCCGCGGGACTCGCCGCCGGAACGACATACCCGGGCGCCCTGGCAGTGCTCCTGCCGCTCCTCGCCGTGTGGATGACGAGGGGCCTTCGGCCATCGCGTGCGGCCGGCGCGCTCGCCATCTCGGCGAGTGCCGTGGGCGCCTTCCTTCTCGCTGCGCCATACACGATTCTGGACCTGCCGGGGTTCCTGAACGGGTACGCGAGTCTTGCCGCGTCGTACTCGGCCACGCGGCTTTCTGAGCCGGCCTGGCTGATCTATCTGACGCATCTCCGGTTCGGATTCAGCTGGCCGGCCTTTTTGATGGCGGTGGCGGGACTGGTGCTGGGGGCCGTTCGCGCGGTGCGGGGTCCCGGGCGCGTCCGCTGGACGCTGGCGGTGGTCTTCCCGCTCGTCTATTTCTGGTTCGTGTCGGGACAGTCGCTGGTCTTCGGCCGCGACCTGATGCCGCTCGTTCCCTTCCTGTGCCTGCTCGCCGCAACCGCGGTCGTATCGGGCGTGAGCCTCCTGCGGCGCTTCGACATTCAGCGCACCGCCCGCACGGCCCTGATTGCCGCGCTGACCGTCGCGGCGTTGCTGCCCCCAACGCTCCAGGCGATCGCGTTCAACGTGAACCGGAGCCGCACGAGCACCGTCGAGCAGGCCCACCACTGGATCGTCGCGAACGTTCCGCACGGATCCCGGGTCCTCATCGAAAGCAATCTGCTTCTGCTCGCACCGCAGTCGTACAAGGCCGTCAACGTTCCCCGTCTCGTAAAGGACGTCCGGTCCGCCGGAGATTACCGGCGCTACGTCGAGCAGGGCTTTCAGTACATGGTCGCGACGGCGGAGGGATACGGCCGGTCGTTTGCCGAGCCGCACAGGTTCGGCGAGGAGTATGCCGCTTACGTGGCGCTCTTCGAGCAGAGCCGGGAGCGGGCACGTTTCGCGCCGAGCGCCGACCACCCGGGACCGGAAATCAGGATCTTCGCCCTCGAGTAGCGCTCGGCGTGACGGGATCCTCTGACTCCAGCAAAGGACGTGTCGAAAGCCGACCGCCTGCCTATCTGACGCCGTACAGCACCTGCACGTCCGCGCGGCGGCGCAGCGTCGCGAGCCATTCATTGATCAGCGACGCACTGCGTTCGGTGGCAACCCGCCTGCGGAGCTGATCGCGAACCTCGCCGAAGGGCTGGAGCACACCGTCCCTCGTGAATTCCGCTTCCCGCATCCGGTAGTACCGGAGCAATTCCTCGTCGCTCGGCTCGAGTGCCGCCGCGAACCGCTGCGAACGATAGCTCGCGATCCTGAGCGTGTCGCGAATACGCGACCGGAGCACGGCCTCCGAGATTCCTGATTCGGCCAGAGCCGCCTGAAAGTCTTCCGCTGTCGCAAATCGGGCCCGAACGACCGCCATCTGCCCGTCGATCGCCGCCCGCTCCGGCTCTGGCGGAACGTAGCGATTCACCTCGAAGAGCTGAAGCTCCCGATCGATGAGCGCGTCGAGCGCGGCGCCGATCGGGTCGACCCCTTCCGGAGGAGCCTCGACCAACCCGAATCGCAGCGCCACTGTCGCATCCGACAGCAGAATGAGCTCGCCGCCCACGACAGCGAGGATGCGGTCGATGATCTCCCCCGCGCGCACCGACCCCGTCAGTGCGCCGACCACGATCATTGCGGTGAGGAAAGCTCCCATCATTGAGTCCCTGGTCCCTTCGTCCCTGGTCCTTTGTCCCTGGTCCTAGTCCCTGGTCCTTTGTCGCCGGTCCTAGTCCCTGGTCCTTTGTCGCCGGTCCTAGTCCCTGGTCCTTTGTCGCCGGTCCTGGTCCCTGGTCCTTCGTCCCTGGTCCGACGTCCCACGACGCAGGGACCCACGACGCAGGGACCCACGACGAAGGGACCCGGACCGGGGACCCTGGACCAGGGACCGAGCGACCAGGGACTAAAAAGTCTGTCCGAGGCTGAAGTGGACCGCGGTCCTTGGCTCGAGACGTCCGGCTATCGTTCGCCGATCCAGCTTGAATCCCAGATCCACGCGCAGGGGTCCGATCGGCGAAGCATACCGGAGACCGAACCCGACAGCGCCCCGGAGCTCACCCGTATCGAAATCAGTCACACGGCGAAAGACGTTGCCGCCATCGACGAACAGCGCGGCGCCGATATCGCGCCAGACCGGCAGCCGCAGCTCGCCGTTGAGGATCAACACGGCGTTGCCGCCCGTCGGAAACCCGGTCGGTGAAATGGTGTCGGGCGCGCCCACGCTGTCGAGCGCAAAGCCGCGAATCGTCGTGTCGCCGCCGGCGAAAAACCGCTCGCTGGCCGGCAGGTCTTCGACGATGACGGGGGGGCCCGGGATGGGATTGCCCTCCTCGTCGAGCGGCTGCGTCTCGCGTTCGAACCCGTCGGCGAGGCCGACGGCCGCGCGGGTCGCGAACACGAAGCCCCTGGTGCGCGGCAGGCGGCGAAACCAGTAGGCCTGCATGTAGGTCTTCATGAACCCGACCTGGCCTCCAAGCGCTCGGGCCGCGATGCTGCCTTCCATGCTCAGGAACGTTCCGCGCTGCGGATTCAGCAGGTCGTCACGCGTATCGCGGGCGACCGCGGAGGAAAAGCCGGAGAGGCGCACCTGTGGAAAGGCCCGGTCGATCTGAGCCTGATCCTCTTCGCTCAGCCGTTCGTCGTAGGTCCGCGTGGTGCCCAACGAGTACCGGCCGCTGATGCGGATCGTCTCGCTCAGCCGTCGAATGAGCTCCGCGTTCACTCCCTTGCGCGTGAAGTTGAAGCTCGATCGAACGCCCTGCTCGATCGCGCCCGTCACGTTCAGGTCGTTCGCGCGATACGCTCGAGGCTGGCGAAAAGTCGCGACGATGCGATACTCGCTGATGCCGATGCCTGTGCCGTCCTCCTCCGGGTTGTCAGGCGCATCCCTGGGCCGCAGGCTCACGCGAGTGAAGAGATTCAGCGACCGGTTCCTGCCGCCGAGATTCCTGCGGCCGATGTCGAAGAATCCGCGCGGACCGAACTCGAGGTGTTCCTCCGCTTCGCCCCCGGGCCCGGTCGCGCGCAAGCGCTGCGTGAACTCCACGCCGCCGCCGTATGCGATGGCCGTGGCCGGCGCCTCTTCGACCGTGACCACGATGTCGTGCCGGTTGGTCCCGCCGTGCGCCACCTCTTCGATCCGGATCCGCCGGAACAACCCGAGCTGCGTGAGCCTGCGCTGGCTCTCGAACCGCGCCTCGAATCCGAGCGGCGCGCCCGCTTTCAGCTGGAGCTCGCCCAGTATCACGGAGGGATCCGTCTTCTGATTGCCGACGATCAGAATGTGGTCCACGATCGTCTGCGCTCCCTCGGTGATCGCGAACGTCAGTTCGATGCGCGACCCCTCACCGCTCGCCTTGGGCTGGACGTCCACGGCCACCGACGCATAGCCGAGGTTCAGGTACTCGAGCACGATCGAGTCGCGATCGGCGACGACGGTCGGCTCGTAGAACGGCGTGCCAGCCGCGGACTTGATGCTGCCGCGCAGGTACTCTTCCGTGTACGCGGTATTGCCCGTGATCCTCACGGCGTCGATCACGCTCCGGACGCCTTCGGTCACGACGATCACGGGCTGGACGAGTCCTTCGCCGGGCCGGACCGGATTCAGCTCGTTGGACGCCGACGCGACGGCCACTGCTGCGAAACCGCGCGTGCGGTAGAAATCCTCGATGGCGTCTGCTGCTGCCGTCAGCTCCGACTCACGGTAGACCTCCCCAGGCTGGAGGCCGGCGCGGAGGGCACGCAGCTCGTCAACCGGCACGGCCTGCACGCCGCGGATCTCGAGCTCCTGCGCCACCCGGTACTGCAGTCCTCGCTTGATCGTGAACACGATGGCCAGCGTGCCGTCGCCTGGTTCCTGCCGAACGCTGACATCGGCCTTCCAGTAGCCCTGCTGGCGCAGGTAGCCTTCGATCTGCGTCTCCGCGTCCTCGAGCAGATCTTCGTCGATCGATGCCTCGCGCTTGATGCCGGCCAGGTCGTTGAGCCTGTCCTGTGAGATCGGATCGCCCTCGAAGCGCACGGTCACGGCCGGTCCTGCATTCACGGTCACCAACAGATCGACGACGTTGCCACCGGCGGGCGCCGGCCGAACCGAAGCGCTCGCCGTGTAGTATCCGCGTTCGCGCAACTGGACGCGGTAGGCGTCGAGCCGCTCCTCAATCCGCGGCGCGCGATACGGGGCGCCCGGGGTTGCCTCGATGCGGCGCAGCAACGCGTCCTCGCCCATACGGGGATCCCCTTCGACACGTGCGTCGCGGATCCGCGCGCGCGGACCGGCCTCGATCCGGAACCTGAGCACGGCTCGATCCGGATCGTGCCGTTCCTCCGGCTCCGGGCGCACGCTCGCGCTCAGGTACCCTTCGTCCTGGTACAGGCGGCGCAGGGTCCGCGCCACCTCGTCGGCGCGGCCGACCGGAGGCGCTTTCCCGAAGCGCTCCGTGACCGTGCTCTCGAGCAGGCCTTGCGACAGCGCCAGGTCACCCGTGAACTCCAGCTCCTCGACGACGTGGACGGGGACCATCGTGAAGCGCACCCGGACGCCTCCGCCCGGCGCGTCGGAGGCGTCCACCTGGACGTCCTGGAACTGCCGCAGGCTGTAGAGGTGCGTGATGGATTGGCGGACCTCCTCCATCGACAGCGGACGGCCTGTTCTGACCAGGATAAGCCCCGCAAGTGCCTCGTCTGTTGCAGGCGTGGCCTCGATGAAGAGGTTGACCTCGTCGACGACACGGCCGACATACCTCGCAGCCGGGGATTGTGCCGCGGCGGGCGGCGCGAGGCACAACAGCAGAACGAAGAGGATGGAAGGCCGCATCAGAACCGGTGGCGCATGCGGAAATCGATGGCGAACGTCCCGTCACCGTTCTGCGTCAGGACCCAGCCGAGCCGGTCGCTCTGATCGTATTCGAGGATGAGGATTTGATCGCGTTGAGTGTTGCCGAGCGAGCGCGCGAACGTCAGGTAGACGCGGTTCGAGATGCGCTGCCCGATGACGAGCCGCGCCGAGGGCGCCAGCGGATCGGTCTCGTTGCCGAGGTTCGGCGTGATCTGCACGGTCGTGCCGGGCAGCGAGCTCTCGAAGATCCGGCTCACCTGCCCGGATACCGGGCTGGCAAGGGCGCGCGCGAGTCCCGCCCTGAGGAGGGCTTCTTCGGACTGCCGCGTGCCGGTGGCACTGAGCGCCCGCAGCTCCGCGTCCCGAACGCTGTTCGGATCCGTCGTGCCGAAGAGGAGCGAGATGATGTCGACCATCGGCAACGGCGGATCCGAGTTCAGCGCCGGCGGCGCGAGCTTGCTCGGCGTTCCGCTCAATCCGATGGTCACGACGTAGGTCTGTCCCGGGACGCGGACGCGTGTCTCGGCCTCGATATCGAAGAACGGCTCGATCCGCGTCGGGTTGAGGAAATCCACCGTGCCCTGCGTCACGAGGTAGCGATTGCCTTCGAAGACGACCGCCCCGCGATCGATCTCGGCGCGGCCGAACAGCGTCGGACGATCGTAGGTCCCGCCCAGCAGCAAATCGGCGTCGGCGACCATCGTCGCGATGTTGTTCTCGATCCGCAGCGTGCTGGGCGCGGTTATCCGGACGTCGAACCGGAGCGGGATCGACGCCGCGCGCACGGCGCCTGACGCCGGCCCTGTGTCTCCGCCGGCGAGCGCGAACAGCTCCGGGCTCGCGTCGAAGCGTCTCGTCCACAGCGCATCCTGGACGGTCACCGTGCCGCTCAGGAGCAGCGCCGCGAGCGTGCCCGTCAGCTCGAGATCGGCATCGACAACCGACCGGAACCCTTGCGGGTAGCGCAGGTTCATCCGGGTGCCGGTGGCGGTCAGGTTGAGGTCGCCCAGCCCGAACCCTTTCAGCCCGAGACGCCCGCCGAAAGCGACGTCGCCGCCACCGAGCCGGCCGGTCACCCCGTCGAAGTGGAACCCGTCGGCCCCGAACGCGATCGTGCCGTTGATCGCCTCGAGCGAATGCGGCAGCGAGAAGTGCCGCAGCCGGCCGTCGATGATCGAGGCCGACCCGCCGAATACCGGCTGATCCAGCGGGCCGGTGACCTGCGCGGTCAGCGTGGCCGTACCTCGGCTGCGGATGTCGCGGAAGAAGCCCTGGAGAATCCCGAGGTTCGCATCGCCGATGGCCTCGAGCGCCAGGCGCCTTTCGTTGATGTCGATCCGTCCGCCGACCTGCAGCTGCGTGCCTTCTCCCTCCAGGCGCAACCGCCGGATCTCGGCGACGTTCTGATCCAGGGCGAGCTCGATGGGGCCTTCGTTGCGGAGCTGATAGTCGAACAGCTGCAGGTCCAGCTGTTCCACCGTCGCATCCACGACGAGCTGGTCGCTGTTTGCCAGCTCTCCGACGACCCGGACGATGCCGCCGGCGATGGCGTTCGTGAACGGGGACAGCTGCGGCTGGAAGAACCTGATGTAGGGGTCGAGCGACGTATCGGTGAACCGGAACGTCAACTCGCCGTCCATCTCGGGTGTCAGCGCAACGCGGCCCGAGCCCGAGACCGCGAGACGCGGAGAGGCGACCTCGAGCTCGACGATCGTGAGCAGCTCGTCGCGAAGGGTGAGCCGGCTCGTCAGCTGTCCGATCCCTTCGTCGGCCGCAAACAGGTCGTCCATACGGAGGGTCACGTCGTAGCTGGGCGACTCGAACGCTCCCGCACCGGTGGCGTTGAACTGGAGCAGCCCCGACAGCGGGGCGCGGGGGAAGGACAGGACGGCGAGCGACTCGACGGGAATACGCCGTCCGTCGGCATCGAAGGAGTAGTTCCCATCCCAGCCCACCCACGCCGCGCCGGTCACCGTCCCGGTGCTCTTGGCGATCTGCAGGCCGTCCACCCGCACACCATTGCCTTCGAACCGCAGCGACGCCGTCGCCTGTTCGAAGGATTCGCCGTACGCCGTTCCCTCCTCCACGACGAGACGGCCGAAGCCCTGCGGGGCCAGGTACCTCCCGAAAATGTGGTAATCACCCGAGACGAGGCCGTCCAGGTTGTAGTCGTCCAGCTCGAAGGCATGCTTGAGGTCGGCCATGGGCCATCGCGTCAGGCGCACGCGCGCGTCGATCTCCTCGCCGCCGTCCCGTCTCGGGAAACCGAGCGAGAACTGGCCGTCGGCCCGAATCTCCGCCGACGCCGAGCTGAGCACGCTGTTGGAGACTTTCGCGTAGGCATTCTCGATGACCACATCCGCGCGCGCGGCGCCCCAGACCACATCCCAGGCGCGGATCCGCTCGCCGGTGAAGTGCCCCTTGATCAGCGGCCTGTTGAAGGCGTCGAGCATCACGCCGTCGAACTGGCCGTGTCCGCCGAGGGGCACCGCGCCCGTTGGTGCACCGAACGCGGTCATGATGCCCGCGAGCACGCGATCGCTTTCCTGCCAGTCCAGGCTCGTGACGTGGAACGGAATCTCGGAACGCTGCCCGAACGCCGTGCGGCCCTGGAACTGCACGTACGTCCTCGACGTCGCGGCCCAGCTGTCGTCGAGCGTGATCCACTCGGGATCGAGCGCATAGACGATGCGGCCCGCAACCGGCACGTAGCCGAGCGGCGCCCGCGGGTTGAACGGTCCCTCCACTTCGGGCAGCGTACTCATCTGCGCGACGCGGTCTGCGGGCAGTTCGCGCGTCATGGGCGTCGTTCCGGCAGGGGCAGAGACAACGACCTCGCCGCTCCCGCGCTTCTGGACCCATTCGCCGAGCGGCCATTCGAGGTGATTGCGGCCCGAGGCGGTCCCGCCGAGGCGGAGCCCCTCGGTCTCCAGGAAATCGGTCAACTGCGGGAGGCTGACGTTCTGGTACTCGACGTCCCACAGGGCGCGCGCCGGCGTGCCCCGCCTGTTCAGCGGCGCCATCCGATAGTCGAATGTCGCGGTGCCGCCATACAGCCGGCTCGTCGCGTTGGTGATCTCCAGCCGGTCCGACAGCCACAGCACCGCCCCGCGAAGGTCCGGAAACCGCCAGTCGTTCACGCCGGCCACGTCGCTCTGGAACGTGCCCTTCAGCTCCCGGCCGCCCTTGAAGAGACGAAACGTTCCGGTGAAATCACCGGCGCCTGATACGTCGAAGTTCTGTCCGTTGAAAAAAATGTTCTTCTGCGTCGGAAAGTCGATGCGGGACTTGACCTGGTAGAGCTGCTCGGGCCAGCGTCCGAGATCGAGATCACCGGTGACCACCGATCGCGCTCCGTCGCTCACCAGATCGATCCGGTCGAAGTGGATCCTGCCCCCCACCATGTTGAACCGCGACTCCATGTCGGCACGGAACGGGAGGTACGACAGGATGGCGACGGTCCCGCCGGAGAATGTCGCGACCCCGCGGTAGTCGCGCGTGGCATCGCTGCGATACAGCTGCACGGTCAGGTTGGGTGCGACGGTGCTCCACGGCGTCCCGTGATCCGCGTAGGTGAACCGCCCGCGCGTCGCCAGCACCGAGCGAAGCGTCGTCGTGAAGTCGATCGGCTGGGCGTCCGGCTTCCTGGGATCCGGCTTCAATCGCGGCAGGTTGTGCCGGCCGTTGGGGAAGTCAGGTGATGCGGGGAACGTCTCAATGGCCATGTCCCAGTCGGTCATCGTGACCGATTCGATCACCAACCGCCTGCTGAGGGCGGTCCACCACGGAAGCTTGACGGTGATCTTCTTCGCGACCAGGAACGGACGGTCCTGCGGGGTGAGCCCTTCGATCACCAGGTCGTGCACTTCGAACTCGCCCGGCGTGAGCCTGGCGACGAGGCGACTCATGTGCATCGGCCGCCTCAGGTACTTCGATCCTTCGCGCTCGGCCAAATCCTTCAGCTGCGGGCCGAGATCGACCGAGAACACCGAGACGATCACTCCGGCGACCACCGCCACGACGAGGGCGAGCACGCGAAGCGCGAAGAGGCTCAGGCCGCGGCGCTTGCGATTCGGCGCAGCGTCCTCCGCGGTCTGCTCCTTTTGTGGCTCGCCCGTGACGTCCTGCGGGGGATCTTCGGCCATCAAGCTATGGTGACGAGCACGCGGCCGGCGTCAACGGACATCCCGGCCGAGACGGTCACCTCCTTGACGATCCCCGCCTTCGGGGACCTTAACTCATTTTCCATCTTCATCGCTTCGACGACCACGAGCGGCTGCCGGACCTCGACCTCGTCTCCGGGGCCGACCAGCACCCTGACGACGCGGCCCGGCATCGGCGCCAGCACGGGCCGTTCACCGGCGCCCTGACCCGCTCCGTCCAGCGATCCGCGGCGAGACCGGCGACCGTTCACGCTCACCGCAACCGTACGTCCTTCGATTACCGCCAGCAGCTCGCCTGGCGCTCCGCCAGGGGCGATCTGGATCTCGCTGCTCGACGCGCCCTCCCGCTCGAACAGCAGCGACAGGCCGAAAGCTTCGACGCGGGCGGCATTCACGAGATGCGCCTCGCCATCGAGCACGACCCGGAAGTGGTCCGCGTCGATCCGCTCGACAGAGACCGCGCGCGTCCGGCCTTCGATCTCAATCTCGACGGTCATCAGCGCAAGCCCTCTCGACGCGCTGCCTGGAGCCAGTGGGTCACCGGCGCCGCGTCCGTCCCGGACTGGCTTCGGCCGTGGGCCTTTATGAACGCATCTATGCCGACTGCCATCGTCACCAGGTCCTGGTCGCCGGCCGTGAGGCGGCTGAAGGATTCGCCGTGCCTGGACTGCAGGAGCCGATCGAGGTACGTGGTGTCGTAACGTCCCTCCCGATACTCGGGCTGCTCCATCAACCAGAGGAAGAACGGGATCGTCGTCCGGATCCCGAGGAGCTGATATTCGCCGAGCGCCCGTGCCATGCGCGCGATGGCCTCCTCTCTCGAACCGGCCCACGCCACGAGCTTGGCGATCAACGAATCGTAGTGGACCGGAACCGTGTAGCCCGCGCTCACCCCGCCGTCGTCGCGAATCCCCGGCCCGGCGGCCGGACGGATCGCGCTGACGAGGCCCGGTGACGGCATGAAACCCTGGTCGGGATCCTCTGCGTAGATCCGGCACTCGATGGCATGGCCGTGTGGCGTGAGCGCGCGCGCGGGATCGATATCGATTCGTTCGCCGCGGGCGATCCGGATCTGCCATTGCACCAGATCCACGCCGGTCACCATCTCGGTGACGGGATGCTCGACCTGCAGCCGGGTGTTCATCTCGAGGAAGTAGAAGGACCCGTCCTCGTCCACCAGAAACTCGATGGTGCCCGCGCTGGTATAGCCCACGGCGCGTGCTACCGAGGCGGCCGCGTCAGCCATCTGCCGACGCAGCTCGGGCGTCACGACGAGCGACGGCGACTCTTCGACGACCTTCTGATGGCGCCGCTGGATGGAGCACTCGCGCTCGACGAACGGCAGGACGGTCCCGAACCCATCGCCCAGCAGTTGAATCTCGATGTGGCGGGGCCGCGCGAGTCGGCGCTCGAGGTAGATGCTCGTGTCTCCGAAGGCCGCTCCCGCCTCGGATCTCGCGGTCCGGATGGCCGCCGGCAGTTCGGAGGGCTCTTCGACGGTGCGCATGCCCTTGCCGCCGCCGCCGGCCACCGCCTTGACGACGATGGGATAGCCGATCGTCTCGGCGATTGCCGCAACCTCTTCGTCGAATACGCGGACGTCGAGCGGTCGCTCGGTGCCGGGGACGACCCGCACGCCCGCGCGGATGGCGGCCGCGCGCGCCGCGGTCTTGCTGCCCATCAGGGAGATGGCGTCCGGGGAAGGGCCGATGAAGGTCAGGCCGGCGTCGCGGCACGCGCGCGCGAACAGCGGGTTCTCGGCGAGGAAACCGTACCCCGGATGGATGGCATCAGCGCCCGACCGGCGAGCCGCGTCGATGATGCCGTCGATGCGAAGGTAGCTCCGCGCGGCTGCGCTCGGCCCGAGGTGCAGGGCCTGGCCAGCCTCGCGCACGTGCCGTGCGTCGCGGTCGCAGTCGGAGTAGACCGCCACCGTCGGGATGCCCATCTCGCGGCACGCGCGAATCACACGGACGGCGATCTCGCCGCGGTTGGCGATGAGAATTTTCACAAATCGCAGATTCTGGGCAGGATGTCCGCGCCGGGGGCTCGAAACGCCCTCACGCCGCCTCGCGCACTGGCTCGGTCAATTGTAACAGTAGATGGAGGCGCATGACGGGTCACCTGGACCTCGATGCGATCGACGCGGCCACTGTCGCTCCGCAGCGCTTCGAGGGTACGGTGCGGACCCGAGCCGGTGGTCTGCGTCCACTCTCGAGTGGAATGGAGGCAGGATGCGAGAGCCGTTCCTACTTCTTCTGCCGGAGCCTCAGCTGCGCGATTTGAATGGCGCGCCGGACCTCGGCGCTGGGGTCGGTCGTCGCGGCCGCCTGCAACGCGGCCGACGCATCCGGGCTGCCGGTAAAGCCGAGGATCACCGCGATCTGCTGGCGGGTCACCGGATCCGGGTCCTGCAGGCGCGCGGCGATCTCCGCGGCATGCGATGGACCCAGCTCCACGAGATACTCCAGGGCCTGATCCGCCACATCGTCGTCGGTCAGCGCGTCGAGGATGCGATCGAGAGAGCGACCGGCGGAAGCGAGCGCGAACGCCATGGCCAGGCGGACACGTTCGTCGCCCTCGGCCGTCATGGCCGCTTCGATGCGCGGCGCTGTGACTTGTGCGGTGCCGGTACGCGCCAGTCCTTCGTAAGCAGAGCGCCTGTGCGCCGGATAGCCGGACCCCGTCTGTGCCTCGAACAGCGGGGCGCTGGCCGGATCCCCGATGCGCGCCAGGGCGTCGAGCGCCGCCCGCCCTGCGATACCGCGCACGTAGAACTCGAACTGATCGGTCAGCGCGGGCACGGCGCCTGTCTCGCGGAGGTCGCCCAACGCGCGCATCGCCGCAAGCCGGACGTCGAGCACCTGGTCGTTGACGCGTCCGACCAGGGGTGCGCCGGCCTCCCGCACCCGCAGGCGTCCGAGGGCCCTGGCGGCGGCAATCCTCACATTCGGGTCGCGGTCGCTCAACGAGGCAAGCAGCTCGAACCCGGCCGATTCTGGCAGCGGCCGCGCCGCAACGATCGCGAGCGTGTATGCGGAATCCTGCCGCACGGAGGGGTACTCGTCGGCGAGGGCGCGCACGAGCGCCCGCTGGAGATCCGGTGGAACCGGCCAGGGTGTGATCCCTATCGGCGCCAGTTCGAAGGCGTCTTTCGGACTGCGTCCACCTCGCCCGCCCGGCGACTCGACGTAGATGCGCGCGACAAGAGCAATCGCGCCTTCACGAATCCCGACCTCCTCGTCAACGATGAGCCGGGCCAGCAGTGGGAGCGCCTCCGGCCCGCCGTGTTCGCGCAGCGATCCGAGCGCCCTGCGCCGTACGCTCGCGTCCGGGCTGTCCACGTCCTGCGAGATCTGCTGCAGCGACGCGGACGGCGTCGGCTGCTGTGACGCCGGCGCCTGCCCTGCCGACATGGGACCGATGGGAGCTGCAGCGATGAGCGCTCCAGCGAACAGACCGAGCCAGTGCGCCCGCATCAGAAGCGCACCGCGAGGAACGCGCTGATCGGGAGCGACCAGCGGCTGCCTGTGTCGTTGACGACCGCGAGCGCGGGATCGTCGAAGATGGCCTCGGCGCCCGGCTTGCCATGGAAGCGAATTCCCATCTCCGCGCCGATCGACAGCGTGTCGGACAGGTCGCGGCTCACGCCCGCGTCAGCTCCGATGAAGAACAGCGTGGACGACTTGAAGTACGGCTGATCGGCCAGCGTCAGCCCGAGTTCCGGGATCCGGATCGTGACGTCGGTGGACTGCAGGAATCGGAGCCCGATGAGCCCCCCCACATAGGTGCGCGTGGGCCCTTCTGGAAGGAAGTAGTAGCGGAGACCGCCATCGATGTCGAACGCGTCGCCATTCGAGAATCGCGTGTACAGGGGAAAGCCGCCAACGGAGCCTGTGATCCGTTCGGTGCCGTTGAATCGTGCGTACGCAAAACTGACGACCGCTTCCTTGTTGTAGTCGAGGCCGTAACTGCCGAGGAATCGCACACGCAACCCGTCGCTGAAGTGATTGCTGTATGCCTGCTCGACGAACACGGCCGGCGTTCCTTCGATCGTTCCAACCCCTTCCTCGATCACGTTACCGCCGAGGCCGAGACCAGTCCCCACCGACACGCTCACCGATCGTACGCCCTCGACCCCCTGCGCGCTCGCAACGGGCACCAGGCCCATGACGAGCGGCACCACGACGACAGCCACACGAATATTCATCAACGCCAGCTCCTGACTTGTGTCGTCCCCAATAGCCGCCAGCCCGTCGCTGGTGCTCGCGGAACAATGAGGCGCTGTTTGGATTATAGCGGCCGTTAGTCGATGCGCAGCGACTCGATCGGATCCACGCGGCTCGCGCGGCGCGCTGGCACGTAGCTCGCCAGCATTCCGATACCCATCATCATGATCGCCATGGCGACGAACACGGCGGGCTCCAGCGCGCTGACCTCGTACAGCAGCGCTTCCAGGAGGCGCGTCGACGCCAGCGCCGCCGCGATTCCGACGACGGTGCCGATCAACACCACCTTCGCCCCCTGCGAGACCACCAGCCGCCGCACCGCGCCGGCTGTGGCGCCGAGCGCCATGCGGACGCCGATCTCCCGCGTCCGCTCGGCGACCACGTACGACAGCACGCCGTACAACCCGACGGCGCCCAGGATCATCGCGAGCACCGAGATGACGCCGAGCGTCAGCATCGTGAACGACAGCTGCACCAGGGACCGCTGCGCCAGGAACTCCATGGTGAATTCGCGGTACACTGGCGCTTCCGGCGCCACCTGCCGCACGAGCTCGCGCACCTCCTGGACCAGGCTCGCGGCGCGCGGCGACTTGACGACATAGGCGGGCGATCCCATCCCCCACGCGGCCGGCGTCGGTCCCGTCAGCGGGAAGTACACGATGGCTTCACCGGCGTCCCGCCAGTCGTCCTGTTTCACATCCTCCACCACGCCGACCACGGTGAACCACTGCGCCGGGGCCGCGGCGCGACGAATCCGCTGTCCGAGCGGATCCTGATCGGGCCAGAGCCGCGCAGCCGCCGACCGGCTGATGATGACGTTGCTGTTCGGCGTGATCGCTTCATCGGGTGTGAACGGGCGTCCCCGCAGCAGGTCGATCCCCATGACGCGGAAGTAATCGCCGCCGGTGAAGTTCTGATCGAGCAGCGCTCCGCTGCCGTCCGGGTCCATCGCCTCGGTGACGAACCGCCCCGCGCCCGTTCCTTCGTCGAGCGGGATGTTGTTGACGACTCCCACGGCGGTCACGCCGGGAAGGGCGCGCAGGCGGTCCATGACGTCCAGATGGAGGCGTCCCCAGCTCGGCCCGTCGGTGAGGTGCGCCTGTTCCGGCGCGAACTGGAAGGTGTAGATGTCGGCGGTGTCGTAGCCGGGATCGACGGTGCGCAGCCGCTGAAAGCTCTGCACCAGCAGCGCGGAGCCGATGAGCAGCACCAGCGCGAGGGCCGTCTGTCCCACGACGAGCGCATCACGCCCCAGGTGGCGGCGGCCGGTGCTGCCGCGGGACCCCTCGCGAAGGCGAGCGAGATCCGGCGACGATGCGTGGAGCGCTGGTACGGCACCACAGGCCAGCGCGGCGAGCACCACGAGCGCGAACGCGGCGGCCAGCGTGGACAGGTCGAGCCCGACGAGGCCGAGGCGGGGGATGCCTTCGGGGGCGGCGCGCAGGAAGAGCGGCAGCGTCAACGCGCTGAGGATCACGGCCAGCACGCCCGCCGGCAGCGCCACGAGGAACGCCTCTGCCATCTGCAGCCGGACGAGCTGCGTGCGCGACGCACCAATCGCGCGGCGCACCGCCAGGTCGCGGCGCCGCCCCTCGGCGCGGACCAGGAAGAGATTCGCGACGTTGGCGCAGGCGATGAGCATCACGACCGCAACTGCGCCCAGCAGCACCCACAGGGACGTGCGGGCGGTCGGGCCCACGAGGCGGTCGAGCAGCGGCTCCACGACCGCACTGTGCCGCTCGATGAGCCGGGCGTAGTTGGGGGGGCCGCCGAAGCGCCCCGGGAGCTCCTTCGAGAGCCTCGTGAGCTCGACAGCGACCTGCTCGCGCGTGACCCCGGACTTCATGCGCGCGACCACTGGGGCGCCGAGTTGGCCGGGGCGAACATCGGCGGCTCGGAACTCGCCGGCCACCCAGAGCAGCGTCCCGTCGCTCGGAAAGCTGAACTCCGGCGGCATGACGCCTATGACTTGACGCATCTCCCCCGAGATGAAGTACATCTTTCCGACTACCGCGGGATCGCGACCGAACCAGCTGGTCCAGAGCTGGTCGCTGATCAGCACGACACGATCTTCGTCGGGCGTCGGGAGGCGCCCGACCTGCGGGCGCACGCCGAGCGTGGCGTAGATGTCGTTTGTCGGCCACGCCATCGGGATCCGTTCGACACGATCCTCCGTCCGCAGCGTCGAGGTCCCTCCACCGAACAGGAAGATGCCGTCGAGAAGCTTCGAGTGCTCCCTGTAATGCAGGTAGAACTCGGGACCGAGGCCGAAGCGCTCGGGAAGGTCCGACCCGGGCGCCGTGCCCGCTACAACGACGAGGCGATCCGCGTCGGGGAAGGGCAGCGGCCGGAGCAGGACGGTGTTGACGACGCTGAACATTCCGACCACCGCTCCGATGGCGAGCGCGAGGGTGGCGACGGAGGTGACGAGAAAGCCCGGGGTGCGGAGGAGCGCCCGCCAGGCGTGACGGAAGTCCGACATCCACTGCATGATCACAGTCGTACCCCTCCTTGGGGATTGGGGTATTCGACGGAGGTAAGGGCTCAGGAGTTTGCCGAACGATCAGAAAGGAGGGACGAACGAAATTCCCGAACGACGGCAGGGCGCCGCGGATTGACAGGGTCATCCGGCGCTGCCAGCGCAGGTGGCCGCGCCGACGTGGCGCGCAATCCATCGTTCGTGAGTTCTTGATGGAGATCGAGCTTCTGCCGACCGCGCGCCCGAACCACCGACACGCGAGCCCGTTCTCCAGTGGGTTGAAGCGCTGGCAGGGGCCGTCGTCGACCCCAGGCGCGGAGACCAGGACGACCCCCTCGGCGGGGTCGTGCACATCCTGCTCGGCGATGCCACCGACGTCGATATCGTGCTCGCCCGTTGGGGGGTGGGAATCGGACATTGTCGGCCGTGCCGAGACGGTTACCATCACCCAGGGCGTCCGCATCCGCGGACCGCGAATCTCATCCTTCTGAAGCTGGCTGATCTCGACCGTCAGGGGCGCAGATGCGCCGCGCGCGCCGTCAGAGCGGAATATTGCCGTGCTTCCTGGGCGGGTTCCTGTCGCGTTTGGTCTCGAGCCTGGCGAGCGCCGCGATCAGGCGCGTGCGGGTCTGGCGGGGCCGGATCACCTCGTCTATGAAGCCCCGCGAGGCGGCGACGTAAGGGTTGGCGAACTTTTCCCGGAATTCCGCGACCTTCTGTGCGCGGAGTTCCGAGGGGTCCGCGGCACCCTCGAGCTCCCTCTTATAAAGGATGTTCACCGCGCCCTCGGGCCCCATCACGGCGATTTCGGCCGTCGGCCACGCGAAGTTCACATCCGTTCGGATGTGCTTGCTCGACATCACGCAGTAGGCGCCGCCGTACGCCTTGCGCGTGATCACCGTCACCTTCGGCACGGTGGCTTCGGCGAACGCAAACAGCAGCTTGGCGCCATGACGGATGATGCCGCCGTATTCCTGGCGCGTACCCGGGAGGAAGCCGGGAACGTCCTCGAAGGTGACCAGCGGAATATTGAACGCGTCGCAGAAACGGACGAACCGCGCCGCCTTCACCGACGCATCGATGTCGAGCGTCCCGGCCAGGTGCGCGGGCTGATTCGCGACGATCCCGACGCTGCGCCCGCCGAGCCGCGCGAAGCCGACGATGACGTTGCGCGCGTAGTGCCGGTGGACTTCCAGGAACCCGCCGTCGTCGGCTACCGACTGAATCAGATCGTGCATGTCGTAGGGCTGGTTGGCAGAGGCCGGTACGAGCCGATCGAGTGCCTCGTCCTCGCGATCGATCGGATCGGGCGAATCGTGGCGCGGCGGCGAGTCGAGGTTGTTCGAGGGCAGATAGCCGAGCAGCTCGCGAATGAGTTGCAGGCACTCGCGATCGTCGGCGACCGAGAAGTGCGCAACGCCGCTCATCTCGTTGTGGGTCGCCGCCCCGCCGAGCTGTTCCTTCGTGACCTCCTCGTGCGTGACGGTCCGAATGACATCGGGCCCCGTCACGAACATGTAGCTCGTGCCCTGGACCATGATGTTGAAATCGGTGATCGCCGGCGAGTAGACCGCACCGCCCGCGCAGGGGCCCATGATGGCGGAGATCTGCGGCACGACGCCCGATGCCATCGTGTTCCTGAGGAAGATGTCCGCGTATCCGCCGAGCGAGAGCACGCCTTCCTGGATGCGCGCGCCGCCCGAGTCGTTCAGCCCGACGACCGGCGCGCCCATTTTCATCGCGAGATCCATGATCTTCACGATCTTGGCCGCGTTCGTCTCCGACAGCGACCCGCCGAACACCGTGAAGTCCTGGGCGAAGGCGTAGACCGGGCGGCCACCGACGCGTCCCACTCCGGCCACGACGCCGTCGCCCGGGATGATCTGCTCGCCCATGCCGAAGTCGAGGCAGCGGTGCGTGACCAGCCTGTCGACCTCGTCGAAGCTCCCCGGATCGAACAGCAGGTCGATGCGCTCGCGCGCGGTCAGCTTTCCGGCCTCGTGCTGTCGTTTCAGGCGGTCCTCGCCGCCGCCGAGCGCGGCACGGCGCTCCAGTTCTTCGAGATACTTCAGCGGATCCATCAGGCTTTGACGGCCTGCGCCTTTTCCCAGTCCTTGAGGAATTTCTCGAGCCCGATGTCGGTCAGCGGGTGCTTGAACATCGAGTCGATCACGGCCGCCGGACAGGTGCAGATGTCGGCGCCCATGCGCGCCGCTTCGACGATGTGAATCGGGTGCCGGACGGAGGCGACCAGAATCTCCGTGGAGAACTCGTAGTTCTCGTAGATGTCGACGATTTCGCCGACCAGCGCCATCCCCGAGGTTGCGATGTCGTCGAGCCGGCCGACGAACGGACTGACGAACGTGGCGCCGACCTTCGCGGCGATGAGCGCCTGTGTAGGAGAGAAGACCAGCGTGACGTTGACGCGAATGGCTTCCGACGAGAGCGCCTTGCAGGCCTTGACGCCTTCCTTCGTGAACGGCACCTTGACCACGATGTGCTCGTCGATCCCGGCGAGGTCGCGCCCCTCGCGGATCATCCCCTCGGCGTCGGTGGCGACCACCTCGGCGCTCGTCGGCCCCTTCACGATCTGACAGATCCTCTTGAGGATGCCTCGATAATCGCCGCCTTCTTTGGCCAGCAGCGACGGATTGGTGGTAATGCCATCGATGATGCCGAGCGGCACCAGCGCTTCGATCTCCTTCAGATTTCCGGAATCAATGAACAGCTTCATGGTGCAACCCCCGGAATTGCCAACACGCCAGAATTGCGTGAATTGCCCGCCCTCGCGTCTTGCGCTTCGGCGGGGCAGACGTTCGGACCGCCTCGACCCGACAACCTTGACTCGATTGCGCAAGTCCTGACGGGTCGAGGCCTCTATGACGCCAGCGGCGCCGCCCGAACCGCCAGGCCGACGGGGTTCGACAGCTCGCCGACCCCCTCCACCTTTATCGTGACACGATCGCCGGGCTGAATGGGCCCGATTCCCGCCGGCGTGCCGGTCGAGATGATATCGCCGGGCAGCAGCGTCATGACCGACGAGATGAAGGCGACGAGCCGATCGATTGAAAAGATCAGCTCGCGCGTGGACGACGACTGCCGCCGCGTGTCGTTGACCCATCCTTCGACGGCGATGCCGCCGGTCGAGTGATAGTCGAGTCCGCTCGCGATACACGGCCCGATGGGCGCGAACGTGTCGAACCCCTTCGCGCGCGTGTACTGGACGTCCCTGGCCTGCAATTCCCGCGCGGTCACATCGTTGACGCACGTCAGCCCGAACACGTAACGGTGCGCATCGTTCGGCCCAACGCGCCAGGCCTGCGCGCCGATGACGACGCCCACCTCAGCCTCGTGATCGACGCGGCCGACACCTTCGGGAATGACGATTGGATCCCCCGGGCCGATCACCGCGGTGGACGGCTTGATGAAGATCATCGGCTCGGCCGGCAGCGGCTTGTGCTGCTCGGCCGCATGATCCTTGTAGTTCAGCCCCACGGCAACGATCTTGGACGGCACGATCGGCGGCAGCAGCCTGTGGCCGCTGGAGCCGACGGGCTCGCCGAGCTCATAGGATCCGAAGATGTCGCCGTCGATCAACCGCCACCTGCCGTCCTCTTCGACGACGTGTCGCGCGGTTCCCTTGTGCAGGATTCTGTAGAAACGTCTCATCTCGCAGTCACTTCCTGGCGCCCGGACTGAGCGCTGGTGTTGGGCGGGCTGGCCTTGTCCACAGCGACGAGCGCGTACACGTATCGCACACCCGACTGCACCGAGGTGTCGCGGTGGTTCGGCTCGCGAATGGGCTCGGCCATGAGCGGCTGAAGTGTGTCACCCGGCGCTTCGCCGCGCAAGACCACGTAGCCCGCCAGATCGGGCTCGATATTCGGGTCCCAGCTGAGACTGACGCCGTCGGGGCCCGCAACGACCTGCAGGCCCTTCGGGGCGGCCGGCGGGAAGATGTCGCGCGGTGTGGCGCACGCCGGTTCGGGCGCGGCGCTCTCGATTGCGATGTTCTGCACGGTCTGCACGCTGCGCACCGCGAAACATCGCTCGTCGCCGAAGCTCACCGGACCGAGCTCGAAGGCGGCCGCCGTGAGTGGCTTCTCGTTCAACGCCAGCCGGTCCTCCGCCGACGGATAGACGTTGAAGGACAGGGCCGCTCCTGACCCCTCGACCGGCGGAATCCAGGTGATCAGAAACAGCTTCTCGGTGAACTTGACATCGATCCCGCCTGGCGGCGCCGGCGGCGGCAGGAGCGGCACAGCCACACGCTGCGCGGGCGGCCCCGGTCTCCCACCTCGCGTGACGCCGCGCAGCGCATAGACGCGCACGGGGAACGCGGAGGCGCTCTCCGCGCTGTCCCTTCCAGCTGCCGCGGGCACGCCGGCAACCGGTGGCAGCGTCTGCTCTCCACGTCCGCCCAGGCCTTTCTCGTCGACGTTCTGCGCGGAACCGGCCCCCCGGCCTGCGGCTGCCGGCTCGATCGCGACAGGCTCGAGCTTGTGCGCGGTCAGCTCTTCGATGAAAACCGCACGGTCGCCGGGTGCGGGGCGTGTGTCGGAGGGGTCGAGGGGCGGCTCCGGCTCGCCTTCCTCCGGGGCTGGCTTCACCTGAACCGTTCCCACCAGCCGCTCCTTCGCCAGCAAATCCTGATTGGGAACCGTCGGCGCGCCCGGCGCGACAGTGATGGCGTAGACCTCGACACGATCGAGCGCGACGGGCCCCGGTCCGTTCTGATTCCTGGTCGGAAGCGTGAACCGGAGCTCCACGTCAGATTCGATGCGGCGGGCCACGATGTCGACTGCGGGCGCCGGCACGAGACGCAGCGGCGCCAGGGGCGGCCCCTTCTTTCCGCACCCGGCGGCGATCAATGCTGCGAGCCCGCCGGCCCAGAGAACCCGCTGCAGCGGAATCCACTCAATGCGCAGGTCGATCACAGGATGTAGCGCGACAGATCTTCGTTGCCGACGATGTCGGCGAGCGTGCGCTCCACGTAGGCGTCGTCAATGGTCACGCTCTTCTCCTGCAGGTCCGGCGCGTCGAAGGATACCTCGTCGAGCAGCTTCTCCATCACGGTGTGCAGCCGGCGGGCGCCGATGTTCTCCGTTCGCTCGTTGACGATCGTCGCAAAGTCCGCGATGCGCTGGATGGCGCCGTCCGTGAACCGGACCGAGACGCCCTCGGTCGAGAGGAGCGCCGTGTACTGCTTGATCAGCGCGCTCTTCGGCTCGGTGAGGATGCGCACGAAGTCCTCCCGGCTGAGCGCCTCGAGCTCGACGCGAATGGGAAAGCGGCCCTGCAGTTCGGGAATCAGATCCGACGGCTTCGAGACGTGGAACGCGCCGGCGGCGATGAACAGGATGTGATCGGTCTTGACCATCCCGTACTTCGTGTTCACCGTCGTGCCCTCGACGATGGGCAGGATGTCGCGCTGCACGCCCTCGCGGCTCACGTCGGGCCCGTGCCCGCCCTCGCGGCCGGCGACCTTGTCGATCTCGTCGATGAAGATGATCCCGGATTGCTGCACGCGATCCACGGCCGCGCGCGCGACCGTGTCCATGTCGATGAGCTTCTGTTCCTCCTCCTGCGTCAGCACCTCGAGCGCTTCCGGCACCCGCAGCTTGCGCTTCTTCGTCCTGCCCTGGAAGAGGCCCGGCAGCATGTCCTTGACGTTGATGTCGATTTCCTCCACCGAGGATCCGGCGATGATCTCGAAGGACGGAAACGTCTTTTCGCGGACCTCGACTTCGACGTGCTTCTGATCGAGGCGGCCCTCGCGAAGCTGCTCCCGCAGCTTCTCGCGCGTGCGCTGCGCCTGGTCGCGGATGGCGGACGCCTGCTCGTCGTAGTCGGCTGCCGAAGGCAGGGGCGGGAGCAGCAAATCGAGGATGCGCTCTTCTGCGGCCTGGCGCCCCTTCTCACGCACTTCCACGAGCCGCTCCTCACGAATCATGTCGACCGCGAGCTCCACAAGGTCGCGGACCATCGACTCGACGTCGCGGCCTACGTAGCCGACCTCGGTGAACTTCGACGCCTCGACCTTGATGAACGGCGACTGCGCCAGCCGCGCCAGGCGGCGGGCGATTTCGGTCTTTCCCACACCCGTCGGGCCGATCATCAGGATGTTCTTCGGCGCCACTTCTTCGGCCATTTCCGCGGGGAGCTTCTGGCGCCGCATGCGGTTGCGCAGGGCGATGGCGACGGCGCGCTTGGCCCTGGTCTGGCCGATCACGTGCTTGTCGAGCTCTCCGACGATCTGACGCGGCGTCAACGCCTGAATGGTGGAGGCAGTGCTTTCAGGAAGGTAGATGGGCATGTACCGCTACAGCACTTCGATGGTAATCGAGGCGTTCGTATAGATGCAGATGTCGGCTGCAATGGCCATGGCTTCGGCCGCAATCTGCCGGGCGTCGAGCTCGGTATGACGCGCCAGCGCCTTGGCGGCCGCCGACGCATACGCTCCCCCGGACCCGATCGCTATGATGCCATCGTCGGGCTCGATGAGATCGCCGTTTCCGGAGAGCAGATACGTTGTCTTGGCGTCCATGACGATCAGCATCGCCTCGAGGCGCCGGAGCAAGCGGTCGGTTCGCCAATCCTTCGCCAGCTCGACGGCCGATCGTTCGAGATTGCCGCGATACTGCTCCAGCTTGGCCTCGAACCGCGAGAACAGGGCAAAGGAATCAGCCGCCGACCCGGCAAAGCCGGCCAGAATCCGGTCGTTATACAGCCGGCGGATCTTGCGGGCGGTCTGCTTGACGATCGTGTCGCCAAACGTCACCTGGCCGTCGCTCGCCATCACCGTCTGGCCGCGATGCCGAACCGCCAGCACTGTCGTCGCCTTCAACACCTCTTCGGAGTCTATCAAATAGTCCCTCGGTCCCTTGGTCCCTGGGTCCTTGGTCCCTAAGTCCTCGTCCCTGGTCCTCGGTCCCTGGTCCTCGACCTGGACTGAGGGGACCCAGGACCAGGGACCGACGGACTAGGGACCAAGGACTCAGGGACCAAGGGACAAGGGACCCCGTGTCCTTAGATCATGACGGCTGACCTCTGAATTGGACAGGACAACAGGCGTCAATTGGCGTAGAATGGCCCGATATCGGGCGGCGCGACCGGGCAGGCCTGGCAGAATCGTTGCTTTCTTCAGGCTCAGAGATCTACATCTCTCGTTTTCGAGGAGCCTCAGATGATGCGTCACAGGTTTACGGTCGGCGCCGTGGCTTTCGCGTTCGCGCTGAGCGCCGCGCCGGCGCTGGCCCAAGAGAACCCGCGCTCCGGCGGACCGGGTTCGCGCTCCTCGGGCGGGGAACGTACGGGGTCGGCCGTGCCGCGCGGCGGATCTGGAAGTAGCGGTGCTCCCGCAGGCAGCACGGCGAGTGGCAGCAGTTCGAGTGGCGGCGGGATGAGTGGCGGCGGCTCGATGGGATCCTCCTCCAGCCCATCGGCGCCGTCCTCATCCGGTAGAGCGGGTGTGGCCGCAGCGCAGGAGCGCGCGCCCCGCCGGGGCAGCAGCGGCGAAGCCAGCGGCCGTCGCGCGGTACCACGCGGCGAGTCGGCGAGCAGCGGAAGCAACGGAAGGACGAGCCGCGATGCGGGTTCCGTCAGTGCGCCTGCCCGCGTGGGATCGTCCTCGTCGTCCTCCGATCGCCGCGCCGCATCTGACCGCCGCGCCGTCCCGGTCAACAGTCGGCCGCGCGGCGACAACCCGGCCACCGGCGTCGCCACCGAGCGGCGGCCGTCCTCGTTCCGGCCCGGCGACGTTTATTACATTTATCGTCCGTACTACAATCCCTACGGGTTCTACGGATCGGGGCTCGGGTACGGGCTGGGTTACCTCTATTACGACCCGTTCTGGTACGGCGGTTTCGGGTACGACCCGTACGGGTACGGGTACGGCTATGGCGGTGGCTACGGCGGCGGATACGGGGGCGGGTACGGCTACTCCGGGAGCGGTGGCTACAGCCAGACCTACCGCGACGCCGGTTCCTTGCGATTGAAAGTCAAGCCCCGCGACGCGCAGGTCTTCGTGGACGGATACTTCGTCGGTGTGGTGGATAGCTTCGACGGCACGTTCCAGAAGCTGACGCTCGACGGCGGCGGCCACCGCGTCGAGATCAAGGCAGACGGGTACGAACCCGTGCAGATCGACGTGTTGATCACGCCGGGCGAAACGGTCACCTACAAGGGCGAACTGCAGCCGATCAAGTAGAAAGGCTGAAGGCTGAAGGCTGAAGGCCGAACGTTGAAGGCTGAAGTAGAACTCACTTCAGCCTTTAGTTTTGTACGTCAGCCTCTGACCCCTCAGCGTTCCTTTTTCACGCTGCGCGCGAAGACGTAATAGAGCGGGAGCCCGAGGGCGATGACCATCAGCCCGACGGCCGACGGCCCCCAGGCGGTACCGCGCATGATGGGCGCCACCAGGTCCGTCCAAATCGCATTGGCGACGATCAAAACGGCTGCAATCACGAAAATCGCGGGCGCGACGGGATAGCCCAGCGCCCGGAACGGCCGCGGCGCGTCCGGCTCGCGTCTGCGAAGCACGAATACCGCAGCGACCGCGACGCCAGCGAACAGGACGATCGAGAAGCCGGTGTAGGTGGTGAGCGCGTTGCCGCCGCCCGAGAGCACGAGCAGGCTGCTCCAGCTCGCCTGCGCGACGATCGCCGTCGCGGGCGTCCTGTAGCGCGGATGCACGCGGGCGGCCGCAGGCAGAAAGAGACCGTCGCGTGCCATGGCGAAGTACACGCGCGGCCCGGCGAAGACGTTGGCGCTGATGCTCGCGGCAAGGCTGATGATCGACACCAGGCCCATGATGTTGCCGGCGAGCGGCCCGAAGAGACGATCGCCGATCACGTCCAGGACGCTGCCCTCCACCTTCGCGAGCTGCCCGACGGGGAGCACGAACAGGTAGAGCAGGTTGAGCAGCACGTAGATCGCGATCACTGCCACCGTGCCGAACGCGAGCGCGCGCGGCACGTTTCTGCCGGGATCGCGGATCTCCTCAGCGATGTACGACGCCGCGTTCCAGCCCGAATACGCGAACATCACCGGGATCAACGCGAACAGCCAGGCCGTCACCGTCACCTGCCCGGCGGTCTGCTGCAGATTCGCCGACGATCCGGCGCCGAACGAGAACCCGAGCGCGATGAACACCAGGAGGGCGAGGACCTTCAGCGTCGCGAGGATGTTGCCGACAATGCGTCCGGGGCCGACGCCGCGCAGGTGAATCCACGACATCAGGGCGATCGTCGCCAGCGCAACCCCCGCCTGGCGCGAGAACACGAGCGGAATCCAGGGAATCGCGATCGTGAAGAGCGGCGTCGGATCGCCCGCGCCCGGAATGAACCGGTCGAGATAGACGGCGAGAAACACCGAGCTTGCCGCGATCGCGCCCGAGAAGCCGGCGACGAACGACGTCCAGCCGGTCAGGAACGCGGCGACGTTTCCGTACGCCGCGCGGAGGTACACATACTCGCCGCCCGCGCGCGGCCTGAGCGCCGCGAGCTCGGCGTACGCCATCGCGCCCGCAAACGCCAGGGCGCCGCCGATCGCCCAGACGCCCACGAAGAGCCACGGGTTCGGAATCATCGCGGCGACGAGGGGCGGCGTGAACAGGATCCCGCCGCCGATGACGTTCGACACGATGACCGCGGCCGCGTCGGCCGGACCGAGCCGCCGCACGAGCGACGGTCCGCCCCCGTCGCTCTCGCCTGTCGCGGGCGCGCGCGCCGATGCCGGCGCGTCCGCCGCCTGCGCCGCGCGTACCGCGGGATGGTGGTCGCGCGTCGCGGGCCTGGGGGTGGAAGATGGCGGCACCAAGATGACGTGCCGCTACTCGATGATCAGCGAGCGGGGAAGGTCGAGGCGGGCGAGCTCGATCCAGGTCGCGCCCTGCCTGACGAAGATGATCGCGCGCACATCGACGAAGTTGCTGTTCTCCAGCATCTGCTGGCGCGTCTGCGGCGCCTCGCCCGTGTAACCTGCCTCGGGTCGAACCTTGAGCAGCGTCGTACGATTGCTGTCTGTGAATTCCACGCGCTGGAGGAAGACGTCTTCGAAATCCTGCTCGACGCCACCTTCCAGGCGCTTGAACAGGATGCTCAGCGCCACGGGCCCGACCCGATCGTCGGTCTTCTTTTCGAGACGGAACTCGGCGCTCGGCACGAGCTTGTTCTTGCCGTTCACGATCCCGGCGTCGTACCAGCCGCCGCGGAAATCGATGACGGCGAGCGCCTCCTTCAGGTTCACCTGGGACCCGCAGCCGAAGGATGCGCCCGACGGAGCGAGGAGCAAGAGTGTCAGGGCGAGCGCTCCTACCCCGCGACGGGATCGTCCGGATTGCCGGCTGGCTGCGGCTGGCCTGAACATCCGGGGATTGTAGATCAGAAGACCCGGACCTCCACCTTGCCGCGAATCTCACCCCGACGGGACTTGTCCGCCGCATAGATCGCGAGGTCGCTCCCCAGGGCCCTCATCATCAATGTCTGCCCGCGCTGCCCGGCTTCGCTGACCCTGGCTGCCACGATCAGCCATTCGTCAGGCCCGAGATCCATGGCGAGGCTGTGATCGAGCATGGCGTCGATCAACTCGCGCTGAACCGTGTCCCGATAAGCCCTGCTTGGATCCTTTGCCACTGCGACCGAGGGAGTCGGAGCCGCGGGGTCGGTCGGTTCGCTCACGTTCGCCGCTTCGTTGACCCGAATTGCGGGATCCTGGGCATCGCCGCGGGAGCGGTTCTGCTGGACCGGGCCGGTCTGGGCAGCGAGAACCTGCACGGCGCGCTGCGCCTGCTGGCGGCTTGGACCCTCGGGCATCTCCTGCAGGGCACGCTGCAACAACGCGAGCGCGTTGGTCAGCTCCAGATCGCGCTGCATCATCATCTGGGACCAGACGACCGTGCCTCTCAGCTCGGGCACTTCGACGTCGAAGAAAATCCCATGTCCTTCAAGGACGAATCCGCGGGCGCGCGACTGGCCGATTGTGACGGTCATTCCGGGCTCGACCTGCTGCAACTGGTGGCCGAAGGCCTCGGCCGCGATCGAGCCCGCGCGCGCGAGCACGCCTTCCATCAGCTGGATCTGATTGCGGCGCTTCTGAGTGAACGCCGCGCTCTGCTCCGGTGCGCGTTCCACTTGCGGCCGTTCCGACTGCTCCGCCTGCTGGACCGCGATCGGCGGCGTCGACACGAGCTGGGCCGGTGCCTGCGGCGCGAGGCCGCCTGCCGCCATCGCAAGCGCGATGAGTACTGCTGTGGTCACGTTCACACCCCTCTGATTAGATCGGGGGGCTTCGCCCCGTCCGCCTTCGCCAAGGCTCCGGCGAGACTCGCCAAAGCCCGGTCCCATACGCGTCGGCGACGGCGGGCCGGCCCCCCCTCGTGCCCGTGGCGCGCCTAGTCCGTCATGCGGCTCTCGGTGCGGTACGAAATTCTCGTTCGAGCCGCATAAGGGCCTATCTCTGCGGCTGCTGCGAGTTCACGATCCGGTAGAACTGCTTCATTTCTTCGCGCTGCCTGAAGACTTCATCGTTCCACAGGCCCTGGCTGCGATTGATCGCCTGCTCCAGGCGCACGAGATCCGTACTGTGCTCTGCCTGCACCTCCCGCATCGCCTGCACCAGACGGGCGGCGAGCATCTGCTGCTGTCGCTGCTCGCTCTCGCTGATCCACTGTCGGACGCGGCGAACCAGCTCTGGATTGCGCAAGAGATCCGCGGCGGGCGCGCCGCTGCCGGAAGCAAGACTGACCGGCGTCGCTGCGGGCGTCTGCGCCTGCGCGGCGAGCGCCGCTTCGAGCTCGCGCACACGCTGCTGAATCGCCACGACATCCTGGCGCGACGCGGCATCGGCCGCTGCGCCCGCGGGCGGCACCGATCCGGCGCGACTCCAGCCGGTCCGGATCGTGAGACCCTCGGTGCCTGCGGTGATCTCGAGGTTCGCCACTGCCGACGCAATCGCGAGGACGAGCACCGCGGCAGCCGCGATGCCCCACGCAGGTGACATGCGGAATCGCGACCGCGCGACGGCCTCGGCAGCCGGCAGCTGGAGCCCCAATGCCGGCTCGGGCACCGGCCACGATTCCAGGTGCGAGCGCGTGGCCCGCAGTCCCTGCACCTCCTGCTGGCAGTCGCGACAGGACACCAGGTGGTGCTGGAAAGCCTTCCGTTCCGGGCCCTGCAGCTCGTCGTACAGATACGAGACGAGGAGTTCCTTATCGCACATCGTCATCGACCTCAATCAAGTTCGATCATTTTGCGGCGAGCGGAACCTTCGCACTACGGCACGCTGCCGCTCCACTCCAAAAATACTTTCCACACCCGCCTGCTCGAGCTGACGGCGGAGCACGGTGAGCCCCTGATACAGGCGGGTCTTGACGGTGCTCAGCGGACAGCCCTGGAGATCCGCAATCTCCTGAAACGTGAGGCCGTGGTACTCCTTCAGGATGATCGCGGTCCGCTGTTCCTCGGGGAGCATCGACATGGCCGTGGCCACCGCACGTCCCAGTTCCTTCCGCGATACCAGATCCTCGATCGACTCGGCGGGGGTGCTTTCCGTCGCGAGCTCGATCAGGTCGATCCCTTCGGGCGCCTGCGCGAACGGCGCCCGCCGCTGGCGGCGCATCCAGTCGCGACATAGGTTGAGCGTAATCCGGTAGAGCCAGGAAGAGAACTTCGCCTGACCCTTGAAGCCGTGGAGGCTCCGGAAGGCCCGCAGAAAGGCGTCCTGTGCAACGTCGCGCGCATCTTCCTCGCGTCCGATGACCCGATAGGCGAGCGCATAGATAGGGCGCTCCCAGCGCAGCACGAGCTGGTTGAAGCTGTCGAGATCGCCCCCTCGCGAGCGGGCGACCAGCTCTTCGTCGGTTGTCATCGAAGACGTTCGTCGGGGGCGCCCTCTGCCAGTAACAGAGCGCCCGGGCTTCCGTGCCGCCCGCCGTTCACAGATTTAGACGACCGGGCCAGTGCAGCGGTCTGTCGCCATTTTACCTTTTGCCTTCAACATTTTAGAATGACCGGGCCCCCAGCGCATGAGCCCCACCACACCATTCTCCACCCTGGCCCGCGCCCTTGCGCGCGGGACCCGGCTGGGCGATCTGCTGCCGGAACTCCATCGAGAGCTCCTGGCTGCCACGGACGGAACCCGGTCCGTCGTGCTCGAATCAACCGGATCGTCGGGTGGGTACGTCGGCTCTTCGGGACGCGGGTTTCCAGCACTCGACACGCCGTTGCTGCGAGGCGATGCGGCCCGCGCCCTGACCGAGCTGGCCCGGGCGGGCCCGCGAATCGTCAGCCTGGCCGCGGCGCCGCCACTCCGGGAACAACTTGGCGCGTCCGATGCGCTGCTCGTTCCCATCCCGCTCGCGCGGCGTCCCACGATCCTGATCGTGACCTCGCCAGCCGGCCCGCCGGCCGACGCCATCGAAGCGGCGGCGCGCGCGGCGGTCGAGTTCGGCATCGTGCTCGAGTGGTCCCGCCTGGAGCGCGAAGGATCGTTCCATCGCCGGATGCGAGAGCTTTCGCTCGTCTTCGGGCGCGGCGTGCGATCCTCCGCCAGCCTCGCGCCTGCGCTCGAAATCGTGGCGCACGAAGCGAACGTGCTCCTCGGCACCAACCGGACCACCATCTGGCTGCACGATCGTCGCGCCCGCCAGCTCGTTCTCACGGCATCGTCGGACCCGGGCCAGGAATGCGGCGCCCGCGTGGACGTGGACGACAGCTCGCTTCCCGCCGACGGCCTGCGCTCCGAACGGCCGCGCATCGTCGCCGACGGATCGACGCGATTGCTGATCGCGCCGCTGCGTGGATGGAGGCGCGCCCTGGGGACGCTGATCGTGGAGGGTGCCGCCACCGTCGACGACGAGCACCTGATCGAGCTCAGCCACGAGCTGGGCCGGCATCTCGCGGCGGGCATCGAGAACGTGCAGTTGCTCGACGAGGTGTACCGGCAGCGCAGGCTCCTCGAGGACACCTTCAATTCACTGGCCGACCTCGTGATCGTGACCGACAGCGCGATGCGCGTCGTGCAGGTCAACGATGCGTGCGTCACTCGCCTGTCGCGCCCGAGACAGGAAGCGCTCGATCGCGGCCTCGCCGAGATCGTCGGCGATGAGATTGCGGCCTGGGCCATCGGATCGGGCGATCGGGATACCGCGGACGGCAGAGCGGGGACGGCTCTCAGAGAGCGGACATTCGAGGGCCACCCGCTGCCCGGAATCTTCTCGATCGCTGTCGCGCCGCTCATCAATCAGGACGGGGAGGCCGTCGGCCGTGTGCTGGTGGCCACCGACATCACGTCGCAGAGCCGGCTCGAGGCCGATCGCGAGGCGCTCCGCGCCAGGCTCGCGCAATCCGAGAAGCTCGCGGCGCTCGGTCAGTTCGTTGCAGGAATCGCCCACGAGATGAACAACCCGCTCCAGGGGATCATCGGCCACCTCGAGTTGCTGATCGCGCACAACGTCGAGGCGCACCCGGTCCGGTCGGAACTGCGCCGGATCTTCCGCGAAGCCGAGCGTGCCAGCCGCATCGTCCGCAACCTGCTCGTGTTCACGGGATCCCGCCGCATGAAGCGCCGCCGCCTGCGCGTCGACCGAATCCTCGCCCGGGCCCTGGCCAGCCGTCGCACCGCGCTGGAACGCGCGGGGATCGAGGTCGTGCGCCGCTTCCCCGAGCCGGTCCCGTGGGTCACCGGCGATCCGCTGCTGCTGCAGCAGGCGTTCGTCAACATCATCATCAACGCCGAACACGCCATCGCGGCGGCCGGTACGAGCGGCACGATCGAGACGAGCGCCGAATCGCGGGCCGGTCAGGTGATCCTGACCGTTCGCGACAGTGGCGCCGGGATCCCGGGCGACGCGCTGCCCCGCATTTTCGATCCGTTCTTCACGACCAAGGACGTCGGTCAGGGAACCGGGCTGGGACTGGCCATCACCTACGGGATTGTCCAGGAGCACGGGGGGACGATCCAGGCGGCAAACGCCCCGGGCGGTGGAGCCGTGCTCAGAATTACTCTGCCCTCGAGCGCTGAAGTCATGTAAAGTTCACTCGCGATGCAGGACGAAGGATTTCTGACGACCGAAGAAGTACTCGAGTACCTCCAGGTCAACCTTCGAACCGTGTACCGCCTCATCAAGGCCGGCCGGATTCCCGCCGTGCGCGTCGGACGGCAGTGGCGCTTCCGGAAGCGCGACATCGACGCCTGGCTGGAAACGCAGCGGCCTCGAAGCGCACGGGCTGTCGGCAGCGCGGCCCGCCTGCCCGCGCCGGCCACCAGCCGGCCGCGCATCCTCGTCGTGGACGACGAGGCCAGCATCCGCGATCTGCTCTCGAAGACGCTCGCGCTGGCCGATTACGACGTGGATCTCGCACCCGATGGCCGCACCGCCCTCGACCGGCTGCGAATAGCCCCCTACGATCTCCTGATCACCGACCTGAAGATGCCGGGCGTCGATGGGCTGACCGTGATTCGGGAGGGACGCCGGCTGCGTCCCGACATTCCGGTCGTCATCATCACCGGGTATTCGTCCGAGGCGAGCGCGATCGAGGCCGTGAACCTCGGGGTGTCGGGGTATCTCACCAAACCGTTTCGCGTGCCCCGCGTGCTGGCCGCTGCAGCCAAAGCGCTCGGCGAATAGCTACCCAGCGCATCCCTGCGCAGAACTGCACGCTTCTGCATCGAATTCCTGCGGCCCGGGTGCGCCACGCTGCAAAGCGCCTTGACCCACGACATGGCCGAGCTTACAGTGGAACACAATGTCATATAAAGTCGTATCAAGTGCGTTTTGATATGACTTCACAGATCCCCGCCGACGAGGTGCGCCCGGCGGATCCTGGGGGAAGTCATCAAGGTGCGCCCCGAAAGTGGAGTGGTGTTGAAATGAAGAAAGCAGTCTGGACGGCAGTAACGGCTGTCGCGCTGCTGGTGTGTGCCCGCGCGGCCAGCGCGCAGACGACCCTCGCGACCGAGCAGATTAACGCGACCATCACCGTGACCAGTCAGGCGCGCCTTATTCTGTCCGGCCCCGTTTCGTTCGCGGATGCGGATCCCGATACGATCCCCACCCTCGTGTCGCCCGATGTATCGGTGACCGCCCGTGCGCGCGTGGCGCCGACCGATACCCTCGAGGTCACCGTGGCCTCGAACAATGCGTTCTTCGACACGGTCAACGGCACCAGCACGATCCCGGTCGCGGGGATGACCTGGACGGCCACGGGAACGGGCTTCAACGCGAACGGCACGATGTCGACGTCGGCCACCCAGGTCGCGACCTGGACGGGCGCCGCCAACCACACCGGCACGCAGACCTACAGCATGCCGAACTCCTGGACGTACGCCCCGGGCACGCACGTCGTCGTCCTGACCTACACGCTGGCGATCCCCTAGCCGATAACGAAGAGTGCCGGATGCCGGCTTTCCGCCCAGGCGGAAGCCGGCGTCAGCGTTCTTCCATGTGCTACGAACCGTTCCTGCTGGCCTTTCTGCTGGGGCAGCCGCCCGTCACGGGACCCCAGAGCGCATCGGTGTCGCTGAGCGTGAATGTCGGCAGCCAGGCGCGCATCACCTTCAGTTCCACGACGCTGGTGTTTCCGGATGCCGATCCGGACTCGGTTCCGCTCGTGCCCGGATCGCCCGGCGTCGACGTCACGGCCAAGGCGAGGGCGAGCAGGAATGCGCAGGTCGTCCTGACGGTGCAGGCGTCAGACGATTTGCGATCGGGAATGAGCACCTTGCCGGCCTCGCTGATCACCTGGTCCGGCGACGGCAACGGGTTCCTGTCGGGCGTGCTGAGCCGCGCCTCGCCGCAGCTGGTCGCGGCGTGGACCGGATCGGGTGTCCGGACCGGCGCGCAGAGCTTCGCATTCCAGAACAGCTGGACGCACCCGCCGGGAACCTACAGCGTGACCCTCGTCTACACGGTGAGCATGCCGTGATCTTCTTGCGCACGAGAGCAGGAATCGGGATCGGGATCCTGACTCTGTGCGCCGCGGCAACGCCCGCCGCCGCGCAGCGGCTGGAGCTGTCGGTGGACCCGAGCGCGATCGTCATCCAGGCCGGCGATCCCGATGCGATGCCGGTCGCGAGTTCGACGCCGGTTGCCGTCAACTACCGCGTGCGGCAGAACAACGAGGAGACATGGGCGCTGACGGTGCAGGCGAACGGGGACCTCGATACCGGCGGATCGACGATCGATATTTCGGCGGTCAGTTGGACAGCGACGCCCGCGCCCCCTTTTCGGAATGGAACGCTGAGCAAGGCGGTCGTACAGACGGTTGCTACAGGGGTAGGAAGCGTGCCGTCCCCCTCGACCGGCACCATCATTTTCAGGCTGACGAACTCATGGTCGTACGATGCAGGGATCTATACACAGGTGCTCGTCTTCACGCTGAGCACGCCGTGATCTGCCGAGCGGTGGTTGTGGTGCTGACGCTCTCGGCCGGCATCGGCTTCGGATCGGCGTCCGCCCAGACGGCAATCGAGGCGTCACCGCTGCGCGTGGAGATCAAGGTCGAGCCAGGTGGCACTCACACCCAGGCCGTCACCATCCGGAACCCCGGCGCCGAGCGGGTGCGGGTGCGGACGACGCTCGCGGATTGGCACCTGACGAGGGATGGCGCACCGCAGTTCGATGCGACGGCGGCCGGACGGCCGTATGCGGCCGCGGCCTGGGTGCGCTTCGCGCCGCCGGAATTCACGCTGGACGCCGGCAAGGAAGGCACCGTCCGATTCACGATCGACGTCCCGGCTGCTGCGGAGCCCGCGGGATATCGAACTGCGCTCCTCTTCGAGTTCCTGCCGGAGACGCCCGAAGATCCCTCGGGCAGCCGACACGTCATCCTTCGCAGCCGTATCGCCACGCTGATCTACGTGAGCGTCGGGACACCGGCGCCGGCGGTCGAAATGACGAACCTGCAGGTACGGGGCGCCGCCGACGAGACTCAGATTGTCGCGGCGTTGAAGAACGGCGGACGCCACACGGTCAGGACCAGGGGGACGTTGAAACTCTACGACCGGTCGGGTATCGCGATTGCGGAGCTGATCGTCCCCAACGTGCCGATCCTGCCCGAAAGCGAGCGCGAACTGGTCATCCGGGCAGGCGAGAAGGTGGCATCGCTGGTCGCAGGGAACTACAGGGTCGAGCTCCGGCTGGATCTGGGCATGCCGGCCCTGGTGGTGGGCGAAACCAGCCTGGAAGTGATCAAATAACCCATGCGCCTGCGCGCACTGGCGGCGTGCGGCGTGCTGCTGGTTCCAGGCGCCGTTTCAGCGCAGCAGGGCGCGATCCACATCACAGGAGCCGCTCACAGCCTCAACGGCGACCCGGCCCGGATCGGCACGCAGGCGACGTTCGAGCCGGACGTTGGTGTGAGCTGGCTGCGACCCGGTACCAGATTCGGGACGCTCCAGATCGAGATTCGTGGAACGACCCGCGACGACCTGCCGCACGTTGGCCGTGCCTTCGTGTCCCTGCGGGACTTCCACCATGGAGGCGTGGCCTACACGTTCGAGGCAGGTGACTCTTTCTTTTCGACCTCGCGCGGCGATTACCAGCTCCGGAACCTCTACACGCCTGCCGTCAACTTCTCGGGCTTCTCCGCGCAGGCGTCGACGAAGCGTACGGCCGTCGCGGTGATGGCAGGGCGCGCCACGGCGACGCGGAACATCTTCGGAACCGACACGGAAACACTCGACCAGGATCTGATCATCGCGCGCGGGAGCCGAGAGCTGTCCGACCGATTGCAGGTGACGGCCCGCGCGTCCCGGATCCGTACGCGCGATCTCCGCGAGTTCACGTTCACGATTGCCGACAGCGATCAGGCGGGCGGGGGGGCACGATTCATCCTCACACCCGCCGTGCATCTCGTCGCCGACGGAAGCGTCGTGACGTATCGACGCCGCGATGCGACCGACTCACAGACGGACGGCTCGGTCCTGACCGGTGCGAGCCTCCTGCTCGCGCGAGGCTGGCTCCAGGCGAACGCATCGCGCTTCTCGCCCGGGGAGCTGCCGATCCTCGCGCAGCCGCTCGCGGACCGGCAGACCTGGTATGCCGCCGGCGAATACGATGTCTTTCGGCGAATCCGGCTCTTCGGCGGCTGGGAGTCATTCCGCGCGAACCTCGATCGGCTGGTACGGCCGAACAGGGGACCCACCGCCGGGAGCCGGAGCTTTGGCGGCGTGCGCATTCCGCTCGGTGGCCGCTCGAGCGCGGCGCTGCGAGTCGAACAGGGAGACAGGCGAACCCGTCTCCTCGGGGCGTCCCTGACGCGGGTGAGCGACACGGGCGTGATGAGCGCCGAGTGGCAAACCACCCTGGGGCCCATGAGCGCCTTCGCCCGCTTCGCCCGGCGCGACAACGTCGAATCCGATTACCAGGCGGGCACCTACAGGCAGAACGAGGGCTCCGGACTCGCATTCGTCAACCTGACGAGGAACGTCCAGCTGTTCAGCTCGGCCACCGGCAGGCGGAACACGATGCGCAACGGCGGGGGCGACACGTTCTGGCAGTTCGGCGGCGGCGCGCAGTCCAGGGTGCTTCAACGCAGCCTCTGGTTCCGGGCCGAAGCGCTCGCCAGCCACAACGTGGATATCACGACTGACCGCAGCGTTCCGCAGCGGTCGTTCAGCCTGGGCTTGAATGGCGAGATTCGGCCCAATTTGACCGTGGCCCTCAGTGTCTACGCCGATCGGCCGTTCACGGGATCGAACGACGGGCTCGACTCATGGCTGATGCGATCGAGTGTGCGCATCACCCGCAGCTTTCCAATGGGCCCGACGCATGCCTCGCGATCCTTGCTGGGACCGATGGCGCGCTACGGGGGAACCGGCGCCATCGAAGGCCTGGTGTACGCCGACTGGAACGGAAACGGGCTGCAGGAACCGGGCGAGCTGCCTCTCGAACACATTCCGATCCGGATCGCGAGCCTCGCCGAAACCAGCACGTCACGCGCCGGAGAATTCGCATTCCTCAACGTCCCCATCGGACTGCTGCAGATCGGCATCGATATCCCGTCGCTTCCCGTGGACTTCGATGCCCCTCAGGTCCCGCAGGTGCAGGTCGACCTGCGCCGCGGCGAAACGCGCCGGCTGGTGTTCGGGCTCGTCCCGCTCGGATCGCTCGGCGGACACGTGGTGCGCGACCTCAACGAGAACGGGATCCTGGACCAGGATGATACGGCCGTCGAGGACGCCGTGCTGGTGCTCGATGGTGGCACGCGCACGGAAAAGGTCCGGGGCGGGCAATTCCGGTTCGACGCGGTCCCTAGCGGAGCACACACCGTGTCGCTCCTGCCCGAGTCACTCCCGGAGGATTCGACGATCATCGGGCCGGCGTCGGTCGAATTGACCATCGGGATGCACGCGCCCGCGCCCGAAACGGTCTTTCTGGTCAGGCTCCAGGAACGGCCCGAGATCCGGCGAGTGTTTCCGCGCCGGCGAGCACCCGAGCCGCCGGCCGCGACAGCACCATTCGCGATTCGGATCGCGTGGTTCGGCGATGCTGCCAGTGGCACCGTCCTCGTGGAAGAATTGCGGACCGCCGGCTTCGCGGCCTATCTGGTGCAACCGGCTGGAACGACTACGAATGCCGGGTACGAGGTCCGGGTCGGGTTGTTCGAGACTCAGGAGGCGGCAGAACAGGAAGCGCGCGTGCTCGAAAAGCGGCTGGGCACGAACCTTCGCGTCATCACTGCACGCTGACCGACAGCCGTACGGGAATCGAATAGACGCCGGGAGCGGCGCCCTGCAGCGTGAAGAGGATTCGGCCGCGCCGCAGTCCCCCACCGGCCCAGCGGGCTACGATGCACGATCCGTCCGACGGTAGCACACCGCTCAACGTCCCGTCCCCCTCGCCGGCGAAGTGCAGTTCACCGCCGAGCGCAGGAGTGCCTCCCGTCCTTTCGAGCTCACCCAGAGGCTCCGCAATGAGTTGGACGTCGCGACCGGGGATGGCCCGCACGCCGGCACTGAAGTCGATACCGGCCGTCGCCTGCGACGCACCGTGTTCCACGACGAATTGGAGCACTCCCGTCGATACGCTCAACGAGATCCGTTCTTCAACCCGGACAGTGGCCGGGACCGAGGCGGTCGCGAGTGGAGACTGGACCATTGCCGTGACCGCGGACAGGACAGCGGCCACGAGCACGCTGGGGAGCGCCATGACGCTCGATGATTACCAGGATCATGCCGACCGCACCCGTGCCGCGTCGGTTGGCGGATGCCGTCAGAAAACGGGCAAAATTCGACCCGGTCGGCGGGGGCCAGCGAAGCACGGCGCAGCCGATCTCGACGTGCGGGCGTGATCTACCGCCACAGGGCAGATCAAAGTCGCCGCGTCGCATACCTTGGCGGTCGCCGCGAATGGCCCGGTCGAATCACCGTGGTGTGCTACGATCGAGGGTAGTCGCTGCCACGGCCCCTCGCGGCCTGCTCGGAAGCTCCCACCTGATTTCGCAGGGAATGATTCAACTTTCGTCTCTCAGCAAGTCGTTCGGTGACCGCGTCCTCCTCGACTCCGTCAACTGGCAGATAGACGACGGCGAGCGTGTGGGTCTCAGCGGGCCCAACGGCGCCGGCAAGACCACCCTACTCAGGATGCTCGCCGGCCTCGACGAGCCCGACACCGGATCGGTCATCAAGCCGTTCGGTCTGACGATCGGGTACCTCCCACAGGACGGCCTGACGCACGGCGGGCGCTCGCTGCTCGAGGAGGCCGGCCTCGCGTTCAAGCCGCTGCTGGACATGCGATCGGAGATCTCCGCCCTCGAAGAACGTCTTGGAGACGACATGCTTCCCGAGTCGGAGCACGTGGCGATGCTCGGCCGGTACAGCGAGTTGCAGGAAGAATTCCGCCGGCTCGAAGGCTACAGCATCGATCTCAAGATCAATACGGTCCTGCGGGGTCTCGGCTTCTCCGCCGACGACCTGCACAAGCCGAGCGAGACTTTCTCGGGCGGCTGGCAGATGCGTATCGCGCTGGCCAATCTGCTCCTCACCCGGCCCGGACTGCTGTTGCTCGACGAGCCCACGAACCACCTGGACCTCGAGGCCAGGAACTGGCTCGAAGAGTACCTCGCTGCCTATCCGCACGCGGTCATCCTGGTCTCGCACGATCGGTTCTTTCTCGACGCGGTGGTGACCCGCATCACCGAGATCGGCCTCCGCAAGCTCACTGACTACGTCGGCAACTACAGCGGATATCTGAAAGAACGCGACGCGCGCATGGAGCGGTTGCGACAGCAGAAGCGCGATCAGGACGATGAGATCGCCCGCATGGAAGCGTTCATCAATCGCTTCCGTTACCAGGCGACGAAAGCAGCCCAGGTCCAGAGCCGGATCAAGATGCTCGAGAAGATCGTGCCGATCGAGATCCCGCCCGAACGCAAGCGTGTCCACTTCTCGTTCCCCGCCTGCGCGAAGAGCGGCCGGACCGTCCTCGACCTGCGGAGCATCTCGAAGGCTTACGGCGCGCGCCGGGTGTTCGACGGCGTGGACCTCCACATCGAGCGAGGCGATCGTATCGCGCTCATCGGACCGAACGGCGCGGGCAAGTCGACGCTCATGCGGATGCTCTCGGGCGTGGAGGCACCGGATCGCGGCACGCGGACCGAGGGGCACCAGGTCGTCATGCAGTACTTCGCGCAGGACGAAGCCACGCGCCTGGATCCGGCGCTGACGGTCTACCAGACGCTCGCCGGCGACGCGCCCCTGCACATGGTGCCGAACATTCGCAACATCCTCGGCGGGTTCCTCTTTTCGGGCGACGACGTCGACAAGCCGGTGCGCGTGTTGTCGGGAGGGGAACGGACACGGCTCGCGGTCGCGCGGATGCTGCTCCGCCCCTCCAACACGCTCCTGCTCGACGAGCCGACCAATCACCTCGATCTCGACTCGAAGGATGTCCTGCTCGAGGCGCTCGAGGACTTCGGCGGCACCCTGATCTTCGTCTCGCACGACCGGTACTTCGTCGACAGGCTCGCCACGAAGGTCATCGAGATCGGCTCGGGCAAGGCGCTCGTGTATCCGGGTAACTACGAAGAGTTTCTCTGGAGCCGCAAACAGCGCGAATTGGCAGCCGCCACGCAACCGGTGCCCGATCCGCCGCGGCCCAAACCGGCCGCGGCGAAGCAGCCAACCGGCAGGGCCGTCGCGGCCGACCCGCCGATCTCGTACGAGGAGCGGAAGCGGCAGGAAGCACAGGCCCGGCGCCGGCGAAAGACCGAAGACACCCGGCGGAAGCGGCTCGAGGACCTCGAGGCCCGCATCGCCGATCGCGAGCAGGCCATCAAGGACATCGAAACCTCGATGGCACGGCCCGGCTTTTACGACGACCGCGAGGCGGCCAGGCCGCTGATCGACCGGCACCAGGCCCTGATGTGGGAGGTCGGCGACTTGATGAACCAGTGGGAGGCGCTGCAGACAGAATCGTAATCGAGTGTCAAATCTGTAACGCCGCCTCGGCTCGCCGCACGCCCTTCTCGTCCAAAACGCCAGCGAATCCAATCACTTCCGTCGGCTACCACGGGGTACATCCTTTGCCCCTGCTGGCCGGAGTCCTCCACTGGAGGTGCGGGCCGGCCAGCGGACTGCCCCGCCCGTGGGCGCTCCCGGTGGTACGGGGGGAGATGGCAAACCATCTCGTAACTCCAACATGGAAAGCAGCTTGGCTGAACAGGATCGGGCGCTTACAATATTGCCAGCTGATGTGCCCGCCGCAGACCCGGCCACTGCGGGTGCGACGGGCCGCGTCCGTCCGGCCCCCCTCGAATCTATGTCGAAAGAACGGGCGATAGGGCGGCGGTCCACCCCTTCGATCCGGAAACCACTTGCGGCGCCCGTCGATGCTGACGTGGCTCCGGCTACCTTTTACCGCGACCTCGTCTGGAACCTGCGCAACGGTGTGCTGGCCGTCACTGCCGACGGCCGCGTGGCCGTCATGAACGAGGTCGCCTACAGGATCCTGGGGCTCCGGCCCAGGCCCGAAGACATCGGCCAGCCGTTCTCGCTGGTCCTGCAGGACCAGCCGGAAGTCGCCCGAATCGTGGCTGGTGCCTTCGAACTGTCGCACCTGCCCAATCGCGCGGAGCTCCGGCTGAAGGGCAGCGGCAAGGTCATCGGCTACACGTTGTCGCAGGTTCTCGACGCGCAGGGACTGCTGACGGGCGCCACGCTGTTCTTCAAGGACCTGACGCGCGTCGAGCAGCTCGAAGAGCGCGAGCGGCTCCGCGATCGCCTGGCCGCGCTCGGCGAGATGGCGGCCGCCATTGCCCACGAGGTCAAGAACCCGCTCGCCGGCATCGAAGTGATGGCCGGCCTCCTCAAGCGGCAGCTTCCCGATTCCCAGGACGCGCAGTCGATCCTCGGCGACATCATCAAAGAAGCGAAGATGGCCAACGCCATCGTGCTCGAAGTGCTCGAGTTCGTCCGGCCGATCCGCCTGCAGGTCGAGCGGATCGCGCTCGCCGACGTCGTGCGCGACGCCATCGGCCTCGCCGAGAGTCACGTGTCTCGCGGCGACGTGCGGGTGGACGTCGGGTTGCCGGCCGATCTCGCGCCGATCCAGGGCGATCCGCACCAGCTGCGCCAGTTGTTCACCAATCTGATGACGAATGCCTTCGAGGCACTCTCGGGGCATGGCTCGGTCTCGCTGACGGCGCTCCAGCTCGCCGAGGAAGAATCCCTGGCCGGCGAAGGCCACTCCGGGCCTTCGATCCAGGTTGACGTGCAGGACGATGGCCCGGGCGTGCCGGCGGACGTGATCGACCGGATCTTCAGCCCGTTTTTCACGACCAAGCCGCAAGGCTCCGGCCTGGGGCTCGCCATCGTGCGCAAGATCGTGGACGCCCACGACGGCCGGATCGACGTGCGGCCAAGGCCTGGCGGCGGCGCGCATTTCCGAGTGACGTTGCCGGTGTCGGGGAATCACCAGTTGTTTGGGTAGTCCGGGACATGAGAGCAACTAAAGTCGGTTCGATACTGTGAGGGCAGAGAGCATGGGCCGTATTCTGGTGGCTGACGATCACGATTCGCTGCGGCGCGGCATTGTCCGCGCGCTGTCGGACGCGCATCACGAAGTGGATGAGGCGCCCAACGGCAACGTGGCGATCGAGAAGCTCCACGAAGGACAGTACGACGTCGTCCTCAGCGATCTGAAGATGGGCGGCAGCGACGGCCTCGACGTGCTGCGCACGGCGAAGTCGATGCATCCCACCACCGCGGTGATCCTGATGACGGCGTTCGGGTCCGTGCACACGGCCGTCGAAGCGATGAAGATCGGCGCCTTCGACTACGTGCAGAAGCCGTTCGAGATCGAGGAGATGGAGCTCAAGGTCGAGAAGGCCATCGAGCACCGCCGTCTCAAGCACGAAATCGAGTACCTCCGGCACACGCAGCAGGACATCTACGACTTCGACCGGATCGTCGGGGCCAGCGGCGCGCTGCAATCTGTGCTCTCGATCGTCAAGAAGGTCGCCAAGAGCAACACGACGGTGCTGATCCGCGGGGAGACGGGCACCGGCAAAGAGCTCATCGCGGGCGCGATTCACCACAACTCGCTTCGCTCCGGACGCAACTTCGTGAAAGTGAACTGCGCCGCGCTCCAGGAAAACCTCCTCGAGTCGGAGCTGTTCGGGCACGAGAAAGGCGCGTTCACGGGCGCGGACAAGCAGCGGGTCGGCCGCTTCGAGCAGGCCGACGGCGGCACGTTGTTCCTCGACGAGGTCGGCGACATGAGCGCCAACACGCAGGCGAAGATCCTGCGCGTCCTCCAGGAGCACGAGTTCGAGCGGCTGGGCGGCACGCGCACGCTTCGCGTGGACGTGCGGGTCATCGCCGCGACCAACCGCAACCTGCCGCAGATGGTGGCCGCCGGAGGGTTCCGCGAGGACCTCTACTACCGGCTGAACGTGGTGTCGATCGACATGCCGCCGCTCCGCGAGCGGAAGGACGACATCGGGCAGCTCGCCAACTTCTTCCTGAAGCGGTTTGCGGGCGAGTTGAAGAAGCGGCTCGAGGGCTTGTCGCCCGACGCCCAGAAGCTGCTGATGCGCTACAACTGGCCGGGCAACATCCGCGAGCTCGAGAACGCGATCGAGCGGGCGGTGCTGCTGTCCGATGGTCCGCAGCTCACCGGGTCCGACCTCCGGCTCGGCGAGCTGTCGACGACGCAGCCGTCGGGCGATGCGACCCCGGTCGTGAAGATCCCCCCGACCGGCATCGCGCTCGAGGAAATCGAGCGGCAGGCGCTCGTCGAAGCGCTGAAGATGTCGAACTGGGTGCAGAAGGACGCCGCCGAGCTGCTGTCGATCAGCCCGCGCGTGATGAACTACAAGATCAAGACGCTCGGCATCGACTACGCCCGGGGACGCCGGCCGCCGCTGCCCGATAGCATTGCGAGCTAGAAGAAATGCTGAATGCTGAATGCTGAATGCTGAATGCTGAATGCTGAATGATTCGACAATCGGCATTCAGTTGCGACATTTCATTCAGCACTCAGCATTCAGCATTCAGCATTTCACCGTTACGCCTTCGGGTGCGCCTTCCGGTAGGTCTCGAGCAGCTGTGCGGCGTTGACGTGCGTGTAGCGTTGTGTGGTGCTCAGGCGCGAGTGGCCGAGCAGCTCCTGGATGGCCCGCAGATCCGCCCCGCGCTCGAGCAGGTGGGTCGCAAACGAGTGCCGCAGCGCGTGCGGGCTGATGCCGAAACGCGTGCTGCAAGCCGCGACATAGCGCTTCACGAGCCGATCCACGCTGCGCGACGACAACCTCGTGCCCTGATAGTTGAGAAACAGCGGGTCCCGCGTCCCGCGGCCACCCCGCCTGGCCACGCGGGGCCTGCGAGGTTGCGGCGCGCCCGAGGGCCGGAGGGTCTCGACAAGCGCCAGCCCGCGGAGCGCCTCCCAGTCCTGAAGCCAGGCGCGGATGGCGGCCTCCGCGGTCCTGTTGAACGGAACCAGACGCTCCTTTCCGCCCTTTCCCATCACGCGCACCACTCGCCCGCTCAGATTCACATCGTCTACGTCCAACCCGACCAGCTCGCTGAGACGCAGCCCCGACGCGTAGAAGAGCTCCAGGATCGCGCGATCCCTTCGGCCAAGGGGATGCGACGCGTCCGGCATCTCCAGCAGCCGCGACATCTCGGCTTCCCCGAGATGCGGCGGCAGCTTCTGCTCCCGCTTCGGGGTTCCTACGAGCGCGGCAGGGTCGCCCTCGAGCACGCCTTCGCGTCGAAGGTATTTGCCGAACGTCCTGATGGCGGCCAGCTTCCGGGCAGCCGAGGCGCGGGAGTTTCCCCGCTGATGAAGCTCGGTCAGGAACTCACGGATGTGATGGTGGGTGAACTCGATGGTCCCGAGTTCCGTTCTTCTGCGACCCGCACGCGCCGCCAGGAAGGCGAGCAGCTGCGTCAGGTCGCTTTCGTAGGCGCGGACCGTGTTGACCGAGGCGTTTTCGTTGAGGCGGAGATGGTCGAGAAACTCCGCGAGCGCGTCCTTCATCGGCCCACCGGCTGCGGCTGGCGGTGATCGGAGGGCAGCGACGGGCGCAGAACGGAGGGCAAATCCTGCGTCCAGGCCTCCAGATCGGCAAGGGCGCGACGCGACAAGGCGAGCTTGCGGGATTCCTTGCGGGTGAGCCGTCTGCCGTCGGCGGCCCTCGCGCGAGGCAGGCCGCGATCGTCGATGGTCGCCATGATCCCGAACGTGATGTTCGCCGGGTCGTAGTGGCTCGGATTGGCGTGGGAGACGTAGAACGCCAACGCGCCCATCGCCGTCGTGCGCGGCGGAACACTCAGCGGCTGTTCCATCGTCAGAGCCGCAGCGTTCCGGCCGGCCATGAGACCGGAGGCCGCCGACTCCACGTAGCCCTCGACGCCGGAGATCTGGCCCGCGAAGAACAGGTCGTCACGCTGCTTCGTCTGCCACGTTTCGCGCAGGACGGAAGGACCGTTGATGTAGGTGTTGCGGTGGATCATCCCGAAGCGGACGAACTCCGCGTGCTCCAGCCCGGGAATCAGCCGGAACACCTTCGGCTGCTCTCCCCACTTCAGCTGCGTCTGGAACCCGACCAGGCTGAAGTGATCGCCGGCGAGATTATCCTGGCGGAGCTGCACGGCGGCGTAGGGCTCGCGGCCGGTCCGCGGATCGACGAGGCCCACTGGCTTCATCGGGCCGAACCGGAGCGTGTCTACTCCCCGCCCGGCCATGACCTCGATCGGCAGACATCCTTCGAAGAACTTCGCGGAGTCGAACTCGTGAAGCGATGCCTTCTCGGCCGACATGAGCGCCTCGTAGAACCGCCGATACTCGTCCTCGGTGAGCGGACAATTGAGGTAATCGCCTTCCCCGTCGTCCACCGAACAGGCGGACCCGGCGCCGCCTGTCGGGGTGCCGTTGGGCCGCGACGCGGCGCCTGACCCCAGGCTGCGACCCCAGCGCGACGCCCTGAACACCCTGGACCTGTCGATCGACTCTGCGAGGACTATCGGGCTGATGGCGTCGTAGAAGTAGAGGTGATCGCCGCCGACCCGCGAGGCAATGTCGCGCGACAGCGCGTCGGAGGTCAGCGGACCCGTGGCGATGATGACCGGCCCCCCGGTGTTCCCGGGCACGGCGGGGACCTCGTCTCTGACGAGGGTGATCAGCGGATGGGAGGCCAGCGCGTCGGTCACCGTTCGAGAAAAGACATCGCGATCCACGGCGAGCGCCGCGCCCGCGGGCACGCGCGCCGCATCGGCCGCCCGCATCACGAGGGAGCCGAGCCGCCGCATCTCCTCCTTCAAGAGGCCAACCGCGTTATCGAGCTTGTCCCCGCGGAACGAGTTGCTGCAGACGAGCTCTGCGAGCCGATCGGTCTTGTGCACGGCGGTCGGCCGCACCGGACGCATCTCGTGCAGGATGACGGGAACCCCGAGGGAGGCGGCCTGCCAGGCCGCCTCGCTGCCGGCGAGACCGCCGCCGATGATGGTGATGGTAGTCACGGGCTACTTGTCACGGGCTACTTGTCACGTACGTCGTACGTGATACGTGTCAGTACTACGCCACCACCGCCTCCTCAACGTCGCGTGCGTACTTGCACTCCTCGTTGGTGCAGATCAGCTGACGGCCGTGGCGCTTCGTGATGCGCTCGACGAGGAACGGCGCGCCGCAGTCCGGGCACTTCTCGGGGACGGGCTTCTTCCAGAGCGTGAACTCGCAGTCGGGGTAGTTCGCGCAGCCGTAGAAGACCTTGCCGCGGCGTGATTTCTTTTCGACGACGTCGCCGCCGTCCTTCGGGCAGAGCACGCCCGTGGACTTCTGCTTCACGTACCGGCACGCAGGGTAGTTGCTGCAGGCGGTGAATTCGCCGAACCGGCCGTGCTTCAGGACCAGGTTCGATCCGCACTTCGGACACGCCTCGTCGAGGATCTGATCGGGCCTGGCGGCGGTGAGGCCCTGCTTGGTCGCGATGATCTTCCTGGTCGTCTTGCACTCGGGATAGCCCGTGCACGCCAGGAACTGCCCGAACCGGCCGCGCTTGACCGCCATCGGCTTGCCACAGTTCTCGCACGTCTCCTCGATCTCCCCCTCGGCGCCCGGCTCGGGCGCTTCGAGCTCGCGCGTGTTCTCGCACTCCGGATACGCACTGCACGCGAGGAACAGCCCGAACCTGCCTGCCTTGATGACCATCGGCGAGCCGCACTTGTCGCACGCCACCGGCGGATCCGGCTCGACCCCTTCCTTGAGGTTGACCATCTCCTTTGCGGCCTTCTTGAGATCCTTCGCGAACTTCTTGTAGAAGCTCGACAGCGTCGACTCGTAGTCCTCGGTGCCCGCCTCGATCTTGTCGAGATCCTCTTCGAGGTTGCGCGTGTACTCGACATCGAGGATGTCGTCGAAGGCCGGGCTGAGGAGCTTCTCGACGAGCATCATGCCGAGCTGCGTCGGCTTGAAGCGCCCCTCGATCTTGTTGACGTACTCGCGTGCCTGGATCACGCTGATGATCGAGGCGTAGGTGCTGGGGCGGCCGATCCCATTCTCTTCGAGCGCCTTCACGAGCGTTGCCTCGCTGTAGCGCGGCGGCGGCTGCGTGAACTTCTGCTCGGGCCGCAGTTCCTGGAGCGCCAGCCGATCACCTTGCGAGAGCGGCGGCAGGACGCCGGACGCATCCTCCTCGTCAGGGCCGGCGGCATCGGGACCCGGACCCCCACTCCGCTGCTCGACCTCGAGCCCGACTTCCTGGTTGTAGACGATCAGCCAGCCGGCGAACTTGGGGACGGACCCCTTGACCCGGAAGAGATAGCTCTCGGCCGACGGCACCGAGGGAAGGGCATCGATGTCGACGGTCGTTTCGTCGAACGTCGCCGGCGGCATCTGCGACGTCACGAACCGGTTCCAGATCAGGCGGTAGAGGTAGTACTGATCCGCTGTGAGCTGCGCGCGCACCGCGTCGGGATGGTACTGCATCGACGTCGGACGGATCGCCTCGTGCGCGTCCTGCGCGTCGGCCTTGGCCCGGTAGAAGTTGGGCTTCTCGGGGACGTAGTCCGAGCCGTATCGCTGGCCGATGAACTCGCGCACCTCGGTCAGCGCCTGCTCCGACACGCGAGTGGAATCGGTTCGCATGTAGGTGATCAGCCCGACTGCACCCTCCCCGGGCAGCTCGATCCCCTCGTAGAGCTGCTGCGCGACCATCATCGTCTTCTTGACCGGGAATCGCGACGCCTGCTGCAGCTTGCTGGTAATGAAGGGAGGCACCGCCCCCTTTTTGCGCTCCTTCGTGGTGACCGCGCTGACGACCCAGCTGGCGTCCTTCAGATCGAACAGGGCGGCATTGGCTTCCGCTTCGTTGCCAATCTTGAGGGTGTTGCCGCCGCGCTTGACCAGCCTCGCATCGAACTCGGGCGGCAGCGGTCCCCTCAGGTGCGCCGTGATGTACCAGTACTCCTCGGGCACGAACCGCTCGATTTCGCGCTCGCGATCGCAGACCAGCTTGAGCGCGACCGACTGGACCCGCCCGGCGCTCAGACCGCGGCGCACCTTGTCCCACAGGAGCGGGCTGATCTTGTACCCGACGAGCCGATCGAGGACCCGCCGCGCCTGCTGCGCGTCCACCATCTGCTTGTTGATGGTCGTCGGGTGCTCCATCGCGGCGAGGACGCCCTTCTTCGTGATCTCGTTGAACATCAGCCGGCGGATCTTCTTCCGGTTGCTCCGCCCGAGCTCCTCCGCCAGGTGCCACCCGATGGCCTCGCCTTCGCGGTCAGGGTCCGTCGCGACGAAAATCTCCTCGGCGTCCTTGGCAGCGTCCTTGAGGTCCTTGAGCACTTTCTTTCGGCTCTCGATGACCTCGTAGGAGGGTTCGAACCCTTCCTCGATGTCCACGCCGAGTCTGCTCTTGGGCAGATCGCGGACGTGCCCCATCGAGGCCACGACCTTGTAGTTCCTGCCCAGATATTTATTGATGGTCTTCGCCTTTGCCGGCGACTCCACCACGACCAATGCCTTTGTCATACCTTGACCTAACCTTACCAGACCTTCTCCGCCCCCAAGGCGGAACCTCGCTAGTGCTTCGGCCGGACGACCCTGGCGTACCGACCACTGCCCATTCCGGCGACCAGACCCTTCAATTCCAGCTCGGTCAGGCGCGGCAGCAGTCGATGGCCCGCGACCCCGGAGAGGGCCATCAGCTCCTCAAGCCTGTAAACCTCGCCCGGGGCCATCGCCGCCAGTAACGGGTCTGAAATCAACGATTTGTGCTCCACGCCCCCGCGAGACGGTGCAAGGGGCCAACCAAGCTCCTCAAGAATATCGTCAGCTGTCTCGACGACCTTTGCTCCGTCCTTCAGCAAGCTGTGGGAACCGCGGTTCCGGCCTGACAGGATACTTCCCGGCACGGCCATGACATCCCGGCCCTGTTCGAGCGCGCAGCGAGCAGTAATCAACGATCCGCTCTTTTCCGAGGCTTCGACGACGACAACGGCGAGGGAGATCCCGGAGATGATTCGATTCCTCAGGGGGAAGTGCTCTGGAAGCGGAGCCGCGCCAGGACCCAGCTCGCTCGCCACAACTCCTTTGCTCGCTATATTTACGGCCAGCTCCTCGTGCTCGCTGGGATACACGCGATCAACGCCGGAGCCTAGAATCGCCAGAGTGGTGCCCCCACCGGCGAGGCACCCACGGTGAGCGGCCGAATCCACACCGCGAGCCAGTCCGCTGACGACGGCCACGTCCCGCGCCCCGAGCTCTTCGCCCAGCCGTTCGGCGACTTCGAGCGCGTAGGGCGTGGCCGCACGCGATCCCACGATCGCGACAGCCACCGAGGCCAGCCGCTCGGCGTCGCCCCGGACCCAGAGCACCGGAGGCGGGTCGGAAATGCAACTGAGGAGCGGCGGATATCGCGGGTCGAAGATGGCGATCGGCTCGGCCCTGGCCGAACCAGCCTGGTCCAGGGCACGAACTGCGCGCTCTCGCGCCCCGGCAACCAGCGCACGCCAGGCCTCCGGAGGGACCTCGCATGCCTCGAGGACACCCTCGAGTGGGTCGATGTCTCCCCGGTGGCGAATTTCTTTGAAAGCGGCGGAGGCGCGCGCCCGCGCCACGGCCAGCATGGACACCGACACCGCGGTCTGAACGTCCACCTTGCACCCCGTCCAGCGCCCGCGGGGTGTCGGCCCGGGAAAGCAGAAAGGACCGGAACCTCAGCCCTGCAAACGCAGCACTGCGGCTCGGCCCCTCTGCGTCTCATTATAGAAGGTAGTGGCGTGAAGTCCAACCGCCTCGCTGCCGGGTCGGTGCTTACGAGACTCGTCGAAGGCTTACAGATTTGGCAAAGATCCGGGAGCGGTTGGCGGTACGAGTGCCGTCTATCCCTGGTACATGCATTGCTCAGCATTTCACGGATTGTCCTTGCTACTGTAGACCGCGGTGCTATAGTGGGATTCCCACAACATGCTTTTCAGGGCCCTGATTTTCACCGTGGCTCTCGCAGGTTCCGCGACGGCGGTTTACGCGGACGCGCGCTCGGAAGCGAAGGGACAGGTCGAGTTCGGCATCAAGATGGCGCAGAACGGCCTCTGGAAGGAAGCCGCGTATCGCTGGAAGAAAGCGGTCGAACTCGATCCGACCTACGCCGCCGCATGGAATAACCTGGCGATCGCCTACGAGCACCAGGGCGACTTCGAGAACGCGGAAGAGGCCTACAGCAAGGCTGTCGATCTCGATCGCGACAACATGCTGATCCGGCAGAACTACGATCTCTTCAGAGAAATCAATGACCGCACGAAGCGCCGCCGCGATCGCTAGCCTGGTTCTGTGCGGGTCGCTCGCCTGCACGAGCTTCTACGAGGTCCCGATCGAAACGCCGATCCAGCCGAAGATGGACGTGTCTGCCTTCCAGCGCGTCCTCGTGGCCGGTTTCATCGGCGGCGGGACCGACGACGTGGATGCGAATCTCGAGACGGTCAGGCTGCTGCGCAGCCAGCTTCGCAGCAAGTCGGAACTGCGTGTCATCGAAGCCGAAGCGCTGCCCCTGGCCCAACTCGCGGTCAAGCAGGGCCAGCCAGCCATCGCGAATCGCGCCCCAGGAGAGACGGCGGCTGAAATCCAGCCCGTCAACCAGCCCCAGTCGCGCGACGCCGGCCAGGAACAGCGGGTTCGGAACGAGAAAGATCTCGAGCGGTTTCAGGGCATCTTCGCGGATGCCGAGTTCTGGAAGCGGCTCGGCGAGGAGTATCAGAACCCGCTGATCGTCACGGGCACGGTGCTCTTCACCCCTCACCAGCAGAATGGTTTCGTGATCGAGAACCGCGAGTTCTACGATCAGTTCGGCCGTCGGCGCGTCACACCCGTCCGCACGTACATGGAGCGCAAGGGCTTCATCCTGACGCCCAAGTTCATCTTCATCGACGGCCGCACCGGCGCGACGCTCTACAGCGAGCAGTTCAGGGAAGAGGTCCTCTACAGCGCGCAGCAGAACACACCGGCGCTCTCCTCGTACTTCGAGCTGATGGACAAGCTCATTCCGAGCTTCCTCAACGCGCTCAGCACCCAGAAGGTCCGCGGCACGAGGGTCCTCCTCAAGTAGGATCGCTCCGCAGAAAAACCAACGCTTTCGCGGGAACCACCGCCGTTGTCGCATCGGGCCGTTTCTTGCCCGGCCGGGCGGCCCCGTGGTATTCTGAGTCCTTTGTAAAGGCCGGAAAACACCCGATCCGAGGGCCCGGCGGAGGTTCCGATCGTGTTCGCAATCATTCAGAGCGGTGGCCGGCAGGTGAAGGTGAGCCCCGGCGACGTGATCACTGTTGACCGCTTCGACGCCAGTCCCGGCGACGAGGTCACCATTGACCAGGTGCTGGTGCTCGAAAAGGATGGCGGCGAGGTCCTGGCCGGCTCCCCGTTCGTCGCCAACGTGAAGGTCGTCGGCGTCGTGGACGGCGAGTCCCAGGGGCCCAAGATCCGGGTCTTCAAGAAGAAGCGCCGCAAGGGGATGCGCCGCACCAAAGGCCACCGGAGCGCCTACACGCGCGTGCGCATCACGAGCATCGTGGGGTAACCAGGAAATGCTGAAGGCTGAAGGCTGAGTGCTGAATGGGGGGTGCTGAGTGCACCTGTCCTTCAGCCTTCAACATTCAGCATTCAGCATTCAGCATTCAGCCTTCAGCACTTACGATTATGGCCTCCAAAAAAGGACAGGGCAGCTCCAGAAACGGGCGCGACAGCAACGCTCAGCGTCTCGGCGTGAAGCGATTCGACGGCAACGTCGTGTCCGGCGGATCGATTCTCGTCCGTCAGCGCGGCCGGCGATTCAAGCCGGGGCTGAACGTCGGCCTCGGGAAGGACGATACGCTCTTCGCCAAGGTTTCCGGACGCGTGAAGTTCGAGGACCACGGTGCGCGCGGGCGCGTCATCAGCGTCCACCCGCTCGAATCGGCATAGCGCCAGCCCGTATCGGGTGGGTTGGGCGCTGGTGACCCGATACGCCTTTCCATGTTCGTAGACGAGGTCGATATTCACGTCGCCGCGGGACACGGCGGCCGTGGCGCCATGAGCTTCCGCCGCGAGAAGTTCGTGCCGCGCGGCGGGCCGAACGGCGGCGACGGCGGGCCGGGCGGCTCGGTGTACGCGGTCGCCAACGCCAACCTCAACACCCTCCTCAGTTTTCGTTTTCAGAAGAACTTCGAAGCGGGCCGCGGCGCTCACGGCGAAGGATCCAACCGCACCGGTCGTACCGGCGACGACATCGCCTTGCAGGTGCCCGTGGGCACCGTGATCTATCTTCGCGAGGACGGACGGCTGATCGAGAAGGCCGATCTGACCGAAGACGGACAACGCGTGCTGCTGGCAAAGGGCGGCCTGGGCGGACGCGGCAATGCCCGCTTCGCGACGGCGACCAATCGCGCGCCGAGACGCGCCGAGCCGGGCCTGCCGGGTGAAGAAAGAGACCTCCGTCTCCACCTGAAGCTGCTGGCCGACGTGGGCCTGGTGGGATTCCCCAACGCGGGCAAGTCCACGTTGATCTCCCGTATCTCGGCGGCGAAGCCCAAAATCGCCGATTATCCCTTCACGACGCTCGCGCCGAATCTGGGCGTGGTCGGGTTGTCAGGCGATCGGAGCTTCGTGGTCGCGGACGTTCCCGGGTTGATCGAGGGCGCGCACGCGGGCCACGGCCTCGGCCACCGCTTCCTGAGCCACCTCGAGCGGACCAAGGTCCTCGTGCACCTGGTCGATGTCTCCTCGGCCAGCGGGCGGGAACCGGTCAACGACTTCGCGGTGATCATGCGCGAGCTGCAACTCTTTCCGGGACGCGATTCGTCCGGGGAGCGGCTCGTGGACAAGCCGCTGCTGGTCGCGGCGAACAAGATCGACGCGCTCGACGATCCTGACCGCCTGGCCCGCCTGCACCAGCATTTGCAGTCCATCGGCATTCCGCTCTACCCTGTGTCGGCTGCCACCGGCGAGGGGCTCGATCCGCTCCTCGAAGCAACCTGGCGCGAGGTGGCCGCCGCACGCGAGCGCGGCGCGTCGCGCGCCGCCCGCCCCTCAGCCTGAATGACCTCACCCGCGCGTCTCGGCATTCTGGGAGGAACACTGGATCCGGTGCACGCCGGCCACCTCGAAGCTGCGCTGGCTGCTCGTCGTCTCCTCGCGCTCGACCGGGTGCTGGTGATGCCCACGCGCGTGCCTCCCCACCGGCCAACGCAGCCGGTGGCCTCGAGGTACCACCGCTTCGCGATGGCAGCGCTGGCCGTCCTGCCGATCGACGGCTTCGAGGTCAGCGATGTGGAGCTCAGCGCGCCTGGCACCTCGTATACATCCGACACGTTGACGCGCCTGCACGCTCGTGGCCTCGCGCCATCGCAGATTTTCTTCATCACCGGCGCGGATGCGTTCGCAGAAATTGCCACATGGCACCACTATCCGGGCGTTCTCGACATGGCCCACTTCGTGGTCGTGTCGCGGCCGCCGCACGACGCCGTGGCGCTCGAGGCGGCGCTGCCGGCCCTCGCCGATCGGATGCAGAAGCCCGTGGCGGGTGCGCCTTCGGGGTCCGCAACGGTGATTTTCCTCGTGAATGCGCCCACGCCCGACGTGTCGTCGACCGAGATTCGACGACGGCTGCGCGCCGGCGGATCTATTTCCGGTCTGGTACCCGAGGCGGTCGAGACGTACATTCGGAAGCACCGCCTCTACTCGGCGCCGTCCGACGGCGGAACGTTGTCACTCCTTCCCGCGGCAGATCAATTGCATGGCCAAGACTGAGCGGCGTCGAAGCACGACTGTGGGCACGAAGCGGCTGACCGGCGAAGTCGCCAGAGCGGTCAAAGCGGCCCTCGACAAGAAAGCCACCAACGTCGTCGTGCTCGATCTGCGCAGGACACCTGCGTTCACCGACTTTTTCGTACTGTGCTCCGGCCAGAGCGGGAGGCAGGTCAAGGCGATTGCCGACGCGGTGGAAGAGGCCATGAAGGCGGCAAGGCTCAGACCTGCCCACATCGAGGGCTACGATCGCGCCGAGTGGATCCTGATGGACTACTTCGACTTCATCGTGCACGTGTTCTCGCCGCAGACGCGCGAGTTCTATTCGCTCGAGCGCCTCTGGGGCGACGCGGAACGCATCGAAATCACAGAATAGACGCTATCAGCTCTCACCTTTCGGCGGCGTGGAGGTGTCGTGCTTCGGAGCCTCGCCGACGGCCTGCTCGCGGTGGGGCTCGCTCCAGGCTGTGCGAGCTGCCAGGCGGTGCTCGACGAGCCTACGCGCGGGCCGGTGTGTGTGGGGTGCTGGAACAGTATCACGCACTTCACACCTCCCCTTTGCACGCACTGCGGCGATCCGCTCCCATCCTGGCGCGTCATCAGCCTTGAAGAGCATCGATGCGCGCGCTGCCGCCGCCGCCCGTCGGCCGTCTCCTGCCTGCGCGCGATCGGCGACTACGACGGCTCGCTGCGCGCCATCGTCCACGCGCTGAAGTACGGCGGACGCCGGTCGATAGCGGCGCCGCTTGCAGAACGCATGCGGCGGGAATGCGCGGACGCGCTGAACGGCGCGGACGTCGCGGTCCCGGTACCTCTTCACCGGCGGCGCCAGCGTGCGCGCGGCTTCAACCAGGCCGAGGAGCTCGCGCGGGGGATTGGCCTCCCGGTCTGCAATGCGCTGAAGCGTATCCGGCCGACCCCGTCGCAGACGGACCTGCCCGCGGCGCAACGGCACCGCAACGTGCGTGGAGCGTTCCGCCTGCGGTGGCGCGCCTCAGTGACTGGGCTCCGCGTAGCCCTTGTTGACGACGTCTGCACGACCGGCGCGACGCTCGAGTCGTGCGCGGAGGTGTTGCGAGAGGCGGGCGCCGTGGACGTGCGCGCGGTTACGGCTGCGAGAGTCGTTTCGCGGCAGCGCGGATGACGTCGGCGCTGACCTCGTCCTTCCCGCGCTGGCCATCGATACGGATCCAGCCCGGTTGCCCGGCCTGGCGGCTGTAGCTGGCCCTCACGCGCGACAGCAGCTCGAGATCCCGCTCGTAGCGGTCGCGGCCCGCGGCCTTGCGCTGAACGGCCGTCTCTGGAGCGATGTCGAGCATGATGGTGAGCGCGGGCTGCGGGAGGAAGCGCTGCGCGCCGGCGAGCCACTCAGGGTCCAGTCCCTGCGCCTCACCGTACGCGATGCTCGAGGCCAGATAGCGATCGCAGAGGATCACGGTGCCGGCCGACAGCCAGTTCTCGAGCTGCGCCCGTTTCTCGTAGCGGTTCGTGATGTACAGGAGCTGCATGACATCTGCGGCGTACTCACGTTCGCCATGCAGCGCGTGGAAGATTTCCCGCCCGACTGGCGTCTCGTAGTCGGGAAACGACAGCAGCTCGCACGGGTGACCGTCGGCCACGACGTAGTCCCGCAGCGCCTCGGCCTGCGTCTGCTTGCCGCTCTGATCGAGGCCTTCGAAGGCGATCAGACACCCTGACATGTCGAACCCCGAGCTGAAAAGGCCGAACGCGACAACGCTTCATGCACGAGGGACACGATGAATCGATGACACGATGACGAGACAAGTCCGTTTTTCATCGTGTTCATCGTGTCATCGTGATCATCGCATTCAACCGTGGGTTCGTTCGGTTGCGGCGTGCCGTCAACTCTCCAGCGCGACGAGATCGTCGATCGTCTGTCGCCGTCTGATGACCGACCACGTGGTGTCCTGGACCAGGACTTCCGCCGGCATCGGCCGGCGGTTGTAGTTGGACGCCATCACCGATCCGTACGCCCCCGCATCGAGGACGGCGAACAGATCGCCGACCGCGGGGCGCCGCAGACGGCGCTCCTTTCCCAGTGTGTCGCTCGTTTCGCACAACGGGCCGACGACGTCGCACAGGATGGTGTCCGCGGTGGACGGTTCGACAGCCTCGATACGATGGTAGGCGTCGTACATCATCGGGCGGATCAATTCCGTCATGCCCGCGTCGAGCACGACGAACAGCTTGCCGCCGGGCTGCTCCTTGACGTCCACCACGCGCGCGAGCAGCGCGCCGGCGGGCGCCATGATGTTCCGGCCGGGCTCGAGAATCAGCGCGAGCCCCGACGGCCGGATCTCGGGGAGGAGCGCGTCGGCGTAGTCGCCGGCGGCCGGTACAGGAGTGCCGTCGTACGACACGCCGAGCCCGCCGCCCAGGTCCAGATGTTCGATGCGCACGCCGTCGTCCTGCAGCTCGCGAGCGAGCGCGACCAGTGCCCGGGCCGCGCGCGTGAGCGGCTCGAGATTCGTAATCTGCGACCCGACATGGACATGAAGGCCGACGATCTCGACGCCGTCGTTTTTCGCGAACCGGCGGGCGATCTCCCGTGCGCATTCCAGGGGGATGCCGAACTTGTTGGTCCGGAGGCCAGTGGAGATGTGCGGGTGGCTGCGCGCATCGATGTCGGGATTCAGCCTGAGCGCGACGCGGGCGCGTGTCTGCCGCGCGCGGGCGAGCGCGTCGATCCGCTCCAGCTCGCCGTCCGACTCCGCGTTAATCGTCTTCACACCCAGGTCGATCGCCTGCGCCAGCTCGGCCTGCGTCTTCCCGACGCCGGTGAACACGATCTGGGGCGGAATGAAGCCCGCCCGCAGCGCCACATCGATCTCGCCGCCGGAGTTCGCGTCCACATTGCTGCCGAGGCTGCGCAGTAGCCGGGCAATGGCGAGGATGGAGTTCGCCTTCAGCGCGTAATGCAGCGTGTGGGGATACGACGCGAACGCCTCGTCGATGGCGCGGTAGCGCTCGACGATCGTCGCGGCGCTGTAGACGTAGAGCGGCGTGCCTTCGGTTTGGGCGATGCGGGAGAGCGGAACGCCGTCGCAGACGAGCGTGCCCTCATGGCGGAAGAATCCTGTCACCGGTCCGGCAATTGTACTTCGAAGCTCGATTGTGTCGCCACCGACCGTCGGAAGCCACGGCGATAGGAGCACCTCCGCCAAAACCATGGTGGTCGTAATGACGTTCCGATTCGTGGCGCGCGACGACCATCACCCATTGGCCGGCGACGGCTCGGTTCGCGGCGCTCCCGGGTGACGGATCATCCGTAGCATCAATGGTGAATGATGATGCAGGAATTGCTGGTGAGCATCACGTTCATCGCGACTGGTATGGTCCCTCTCGACGCAGTTCGAGTGCGCGTAGTAATCCTGCAGCGCGTGGAGTACCTGACCGAGCAGCTTCCGCGCATCTTGTCCCCGGGGGGTGTTCAGCTTCAACTTTCCGCGAGCTTCGTTCAGACGATCGCGCAGCAGAGAAGCTGCATCTGCCAATCTCTCGCTGTCGAAGTGATTACGTGAGTCGGCGAAAGGCGAACGAGGCGACCCCCCGATTACACAGGGTTCCCAACCGTTGTCCTGACCGACATTGGCCGCGACTATCTCCTCGATTGCGCGAGGTGTGAACTGCAGCGAGTGTCCTCCAATCGTGTGAGTTACATGTTTGAGTGCGTCCTCGGTGATCTTGGCGTGATACTGCGGCTTGAACGCCGACAGTGACGGAGCGAGGAGGACCAAGAGAGCCAGAAATGGAGGCCAAATCTGCCGCGAACGCATGCTGTTCTCCAAAGGTAGAGAATTACGCTCGATCCATTAACGCTTCACCGATCCGGCAGACGCGACCTGCCACATGACACGCCAGAGACGCGGCCTTCGGATCCCAGCACAGTCAGGCCCGGCGTGCTTTGGTGATACCGCGCAAGCGCCTGAATACTCGTCGTCCTCCCTCGATCAGGACCCACCACATGAGGAGCGCGATGCCAGAAATCGCGCCTGCCTGTTCAAACCGTGTCAGTGTTATTCCATGGGCGCCGCCGATGAAGAATGAACCCAAAAGGTATACAGCCGGAATGACTGGCGCGGCAATCGGGCGCCAGTGCCGCTGCGTCGGATCATCAGAGGCCACGAGCGCGATCAAGGCAACGCCGACAATCACAACCGCCACGACGAAGCTGCCCGCGGGTCCTCGTGGGTAATGTTTCATTGTGTGGAAGGGAGTCTGGATGGTCCAAATGCAAAGGCAAAGGCTCTGCCCCTATGACGGCTTCACCACGCGGCGTACCGGAACCGCGCTCATGATGGCAAAAGTGGCGAGGCCCGAAACAAGAGACGTCTGCGATCGATGGCCAGCGGTCCGCTTTGCGTGACTTGAAGCCGCTGCGCAAACGGCCGACGGGACAAAAAGGCCTTGACCGTTCAAGAGACTGACCGATCGGCGGAGACAGAAGCGGCATCTGCTTCGCAGGGGAGATTGGGACAGGGTTATAGCATAGCGATGAGGTCTCCTTCCTGAGAGGTTGCCGACGCCGCTCGAGCGAACTTCCTGCAGGTCTGCGCGCGAGGAGACAGCGCATTCGGGCAACAGAACGGGCCCGCCCGCTGACCGTTGGCACAAATGGACCGGCGACGACCGGTTGCGGTTGCACAAACTCGAGAGGGTACCGCAGTTCCTCCATCAACCTCGACACAGGTCAGCCCGTTGGCCGGGTTGTCAAATTGCTGACGCCCGCACATTCGCGCCGCCCATCTGATATCATTCGATGTTGTCCCCACCCGAGCTGGCTCGACACTGATGACGCATGTCCGTTGATTCCGCGGCCGGGCAACCGGCAACGCCCGACAGCCTCATCGAGCAGTGTCTGAGCGGCGACCAGGCGGCGTGGGAAGCCATCGTCAAGCAGAACTGGCGCAAGGTGTTCAACGTCGCCTACAAGTTCGTGGGCAGGCACGACGAGGCCGAAGACCTGACCCAGGATATCTTCCTGAAGATCTTCAAGGCGCTGAGCACGTTCGATCGCCGCGCGAACTTTCAGACCTGGATCATCAGCATCAGCCGCAATCTCTGCATCGACCACTACCGCAGCGTGCGGAAGGAACGGCAGACGATTGCGCGCGAGGTCGATACGGGGGACCTGCAGCCGGCATCCTCGGATCGCGGCCCCTATCACGCCGCGGAGCACCAGGATCTGCGCGGGCTGCTCCGGCAGGGGCTCCACGCGCTGCCGGCGACGCTCCGGACCGCCGTCGTGCTTCGGGACCTGCAGGAGCTCTCCTATCAGGAGATCGCCGAGCAGCTGGGGCTGCCGGAGGGAACCGTCAAGTCGCGCATCAATCGCGGCCGCATCGAGCTGGCCCACCAGCTGAGGCGGCTGCAGGACAAACAGCCGGCCACGCGGCGCCGTCGCGGGGGACCCACGCGCGGCCGTGGCCGTCGATCCGGAGTCTCTGAATGAACCTCACGACCGAAAACGCAAACGGGGTGGCTGTCGTGCGCGTCGGCGAATCGCGCCTGATGTACCCGCTGCTCTCCGAGTTCTCGTCGGCGGTGACGCAGCTCATCGCGTCGGGCGAGCGCAAAGTCATCGTCAACCTCTCGTCGGTCGGCTATGTGGACAGCGCGACGATCGGCTGCCTCATGGACCTCTACCGGCAGGCCACCGCCGCCGGCGGCGCGCTGAAGCTCGCGGGCGTGCAGAAACGCGTCGAGACGATGCTGACGATGACCGGGGCGCAGAATTTCATCGAGGTGCACCCCGACGAGCCGAGCGCCATCAAGAGCTTCGGAGCCTAGCACATGCGCACGATCAAATTGACGACCGGCGCGCACGTGTCGCTCGACGGCGATCTGTTGACGGTGCTCGAAACGCTGTACCGGGAGCTCACGGCACACGTCGATCTCGACCGCTCTTTCGAGGACACCGTGCGCGAGATTCAGGCCATCATCGACCAGATGACCGACGAAGAGCGCCGCCAGTACCTCTCCGAGAGCCTGTTCCTGAACTTCGTCTCCTACGAAAACGAACGGCTCGGTGCGTACATGAAGAGGCTGAGCAAGGACGCGGAAGACGCGAACGCCTGAGCCCCGCCTTCGCCCGGCCTTCGGCGGGCTTCGGCGCGGCAAGCCCCTGGCCCCGTCTGCGGCGCGGCTACGGCGCGGCCCGCCTCCGCCGGAGGCTACGGCGCGGCAAGCAAGGCTGCGGGCCCTCTTCGCCAAAGGCTCGGCCCCCAAACCGATCAGGTCTGATCAG
>DASTBU010000063.1:0-30058 GCA_035711845.1 Vicinamibacterales bacterium
CCATTCATCATACCGGCGTCACGCGCGGCGGCGCAAGCCGTTGGGGTCCATGCAGGAAGACGGAAACGGAGACATGAGCTGGCAGACGGCCTCGAGTTGTTTGCCGCAGTTCTGTTCCTGCAGATGGAACAGGTACTCCGCCCGACTCGTCGCGGACCTCGAGGCGCATCACTCCGGGATGTAGCGAAAGGCCGAGAGGTGGGTGTCAAGCACCCCTCGGCCACGAAGCACAGATTGGAGGTAGCAGGTATCCGGCTTCGTAGCTGTCCAACCCGACCGGCCGAGGAATTATTCCCGAGATCTCGACTGACGAACAGCGTGCAGGACGGCTGCCTGAGGAAGTCGAGTGACGGACTGCAAACCGCAGGGCGGCGCACCAGCGTCCGCGTCCGCCGCCGCCTGCGCGCGGCGGCGACGCGCTGACGGGGGCGAGAGCAACCCGTCGATCACGGTGGAAGAACGTGATCGCGCTTTTTGATGGGCGGATCACCTGACGGGAACCCGCATCTCCTTGGTCTCCTGGGAGTCTCGGTCGTTGATGACGATTACGACGACGAGTTGGCCCGTACGACGTGTATTGCAGCCGAACGGAAACGTGAACGGAAATGTACGGCCGGATCGTGCTTCAACAAGCGTCGAGCCGAATTGCCGGGTCAGAACCGGCGCGGGCAGCGTGACCGTCGGCGCCGACAAGCCGGCGCTGTCGATGAAGGTCATCTGTACGCGACTCAGCGAGAGCGGAAAATCCACGGCCTGGATGTCCACGCCGAGCGACCCGACAAACGGCGGGACCAGCGGGCAGGACGGCTGATTGACCGCCTGCGCCGTGATAATCGAGGGGCGAATACTGACGTTCGTCGAAGCGCCTACCGTCGCGAGCGGGGTCGGATTGGTCACCCGTGGTGCCGATCCGTCACCGTTACAGGCGATCGTTGCGGCCAGGGTGACCAGCCCGAACGAGGCGGCGTATTTCTTCATCATGCACCTCACGGGCGGCGAGTACAAGCAACGGTTCGGCCATCGGTATCCAGCTGGAGCACTCGGAGCGAACAAGGTATCGCTCAGTTGGCGGGCGCGACAGTGGTCACTTCGCGCCACGATCACGATCGGCTTTGATTTGGCGCTGGCGTCAACTCGGGTACACCATCCAGGCGAACACATATGCGATGATCAGCGCGCCGACCAGTACCGCGAGTGCGAGGACGCCGCCGAACGCCATGTTCCACAGCGCCGATCGATTGCTCGCCCACGACATGACGATCGAGGCGAGCACGGCCAGGACGCAGGCACCGATCAGGATGAGAATGGGGATTGGCATGCTCGCAGGACTGTGCTCGCGCGTCGTGTCCGACCGGAGCGTATGTTATACTCTCGGTTTGACCGCTCGGCGGAATCGCGCACGGGCGACTCCCCTCCACGACGTGGGCCGCTAGCTCAATTGGCAGAGCAGCAGACTCTTAATCTGCGGGTTGTAGGTTCGATTCCTACGCGGCTCACCACTAACCCGGTCAACACTATCAAGCACTTGCGGCCGGTCGAAGCTGCCATCGCTGACAGTAATCGAACCCGTCCGGCCGTCCTCGCATTGACTAAACCTAACGTTAGGTTTACGATCTAAACGTGACCTGGGCCGAGGTGATCCGCAAGCTGGACGCCGCGGGGTTCGAGGTCCGGTCAGGGAAGGGCAGTCACCTGCTGCTGACACACCCTACGACCGGCAAGGAAGTGTGGGTGGCGGTTCACACGAGAAAGATGCCGGGCGGCTCGGCAATCGCATCACTGCGAGAGGCAGGCGTCGAATGACAATGCTCTACCCGATCGTCCTTGAAACTGAAGAGAACGGCGCCGTCAGCGCGTACGTGCCCGGGCTGCCCGTGTATGCCGCGGCTGATTCGCACGCACAAGCCGAGCGCGCCATCCGCGCGGTACTGGCCGACTACCTGAACGCGCATCCGGCCAGTCGTCCAGACGCACGGGTCCGCGTCGCACGCGTGTCCGATCGAGGAAAACCGCGCGTCAGTGTCGTTGGTGTTGCCGCGCTGGTCGGCGCGAAGCGCAGCGACGCGAAGGCGCGTGCTTCACGTGCCAACGGCCGGCTCGGCGGGCGCCCTCCGAAGAGCGCGACCAGACGAACGACTCGGACCAAGACGTCGCGCTGAGGGGTCGCGCGGGGCGTTCTCACCGGCCATCATGCGGCACGCCACAGCCCGTCAGCCTGCCGCAACCACCCGTCGAGCCGGTTCCAACTCGCGACAATGCGGCTCAATTCCCTCACTCGCGTTGGGTCGTTGATCCGGGTGGTCCTCAGGCGCTCAGGCCCGATTACCACCACTCGCTCAACTCCCTCACCCACCTTCGGTCGTTGATCCGGGTGGTTTTCGCGGACCCGAATTTTGAGCGGTCACTCCCTGACGCAACGCACGGAAACTGCCATCTGCTTCTGGCCCTGCGGCTGACGATAGAGCGCTTGACTGCCTTTGCCGAAGTTATAGAACGGTGCGGTGATCGGATCGTTCTCGGATACCGTCCTGTAAAGGCCGTGTGCCTCCAGCCGGTCGTACTTTCCATCAATAGAGCGATTGCCACCCAGCACGGCATTGAAGCCTGACGTCCCTCCGCTCAGGAGTGCCGTGTACGCCGCTTTCCCCTTGTCAGGCGAATCGTTCCCAACTCCACCATAGTGCTTCGCCAGCTGACGGCATTCGTCGTCGGTCGGCAACCGCCATCCGTCTCCTAGCGACTGACATCCTCGCTGCGCCGATTCCCACGTATACAAGCGGCCATATCGACGGCAGTTCGGTTCCGAATCGTCGTAGCAATAGGATGACGACGTGTTGACGTTCAGATTGGTAGTCGTCCACTCTTTACCGTTCGCCAACCGTTTGGAGGAAGCGATCGTGCCAGACAGCTTCTGGTCTTTCGCTGAACCCTGCGTCGAGCCGCCACCGCCAACAGATCCGAACGCAATACTCAGCGCGATTGCCGCGGCACCGATTCGACTCGTCGTCATGTTCTGCTCGCGCCATGGTGGTCGCGCAGTGCGTCTTCGCACATTTGACATCGCCGCACCTGACGGGGGGAAAGCCTAACACGCATACTCGCGCTAAACGCGGCAGTGTTCAGCAAGAGGCTCGCTGCACCAAAGAGCTAGCCCCACTCAGCTGGAAGTGACTCGTAGACTCCTGCCCGCTTGACTAATGCGGCTCCCTGGAGCTCTTGGAGCTGGCTTAGCCAGCTCGCTATCTGGTTCCAACTGGTGAAAATCCGGCTCACCACCTACCGGCGCGGCAAGCACGTTGTTTGAGGCGAATTCCCGAACCCGTGATTGCCAGCGCGCCCGGCCGAATGCGCCAAGCGCCCACGTTCGTGTCAGCGGCGAGCGGCCGCGCTGGGGCTTCAACGCCGGACTCGGTCACGCCTTCGACGACAATTGCCGATAGAGCCAGGCCTTTGCCAGGGCCCATTCGCGCTCCACCGTCGCTGGCGAAACGCCGAGCGCTTCGGCCGTCTCGGCGATGGTGAGCCCTGCAAAGAACCGCAGCTCCACGACTCGACACTGCCGGTCATCGATTTCGGACAGCGCACCGAGCGCCTGGTCGAGGGCGAGCACGTCCACGCTCGACGTCTGAGCGGCTGGCGACACCTCGTCCAGACTCAGCATCGTGACGCCGCCGCCGCGCTTGTCGGCGCGTTGACGGCGGGCGTGATCGACGAGGATCTGGCGCATCAGCGAGGCGGCCACGCCAAAGAAGTGGGTTCGGCTCGTCAGCGTCATGCGGTCCACGTCCACGAGCCGCAGGTAGACCTCATGGACGAGCGCCGTCGCCTGGAGGGCGTGGCCCGGAGGCTCGCCTCGGAGATGGCGGCGCGCCACGCGGCGCAGCTCGTCGTACACGAGCGGGACCAGGCGGTCGAGTGCCGCGGCGTCTCCCTGACCCCAGGACAGGAGCAGGCCGGTTACATCGTGCACGTGGAGCGGTCGGTTGTCAGCTCGTGAGGGAAAACGGCGCTGGTTTGCGCTTCATATGATACAGGACCGGTTCGGGTCCTCGTTGAATGGAGTGGCACGATGAGACAGGCAATGCTCGGCTTCTGTGTGTTCGCGGCGGCGTGCAGCAGTCAGCCCTTTTCGCCAGCCGGCCCCTCGCGTGTCGCGGGTGCGGCCGGAACGCAGACGCAGGCCAACAGCGGGGCGCCCAATGTCGAGGTGACCTTCACGAAGTGGGTACCCGCCTTTCCGACGTTGGCAGGCGTCACCGGGGGAGATGTCCCTGGCACCTTTGCCGGGACGGTTCTCAGTCGCGATCCTTTCGAGAACGGCAACATTGTTCAGCTCGAGGCTCGGTATGAGGTCATCGACCCGGCCGGAGTTCACTCGTTCGTCGCACATATCTCAGGGAAGCAGAACAACCAGACGCAGGAGGCGGTGTTCAACGGCACCATCACCGAAGGATGGCTGGTGGGGGCCCAAGTTCATGTGACCTACGATGTGATCAGGCCGTGCCCCGAATTCGGGCAGAGCGTGTGCTTCACGGGAGTCATCCGGGTCATGTCTGGCTCTGCCGACTGACGAAGAAGCCCAGAGGCCGAGACGCGCACTACGTTCGGCAGTGGCAACTCGCTCTTACCGGGCCAGATTCATCAAGACGATATCGGAATTGTCCCGCAGTCGATCGAACACGATCTGCTTGCCGTCGGGCGACACATCGAAGTTCTGAATCACGAAACCGGGCTTGAAGTCGGTCATCTGGCGCTGCTGCCCGCTCTCCAGATCGACCCAAAAGAAGTTCTGGGCGCCTAGATTCCCGTCGAGCGCGATCAGCGCCTTCCCGTTCGGCATGAACCGATACGGCGTCGCGATGGTATAGCCGACCTGCAACTCAGGGAGGGGGACCGACGCTTTATCCGGCGTGATCGCTTTCACCTGGAATGACCCGCCGCCCTGCTGTTCGGAATACACGATGAACCGGCCGTCTGGCGACCAGATCGGATTAAAGGAAAGCGTGTCGAGCAGCCGGACTGGCTGACCGCCGCCCAGAGAGACCTTGAACAGACGGGTGCCGTCTCTCTGATTGGCGGCGACGGCTACCCACTGGCCATCCGGGGACCAGGAGGCGGCGCCGCGTACATCGAAGGAGTCCGCCAACGTGCGAACGTTTGTGCCGTCCGCGTTCATGACGTACAGGCCCGCTGTCCCCTGTCTGCGGTAAGAAAATGAGATCAACCGACCGTCTGGTGAAATGGCCGGTGGAGCCACTACCCCGCCCTCGTCGCCTCGCCAGAGCTCCAGGACCGCCCCGTCTTCCAGCTTCCACAATCCGTTCGCTCCGCCTTTGGAAGACAGGAATGCCAGATAGTCGGGAGCGAAGCGAGGACCAAGGGCACGCGTGTTGGCCATTGCCACGCGGGTCACAGCCGCGTCCGTCTGAACGCTATCCGAAATGGGGACCGTCCACAGGCTGGCGGTGGGAATGGCGATGGTGGTGACCACACGCCGCGGTCCAGCCTCGCTGACAGCCACCGACAGATACTGTTCCACAATGCCGGAGCTCACCCGGTGCGGGATGCGACGTTCGACATCGATCGCATACAGCCACTGGCCCGACCCGTCTTCAGCGGTGGCGGAGTAGATCAACGTGCGCGCATCGAGCCAGGCGGGGTACTCCACCCGAGCGTTGTGAGGGGTGATCCGCTCGGGCGTCGCGGCCGTTTCGGTCTGGACCACGGGGATGCGCCAGATATCCATTTCCTCCGTCTGGGGAATACCGCTGACGAAGTAGATGAAGCGACCGTCTGGCGACCACGTCAGATAGTGGCAGTGAACGCCCGGCTGCGCAGCGAATATCCGTCTGGGATTGCTTCCGTTCCGGTCGGCGATGAAGATGGGATCGCCAGGGTCGTTGATGTGGTACGCGAGGCTCTTTCCATCGGGCGACCAGGTGGGATTCATCCCGCGTTCCACAAAGGGACGCGGCGCGCCCCCCACGACGGGTGCCAGCCATAACTGGTTCTTTGCCAGCCGTCCCCCCAACTGCTGAAACCAGACCTGCGCACCATCACCCGAGAATCCGGTGTAGCGGATCGTCCCGTTGTAGGCGAGCGAATGGCCGTTGTTGACGGTAACTGGCTCGCCGCTGCCGATCTGGCTGAGCCAGGCGTTGATCGGACCGCCACGGTCGGAGAGGAACACCGTGAATTTTCCATCCGGCGAGATCGCCGCGTCGAACTCGTCGCCCTCGAAGTCCGTCAGATGTTCGACCGTGGCGCCGGTCAGAGGATTCTGCCAGAAGTAATCCTGTTGCCACAGGCGCCAGAACCCACCAGCCGCGACGAGGACAGCGAGAGCTGCAACGCCCACGAGCATTGCCCGTTGCTGCTGTCGAGGTCTCGATGAGGCTGGGTCTGAAGGCGCCGAGGCGGACGCTAGCGATTGAACCCGCTCAGCGCCCACGACCGTCCGGGCAGTCGGAGTCGCCAGCGCGTCGTCGATCTCCAAGCGTGCTGCCCTTGCGGAATCGAGCCGGCGCGCGCGATTCTTTTCCAGGCACCGCCGGAGCAACGTGCGAATCGCTGCGGGGGTCTCGGGCGGCAGCCTCGTCCAGTCCGGCTCGGTCGCAACGACGGCCGCCAGGACATCGGTCGGGTTGTCGCAGGGGAACGCCCGCTGCCGCGTGAGCATCTCGTAGAGGACGCAGCCAAACGACCAGAGGTCCGCACGTCGGTCCACGGCTTTGCCCCGCGCCTGCTCGGGACTCGTGTACGCCGCCGTTCCGAGGATGAGGCCGGTCTCGGTCGCATGCGCGCCCAGCGTCCGCGAGCTCATCACGTCCGCCCGCGCGCTGCTCAGGACGTCGAGGCCTTTGGCCAGCCCGAAGTCCAGCACTTTCACCGTGCCGTCCTCGCGGACTTTGATGTTCGCGGGCTTCAGGTCCCGATGGACGATCCCTTGCTCGTGCGCGGCTTCAAGGGCGTCCGCGATCTGCGAGGCGATAGCGAGTGCCTCGTTGATGGGGATCGCCCCGCTCGCGATGCGATCGGCGAGCGTCGGGCCCTCGACCAGCTCCATCACCAGGGCGCGTATGTCGCCGGCGTCTTCGAACCCGTGGATCTGCGCGATGTGCGGATGATTGAGCGACGCGAGCACCTGCGCTTCCCGCCGGAAGCGGGCGAGGCGATCGGGATCGCTGGCGACGGCGGGCAGCAGGACTTTGATCGCGACCTGGCGATTGAGCGTCGTGTCGCCGGCTTGGTAGACCTCGCCCATCCCGCCCGCGCCGATTCGCGACGCGATCCGATACGGGCCGATGCGCTGCCCCTCGAGATTCTTTCCTGCGAAGGCGTCCTGGACCTGAACCATCGCAGGCATTTCAAGGAAGCTCTTGGCGCGCTCGTCCGACGCCAGGAGCGATTCCACCTCCTGACGCAGGGCCTCGTTGCTTCCGCAGGCTTCAGCCACGTACGCCAGGCGGCGTTCCGATGGCAGCGCCCGCGCGCCCGCGAACACCTCTTTCAGGCGTTGCCGATCATAAGGGGGGAGTGCCATGTCCCGTGGATTTTACTCCCAGCGGTTATTCTGCGGGCAGGTAACGCTGACTTCCCGCTGGTTGGATTGTTCCTAATCAACGCCATTGCGTTACGGCTCGACCTGCCCAAGAGTGATTAATCGATTAAGCAACCTGTCGAAGTCCGTCAACCCGTCTGAGCCATCCGCCAATCCGGTTCCAACTCGCGAAAATCCGGCTCACCACCTAACCTTTTCCTTAGTACCACTTACCTCCTCTCCAGCTTCGGGCGTTGCCCACATGTTGCCCCGCTCTGCGGCGGAAGGCGGCAATTCCAGCAATCGAATCGCGGCTTCGATCGCGAGCGACTCAAATGCATATACTGCTGCGTCGTACCGAGGTCGCGATGGCCGGCGAGTTTCTGCACCGCTCGCGCGGGCGCGCCGCGCATCGAGAGGTGCGAGCAGAACGTGTGTCGCAAGACATGCGGTCACGGGTGACGCGGCTTGTGACCGGTTGCGAGCCCTGCCTTGCGCGTCGCGCGCTCGAGCAGGTACGCGAGCATGTTGGCCCTGAGCGGCTGACCGTTCTTCTGACACAGCACGCGTGCGCCCTTCAGGTGCCGATACCGCTGCAGCGCATTCGCGAGTCGGGTCGTCATCGGGACGTACCGCACGCGATTGCGATGACTTCAAGGCCGGCGTGGTCCGCCTGGTGGTCGACTAGCGAGGACCGTCGGCGCCGTGGCGCGCCACAAGCACCGACCGCGGGACACGCCGCTCGATCCAGCAGGATCCTGGCTAGGCGAGGCTCGTAGAGTTGTGCCCCTCTCTACCGCAACGGCCTTGACTTCTGGCCCGGGCCGCCGGTGCCGTTGCGCACGTCCGCGGCCGTGACCTCGTCGACGCCGCGCGGCCAGCGGCGCTTTAACGGGTCCGCGACGTTGAAGGTCAGGCGGCCGATGCGGCTGATCTCCATCTCGACGTGGTCGCCGTCCTGCAGCGCGCCCAGGCCCTGGTGGTTGGTGCCCATGAAGAGTACGTCGCCCGGCTCCACCGGCGTGATCGCCGTGGCCCAGGCGATCGATTCGGCGATCGAGTGCGCCAGGTCGCTGGTGTTGTAGTTGGGGCGCAGCTCGCCGCTGACCCAGAGCTTGATGTCGAGGGCCTGCGCGTCGCCGACCTCGTCCTTGGGGACGATGGCGGGGCCGATCGGCGCGAAGCCGTTGTAGGACTTGCCGGCCGAGAGCAGCATCTTCGTGATGTCGCGGCCGCCGCCGGCGCCGCTGGGGGGCATGCGGGCGGAGACGTCAACGCCGGCGGTGTAACCGAAGACGTAGTCCATGGCCCGCTCTTGGGGGATGTTGCTGCCGGCGCGGCCGAAGACGACGACCAGCTCGGCCTCGTGGTGGAAGATGTTGGCGTCGATCTCCGGCAGGACGACGGTGCCGCCGGAGCCGAGGATGGCGTCGGTGGACTTGACGAAGCCCCACATCGGCGCGGGCTTGCGGTGGCCGAACTCGCGGAAGTTGCCGCCCATGGCCAGCAACTTCGCGCGTGGCACCGGCGCCTTGAGCGTCACGGCCTTCAGCGGCTCCGCGGCGCCCTCGGCAGCCAGGCGCGCCAGCTCCGGCTTGAGCTCTTCGTAGCGCGTGATCAGCGCCTGCATGGCGTCGTGCCCGCCCAAGGGCCGCACCAGGGCGCTGACATCGACGACGCCGCGCTCGGTCAGCAGGCCAGGCCTGCCCTCGTTGAAGATCACCAGCTTGATTGCCCCTCCCCCCTTGCTTGCCTGGGCCACTGCGGCTGTCGGGGTGCCTGCAGTCTCGGAGCCGGTCGGAGGCGCCGGCGAACCGCTACCCATAAGGGCCGCAGTCGCCAGCGATAGAACCGCACAGGAAACTGTGAGCGATCTTCTTGATGTCATTGCGACGCTCCTTCTTTTGTCTGACGATAGGACGGATCAGGACCCTCTCGCGGGTTGACCATAACGTCCGTTCTCAGCCCCCGGGGGCGGCCTCCCCTTCGACACCGCGGATGAACCCGTTGTCGGCAGCGATTCTGACCAGCGTGGCGGACGATTGCAAGAGGCACTGGGACGCGGGCCTGTTCGGCCGCGCGCCGAACCGACACCTCTCCCCGCGCGACGTCTCGATCGTCAGAAAGCGGCATAAAATTCGGGGATGTCTTGCGATTGATCTTCGACCGGATCACGAGCGGATTATTGGGGGCAGGTCGAACGCTCTGTCGCAGATTGGGCGTACGTACGCCGCTCCGAACTCTGTGCCAAGCGTTGACGCGATAAGACCGGGGAATGTGCGCTCGAACGCCGCCTAGCCGGAACCAGCGGAGTTTTGTCGAGAGGCTGACCGCCACGACTCCATGCTGACCGCAAGCCGAACCGTTGAGAAGGAAATGGACGCCGGCATTCGGTAGGGACTATCGCTCACGCCGCCCGTCTGAGCACGTCAACCTGCCGCAACCACCCGTCGGGCTGGTTCCAACTCGTGAAATTTAGGCTCATCACCATCACGTCCAGCGCCATCAACAACTTGCCGTGTGTGGCTGCGGCGACCGCGGACAGGAATCGAACCGCGTGCGAACCGCTGCTGCGGGTCAGTCGCTGGACGCGCGCTTCCGCGCGGATTCGCGGCCTGCGCGACGCGGCGTCTTCTGCCTCTTCGCTCGCTGCGGTTGCGGGAGACGCACCGTCGCATTGGTGTCGATCACCGAACGTGCGAGGTCGAACTCCTCGCCCAACGCCTCATACGCTCCCCCGTAGTCGGCGTTCCTGCTCCACCGGCCATGGAGAACAGCAATCTTCGTCACGGCTTGTCCCTGCGCTGGCGTTGGGCAGCCACGCCCTTCCAATCCTCAACCTTCAAACCAGGCACTCGCTGAAACTCGCTGGTGTTGTGTGTGACCAGCGTGAGTTCGCGCGCCCTGGCCTGCCCCGCGATCAACACATCGTACGGGCCGATCGGCGTCCCTTTCGACGCGAGCTGCGCTCTGATCTGCCCAGCCTGCCGGGCGTCCTCCCCATCGAACTCCAACACTGAGAACTGAAGCGCATCCACACGGGCGACGTTCTGCTCGACCCGCTGACTCTTGAACGCCCCGTAGTACAGCTCGTGGATGACGACGGCCGAGACAGCAAAATCGCGAGGCGCGTGGCGACGAACACGCTTGGCGATCGGCGACGTCGTGTCATTCAGGAGAGCAATGATGGCGTTCGCGTCCAGGAGATATCGCATCAGCGGAACACCTTGCCCAAGCCACGTCGCTCCGTCGCTTCAGGCTGTTCGTGCACCGCCGACACGAAGTCTTCGTCGACGTCTCCGGCGAGCGCATCGAGCCACTCCCATGACTCGGGAACCGGTTCCAGCACGATCGCACGGCCCCGCCGTCGGATGCGGACCTCACCGGCATCGACACGAAACGCACGCGGCAGCCGCACCGCCTGCGATCGCCCCGACCAGAAGACTTTGGCCGTTTCCATCCGTGCACCCTCCGCGTGAGATATACCAAACGAATATACCACGCTTCGGGCTCACGGTCGTCACGTCGGCCTACGCCGCACCCCGGAGCGCATCCACCTGCCGCAGGCAGCGCTCCAGCTGGTTCCAACTCGTGAAATTTAGGCTCACCATCCTTCGCTCTCGATAGGAGGCGAAGGATGCCACCATTGCGCGAAGCGCGAAGGTGGCCAGCTCCCGACTGCCATTCAGACTCGCCCCGGAACACCTCGTGAAGCCGACGGCGACAGCGCGATGAGAGCTGCGGATGTCATCCCACGAGCGGTGTGGACACCCCGAGCTTGAACCCGTCCAAATCGTTGAACTGGAACATGCGCGCGCCCCACGGACGGTCCGCCGGCTCACTCAGCAGCGTTCCACCCGCGGCCTTGATCCGCGCAGCAGCCGCGTCCACATCGGCAGCGCCCGCCACGTTGATCTGCAGGTAGAAACCCTGTCCCTTGATCCGGTCCCAACCGAGCTTGCCATCGTCCTGGTTGAGGACGATGCGGCAATCACCCGCGGCGACCACCGCGGCGGCGACCTTCCCTTCGTTCTCGAACGTCTGAGCCACCGCGAAGCCGATGGCATCCCGGTAGAAGCGAATCGACGCCTCCAGGTCCTTGCAGGTGAGCGAGCAGCCCAGATTGGTCGCAGTGATTGCGGCCGTGGTATCGGTCATTGATCCCTCCGGTGATCGTAATGAATGTCGAGGATGGTGCGTTCAACCGAGAAGGAGCGAGTGTACGGTGAGATTCGGTCGGACGCAATCCAGGGGTTGGGCCGAGCATCATGGCGCGATCCGCAGTGCCTCAACCTGCCGCAGCCAGCCCTCCAACTGATTCCCACTCGCGAAAATGCGGCTCACCAGCCTTCACTCGCTCTGCCGGGCGAGGCTCCGGCTGGCGGTCAAGCTCTCAATCATCGACGGAGGCTGCAGGTAAGGACTTCACCTCCGCGCCCTCCGATAGTCGCAGAATATGCGTCCCCGAAGCCGGTGGCGGCAGTACGTCCTTCAGCGTGTCGCGCGAGGCGGTTCGGCGCTCGAATGGAGCCCAGAGAAGCGCGGGCGTCCAGATGAGTGTTTCATCCATAGTGCCAGATCACAACCACCACCTGATCGAGCGACGCGTTGCCGCTGGTTGCGCGGACCAGAGCGCGCAGGCCTCCGGCGCGAGCGCCGGATCACCTTCGGTTCGCACGATCAGGAACTGGGCGAGGTCCGTCACGCTCGATTGAGCGACATCGCGTCTGTTCTTGGTGCCTGGCAACGCGTCGTCGCATTGCGCGATCGCGGGATCAAACGCTGACTTCAATTCAAACTGATCCTCGCGACAATCTATTTCGCATCGAAGAGCTTGCCTCGAGAGAGTGGACTCTCGATGTTTTGAAACCTGAACGGCAGCGGCTGGTCCTGAAAGAGGCGGGGGCCTGACTGAAGTTGATAGTGCAAGTGTGGTCCGAATGAGTCTCCCGAGTTTCCCAACTTTCCGATCACCTGGCCGGCGACGACCCGGTCCCCTGCTTTGACGGTGACAGAGCCTGGCTGCATGTGCATCATGACGCTGTATTCGGTGTTGCCGTGGTCGATGATCACGCAATTGCCGGCATACGCCATCACCGGATCCCGTAGTGGCAGGTACCCACTGTTGTCAGGCGCCTGTCCCGGGTGCGCGTTACCAGGTACGTCATTGCGGGCGTAGGCCACCGTTCCAGCCGCGGGTGCAAGGATCTCGCGGCCCCAGCCAGCGGCCGACTCATTCTCATTGGCATCGTTCAGCTGCTCTGCATAGTTGGAATCCAAGCCGCGCATGTCGATGGCAAAGGCATTCCAATAGCCGTTGTGGCCGCCGTTCGTGATCCAGTCCTGCCCAAGAACGCCCTTGCCTCGAAAGGGGGAGCTGAGCGATGTCTTTTGGTGGTAGGTTCGAATCGGAATCCCCAATGTCCGTTCGGCTCGACGGCCCTTCATATCTGCGACTGTAAGCCGGACTGTTGCGGAGTCGATCGCCAGTGCTTGGGGATGGCGATAGTAAAAGCGAAGGTCAAATGCTTCGGGCAGCGTAAACGCACGTGTCGGCGACGCCAGCGGCGTGCTCGGTTCGATCCGGTAGCTCACCCGTTTGATTTTTTCCAGCATTGCCGTCGTCCAATCCTGCCGATCGACGATCGATCCGGCGGAGGACAGTTGCACGCGGGCGGACATCGGGGTGAGCTGGCAATCCGTCTTACAAAGCGCCGCGAGATTGAACACGAATGATGACGTTCTAGCATTCCCTGGATCGTCGACCTTGTACACAATTGCCGGAACGACCTGGAGGCGAAAGTCGGGCTCACCGACCTGTGAAGGCGCGACGGCAATCAGGGACGCAAGCACAATCGACGGCGGCAGACGCTTCATGTCAGCACCACTCCTGCGAGGCGCCAAAGGCTGGTCTGGCGTAGGCAACTGTGGCGAGCCTCTGAGCATCCGACGGCTCGATGCAAGACCTCTGGACGCGAGATGAGCAAGCGCGGGTCATCCGCTTTCACGAGGAAGCGTACAGAGACGCTGCTCGCGGATTCATCCTGCCACCCTGAATCACGCGGAGTGGCCGAAGGGCGTAACGGACAACAACCAGCAACGCTCCATCGAGTCCTTGGACGATGCCGAATCTCCAAGCGTTCATGACGTTCCGTTCTGTCGGGCGAGGCGCTTCGGAGGATTCTGGTGTTGGGTTTCGCCGACCGATCGAGGAGCCGGGCGGGCCCAGATAACGTCAGGCCGTCGCGACGCAGCCCATCAACCTGCCGCAGCCCATGTCGAGCTGGTTCCAACTCGTGAGAATCTGACGATGGCTCGTAGTGGACGGAACCAATATCGAGACGTCGTGTCTCGACCAACGCCACGATTACCCGAGCGTTTCGACATTCCGGAGGGCACGCTGGACCATTCGGTCGGGTCACTTCGAACGTCGGTTGTCTGGCCTCTTCGGGCCGCGTGCCAGTTTCTGCGACCGCTTTGGGTGCACCGTTCGAGGTGTCGCGAACTGCGCTATATACTCCTCTCCTGGCACGATTGCTAACTCATCGGTAAGGAGGGAGCTGTGCGAACGATTCTGACTCTCGCGCTGACGACGGCCCTGTTGCCGGCCGCCGTGGCGGCGCAGACCACCGTAGCGGCCTCCGGAGGCAACATCACTGTCACGCCGATTCAGCACGCCACGCTCCAGATCGAGTACGCCGGCAAGGTCATCGCGGTGGATCCCGCGCAGGGCGACCTCTCGAAGGCCAAGCCGGCGGACCTGGTCCTCGTGACAGATATTCACGGCGATCATCTCAGCCCGGAAGCCCTCGCCAAGGTCCGCAGGCAAGGCGCGCCCGTGGTGATGCCCGCGGCGGCCCGGGAGAAGGCCGGCGACGCGGTTCCGGCGCCGATCGAAACGCTGGCGAACGGCGAGCGCAAGACGATAGCCGGCATGCAGGTCGAGGCCGTGCCGATGTATAACCTGCAGCGCGGCCCGGAGCCGGGTCAACTGTTTCACACCAAGGGCCGCGGCAACGGTTACATCGTCACGCTCGGCGGTCAGCGCGTCTACTTCGCCGGCGACACTGAGTGCGTGCCGGAAATCAAGGCGCTCAAGAACATCGACGTCGCGTTCGTGCCGATGAACCTGCCCTATACGATGCCTCCGGCCGAAGCGGCGGAATGCGTGAAGGCGTTCAGACCGCGGATCGTCTACCCGTATCACTTCCGCGGGCAGGACCCGAAGGAATTCCAGAAGGCATTCGAGGGCTCGGGCGTCGAGGTCAGGATTCTCGACTGGTACCCATCGGCACCGGCGCCCAGCGGCCAGCCGTAAGCCCCTTTTCTCCCGGGCCCTCCCGGGGGCGCCGGCTTCGCGATCGGGATCCGCACGCGCCAGGGCCTTCAACGGAGACACGAGCATGAATGCGCGACAGATTCTTCCCCTGACCGCTTGTTGCCTGATGTTGCTCGCCACGAGTGCGCTCGCCCAGGAGCACATCCGGGTGCCCGAACGGCAGACCCATACCGACGTCAAAGCCGGCCCGTCGTCGGGGTCGATCGTGCTGGTGATGATCTCTAGCGGAACGGTGCTGCCGATCGTGAAGCGCCAGGGAGAGTGGATCCAGGTGAAGCTATCGCCGGACCTGCGCAGGCGCGGCATCCCGATGCGCTGGTACAAGAACGAGGACCTGGGCTTCGTGCACGAGTCCACGGTCGAAGTGCACGAAGGCGAGCCGCCGCCCAGGCCTTCCCAGGAACCCCCGCCGAGCGAGCCGCCGCGGGAGTACGTTCGCGTCCCGGCGCGACAGACCGACACCGATATCAAGGCAGGCCCTGGTTCCGGCTCGATCGTGCTGCTGCTCGTGCCGAGCGGGACCATCCTTCCCGTCACCGGCCGCCGCGGAGAGTGGATCCAGGTGAGCCTGTCGCCGGACCTCCGCCGAGTCGGTACGCCGATGCGCTGGTACAAGAACGAAACCACCGGCTACGTCCACGAGTCCACCGTCGAAGTCTTCAGTCGATAGGGCAGGGAGTTGGTGATGATGCACGCACGCAAATCGTTCGTCCTGTCCGGCCTGGGTGTGGGGGCGTTGATCCTGTTGACGATCAGCGAGAGCGTTGACGCCCAGAGGCGCCGCCTCACGACGGGAGAAGCCGACGGCAGGATGGGCGGCTACGAAGTGGCGGAGAATTGGCCGCAGCCGCTGCCCGACACCGATCTGTCGCACGACGGCTGGACCTGGGGATCGGGCTGCGGCGTCTGGGCCGAGACGCCGGACAAGGTCTGGATCTGCCAGCGTGGTGAGATCGAACTGCCGCCTGGCACGAAGCCGTGGACCTTCGCCGGCCTGCTGAACCCGCCGCGGACGAACACCGGCCGCTGGCCCTATTCCGGCAACGACCCCGGCTACAAGCTCCGGCGCCACCACGTCGTGTTCGCCGTCGATCGCAACGGCAAGACGATTGTCGAGTGGCTGCAACACGACAAATATCTCGCCCCACCGCAAAAGTCGGGCCCTGGCTCGGTGTCGCGCGGCCCCCACAAGCTCCTGATGAACCCGTACGATCCCGAGAAGCACATCTGGATCGTCGACGACGACATGCACGAGATCAACGTGTTCACGAACGAGGGGAAGCTGGTGAAGACGATGGGCGTGCGCGGCGTGCCGGGCCGCGGTCCGAACAACTTCAACCGCGTGACCGACATCGCCTGGCTACCCGACGGCACGTTCTTCGTGGCCGACGGCTACGCGGGCGTGCGTGTGGCGAAGTACGACAAGGACGGGAACTTCCTCTTCGACTGGGGCCAGGTGCCGCACAACCCGGACAACCCGGGGCCGAACGAGTTCTTCTCGGTCCACAGCATCGGGATCAGCAGGGACCGTCGCATCTTCGTCGCAGACCGCGAGCACCACCGGATGCAGGTGTTCGACGAGCACGGCAAGTTCCTGAAGATGTGGCCCACAGGTCACAACTCCTCCGTCCTGGCGCACATCGTCACCGAAGACGACCATGTCTGGGTGGCAGACTGGACAACGGATCGGCTGGTCAAGTACGACCTGGACGGTCGGTACATCCTGGACATCGGCGGGCCCGGCGCCCTGCCGGGCCAGTTCGACGGGGTGCATCAGATCCATGTTGACCAGCAAGGGAATCTCTACGTTACGGAGGTGGCCAACGACCGCTCGCAGAAGTTTCGGCCGCGCCCGGATGCCGATCCTGCGCAGCTCATCGCGCCGATGGTGGGGACCCGGAAGTAGTGGCTTCCCGCTGAGGCGGCGAAGCCGAATGGCAAGGCTCTCGATCGCCTCATGTAGTGGGGCACACGGATGCTCCGCGTCAACTTCCTGTTCCTCTGACGTTCAAACCGCGATCTACCGTCGCCTGAAGTCTCGGGCGGCGAGCGAAGGACGCACGACGAAGTACGGGTCCCCGGCCTCACCGCGATCGGGGAGCTGCCGGGTTGTCCCGGCCTATCGACTCGACGAACCCGGTTCTTCACGTGTGGGAGCGAGCCAGGCTGTCGTTCGGTCGCTCAGGTATGAGAGGAACGGGTTGCAGGTGAGGCGCATCAGCGTATCGGACGGCACCGAGAGCACCGCACGCTCTCCGCGGGGGCTCAACACCCCCAGGCGTATCGTTGCGGGCACTGGCCCAGCCTCCTCGCGCCCGTACACGGGGTCCGACATCGGAAACGGGATGGCGACGTGCGACAGGGAGTAGACGTCGCGCGGCCACGAAAGCCCGAGCGGGCGCACGTCGACCGTGGTCGATCCTGGCGCGATGGTGCGTTCGACGACGTCAAGCGATGACGGATCGACGTTCGTGATCAGCGTGCGCCGGTACCGGCGCGGCAACGCATCGGTCAGTCGCGCGATCAGCGCGGCGTCCGCGGGCTGGATGAACGGCACGAGTCCCGACGAGCGATTGATGTCGAACAGCACCAGTTCCGAACGATCGTCCGCGATGACGTCGTAGAGCGCGTGCACGACGGCCGGCGTGCTGACGGTCGCGTCGACGAGCGAGTGGAACGTCAGCATCGGCGGCAGCTCGCCACCTCGGCCCGCCTCGGCGATGCGCGCGATCTGGGACTGCAGCGTGGTCGTCAAACGCCAGGTCTGTAAAGCGGCATTTGCGGGGAACGAATTGTACTTGAACGGGTTGTATTCAGGGTAGACGTCGAGCCAGCGCGCCTTCTCGAACGCCGGAAGCGGACCGAGGAGGCTGATCACACGCGCGAGCCATGCTAAGCGGGGCACGCCGATCATCGGCGACAGCAGCACGAGACGCTCCGCCCTCGGATCGCCCGCTCCTTCGACGACGTCGAGCGCGTACTTCAGGACCTGGGCGCCGCCGTTCGAATACCCGACGAGCACCAGCGGCTTGCCTGCCCCGATGCGCGCGCGAACGTCGCGCGCGGCGACCCGCACGGCCGCCAGCCAGTCTTCCCAGGTGACGTCGGTCAGACCCGCCGGTACGGTCCCGTGTCCGGGCATGCGGAGCGCCACCACGTGGTAGCCGCGCTCGCGCAGGTCCTCCCCGATGCTGCGCATGCTGTAGGGAGCGTCGGTGAGACCGTGCACGAGCAGCGCGCCGCCAATCGGCTCGACGCTCGGCGCGAGGATCTGCGTCCGGTTCCAGTCCGTCCCGAGCCGCGACGGGTGCGAGCGGCCCTCGCGGTTGTACCGATTGGTGGGAAGCCTCCAGGCAGGGTCCAGAGTGCCCTCGATCCGTTCGCGGACTGTACGGAACGCCTCCTCTTCGATCGCCAGGTAGTCGGCGAGCGTGGACGCGCTCGTGAGCGTTCGGGCGCTGGCGTCCGGCGGGACCACGCGGTGCCAGGGCTGGAGGTCGGGGAGACGTCGCCTGGCATCCAGCGCCCCGCCGATCACGATCGTCGCGAACACGAGGGCGACAGACCAGGCGAGGCGCAGGCTCCATCGCCGGAGGAACGCACCGGGAGAACGTGATTCTGCCATCGGCAACCTTGGAGCAGACGACATGCCGAGGCGTATCCGGCAGGAAGGATCCGGGCAACTTCAATGTCTCGAAAGAGTTGTACCGACTCGACGGACTCGCGCCCGAGTCAGGAGCGGCGGTGTCCTCCGGCATGCCGGAGAGGTGACCCGTAATCCACAAGTGCCGGGTGGTGGTAGGGACGCGAAAGCCGGGATCAGGCGGCGAGCGCTCGGCCAATACCGCCCGAACGCCACGTCATCTCCGGGCGAGTGCTCGACTCGCAAAGTCACGTTTTGCGGGACTTCGTGGTGATGGTGACCGACCCTACTTATGCCTCCGGGGCCGCGTTTGCTGTCCCGATTGAAAGTGATGGAACATTCGCAACGCAGCCACTGTTGGCCGGCACCTATGTGCTGGAGGCGACGGCCACACCCTTCGGACCAGCGCGCGCAGCCTCGGAAGGCGCGTTCGCGAAGGTGACCGTCGGGACGGCAGACGTCCGGGATCTGACTTTGAAGACCAGCCCCAACGTCGCGGTCACTGGCCGGTTCCGAATGGAGAGTGATCACCTGCGCCCACCGCGGCCATCGCAGATTCACGTCGGCGCCTACCTGGCGTTCGACGGGATGCCTCTGGTCTCCTACGCGTTCGCCCAGGACGGATCTGGAGGGAGCTTCACGCTCCGGGGCGTTCACGGCCCGCGCGTTTTGAGAGTGGGTTACGTCCCGGCGACGCCCCTTAGTCCGTGGTGGCCATGGAAGGTTCTCCTGGACGGCGCCGACATCACCGACGTCCCGACAGACTTCAGCCAGGCAGAGCACGCCCGGCTCGAGGTTGTCTTTACTCAGGACCCGGCGGGTTTCATGGGAACGATTGCGGATCAGACCGGAAAGCCTGTCCCTTTCGCGTTTGCTGTCATCTTCTCGGCCGATCGGGCGTTGTGGCACCCGTGGGCTACGACATCCAATGTCGTTCAGGCCGATGCAGAGGGGACGTTCGGCTTTCCCACGCGTCCCGGGCGCTACCTGGCCGTCGCCCTCCCTCCCGATGCGTTCCTGTCGTCCCGGGACGCGCGACCGAACTTTGAACAACTGTCACCGAAGGCCACTCCGGTACAGCTTGGGGAGCGCGAGCGAAAAGTTCTATCGCTAAGAATCACCGGCATCTGAGCGGTTCCCATCGCCCTCTGTTCAAGCGTAGTCCCTCAAGCCCGACGAACACCTGTCGCCACCGCTGGTGCGGCCAATGGTGCGCACCAGTGTAGAAACCACTGCGCGAGCGCGCGTCCGGATCGATCGCTGCGTCATTCCAGATCCTCGTCGTACACGTTTGGAAATCGCTACACTACGCAATCATGCACACCAGCCTGACCACGACCTTCGTCCTTCCGCTCCTGATTGGCGTCATTGCGGGACTTCGCGCGATGATGGCCCCGGCAGCTGTGAGCTGGGCCGCCAGGATCGGCTGGCTCAACCTGGTGCCGACGAGCCTCGCCTTTCTCGGATACGCCTTCACGCCCTGGGTTCTGACGGCGCTGGCGCTCGTCGAGCTGGCTACCGACCAGTTGCCGTCGACGCCCAGCCGGACGGTGCCCGCTCAGTTCGGCGGCCGACTCGTCTCCGGCGGTGTCTCGGGAGCGGCGATTGGAGACGCACACGGCGGCCTGTTCATCGGACTGGTGGCGGGCATTGTCGGCGCCGTGATTGGCACGCTGGGCGGGCGCGCGTGTCGCGCGTGGCTTGCGAGTGCGTTCGGCAGCGATCGCCCGGCGGCATTCATCGAGGATGCGGTCGCCATCGCCGGCGCCTTTCTGATCCTGGTGGCGCTGCCATGAAGCCATCCGACGCAATCATCATCGGCGCTGGTCAGGCCGGGCCTCCTCTCGCGGGGCGTCTCACGGCGGCAGGAATGACGGTCGCCCTCGTCGAGCGCAAGTTGTTCGGCGGGACATGCGTCAACACTGGTTGCATACCGACCAAGACACTGATTGCCAGTGCATACGCAGCGCATCTCAGCCGGCGAGCGGCCGAGTACGGCATCGTTCGGGCGGGCGATGTCCAGATCGACATGCCTGCGGTCAAGGCCCGCGCGGACACGGTGTCGGCGAACGCCCGCGCCGGAGTCGAGACGTTTCTCCGCCGCATGACCGGCTGCACGGTCGTCCAGGGACACGCGCGTTTCGAGTCGCCGACGAGCGTCCGCGTGGGCGACGAACGGCTCACGGCGCCGCGCATCTTCATCAATGTCGGCGGACGCGCTCGCGTCCCGGATATGCCGGGCGTCGACCAGGTCGGCTATCTGACGAACACCTCGATCCTGATGCTGGACCGCACCCCTCGTCATCTCGTCGTCGTCGGTGGCAGCTACGTTGGCCTCGAGTTCGCGCAGATGCACCGCCGGTTCGGTGCCGACGTGACTGTCGTGGAGATGGGACCGCGCGTGATTGGCCGTGAGGATGAAGATGTCTCTCTCGAGATCAGGAATATTCTCGAGGGTGAAGGAATATCGGTCCGCACGAATGCGACCTGTATACGCCTTGCGCCCGATGACCACGGTGTGATGGTCGGGGTGGATTGCACGGAAGGCCCGCCGCAGGTGATCGGGTCGGACGTCTTGCTGGCCGTTGGCCGTCGACCGAACACCGACGATCTGGGCCTGGAGAGCGCCGGCGTCACCACCGACGATCGCGGCTACATTTCCGTAGACGATCAACTGGCCACCAACGTCGCGGGAATCTGGGCACTCGGCGATTGCAACGGCCGTGGCGCGTTCACGCACACCGCATACAACGATTTCGAGATCGTCGCGGCCAATCTGCTCGACGGCGCTCACAGACGACTGAGCGAGCGCATTTCAGCGTATGCCCTCTATATCGATCCACCACTGGGTCGCGTTGGCATGACGGAAACGCAGGCACGCGCAACCGGCCGTCCAGTCCTCATCGCCAAGCGTCCCATGAGCCGCGTGGGAAGGGCGGTCGAGAAGGGCGAGACGCTGGGCTTCATGAAGGTCGTCGCCGATGCGGAGACGAAGAAGATTCTCGGCGCGGCCATCCTCGGCACCGGCGGTGACGAGGCGATTCACGGCGTGCTCGACATCATGAATGCGAATGTGACGTACGACGTGCTTCAGCGCGCGGTGCCCATCCATCCCACCGTGTCGGAGCTCATTCCGACGTTGTTGGGCGATATGCACGCGTGGCCTCATCCTCGGGAATCGTGATGATGACTGGCGGGATTTCTCGCGCTTTCTCGATTTCCGAATCAGGAGGCACAGAATGACCGTTTCCACGCGCTTCGTCGTTTCAGGTTTCGTCTTGCTGTCCACGCTCGCGCTTGCCGCACCCGTGACCGCGCAAAAGTCGTCGACCTCGGGGTCGGAGACACTCGTCTTCTTCAGGACCGGCTACCAGGTGCCCGCTGGAAAGAGGCTGTTGATTGAGGACGTGTCCGTGGTGTGCGCCGCTGCAGGGGCGCTCCCTTTTCAAGGGGGCGACATCACGAGCGGGGACTTCGAGAAGTACGGTATTTCGGGCACGGCGAAACTCGGGATCTTCTACGCGCCCGGGAACTGCCCCGACGAGCTCGATAGTGAAAACGAGTGCCCCGGGCAGCAGCACGTGGTCGGAACGGCGCAGACCAACGGCACCAATCCTATCGCGGTGACCAGCGAGGGGCGGCCGGTGGCTGGCATCGGGGCGGGCCGTCGCATCGCCGCCTTCGCCGAGCAGGGCGGAATCCTGAGCGCCTTCTGTTCCGGCTTGGTTGGCGATTTCCCGTCGGCCGAGCTCACCGGAACCGGGCGTCTCGTGAACCGTTAGTGGAGAATGCGCCCGTCCGGCCGCCGCTCGAGGTCAAGAAGAACCTCGAGCGGCCGTCATGGCAGCCCCGTCCGGTTCCTCGCGCGATTCGGTAAGGAGGCAGCCGCGATCTCGTCGCACCCTGAAACCGACACCCCAGCAGTCCGCCGCGAAACTCGAGGGATTCGCACCTATGCGGAATCCAGACGGCACGCCGGCAGACCCCGGCGCAGCGAGTCCGCGCCTTGACAAGTAGTCCAGGCCTTCAGCATAGTCCGCTCGTCACGAAACGCTTTGTTTTTGGTGAAACGGATAATGACGGGCAGGCGAAGCCCTCGACCGGAGGATCAGATGGACTTGCACAGGACTTCACGAGCCGTACTGGCCGCAACCCTCGCACTGACGGCGCTCTCCGCGTCCAGCGCACCGCGGGTGGTCCGCGAGGAGTGTAAGCAGGTGTTCGGAGGGGAGGTCTGCGCCTCCGGAACCCTTGTCGGCGGAACGGTCACCGAGTTTGGCGCTCGGATCGCCATGGCGACCGTGGAGAACGCGCCCATGGAAGGCCCCATGGTGTTCCCGCCGGTTGCCGAGGCCGTTATCCCGCTGCCAGCCGAGGTCGCCTCCGGCACGGGCTTCAGCCATCTGGCCGTCCACTGGGAACGCCACGGCCACCCGCCCGCGCTCTTCATGACGCCGCACTTCGACTTCCATTTCTTTACGATCGGACCCGAGGCCGTGCAGGCGATCGATTGTGCCGACGCGCGCAAGCCCGCCATCCTTCCGACCGGTTATGCTCTGCCGGACGTCGATGTGCCTGGGCTGGGAACGCTCGTCGGGTTGTGCGTCCCGCAGATGGGCATGCACGGCATGCCGGGCGCGGAGGTCAGCAACACCACCCCGTTCGATGCGTCCATGCTGGTCGGCTATTACGGTGGGTCGCTGGTGTTTCTCGAGCCGATGATTGCCCGCACCACGCTCTCGAAGGCGCGGACCTTCCAGTTGACGGTGCCTCCGGCGCCTCCCGGCACGCCGTCCACGGTGCGATGGCCGTCCCGGTTCGAGGCCGTCTACGACGCCGACGCCCGCGTCTATCGGTTCGTCTTCTCGATGAAGACGGACTGACGACCATGGCCGGGCAGGGCCGGCGAGGGATCACGGTCCAACCTGGACGCATCGGCGCCAGCACCTCGCGCGCTCTTTCAAGAGCTCACGGCAGCCGGCGATCGGTCGACACGCGCGGATCGTGCCCCACGATGTTTCTCAGGCGACCAATGGGTTTAGACGCAGAGAGGGCCGTCACCTTACCGGGCACGACGTTCACGTCGAGGTCAGCGAGGTCGCCGGGAAGCAGCCGGCGTATCCGGTTTCTTCAGTAATTCCCTGACTGCCGCTTCGATCTGCTGATCGCGGCCACCGCTCATCACCTCGGGCTCATTGGCGACACGGATGTCGGGCTCCGTCTGGTTGTTCTCGCCGCACTTCCCGTCGAGGGTTCGCCAGCATCCCATCGGAATCCCGTAACGCAGGGTGGGGTCGATCTGGTTTTCCCACCAGACGAAGGTTCCGGTTCCCGGCACCGGCATCCCGACCAGCAACCCGATGTTCTTGGCCTTGTAGGCCAGCGGGAACAGGTGCGCATCGGAATAGTTGCTCTCCCCCATCACCACGATCGACGGCTTGTTCCATTTGTCGAACGGCTGGCTGCCGATGTACTGCCCGTGGGGCACGACGTCGAAGTACTTCTTGCCGCTCAGGAAATCGGACAGCGGTTCGTGGATGTTACCGCCGCCGTTGAAGCGCGTGTCGACGACGAGGGCGTCCTTCTTCAGGTTCAATCCGAGCGCCTCCTCGAAGACGACGCGCATGCTGGCATCGTTGTTCGCACGGACGTGAATGTAGCCGATTCTGCCGTTTGACAGCTTTTCCACATCCGCTCGACGACGCCGGACCCAGCGTTTGTAGAGCAGCTCGCCTTCCTCGGCGCCGTCGACCGGCTTGACGGTTTCGTCCCAACGCCTGTTCGAAGCGGGGTCGTAGACCGCGAGCAGCGTGAATTTGCCGGCCTTTCGGTTGAGCAGCCGGTAGAAGTCCATCGCCGCATCGATCGTGTTCCCGTCGATGGCCTCGATGATATGCCCGGTCTTGATCGTCGAAGCCGCCAGATCCACCGGACCGCCCGGCAGCACTTCGGCCACTCTCACGCCATCGCCGGTGTAGCCGTAGTCATAGAGCAGCCCGAGCGAAGCGGTCGCGTCCGAAGTGGGGACGTTCGGGCGGTAGTAGCAGCCCGTGTGGGAAACGTTCATCTCGCCGAGCATCTCGCTCAGCATCTCGGCGAAGTCGTAGTTGTTGTTGATGTGGGGAAGGAACTTCTTGTAAGTCGTGTAATAGAAGTCCCAATCCACCTGCTGGAGGTCCGGGAACACCAGCTTCTGTTTGAATTGACGCCAGCTGTGGTCGAAGATGTACGCCTTTTCGGCCGAATAATCCAAAACCATTTCCGTGTTCACCGGGATCGGCTCTGACTTTCCGCTCTCGGCATCGACCTTGACCGCCCGGCCGTCGCCGATCACGAACAGGAACTTGCCGTCGGGCGAGAGCTCCATCGACGCGGCGTTCGCACCGAGTTTGTTGAAGAGTTTGGCTTCGCGGGTGCGTACCTCCGTGACCCACAGGTCGTTGCCCTTCTCGAATGACGTGAGGTAAAAAAGCTTGTCGCCATCCTTGGACAATACCCAGTCCGACGCCGCGGACGTGTTGATCGTCAAACGCCGCTTGCGATCGGTCAATCCATCCCAGTCGATCGCGATCGGGCTCACCGGTTTCTCGGCCCTGGTCGTGCCCGCGGCGTCCTTTTTCTCGCTGTCCTTCGTATCCTTCTTTTTTTTCTCTTCCTTCTCTTTCTTCTCTTCCTTTTCCTTGTCCTCGCGCTCCTTGACGAGCGCGAATTCCTCCTTGGACAGCTTCGCCCGGTCGAAGGCCGCCTTCGTGAAATACATCCCGTAGACGTCGCCCGAGACGGCGGAGCCCCCCTGCGACAGCGCGCCGTCGCGGGTCGTGCCCCAGATCATCATCTTGCCGTCCAGGGCCCATTTCGGCGTGGCATCGTCGTAGCCGCTCTGGGTGAGGTTGCGCACCGGCGAGGCGCCATCGCCGGCAACGATCCCGACCTCCGGAGCGAACATCCGGTCGCCCGGAGCGAACTGCACCAGCAGCCACTTCGAGTCGGGGGACCAGGTGTAGTACTGGTCGCCGTCCGCGTACGAGTAATTGAGATCTCCCGGCAATACGGTTCGGGACTGCTTCGACGCGAGGTTGTAGACCCTGAGCGTCTGCCGGTCCTCGAGGTAGGCGATCTCCTTGCCGTCGGGCGAGAACGCCGGCTGAAACTCCTCCGCCGCCGTCGCGACGATCGCTTCGTCCTTCAGCACCGTCGAGGCGAAGAGATACGGCTCGGTGGCACGCGTCAGCGACATCGTATAGACGTTCCAGTTGTTGTCCTTCTCCGCGGCGTACACCAGCGTTCGCCCGTCGGGACTGAAGCTGACGCTCCGTTCCTGCCACGGCGTATTGGTGACCCGTTTCACGAATTTGCCGTCGATGCTGCTGACGAAGATCTCTCCCCGGAAGACGAAGGCGAACTCCTTCCCGTTCGGCGCGAGCCTGGCTTCCGTCATGCCACCGCTGACGGGCAGGATCTTCTCGATCGCGTTGCGCCCATCGGCGCCGATCCTCACGGCCACTTTTTCCGGCTGGCCGCCCGCCGCCATCGTGTAGAGATCGCCGTCGTACGAGAATGCCAGCGTGCCGTTTCTGGCGCGCGTCAGGGATCGGACCGGATGCTTGGTGAACCGGGTCAGCGCCACGGATTGAGCGGGATTGCGCACACTGCTCTGGTAGACGTTGAACGAGCCGTTCTGCTCCGACAGGTAATAGAAGTCGTTGTCGTTCGAATCGAAGACGGGATTCCGGTCCTCGCCGTTGAACGACGACAGCTGGGTGTACTTCTTCGCCTTCGTGTCGTAGAACCAGACGTCGCGCGTCACGGCAGACGTGTGATGCTTACGCCAGTCGCTCTCGTAGCCTTTGTAATCGTGAAAGAGGATCTTGTCGCCGGTCGAACTCACCGTGGCATCCAGCGCAGGCGTCGTCAGCACAATCGACACGCGGCCTCCGGCCAGGGGGACGGAGTACAGCTCACTCATGCCGCCGGCAGGAAACTGCACGTGCGTCGCGAGGTCCTGCCGCGCGGCGCTGAAGAGGACGGCGCTGTCGTCCGCCGTGAACGAGCTGGGGATTTCACGCGTGGAGTGATACGTCAGCCGCTTCGCTTCGCCGCCGTCCGACGGCATGACGAACACGTCGAAATTGCCGTACCTGTCGGACGCGAACGCCACCGATCTCCCGTCGTGGCTCCACACCGGTGCGAATTCGAACGACTCGCTGAGGGTCAGCGGGATCGCATTGCCGCCGGCCGCCGGCACCGACCAGATGTCACCCTTGTATTCGAACAGCAGGGTCTGGCCGTCGGGCGCGATCGCTGGATACCGCAGCCACAACGGCGACTGCTCGGCAGCCGCCGCGGCCAGGCACGCGATCAGGAGGAGAGCGAAAGAGATGGTGAATCTCATGGCGCCGCTATCATACACACCAAGGCTCGAACCACAAGGTCGTGTTCGTTTTCACGTTCCTGTCCGAGCTGCGACGAGTCGCGCCCCCTACAGAGCGATACAACTTGCCGTAGCTTTCATCCCTGTCGGGAGGGTCTGTGATCCGTCTCTCCGGCTTCATTCGGCCTGGACTATACTGACGCCAGTCCTCCCCCGCGGCCGCTCATGCCGCCAGCTCCTGGCGCCCGTTTGGGCCCGTACGCAATCGGCGCGCTGCTCGGCGCGGGCGGCATGGGCGAGGTGTACCGCGCACACGACACCAGGCTTGGCCGAACTGTCGCCCTGAAGATCCTGCCTCCGGCGTTCGCGACAGACCCCGTGGCCCGCGACCGGCTCGCGCGCGAGGCCCGGGCCATCTCGTCGCTCGCCCACCCCCACATCTGCACGCTCTTCGACATCGGCCACCAGGACGGCACCGATTACCTGGTGATGGAATACCTCGAAGGCGAGACCCTCTCCGAACGTCTGAGACGAGGTCCGCTGCCGATTGCCGAGGCGGCGCGCGTGGCGGCGCAAATCGCCGACGCGCTCGCGACGGCGCATCAGCACGGCATCGTCCACCGCGACCTGAAGCCAGGCAACGTGATGTTGACGAAGTCAGGAGCCAAACTCCTCGATTTCGGGATCGCGCACGCACTGCCCGCGTCGTCCGGTACGACCGGCGCAGCGGCGGCGGCCACCATGACTGCCGCGCTGTCGGCCGCTGATCGCGTGCCCGGCACGCTGCCCTACATGGCGCCCGAGGTGCTGGAGGGGCGCGAGGCCGATGCCCGGTCGGACATTTTCGCCTTCGGGGCCGTGCTCTTCGAAATGCTCGCCGGCCGTCGTGCCTTCGAAGCTGACACTGCTGCTGGCTTCACCGCGGCGATCCTCGGCACCGAGCGGCCGACGCTTCTGGGCGTGCGCTCCGGCATTCCGGTCCTCCTCGAGCGCCTCGTCGCCACGTGCCTCGTCACCGAACCAGCGGATCGCTGGCAGTCGGCGCGGGACATCGCCCTGCACCTGGAGGCGCCCCTCGAGCCGGCGGCGGTTGCATCTGGCGCACGGCGCCGTCGCAACGGTTGGGCAATCGCCGTCGGCTTTGTCCTCGGCGCCATCGTCGCTACCCTGGCGGGCGTCGGCTGGCGCCGTAACAGTGGCCCCGTCCCGGCGCGACCATTGACGCGCCTGTCGCTCCCGCTCCCATCAGGGACGCTGCTGGCGCCCAACGACACCCCGGCCGCCGGCTCGAGCGTCGCGATCTCGCCAGACGGACGGTCGGTGGCGTTCGTGGCGACGCGCGGTGGCGTGAGGACACTCGGTGTCCGTTTCCTGGAGAGCGGCCGGGTGAAAACGCTGGCGGGCACGGAAGGGGCGATGAGCCCGTTCTTCTCGCCCGACGGACACTGGGTGGGGTTCTTCACGCGGACGGGTCTGAAGAAAGTCTCGATCGACGACGGGACGCTGATCACCATCTGTCAAACACCGCCGGTGACACGTGGAGGGGTGTGGGCCCGCGACGGGACGATCTACTTCTCGCCGGATTTCTCGAGGGGACTCCAGCGCGTTCAGGCCGCCGGCGGGGTCTTCCAGGAAGTTACGCAGGTGGAATTCGACTCTGGCGAGAGCAATCACCTGCTGCCCGACGTTCTGCCAGGCGGCGAGACCGTACTCTTCACCGTCTGGACCGGTGGCTCCTTCAAGGACGCCAGCGTCTGGGCCCAGTCGCTGCGCACCGGTGAGCGCAAGCGCCTAATCGACTCGGCCACCGCGCCGGCCTTCGTGCCGCCAGACTACCTTGCGTTTGCGCGCGAAGGGGTCCTCTTTGCGGTCCGCTTCGATCCGATCCGGGCGGCCCTCGTTGGCGAAGTCTTCCCCATCGTCGATGGAGTGTGGACCGACCCTGCGACCGGCAGTACGCATTATGCGGTGGGAGACGACGGCACTCTGGTCTTTGCGCCCGGCAGGAGCACCGTCGAGCAGCGCCGGCTCGTGTGGGTGGATCGGGAAGGCCGCATGGTGCCGACGAGAGTCGAGCCGGGCGCGTATGGCAACGTTCGGATTTCTGCCGACGGACGACGCGTGGCCCTGGAACTGCTGAACGACATCTGGGTGTACGACTTGAAGACCGGCGCCCTGAGCCGGGCGACCTACCGGGGCGTAAACCAGTTCCCGGCGTGGATGCCGGACGGGCGCAGTATCGCGATCAGTTCTTCGCAGGGCGTCCTCTTGCCAACGCTCTTCTCGATCGCGTCAGAGGGAGGCCAGGCCGCTGCCCGGCTCGGCGACGGAGGAGGTGTCCAATTCCCCGGCTCGTGGGCGGCGGACGGGCGGCGTCTGGCGTACGCCGAGCTGCGTGAGGGGTCGGACTCCGGGTGGGATATCCGGATGCTCGATCTCGACGGCCATCCGGCGCACAGCCCGCTGGTCGCCACGCCGTTCACGGACGACACTCCAATGATTTCACCCGACGGACGGGCTCTGGCCTACGTGTCTGACGAGACCGGACGCGCGCAGGTGTACCTGTGCCCCTTTCCGGGAAAAGGTACCCGAATCCAGGTCTCAACCGATGGCGGCACGGAACCGGTGTGGTCGCGCAGTGGGGGCGAGCTCTTCTTCAGGAGCGGACGGCGGATGCTCGCCGTCCGTGTGCGGACGCAAGGACAGCTTGCCGCAGACCCCCCAGCCGTCCTCTTCGAGGGGGACTTCGTCGTCACGAGCCCAGTCCCCGGGGCGCCGTCCTATGACGTCGCGCCCGACGGCCGATTCCTGATGGTTGCCCGCTCCGGCGAGCAGCCGCTCCCCGGGCAGCTCGAGGTGGTGCTCAACTGGGCCGCGGAGTTGGACCGCCGCGCGCCTCCGCGCACGCCGTAATCACGGTGCGAACGGCTCTCGCGCCGGCATCCGCCCGGTGGCCCCCTCGCGGGGCTCGCGAGCATGCGGCACACGCCTTCTCCTCGGAAATCGGTCGGACGTCGTCATCACAAAGATGACACGCTGACTGAACACTAGTGTCGCGTCTCCGAAGTCCTGTTCACATCGAGGGCGGCGATGCGCCCGGCGCGCAAGGCGCGAGGAGGGCGCATACCGGGAGTATGCAACCGACGAGCAACGCAGCGCCCCGGG
>DASTBU010000064.1:0-40236 GCA_035711845.1 Vicinamibacterales bacterium
GAAGCGATTTACAACTCGCTGCTACGCGCGACCGATACGACCGGCAACGGCCGCCCGGTTCGCGCGCTGCCGATTGCGGAGCTTCGGGGTGTGCTCAAGAAGTATGGACGATAGGGAGGGATGGACAGTAGTCACGTACGACGTGCGACGTGCGATGTGCGACGTGCTCGGTGTCAGGTTCAGTCTAAGTACATAGGTAACAGAAGAGTCTAAGGACATGGGTAACACTTTTGGCCACGGAGGTGCGCATGCCGTGGCAAGTGAGCGACCCGATGTCTCAACGCGTGCAGTTTGTTGCCGAAGTCGCGGATGGGGTCTTCAGCATGACCGAGCTGTGCCACCGCTATGGCATTAGTCGCAAGACGGGGTACAAGTGGTGTGACCGGGGCGGCGAGCTGCGCGACCGCTCGCGACGGCCCCGGAAGCCGCGGACGACAGCCCCGGGCACGATGGCGCGGATCATCGCCTTGCGGCGCCAGTATGGCTGGGGCCCCCGGAAACTCCGACGGCTCCTGCTCACGGCGGGCGTGGCGCCGGTCCCGGCCCGGGCCACCATCGCGTTGATCTTGAAACGGGAAGGCTTGATCGCGCGACGCGCACGACGCCCGCCGCGGCAGGCCGCGCCCGCGGCGCACACGGCCATGGCCGCCCCCAACGTGGTCTGGACTGCGGATTTCAAGGGGGAATTCCGCACCGGCGACGGCGCCTGGTGCTATCCCTTGACGGTCGTCGATGGCTTCAGCCGCTATCTGCTGACGTGTACCGGGCTGGCCCGGCCTCGCACCACCCCCACGCGGCGTGTCTTCGAGCGGGTGTTCCGGACCTACGGCCTGCCGCAGGTGGTGCGCACCGACAACGGGGAGCCGTTCGCGAGTGCGATCACGATCGGCCGGCTGTCGCGACTGAGTGTCTGGTGGATTCGGCTGGGGATTCACGTGGAACACATTGCGCCAGGTCGGCCCGACCAAAACGGCCGCCACGAGCGCTTCCACCGCACCCTCTTGGAGGCCACGCTGCACCCGCAGGCCGCTCGCGACGGCACTGCGCAGCAACGGCGGTTCCGGGCCTATCGGCGACTCTACAATGAAGTCCGGCCGCATGAATCGTTGAACGATCAGACGCCCGCCGCGCTCTATCGCCCATCGCCGCGTCCGTTTCCCACTCGCGTGCCGTTCCTTGAGTACTCCGCGGCGCACGTTGTGCGCCGAGTCGGGCCGAGCGGCAGCTTTATGTGGCACCAGCATCACGTCCCACTCTCGCGCGTGCTGACGGGCGAGGACGTGGGGCTTCTGCCCATCGGGGATGGGCGCTGGACGGTGTATTTCGGCTCGTTCCGTCTCGGCCAGTTCGATGAGCGCCTGCGGCGCATCCAAACGGCCACGTAACTGTTACCCATGTTGTTGGACTGTTTTGTTACCGATGTTCTTGACTATTCACTCCGTGCTCAACGTGCAACGTGCAACGTGCGACATGCGACGTACAGGTGCAGCGTGCGACGTGCGGATGCGGCCTGTCACGTCTACGGTTGCCGTGCGATGGTGCTACCCCACGTGCACGTCGCACGTCACGCTGAGCCACGTTCGCGCGTGCACGTCGCAGTAGCACGTCGTACGTAACGCTGCACGTCGCACGTCGCAGCTGACGCTGAGCACGTCGCACACAGCACCCCGCACGTCGCACGTGCACGTCGCACGTGACGCTAGCACGTCGGCACGTGTACGTCGCACATCGCACGTGACGCTAAGCACGTAGCACACAGCACCTCGCACACAGCACGTGACAGGTAACACCCACATCCAACGTCGCCAACACGTGTCACAATTACCCTGATGGTCCTCCTCCTCTCGACCTACGACATGGGGCGCCAGCCCTTCGGCCTCGCGTCGCCGGCGGCGTGGCTGCGGAAGGCCGGGGTGGAGGTCAGGTGCGCCGACCTGTCGCGCGATCGCCTGTCGGACCAGGACGTGCGGGCGGCCAAGCTCATCGGCGTATTCCTGCCCATGCACACGGCCACGCGGCTGGCAATCCCCGTGATCGACCGCGTGCGATCGCTCAACCCTGCAGCGCAGCTCTGCGCGTACGGGTTGTATGCGCCGCTCAATGCGTCGCTCCTCCGCGAGCACGGCATTACCGACATCCTGCCGGGAGAGTTCGAGCAGGGCCTCACGGACCTGGCAACGCGGACCGGTCACGGGATCGCGCCCCAGAAGGACGAGCCTGCTGGCCAGGTGCCTGGCGGGGGAGTGCCCCGGCTGGAGTTCATCACGCCCGATCGCGGCGGGTTGCCGCCGCTGGCGAGATACGCCACGCTTCAAATCGGCTCCGAGCGGCGCGTCGTCGGCTACACCGAAGCCAGCCGAGGCTGCAAGCACCTCTGCCGCCACTGCCCGATCGTGCCCGTCTACAACGGCCGGTTCCGGGTGGTTCCAATCCCCGTCGTTGTAAGCGACATTCGCGCGCAGGTCGCGGCCGGCGCGCGGCACATCACGTTCGGCGACCCCGATTTCTTCAACGGCATCGGGCACGCGAAGGCGATTGCGGAAACCTTCGGCAGGGAGTTTCCGGGCGTCTCCTATGACGTGACGATAAAGATCGAGCACCTTGTGGGTCACCGCGGCGCGCTGCCGCTCCTGCGCGACACCGGGTGCGCGCTCGTCACGAGCGCCGTGGAGTCGATTGACGATAACGTGCTCGCGCGGCTCCAGAAGGGACACACGCGCTCGGACTTCGAGCACGCGGTGGCGCTCTGCCGCGACGCCGGGCTCGCGCTGGCGCCGACGTTCGTGGCCTTCACGCCGTGGACGACGATTGACGGCTATTGCGAGCTGCTTCGGACCATCGCGCGGCTCGATCTGATCGAGCATGTCTCGCCGATTCAGCTCGCGATCCGGCTGCTGGTGACGCAAGGCTCGCGGCTCCTGGAGCTCGAGGAGATCCGCCTGATCACGACTGCCTTCGATCCGCGATCGCTGATCTACCCGTGGCGTCACGCGGATCCCAAGGTCGATCGGCTCCAGGAACAGCTCTCGTCACTGGTCGGCGTCCGCCTGTCGGCGCCGCGCCGGGACACGTTCGCGCAGGTCTGGACGATGGCGCACGAGGCCGCAGGGCAGGGCCGCCAGCCGGATCTGCCTGTCGTACGAAACCGCACGGAAGTGCCGTACCTCGACGAACCCTGGTACTGTTGAGCGGAGCCATCGTCAGAGCAGGTGGCTCTGGTATGAACCCTGACGGGGCGAAAGTTCAGCCTTTCGAGCGGACGCGTTGATGTCGAAGATGCCTGCCAGGCGAGTCCTGTTGCTGTCGACGACGACGGGGTATCAGCTGCGGTCCTTCGACGAGGCTGCGCGCCGGATTGGCGTCGAGCTCGTGTTCGCCACCGATCGCTGCAACCAGCTCGAAGACCCGTGGCGCGATCGCGCCATTCCCGTGAGGTTTCATCGGGAGCGGGCTTCGCTCGCGGCCATCTCCCACGAGGCCTCGCGCGCCCCGTTTCATGGGGTGATCGCCGTCGGCGACAGGCCCACCGTGCTTGGCGCGCTCGCCGCCCAGGCCCTCGGCCTGCCCGGGAACCCGGCGGACGCCGCTGCCGCCAGCGCCAACAAGCGCGAGACCCGCGCGCGCCTTGCCCGGGAAGGCTTGAACGTGCCCTGGAACTTCACGATTCCGGTCCGCACGCCTGCGCGCGAGGTCGTCAAGGACTCGCGGATGAAATACCCGTGCGTCGTGAAACCCCTGGGGCTCTCGGGCAGCCGTGGCGTCATCCGGGCGGACACTCCCGCCGCGTTCGTTGTGGCGTGCGAACGGGTGCAGGCCCTGCTCGAACGCCTCGACGTGCGGGCGAACAGGACCGGTCTCGAGAACCTGCTGCTCGTCGAAGGCTTCATTCCGGGGCGCGAGTTCGCCGTCGAAGGGGTAATGACTCACGGAGCGTTTCAGCCCTTTGCGATTTTCGACAAGCCGGATCCCCTCGACGGCCCGTTCTTCGAGGAAACGATCTACGTGACCCCCTCCATACTCGGCGGGCTCACGCAGGTGCGGCTGCTCGAAACGATCGTCGAGGCAGCCACCGCGCTGGGCCTCTGGCACGGACCGGTTCATGCCGAGTGCCGCATCGGTCCGGAGGGGATTTTCGTGCTGGAAATCGCGGCGCGACCGATTGGGGGACTCTGTTCCAGGGCCGTGCGATTTCAGGGCGCGGTCACGTTGGAGGAAGTGCTCCTGCGACATGCCGTGGGCGAGGACGTTACGGCGTGGGGACAGGAGAATGCGGCGTCGGCCGTCATGATGATCCCCATCCCGCAGCGCGGGCTGTTCAAGGAGGTAGGCGGGGTGGAGGCGGCACGCGAGGTGGTCGGAATCGAGGATATCCGGATAACCGCCAAGAAGGATCAGTTGCTGGAGCCCCTTCCCGAGGCCGGCAGCTATCTCGGGTTCATCTTTGCGCGTGCCAGGAGTTCCATGGAGGCCGAGTTTGCCGTTCGGGAGGCGCACAAACGACTGACGTTCACGATTCAGGGTGCCATCCCCGTCCGGTCCGCATCCTAATGGACCATCAGCCCTTGCCCTGTTGCGGGACGTAGCCGGGGGGCAGCGCCGCGCCCTCTCCGAAGAAAAAGTCCTCCATGTGCTTCGTAACGAGTTGCTGCGCCTCCTTCTGCCACGGCATGAGGCGGTATTCGTTGAGGATCATTTTCATCCGCTCTTCCCACATCTTCCACGCTTCGGCCGAGATGTTCTCGTACACCCGCTGGCCCAGCTCCCCGGGCCAGGGCGGCGCGTCGAGGCCGGGCATTTCCCGCTGGAACTTCTGACAGAACACCTTCCGCGAGCCCGGGGCGGACACGAGCGCAGGCTTTGGATCGCAATTGTCCATAGCTGAATCTTACTCCCAAGCGGCCACCGACCTGCGCGGCTCGCCCTGGCCCTGGCGCGGTTTATCCTCGCGTGGCCGCACCACCGCACTCTCCCTTGTGTGCCCCAACTTCCCCAGGGCGGCCGCGCTGTCGCCCTGCCGCCGGTCGTCCGAGAGACAATTGCCAGGAACCCGGGCGTGAGGCGCGTGACGTACCAACCCTGGTAAAGGCACGACCAACTGTAGTGAATTGCTCCAAGCCTTCACGGCAATTCTGACGTTGTCCTTTCTATCCCGACAATTTTCAACAAGTTACGGGCTGACTCGGCCGTCCGGAATTGCCCGGGCGTGGCACATCGTTTGATTGAGAAGCCCTTCGGTAAGGCCGTTGGCCAAAGCGGAATCAGGCATGCACCGTCACGACTCGGACCGGAAAGCGGATGAGGAGCCGGACGATGTGCCGCCGACGCCGCCGGACGAACCAACACCGCCGCCCGTGCAGGATCCGCCGGCCGAACCGGTGGAGCCGCCATACGTGGTGCACGCCTCTGGAGAAGCGACGTCACCAGTGGGCAGCAGTCGAACAACGACGGTGAGAAAGGAAGGACCATGACCGCAGACCGCAAGGAACGCCGAGGCTTCGCCTCGATGTCGCCAGAGAAGCAGCGCGAAATCGCCAGCAAGGGCGGGCGCGCGGCTCACCAGAAGGGCACCGCGCACGAGTGGACCTCCGAGGAAGCCCGCTCCGCCGGGCGCAAAGGCGGCCAGATCAGCCGCGGCGGCCGCGGACGCTTGGTCGATCCGGTTTCCGCGCATGCGGAGCCGCAGCCGGACGATGTGCCGGCCGGGACAGGCACCTTCGAGGGCCAGCAGTAGTCAGATTCACGGAGCGTGTGCGATGTGGAAACCGGGAGCAATCGCGTTGGTCCTGGCGATGTCTTGCGCGGCGGTCGCGTCCGCGCAGACGACGGGCGCGCCGGCCCCAACGCAGACCCAGGGGACGCAGCAGCCGCCGCCGGCGCAGCAGCCTGCCGAGACTCGTCCGGCCACGACGACGTTCATGGGTGATACGGGACTATGGTTCGTGCCGACAGGCGAGGTCCTGCCGGACCGACGCTGGTCCTTCAGCGCCTATCGCGTGAACTTCGACTTCGACCAGGGCTTTACCGATGTGACCGACTTTCCGATCACCTTCGGTATCGGTCTGGGCGACCGCGCCGAAATCTTCGGCGCCTGGTCCATCGTCAGGCGAATCGACCGCGATATCCGTCCGATCTTCCTGCCCGGCGCGAGCGATCAGGGCGGGATGATCAACGACTACCCGTTCGTGCGGCAGGGATGGTCCGACAACCAGATCGGCGATCTCTGGGTCGGCGCGAAGGTCAACCTGATGTCCGAGTACCGGCAGAACCCGGCGGCCTTTGCGGTTCGCGGCATGTTGAAGGTGCCCACGGCAAAAGACGACGAAGAGGGCGTGGGAACGGGCCGGGTGGACTTTGCCTTCGACGCAGTGGTCAGCAAGGAAGTCAACCAGCGCGTCGAGCTCTCCGGCTTCGGAGGTGTGCGGTTCCGAAGCTCTCCCGACGACGTCGATCTGTCGAATGGGCTTCGCTGGGGCGTGGGTGCGGGGTTCCCGACACGGACGAACCTTCGATTGACCGCCGAACTGCACGGCGAGGCCTTCTTCGACGACACGTTGACCTACAGCGGTACGAGCCTGGTCGGCACCGACGGGTCGATTCCCCCGGGTACGTCCCGGATCGATTCGCCCGTGACGGCTTCGCTCGGGTTGACCTGGATCGGCAGCAACGGGTTCTTCGCAGGCGCGGGGCTGAACTGGCGATTCAACGTCGATAGCCGCAGCGACCTGAGCGGCTTCGAAGATGAACCGGGCGACCGCCTGGGCTTCCAGGTCCGCCTCGGCTATCACCCCGGTGTGCCCATCTACGTGCCGCCGCCACCACCTCCTCCACCGGCCCCACCGGCGCCCGAGAACCGGCCCCCAACGGTAACCGCGCGCTGCGAGCCGTGCACGGTCGAAGTGGGCCGGACGTCAACCGTCACGGCTGACGCATCGGATCCTGACGGCGATGCGCTGACCTACAAGTGGAGCGCGCCGGCGGGCACGTTCGCCAACGCGGGAGACCGTCAGACGGTCTGGACGGCGCCGATGCAGGAGGGCCCGGTCCAGCTCACGGTGCAGGTGGACGATGGCAAGGGCGGGACTGCGAGCGCGAACGTGACGATTCAAGTCGTTCGACCGGCGGTCAAGGAGTTCGTCTTCGAGGACGTGCACTTCGACTTCGATCGCTATTCGCTGCGACCCGAAGCCGTGCGCGCCCTGGACGAGGCGATCAAGACGCTCCAGGAGAACCCCGAGCTGCGGATCGAGGTCGAGGGTCACACCTGCAACATCGGGACGTCGGAATACAACCTGGCACTCGGCGAGCGTCGCGCGAACTCGGTCAGGGAGTATCTGACCAGCCGGGGAATCACGGCGGATCGACTGCGGGCGGTCAGCTACGGCGAAGAGCGTCCGAAACACGACAATGCCCGCGAGGAAACGCGACGGCTGAACCGGCGCGCGGCCCTCGTGGTCAGGATCCAGAGGTAAGGCATGCGATACGTGCACCTGTACCTGATCGGGTACTTCATCCTGGTCCTCGGCGCGCTGGCGGCGCTCTGGTACGGGGGCGTATTGCAGCAGCTGTCGGCAACCTGGATCGTGATTGGCCTGGTGATCGCCGCAGGGTTGGGCATCATGCTGGCGATCACGGCCGGGAAGCCGGAAATAACCCGCGACTGACCGGGCTCCCGGACATCGAAAAAGGCCGCCATCTCGGGCGGCCTTTTTTGTCCCTTGGTCCCTGGGTCTCTGGTCCTGGGTCCCTGGTCCGGGTCCCTGGTCCTCGGGTCCCTGGTCCTCGGGTCCCTGGTCCTGGGTCCTGGTCCTGGGTCCTGGTCCTCGGGTCCCTGATCCTCGGTCCCTGATCTCATTCAATTGGGCTTCGATTCCAGGTCGCCGCAGGCCCTCTCCGAGCCCCATCCTTTCGCAAGCGTCGGGCGCCGCAACAACCAAGCACCTCAAGGACCGCCCGAAAGCGGGGACTCGGACGAGTGACCCAGGACCAAGGACCAGGGACCAGGGACCCGGACCAGGGACCCGGACCAGGGACCCAGGACCAGGGACTCAAGGACCAGGGACCAGGGACCCGGACCAGGGACCCAGGACCAGGGACCCAGGGACCAGGGACCCAGAGACCCCTGGCATGTCTTGTGATTAAGTGGGGGGGTTATGCGACTGACGCGTCGATCCTGGCTGCTGCTTGTCATCGCATGCCTTGCCATGGTCGGCTGCAGGGAGGAGCAGGGGGGTGTGTCGGTCGATGACCTCTCGTTCACGGGGCTCGACGCAGTGTCCGAGAGCCAGCTGAAATCGATCCTGGCGACGGCCGAGAGCTCGAACCTCCCCTGGGGCACAAAGCAGTACTTCAGTCGAGAGCAGTTCGAGGCGGACCTCAAGCGCATCGAAGCGTTCTACGCCGATCGGGGGTATCCCGACGCGCGCGTGAAGGCGTTCGACGTCAAGCTCAGCGAGAATCAGTCATCCGTCAGCGTCGCGCTGACCATCGCCGAAGGCGAGCCCGTCCGAGTCGAACGGATTGTCCTCGACGGATTCGATCCCCTCCCCGACGAGCGCGAAGGCCTGCTCGAGGGGCGTCTGCCGCTGAAGCAGGGTCAGCCGCTCGACCGCGCGCTGATGCAGGCGAGCCGCGAGGCCGCGCTCGACGAGCTGAGGGACAACGGCTATCCGTACGCATCGGTCCGGGTGGCGGAAACGCCGGGCTCGTCGGAACGCCTGGCGGTGATCACTCTCCATGCAGAGCCGGGGCCCGTGGCCACCTTCGGGCCGATCGACATTGTCGGCAACACGAGCGTCACCGATTCGATCGTGAGACGGCAGCTCTGGTTCCGGCCGGGCCAGCGCTTCGAACAGAGCCGGCTCAGGGACAGCCAGCGCCGCCTGTACGCGCTCGAGCTGTTCCAGTTCGTCAACGTCGAACCCATTGGCCTCGAGAACAAATCCTCCGAGATCGGGACTCGCGTCACGCTGACCGAAGGCAAGCATCGCCGCGTGAACTTCAGCCTCGGGTATGGCAGCGAAGAAAAGGCGCGCGGCGAACTGGACTGGCGGCATGTCAACTGGTTCGGCGGTGCGCGGACGGCCGGTGTCTTCGGCCGCTACTCCTCCCTCGATCGCGGCGTGCGCCTCAACTTCAACCAGCCGTACTTCATCAGCCGTTTCTACTCGATCGCCGCCTCGGGCCAGGCGTGGTACAGCGACGAGGTGCCGTACGACCTGACCACCCGCGGCGGGCGGCTCACGTTGACCCGCCACTTCCGACGGGGCAGCGGAGGGCGTCGATCCGCTCTGGGGGGCTTCCGTCCCACGACCACTCTCGCGATGACCTACGTGAACGAGTGGGAGGACTACACCATCTCGGACGCGGCCCTGAACGATCTGACGTTCCGGGATGAGCTCATTGCGCTCGGGCTCAATCCGACCGCAAGCGGAGACGGCGATCCGGGCCAGGGGAGAGGGCAGTTGTCGTCGCTCATGATCGATTTCGGGCGGAACACGACGCAGAACCTGCTCGATGCCCGGCAGGGGTACATGGCGTCAGCGCACCTCGAGCAGGCGGGTCGCTGGCTCGGCGCCGATTTCGACTTCTACGAAATCACTGCCGAGGGGCGTTACTACCTCACGGTCGGCAATCGTGCCGTGGTAGCCGTCCGCGGCCGGGCCGGAACAATCGACGCGCTGGGGGGACCCGAGGATCCGCTGGTGCCGTTCTTCAAGCGGTACTTCCTCGGCGGCTCGACGAACCTGCGCGGGTGGGGACGCTTCGACGTCGCGCCGCTCAGCGGAGCGGGCCTGACAATCGGCGGACACTCGTTCATGAATTTCTCGACGGAGCTGCGCGTCCCGATCGCCGGCAACTTTGGCGCGGTCCTGTTCCTCGACGGCGGCAACGTCTGGTACGACCCCTGGGACTTCAATCTCGACGACTTGCGCTATGACGTCGGCCCGGGCCTTCGCTACAACACGCCCATCGGCCCGCTCCGGGTCGACGTCGGCTACCAGCTCAACCCGATAGACGGGCTGCTGGTGAATGGCGAGCCGGAGAAACGGCACTTCCGCGTGCATTTCAGCATCGGGCATGCATTCTGATGCGCGCGGCCAGGCGTCTGCTTCAGATCGTCGCGCTGCTCGGGACGCTCCTGGTGGGAGCAGTGTCGGCCGCGCTGATCGTGTCGCAGACGCCCTGGTTCAAGGACTGGGTCAGGCGGTACATCGTCCGCGAGTCCAAGCAGTACCTCAACGGCGAGCTGACGATCGGCCATCTCGGCGGGAATCTTTTCTTCGCAACCGAGCTCGCTGACGTCGCCGTCGACATCTCGGGGGAGCGCGTTGTCGCCGTGAAGGCCCTTGAGGTCGACTATAGCGTCTTCACGTTGATCTCCAAGGGCATCGTGCTCGACCGGATCAGGCTGGTGGAGCCGGCGCTGCGTCTCGAACGCGCCGCGCAGGGATGGAACCTCGGCCGCCTGGTGAAACAGCAACAGAGGGAGGCGGAGCGTGAGGGTCCGGGCAGGTCGGTCACGCTGCGCTCGATCGAGATCTCCGACGGGACGCTCGACATCGTCCAGAACGGCGGGGAAAACGGCGAGCCCGGTGCGTATCACCTCCCGGGACGCATCGAGGAGCTGGACGTGCGTGCCGCGTTCGAGTACGCGCCGGTGCACTACAGCATCGACATCGATCAGGTGAGCTTCCGGGGCCGTTCACCTGAGCTGATTCTCCGTGAGCTGTCAGGGAAGGTCGCCGTCCGCGACGACACCCTGTATCTCGACAACGTCCGTCTCCACACAGCGGACAGCGCCGTCACGGTAGACGGCGTCGTCGAGCAGTATCTCGACACGCCGATCGTGAAGCTGACGACAACGGGCAACCTGTCCATGCCCGAGATCGGGCGCATCCTGCCTGCCGCGTCGGGCTATCCGTTGAGCCCGGTGTTCGATGTCAAGGCCTCCGGTCCGACCGACGCGCTGGTGCTCGATCTCGACGTCCGCTCGGAGGCGGGCACGGTCCGCGGCGTGCTGACGACCGACGTCAGGAGCCCGGGGTTTGGGGCCGAGGGTGATGTCCGCGTCGAGAGGCTGGACCTCGCGCCGCTGCTCAGGAATCCAGAGCAGCGCAGCGAGATCACGGGACGGGCGAAGGTCGATCTCACCGTGGCGCCCGAGCCCGCGGATGCGCCGTTTTTCGAGCGGATGTCCGGAACGTTCCGGTTCGATGGCCCGAGAGTCGTGGCGGCGGGCTATACGACCGGCGACGTCCGCGCGACCGGTAAGCTAGGGAACGGACGGATCGATCTCGACGCGCGCGCGACCGCGTATGGCGGTACTGCGACAGCCACAGGGTTCGTCGCCCCGGCGTCGCGCCGGCGGCCGCTCGCATTCGATCTTCGGGGCAGCGCGGAAAACGTCAACCTGAAGGGGCTTCCTGCCTCGACACGGGCCCCTGCGCTCGAGACGAACCTCTCGCTGGCTGAATATCAGGTGGGCGGAACCGGACAGACGATCAGCGGTACGGCACGGCTGAACGAATCCGAAATCGAAGGCGCCACAATCGCAGAGGGGACCGTGGCGGAGTTCAGCACGAGCAACGGAAGGGTGACGTATGCGGCGCGCGGGGGCATCGAGGATCTCGATCTGCAGCGTCTTGGCGGCGCCCTGAAAGTGTCCGCGCTGAATCAATCCCGGTACGCCAGCCGGATCGCCGGCACGTTCGACGTGCGCGGGTCGGGAACCGGGATGGAGGGCCTGACGATCGACGCGTCGGGTTCGTTGTCGGATGCCGAGCTGATGGGCGCGCGCCTGCGAGGCTTTGCCTTCGAGACGACCATTACCGGGAGCGCCCTGGACGGCAGGGTGAAGGGCGGATTCGAACGGCTCGACCCCGCGCGCGTCGCAGGTAAGCAGCGTTTCGAAGGGGTAGTGAACGGCACCGTCGATGCGGCGTTCAGGCTGGCCAGCTTCACCGAGCCCATCACCCCGGAGGCCATCAGTGCGAGCGGACGGATCGACGTCGAGCAATCGAGGGTCGGAGGACTCGAGATCGACGCCGCCAGCATCCAGGGTGAGTACGCGAACAGCATCGGAGATTTCGCACGGGTCCATGTCGAAGGTCCCGACCTCCTGCTCGATGCAACCGGGCGCCTGGCGCTGGATCGTGCCACGGACTCGAATCTCGAATATCACCTCGAAGCGACGGACCTCGCGGGGCTCGGCCGGCTTGCCGGCCAGGAAGGGATCGACGGCTCCGCGATCCTCGATGGCAGGCTGACCGGCAATGCCGCGTCGATGCAGACGACCGGCACGCTCGATGGCAGCAATCTGGCCTACCAGGGCAATACCGCACTCGATCTGAACGCGAAATACGACGTGATGGTTCCCGAGCTGTCGTTTGGCGACGCCATCGTCCGGGCAACGACGATCGCGACCTTCGTCAAGACGGGCGGGCTCCAGCTCAACTCAGTCGAGGCGACCGCGACGTATGTCAGGAAAACGCTCGACTTCACCGCGCTGCTGAAGGATCAGGCGAGGGAGGTCGATGCGCAGGGCCGGGTCGTCTTTCATCCGGACCACCAGGAGATCCACCTGCCGTCGTTTGCCATTCGTACCCAAGGGCAGGAGTGGCGATCGAGGATGGGCTCGGAGGCCGCGGTGCAGTACGGCGCGGGCAGGCTGGCGTTCCAGAACGTGCAGCTGGTCAGCGGCGGCCAGAGCCTGAATGTGGAAGGCACGCTCGCAGTCGGGGAGGAGCAGCCTTCGGGCACGCTCGGGGTCGAAGCCGGCAACGTGGATGTCGCGCAGCTGGAGCAGTTGCTGCTGCAGGATTGGGGCTTCTCGGGCCAGCTCGACGCACGCGCCACGATCACGGGGACGGCGCGGCAGCCGATCGTGGACGGGCGCATCGAGATCGCGAACGGCGGGTTCCGTGGCTACCGGTACGAGCTGCTGACCGCCGATCTCGACTACAAGGGCAACCGCCTCGATCTCGATGCGCGGCTGCAGCAGTCTCCGACGGAGGCGATCACCGCGGCTGGCACGGTGCCGATGTCGCTCTTCGCGCGAAGCGAGAGCGCTCACGTTGCGCCGACGGATGGGGAGCGCGTCGATCTTCGCATCAGATCGACGGACATCGGTCTGGGCCTCGTCCAGGGGTTCACGACGGCCGTCACGAACATCACGGGAACCATGCAGGCCGACGTCAGGGTGATCGGGTCCGGCGAGGATCCGCACCTCGAGGGATATATCGACATCAGGAACGGTGCGTTCGGCGTTCCGCTCGGCGGCGTCTCCTATTCCGGCCTCCACACCCGAATCGAACTGACGCCCGATCTGGTCAGGATCCCGAAATTCCAGCTGACCGACGAGCACGGAGAGCCGCTGACGATCTCCGGCCAGCTGGCCGTGCACGCGCGCCAGGTGGGCGCCGTGGACATCACCCTCCAGTCCGACAATTTCGAGGTGATCGACAACGCGCTGGGCGACGTCGGCGTCGACACCCAGCTGACGATCACCGGCGAGCTGCGCCGACCTCGCGTGCAGGGACAGGTCCGCCTCGAGGCGGCCCGCATCGAGGTCGATCGAGTGCTGCAGCTCTTCCAGAATCCCTACGCGGTCAGCGCGCTTCCCCCGGTCGAGTCGGCGGAGCGTTCGGTCGAGGGAGCGGGAAGCGCGCAGCAGGCGGCCCGCCAGGCCCTCGCCCGTGCGGAAGGGGCGGCAGCGCCGCCGGCGGCGGAGAAGACGGAACCCGGGGGCGAAGCGCAGCCTGCCGGCGTCTTCGCGCCGGTCGAAATCGACGTCAGGCTGGTGATTCCGGACAACCTCGTGCTGCGCGGCAACAACCTGCGCCCCCGGGGGCCGACGCGCGCGGCGATCGGAAACATGAACGTCACGGTGGGCGGCGATCTGCAGGTGCGTAAACAGCCGGGCGGGCCCATCACGCTCACGGGTGTGATCCAGACGGTGCGCGGGACCTACGAATTCCAGGACCGGCGCTTCGATCTGGTACGCGGGGGGACGCTTCGCTTTTCGGGCGACCCGACGATCAATCCGATGTTGAACGTCGCGGCGACCCGGATGATCCCGGACACCGGCGTGGAAGCCCGCATCGATGTGACCGGCACGGCGCGGGCCCCCGAGCTGCGACTCTCGAGCACGCCGCCGCTCGACGAATCGGATGTGCTTTCGCTCGTCGTGTTCAACCGGCCGGTGAACGAGCTGGGAACGGGTGAGCGCGCGTCGCTGGCGGCGACGGCGGGCGGGATTGCCACCGGCTTCATCGCCGCGCCGCTCGGCGAGTCGATCGGCCGCGCCCTGGACGTCGATCTGTTCGAGATCACGACCACCACCGACACGGGCGAGCTCGGCGCCGGGATCACGGTCGGCCAGCAGATCGGCGATCGCGCGTTCTTCAGGCTGCGGCAGCAGTTCGGCGAGCGGAACGTAAGCGAGTTCCTGATCGAGTATCAGCTGGCCGATTTCCTGCGCCTGCGCGGCTCGGCCGCGCCGGAAGCCGTCGGCTCCGCCAACCGCGTCAATCAGCGGCGCGTCGAGCGCGCGGGGATTGATTTGATTTTTGTGTTTAGTTATTGAGGGGATCGAATCACGTACGACGTGCGGTGTGCGATGTGCTACGTGCTCAACGTCACGTGCGGCGTGCGACGTGCTGTGCGACGTGCGACGTGCGATGTGCGGGGTGTTTTCTGGGCTTTCGCTGATGCGGCCGCATGAAGTTGGTGGCGGTGGCTTTCACGTGTTCGCTCAGGTCGATCAGTTGATCGTATCGTGCCCGGCTTAAAGCGTCCCGAACCAGCGATTCCGAGAGATAGTCCTGCACTTCAGCCAGCGAGGCGAGAGCGTAGGTGAAGAACTGGACGATCTCACCTGAGTGGAACCGGGTGAAACCCTCCGCGAGATTGCGACACACTGAACCCGACGCGTCGCGGAACCCGTCGCAAAATCTGCGATCCGCCGACAGCGCTGAATTGGCACAAATTGCGTGCACCTCTCTCCTGAGTTCATCTGCGAGCTGCCAGCATTGGAGTTCCCGAAAATGTCTTGGGGCCATGCACTCCGACCTGGCATGGCCCGTGCCAGCACGACGTCGCACGACGTCGCACGCACGTCGCACGTGGCACGGCACGCAGCACGTCGCACGCCCGTCACACGTGGCACGTCGCACGTGACGCTGGCCACGTCGCACGTGCACGTCGCCCGTGACGCTGGGCACGCAGCACGTGACGTTGAGCACGCCGCACCTCGCACGTCGCACGTCGTACGTGATCAATGCCGCCCCAACAACGACACCTCGACCCGCGCGTCGTTGAAGCACGCGCCGCCGCCGAGATCGGTCAGCGTGTCGGGCACCAGCGCGGTTCCGGTCGCGCCATTGTAGGTGCTCTTCCTCCACAGCCCTTTCGACAGCGACACGGTCCCCGGCCGCACGTCGGTGGTGATCGCGACCGGACAGTGCACCTCACCCAGATGGTTGAACACGCGCACGGGGTCGCCGGTTGTCAGGCCGCGCGCGGCGGCGTCGCTCGGATGCATGTGCAGCATGCCAGCACGCTCGCGAAGCTCGCCGAGCGTGGACGAGATCGTCTTCTCGCTGGCAGGCGAGATGAGCGTCAAAGGATGGTCGTCGGTCGCAGGATCGGGCTGATACCCATACAACCCCGCCGGCGCCTGCGCGGCGAGCGCCGCGGGGAACAGATCCGCCTTCCGGTCCGGCGTGAGAGGGAACACGTCCACGAACTGGACGGGCGCGCCGTCGTGCGGGGGCGTGGCGATCCCTGTCTCCATCAACTCGGAGCCCACCGTTCCAGGCATCCTGCCCACTACGCGCAGCAGCGTCTCGGTTTCCTCTTCGGAAGGGCCGATGCCGAGCCGGCCGGCCAACGCCGAGAACACTTCGGGATTGGGCCGCGCTTCGCCGACCGGCTCGATCACGGGCCGCACCAGCTGCAGGCTGATCGGACCGTATGCCTTCGCGATGTCGTAGTGCTCGAGAAAGGTCGTCGCCGGCAGCAGGACGTCCGCGAAGCGGCAGGTGTCGGTGAACACCTGTTCGAAGACCACTGTGAACAGGTCCTCCCGTTCGAGGCCGCGCAGCACCCGGTTCTGGTCGGGCATGGTGACCAATGGATTGCAGTTGTAGACGAACAGCATCTGCACGGGTGGATCGGTGTAGTCCAGCAGCGCGCGACCGAGGTGGTTCATGTTGACGATACGGGTGGGAGGTTCGGGGATGTCTGCCCACATCGCGGCCTTGATCCCCCATGCCGTCGAGTTGCTCATGGAGAAGCCGCCTCCGCGGAGCCGGAACTTGCCGCCGACGGCGGGGAGCGCGAGCACGGCCGCGGCGGCGCTCCCACCGTTCCGGTTCCGCTCCAGGCCCCAGCCGCAGCGTACCAGTGCGGGGCTGGTCGTGGCGTACAGCTCCGCGAGGCGCTCGAGTGCGGCTGCGTCCACGCCCGCGACCTGGGCCGCACGGGCGGTCGGCCATTCGGCCGCCCGACGGCGGAGCTCCTCCACGCCGCGCGCGTGCTCGGCGAGGAACGTGGTATCGGCCAGCCCGCGTTCGAACAAGTAGTTGTGAATCGCCAGAGCGAGCGGCAGATCTGTACCCGGATGCGGCGCCAGGTGCAGGTCGGCCTGCCGCGCGAGCGACGTCGATCGCGGATCGATCACGACGAGCTTTGCGCCCGCCTCGCGCGCTTCCTTGAGAAACGGCACGAGGTGGATGCCCGAGGCCGAGGGGTTCACCCCCCACAGAACGATCAATCGTGCGTGAACGTAGTCCCGATACGTGACACCGGCCATCTTGCCGTACAAGGCCTGGTTGGCCGCGCCCGTCGCCGCGGCGCAGACCGTACGATCCAGCCGGGAAGTCCCGAACGCGCGAAAGAGCGTGGCGTCGGTCGTGTCCTGCGTCAGGAGCCCATTGGATCCGCCGTAGCTGAACGGCAGGATGGCCTCACCGCCGTGCGTGTCGCGGATCTGCGTCATGCGTTCAGCAACATGATCGAGCGCCTCGTCCCAGCCGACGCGGGTGAACACACCCAGACCCTTCGGGCCCTTGCGGATAGCTGGGTAGAGCAGGCGATCGTCACCGTAGACGCGGCCGGTGAACTTCCGGACCTTGGCGCAGATGAAGTCGCGCGTCGCCGGGTTCGCGTCGCCCCCGTCGATCTTGAGGATGCGGCCGTTCTCGACGGTCACTTGCAAGGTGCAGGAGTCCGGGCAATCGAGAGGACAGGCAGTCGGAATTGTCGAGCGGCCCCACGAAGCGGGCGCGAGTCGTCGAGGCATAGACCTGAAATTATCTCACGGCGATTCCGTCACGACTGCCATTACACGTGTGGATTGGTTCAGGTCGCACGCGCGCCGAACCGCGGCCGCCTCCGGCGCGGCCAGCACCGCAAATAACGCCCCGACGCCGCACGCGCCCGAGGGACCCGCGTGAATGGCAGGGTCGCCGGCAATCGGCTGGCCCAGCCTGGCCATCGCTTCGAGCGCGAGCGCGTCGGGTATTGACAGAAACGCGTCGACGCCGGCATGGATGGACGGCCAGGCTGCCGGAGAGGGTTCCGCGCAGCGAAGACCGGCCATGAAGGTGTGCATACCGCTGTGCGCCGCCCGCCGTCCGGTCAGAGCGCTCCCTTCATGCTCTGCCGGTCCCGACGCCCGTTCCTCGATATTCACGAGCCGTCCGGCGCGGGCGGATTCGAGCAGGCACGCAGCCGATTCAGGCTCGCAGGCGATCAGAAAGGGCCGCGCCGGCCCGAACCGCCACGCGAGCCAGTTCGCGGCGGCGCAGATGAGGCCGCCGACGCCACCCTGCACCAGCAGCACGTCAGGACGCCGATTCCACTGGTGCGCCGTCTCCTCGAAGATCCGCGTGTAGCCGAGCATGATGAGCCGCGGGATCTCCTCGTAGCCTGGCCAGGCGGTGTCCGACACGATCGTCGCGCCCGTGGCCTGCGCGTGCTCGGCCGCGCGCCGCACGGCCTCTTCGTAGCTGCCGTTGACGTCGATCGTCTGCGCGCCGTCGGCTTGCATCGCCGCAACCCGGGCACGCCGGGTGCGGAGCTCGACCTGGTGCGCATCCGGCCTCGGGGCGGGAACGAAGACCGTGCACGCCACGCCGCTCTCCCGCGCGGCTCGCGCGACAGCGCGACCGTGGTTGCCGGCCGTGGCGCAGACGATTCCGTTTGACAGCGCCGCGCGTCCGATGCGCTCCACGCCGTAGCGCGCGCCGGCGATCTTGAAGGCTTCCAGCCCGAATCGTCCGGTTTCGTCCTTGATCAGGAGGCCGGCTACCGACAGCTCGGCGGCAAGGCCCGGCAAAGAGATGAGAGGGGTCGGGGGAAGCTCCGGGTGCGCCTCATAAAAAGAGGTGACCGCCGCATAGTCATCCGGATCGAACAGACCTCGATAAGCGGCATCGCGTCTGACAGAGGCGTTGAGGAGGCAGTCCAATGCTGATTTTCGGTTCCCCGCGCCGGATGTGATCAGCCCGGGTTCCTTCTCATGACAGTGTGATCGCTGGATCCGGACCCGTTGCTCGAGGCGATTCGGGTGCCCGAGGCCCTGGCTCCCCGCGGGGCGGCGCGGATGGGGAGCCGGTGATCTCGGAACGGGACTCCGCACGCATGGTGCGCATTGCTGGATTCTACCCGCTTGGGGCGTTCGCGGCGGCTGCGACAGGCGCCAGTCGCCCCGGCTCTGCTACACTGGCCGCGCCCGGCCCGTGCTGCGGCGAGGAGGTGATCGATGGCGAGTTTCGGCGAACGCGTGGTCGGGGCGATGAGCCTCAAGGCGAGCACGTTTCAGGAGATCGAGCACGACACGACGGCGATGGGCCAGGCGGTCGGCGTCATCGCTCTGGCCGCGGTTTCCACCGGTCTCGGGAACGTCTGGTACGGCGGCGTCTCCGGGATCCTCACCGGCATCGTCATGTCGCTCATCGGGTACGCCGTCTGGGCCCTCGTGGTGTGGCTCGTCGGAACGAAGGTGATGCCGGATCCGGCCACGAAGGCCGACTTTCCGGAGACGTTCAGAACAATCGGCTTCGCGGCCGCCCCCGGCATTCTCGGAATCGTCACGATCATTCCGATTCTCGGGTGGCTGCTGCTCTTCGTGCTCTGGATATGGCAGATCGCCGCGATGGTGATCGCCGTGCGCGAGGTGCTCGACTACACGGATACGATGAAGGCCGTGATCGTCGTTGTCATCGGCTGGCTGATTCAGCTGGTGGTGACGATCCTCCTCGGCATGATGTTCCTGGGTTCCGCGATGATCTCCGGGATGATCTCGAACTAAACCGGGGGGCTTCGCCAGGGCTCGGCGAGACCTCGCCAAAAGGCCGGTCTTATGCCCGCCGGGCGACGGCGGGCCTGGCGCGTGGAGGAACAGCGAACGAACCCTGGTGTCTAAAGTCGGGAAAGCGGCCGCACTCGGAAGTTCGAACCGTTCGGGACCTGCGCCGGATTCAGGGGCCCCCTGGCCGGCGCCGGCCCCGGGTCTCAACTGAATCGAGGAGGTCCCCCGATGCCTCACGAACTGCTGGGCGACGTACTGCGTCCCGGCGACACCGATGGCCGCGCGCGTCGCAGCTGGTATGTCCTGCCGCTGTCCCTTGGGGCACATACAGTGGCAGCCGCCGCCATCGTAATCATTCCGCTCGCCGCGGAAGTAGAACTGCCAGTTCCGATGCGGCCGATCGACCGCTTCTACAACGTCATGCTGGTAGAACCGCGTCCGGTGGTCGTTTCCCCGCCCAGGGGCTCGGCGTCCCGTGCGGCAGTTGCACCATCGGTGGCGCCGTCGGGCATCTCGAAAGAAGAGTTTGCGCCGGTCGTCACCGGCTCGCCCGGTCCGCCGAGCCTCGATTCGATCGGGGCGGCGGACGGGTTCGATATCGGCGTGATCGCTGACACGGCCGTCGTGGTAGCGCCTCCGCCGCCCCCACCTCCTCCGAAGCCCGTGCCCGTTGGCGGCGACATCCGCGAGCCGAAAAAAATCGTCGATGCTGCTCCGCTATACCCGCCGCTCGCCCTCGCGGCGGGCGTTGAAGGCATCGTGATCCTCGAGGCCACGCTCGATGAGCACGGCAACGTCGATCGGTTGAAGGTTCTCAGATCAGTGCCGCTGCTGGACGAGGCCGCGCTCCAGGCCGTGCGGCGGTGGCGTTACACTCCAACGCTGCTGAACGGGAGGCCCGTGCCGGTTCTGATGACAATCACTGTGCGTTTTTCGTTGCGTAGATGACCGGGATGCCCGTTCCCGCCCTGCTGGTCCTCGCCGCCGCGCTCCTCCAGCCAGCGTCCGCTTCGCAGGAAGCCCTCGATCCCAGTCTGCGCGCGGCCGTCGAGCGCTTCTTCGCAACCCAGCAAGCGGAAGATGTGGATGGGTACCTCGCGCTCTGGAGCACCACCGCAAACCGGCCCCCTGCAGGGCTGCTGAAGTACATCTTCAATGCCGGCGACGACGCGTTCCGGGAGATCGAGATCACGAAGGTCACACTTGCCGGCGAGCGCGCCCGTGTGCGCGTCCAGGCCTTGCGCGAGCGGACCGAGCGACGGCTGAGTGCAAGTGGGGAGCCCATCAGCCGGACCGCCCGCATAGACGTGAGCCTTGGCTTCGTCCGGGAGGGCGGCGACTGGAAATTGACCAGCGAGGGGCCGGCATCCGACTACCTCGCGGCGTCTCTTCTCGAGTCGAACGACGCCGGGAAGCGGCGGTCACTGCTCGAATCCGAGCCCGACCTGCTGACCGAAGGACTGATCCTGTCCCTGTCCCGGCGGGCAGGCGAGGCGGCACAACAGCAGGACTACGCAGCCGCGCAAACCGCGTACGAGCGAATGCTGGAAGTCGCGCGACATGTGGGGGTTAAGAAGTACGAAGGCGAGGCGCTCCAGAACCTCGGCAACACCTACTACTTTCGTCGGAATCTTCCTGCCGCGCTCGACGCATACGAGCAGCGTCTGGCGATCGAGCGCGAGCGTGGAGACGACGAAGGCGCCGCTGCCGCGCACGGCGGGATCGCCACGATCCGTTATTCGTTGGCGGAGTACGGCGCGGCACTCGCGGCGTATCGGGAAGCGCTGGCCATCGAGGAGCGTCTGAAGGACGGGCCGGCGGTGGCCAGCACGCTCATCAGCACGGGCAACGTGCTCTATCTGCAGGGTGACTTCAACGGCGCGATCGCGGACTACACGCGGAGCCGCGAGCTGTACCGCAACGCGACGGACCCTGCAGGCGAGGCGCGGGCGCTCGAGGGGCTCGGGCGGGTCTTCCTGGCGCGCGGCGATTACGCGGGCGCGCTCGAAGCGTTTTCCGGCGTTCTCGAGGAAGGCCGTGCGCGGAAGGATCGGCGCGCGCAGGGCAACGCCACGCTGAACCTCGGTGATGCGCATTTCCGGCTCGGCAATCTGGAGGTCGCCCGTGCGACCTTCGAAGAGAGCCGCGGTCACTTCGAGGCGATCGAGGACCCGGCCAATGTCGGCCGTGTCTGGCAGGCAGTCGCGCTGACCGATCTCGTCGCCGGTCGATACCCGCTGGCCGAAGACGAATACAAGAAGAGCGGTGCCGCCTGCGCGGGAGCGTCCGACGCCGAGTGTGTGGCCGGCGCCGCTGTCGGGCTGGGATTCGCGCAATCGGCCCAGGACGAGTTCCTCGAGGCCATTCCCAGCTACCGGAAGGCGATCGAGGGGTTCGCCGCGTTGAAGAAGAAGGAGCAATCGGCGCGCGCGCAGATCGGGCTGTCGCAGGCCCTCGCGGGCAGCGGCGATTTCAAAGCTGCGCTGGCCGCGGCCGGCGAGGCGCGGCACGCCGGCGTCGCGCTCGACAACGACGACGTGCTCTGGAGAGCCTTTGTGGCGGAGGCGCGAGCGCTGCGGAGATCGAGCGAGCCGGAATCCGCGCTTGCGGCGGCCCGCGCCGCTGCGAGCGCTCTGCAAGGCCAGGTGGACCAGGCGCCAACGCAGCCGGGCAGTCCGGTGGCTCGCGACAGCTCGGCCGTCTTCACGACGCTCGCGCTGCTCCAGGCGGAGGCAGGAGACGCGGCGGCGGCATTCGAGACCGTCGAGCGAATGCGTCTGCACGACCTCCGAATCAGCCTGGTTGGCGTCGAACGCGAGATCGCGCGGGGTATGACGGAACAGGAGCGCGAGCAGGAGCGTGGCGTGGCCGTGGAGCTCGTCACCTTGCACGCCCAGCTCGCGCGCGAGAAAGGCTTGCCCAAACCGGATACCGAACGGGTCGCGCGTCTGGAGCGGAGCATCGCCGAGGTGATGGCACGCCGGGCAGCGTTCGAGGCGCGCCTGTACGAGCGCCTGCCCGACCTCCGGATCTGGCGGGGCCTGATGCCGCCCGCGACCCTCAGCGACGTGGAGAGCGCGCTGACCAGTCCCGGCGATTTGCTCCTGCAGTTCGTCGTGGACGACGAGGACCTGCTGGTTCTCGCTGCCGGGCGCTCGGAGCAGGGGGTGGAGTTGCGGGCGCACGTGCGCGCACTCGCGCGCAGGTCGCTCGCCGAGCGGGTGGGCCGGCTCGTTCAGCCAGACGTCCTGCGCGACGAAGTCCTTTGGCGCGAGGCGGCGGCGGAGCTGATTGCCGCGATTCCCGAATCGATCGTCACGTCGGTCGCATCGGCGAAGCAGGTCACCATCATCCCGCACGAGATCCTCTGGCGCGTCCCCTTCGACGCGCTGCCGGTGGGCACCGGATACCTGGCCGACAGGGCCGCTGTGAGGTACGCGCCATCGCTCTCCGCGCTGGTCCGCGTCCCTGCACGTCAACCGGCGGCGAGCGGCGAGGAGGCGACGCTTCTGATCGTCGGCGCCCCCGAGCTGGCCGAATCCGTTCGTGCGCGCGTCGCGCAGACCGCACCTGGGTGGACGCTTCGGTCGCCTGAGAGCGCCGCGCTCGAAGCGAAGGCAATCGCAGGCGACGCCGATGCGGAACGCGTAACGACACTGTCGGGCGCTGAAGCCACCGAGGCGGGGCTGCGCGATCGGCTCGGGTCCGCCGACGTGATCCACCTTGCGGCGCCGTTCCGCGTCAATGGAAGCGCCGCGATGTTCTCACGAATATTGCTCGCCGGCGCCCCGTCAGAGGATGCGTTTCCCCCGGCGTACGACTCGTCGGCCGACGCGTCGCTCGACCCCCGTGAAGTGATGAACCTGCAGCTCGCCGCGCGCGCGGTCGTACTGTCTGACGGAGCGGCGTTGGCCATGAGAAATGCGGCCGACGACGCCACTGTCGTGCATTGGGCCTGGCGAGCCGCGGGCGTGCCGTCGCTGGTCATGCCGCGATGGCCTGGCGAGGAGATGGCAGCAAACGTGCTCCTTGCCGACCTTCACGCGCGACTGCGAAACGGCGAGACGCCCGACGAGGCGCTGGCCGCCGCGCAGCGCGCGCTCCGCCGTTCGGACGGGTACGCGGCTCCTTACTACTGGGCCGGCTGGCTGCTGCTCAGCGTGCGCTGACCTCAGGCCGGCCGACGGAATCCTCGCGTCCCCGCACTGCTGAGGGGATGGATGTCCCCCCGACAGGCCGATCCGGGAAGAGATCCCGTCCGCGCGCCACCTCGAAGACGTTCTTTGCGGCGCCTACGATCGGGAGCGAGTTCAGACCCGTATCGAAGAAGCCGCTGATGACGCCCTTTCGCCGCATGGTTCCGACTACAGTGGCCAGACCCACCGCAGCGCCGATCCACGGCAACGAGCGACTCAGGCGCCTGGACAACCGTGCGCCACCCCACCGGGCGAGGCGATTACTGATACTCATGTCTGCCCCAGTGTGCAAACGGCGTTCCCAATCGGTCACCACATTCGGGCGACGCAGTCGCGGTACGCGGGTGTCGCTGGCGGGCCGGCACTGAAAAGCGGACACTGGTAGGAGCATGATTCTCCGGTTTCTCTTCCGAGCGAGCCTGGTGGCGGCGGCCGCCACGGCAGCGCTGCTCCCGCTTCCCGCTGGCATCGTCGAGCGATGGTACTCGCTGGGGCTCTACCCGCGGGTGCAGGCCGTCGTCACTCCGTACAGCAACCAGGTGCCGATCGCACTGCTCGACGTCGCCGCCGCCGCCCTCCTGTTCTGGGTGGTGTGGCGGTTCGTCCGGGCGATCCGCGCATCCGGGGCCGTTCGCGCGCTCGTCTCGAGTGCTGTGGGGCTCCTGACTATCGCCGCCGCGGTCTACCTCGCATTCCTCCTGCTCTGGGGCCTCAACTACCGGCGGATCCCGATCGAGGAGAAGGTGGACCTGGACGAGTCGCGAATCACGCGAGAAACGGCGCGCCAGCTCGCGCGCGAGGCCGTCGTGCGTGTGAACGCACTGCACGCTCCTGCCCATCGGCGGCCGGCGGGTGGGCCCGCACTGGAGCAGGCGTTCGCGGCGGCGGAGCGGCGGCTCGGACATGGTTCGTCCATGGTTCCGGCGGTGCCGAAGCGATCGCTGCTCGAGTGGTACTTCCGCTGGGCGGCGATCGATGGAATGACCGATCCTCTGTTTCTCGAGATCATCATCAACCCGGACGTGCTGCCGATCGAACGTCCGTTCGTGATCGCTCACGAGTGGGGTCACCTCGCCGGCTACGCAAACGAGGACGAGGCCAATCTGATGGCCTGGCTGACGTGTCTGGAGGGAGGCCCGCTGGCGCAATACAGCGGCTGGCTCGTGATCTACGGTCACGTCATGAACGCCCTGCCGCGGGAAGACCGTCGATTGATTGCGGCAGAGCTGACAGAGGGTCCTCGGGAGGACCTGCGCGCCATCGCCAATAGATTTGCGCTGTCGAAGCCGCTCGTTCGGAACGTCGCGCGGGAGACCTACGACGCGTATCTGCGTGCCAACCGAGTGGAGGAGGGAATCGCCAGTTACGACGCGGTCATCCGGTTGATCCTGGCCGCCGGCCCGGACCACGGTTGGGCGCCCCGTCCTCGCCCGCGATGAGCAACGCGCTTTGCAGTTCCCACTCCCATGTTCGGATGGTCCAGGGCCTCAGCGGGCGCCGATCTCGATCCCTCCGTTGACACCCTCGATGCTGATCGGCGGTCCGCCGCCGTTCAGCCTCGCCTCCAGGCGCCTGCGACTCGAGGAGGTCGTGTCGAGCTGGAGGCCGGTCGTGTCGATTCCGCCATTGGCGACGCTGGCCGAAATCGACGCCTTCGCGTCGGACGGCAGCCGGAGCTTGATCCCGCCGTTCGTACATTCGAGCTTCGCGCCGCGCTCGCCGAGCTGCGTCAGGTCGACACTGATGCCGCCATTGGTGGTGCTCGCGTCGATGGACCCGGCGACCTCCCGGGCCGTGATGCCGCCATTGGTGGTCTCGGCGCTGATTTCCCCTGAGATGTTTCGCAGCTCCACACCGCCGTTGACGGTGGAGAACTTCATCTGGGCGCCGGCGGGTACGCGCACCGTGTACTCGACGTTGGCGCCTGAACTGAACCACCCGCCTCCGCGCTCCACCTTCGTTTCCACCCGGACGCTGGCAGGCCCGACATCCTCGGCGATTTGAACGCGCTCGAGCGCCTGTTTTGCGACCTCAGGGGACGAGCCTCTGGCCGTCTTCTTCGCGACCACTTCGACGGTGTTCCCCGTCGAAGCCTCGACATTGATGGCGCCGTTGACGTTGATAATCTCCACGCGCCCCCCGGGCTCGAGCTCGTAGGTCTTCCGCCACTCCTCGGTGGCCGACTGCTTGAGATCGGCGGTGACGATGTCGCAGCCGGTCGAGGCCAGCAGCAGTGCGGGCAGGATGACCGCCGGCGCCAGCCGTCGTCGAGTCAACATTCTCATGTTCAGGGGACTCCTCAGGGGTTTATACGCCCGGCGCTACGGGCATGTTCCATGCAGGCCCAGGTTCGATCCGGTCAGGGATCCGCCTTGTTTATATAATTGAGGGCGTTCGCCCACCTCTCAGCCTATAATCCGGCTCATCCACAGCCACTGGCGCGTTCGGCGCCAGAGAGACGCGGCGTATCCTGCCGGGTCACAGGGATCTCTGATGTCAGATCGAAAGTACCGCCAGCGGGGTTACCAGGATGAGGCGCGTGCGCCGCATCGCGAGCACAAGCCGGCCGAGAAGAAGGAATACGCGCCACGCGGTCAACCGCCCGTCGCGCCGCGCACCTTCAACATGCCGGGTTTTCGGGAGGTGGTCCGCTGCGCGCGATGCGGAAACGAATTGACGGTCGCCGCCGCGTGGAGCGCGGAGGGGAGCTGCGCGCGCTGCGGGGCGCACTTGCACTCGTGCGCCCAATGCGCCCACTTCGATACGAGCGCCGCGTTCGAATGCCAGAAGCCGGTGCCCGCCCGGGTATCGCCCAAGGACGTGCGGAACACCTGCCCGCTCTACGAGCCGCGCACGACCGTGGAACGCGAGACCACCTCGTCATCGTCGTCCACTACGGGGACCGGCAGCACACCGAGCGCGCGCAAGGCGTTCGACGATCTGTTCAAGTAATCAGCTCGCGCTCTTCAGCTGCGGAGCGAGCACGCCGCGCAGGCTGATCAACGTGCTCTCCAGCGAACCGCGAGCCAGCCTGTTCGCGATGGGGTTCACCAGCGGTCTGAAGAGCATCGGCACGCTTCGGCTCAAGCTGACCGACTCGCACTCGATCAGCACGCCCCCGGGGACTTCCTCGTAGCGCCAGTAGGCGTTGAGCCGCCACAGATAACCCGAGTCGTTGCCAGGCGTCTTCTCACGCTCCTGCGGCGTACCCGCTGCGGTCAGCTCGGCGATCTTCGTCGCCGTTGTCCGGTTCGAGGCGCGCGTGCGCCCGAGCGTGGTGTATTCGACCTGGTGCTCGGTGTTGTAGGTGACAGTCGTGACCGTTGCGTCGCGCTCGATCTTCAGAAAGACGCGGAGGCGATTGCCGTTGCGTTCCAGCAGCCGCGAATCGATCACTTCCTTGTACGAGCCTGCTTCTTTGCCGGCGTTGTCGCGCAGGCGCGTCAGCACGCTGTCCAGATCTGCGCCCGGAACGAACACCGCCCCCACCCAGTGGTGAATCCTGCCGTCGGGCACCTCAATCGCGCCGCCGCCCGGACGCGCCGCGTCGGCCTGAAACATCTCGACGGCGCCCTGCAAAACGTTCGATCGCCACTGCGAATCACGCTCGTACTCGTCGTGCGCGAAGAATGGGTTGCTGCTGGCCGACAGTGCGCGATGGCGTTGATCGACGGCCTCCTCGTACTTCTTCCAGGCCGCCACCGTGTGGGCTCGCAGTTCGGCGGGCGCGAGGCCTTCGGGTTCGACCGCCCCCAGCAGGGCGGGGGAGACGAGCACGGCGACGAGGGTCGTGGCGGTTCGGAACACGACCACCTCACTCCCGAGGAAGTTGACAATCGAACAGGCGAGCACCGCCGCCAGGTTCGCGACGACCGGATGGAGTCCAAGGCCGCCGGTGAGTACCGCCATTATCCCAAGATTTCCGGCGAGCGACACGACTCCGTTGAGCAGGTGAAACCGCCACAGGCGCGTCAACGCGGCACGCCAGCCGTGTTCGCGTCGATCGCGCCACGTCCAGCGATGATGCCAGACGAAATTGTGCAGGATGGCGGCCTCGACTGCGAGCGCCGTGGCGGCCAGGTAATGCCACTCGAGCCCGTGATGCAACAGGGCCAGCGTGCCGATCTGCACGACGAGCCCCAGCGCGCCCACCCCGTTGAACGTCAGCCAGCGTCGGAACAAGAGTCCCCCCGATCAGGAAGGCGTGAGGCAGGGGGGATTCGGCTCATGGGTAACGAGGCGGCCGGCTCTCATGCTTTTGCGCGGCGCGTCTGACGGGCGCGTCGGGTTTCCAGCTCGTCCAGCGTTTTCGGCCAGTCGTCGCGGAGTAGACGTGACAACGAGCGATCGGACAGCAGCCTTCCGCCCGTCTGGCAGCGGCTGCAGTAGTTGGCCTCGTTCCGGGCGTAGACGATTCGCTGAACCGGTGCGCCGCAGACGGGGCAGGGCTGTCCGTAGCGTCCGTGCACCGCCATCCCCGGGCGAAACGCGGTCACCTTGTCGGGGAACTCGTCTCCCGCTTCCTCGCGAAGTCGTTCGGTCCAGTACGCCAGGATGTTGCGCGTCGCGAAGAACAGCCGGTCCACCTCCTCGTCCGAGAGCGCGCTGGTCAGCTTCATCGGCGACAGACGGGCCGCGTGCAGGATCTCGTCGGAGTAGGCGTTCCCGATTCCGCTGAAGATGTGCGGGTCGGTCAGCACGCGCTTGAGCGTGTGATTCTCCGTGCGAAGGCGGCTCGCAAAGTCGTCGAGGGTCGCTCCGGCGATCTCGAGACCGCCGGGGTCCATGGCGTTGACGGCGGCCGCTCCCTGCAGGAGGTGAATCGACGCCTGCCGTCGCGATCCCGCTTCGGTCAGGATCGCGGTGCCGGACGGAAAGTCGAACGCGGCCAATCCGACCTTCCCCGGGATGGGAGCGTGTGGCTCGCGCCACCGGAGCCGTCCCGCGATCATGAGGTGGAGGACGATGAACAGTTCGCCGTCAAGGGCGAGCACGATGCGCTTGCCCATGCGGCGCACGTCGCGCACCGTGCGGCCGGCCAGGCGCGCCGGGGAGGGCTCGATCGTGCGGATTACGAACGGATTCCCGACGCGCAGCCGCTCGAGCGGCCGCGCGAGGATCCTGTCCCTGAGCGCCCCGACATAAAGCTCAACATCCGGCAACTCCGGCATCGAATCAGTCTAGTGGCAGTTTCTGCACAGGGGACAGGATCCTTAAGGTGCCTGTCCCCTTAGAGTGCCTGTCCCCTTAAGGGGACTGTCCCCCTAGGGGGACTGTCCCCGGTCCCTCAAACGACCATGCCATAATGCGCCCGATGTCGCTTCTCGATCGGGCGCCGCGGCTCGGCCGCGCGGAGGCGGTGGCGATCGCGCGCGATCTCTACGGTCTCGACGCGGAGGCCCAGGCGCTGCCGAGCGAGCGCGATCAGAACTTCCTGCTGCAGACCGCAGCCCGACGATACGTGCTCAAGCTCGCGAATGCCCTGGAGCGCCCCGAGATCCTCCAGGCCCAGAATGCCGTGCTCGAGCACCTCGCGGGCCACACGGCAATGTGCCCGCGGATTGTGCGGACCGCTAACGGCGCCGAAATCGCGCCGGGGCCTGATGGGCATCTCGTACGCCTGGTCACGTGGCGGCCCGGCGTGCCGCTCGCCACGGTGCGCCACGTATCGGCCGGCCTGCTGGAGGACCTCGGACGATCGATCGGCGAGATCGACCGCCATCTCGCCAGCTTCGATCACCCGGCGCTCCATCGCGATTTCCATTGGGACCTCGCCGGGGCCATCGGACGCAGCCGGGCGCTGCTGCCCCTCGTCGGCGATGCCGCCTGGCGAGCCGTCGTCGCTCGTGCGCTCGACGAGATCGACGCTCACCTGACCCCGCTCCTCGAGGGGCTTCGGACGTCGATCATTCACAACGACGCCAACGACTACAACGTGATCGTCTGCCGCGATCTGGAGCACGGCGATACCGTTTCCGGGCTGATCGACTTCGGCGACATGGTTCATAGCTACACGGTCGCCGACCCGGCCGTCGCGGTTGCCTACGCGGTGCTCAACACGGACGACCCTCTGGCGTGCGCCTCCGCGCTCGTGCGCGGGTACCACCAGGCCAATCCCCTCCTCGAGAACGAAGTCAGCGCGCTCCTCGACCTCGTGAAGCTGCGGCTGTGCCTGAGCGTCGCGATTGCCGCACGACAGCAGGAACAGCGTCCCGACGACGAGTATCTGGGGATCAGCCAGGAGGCGATACGGCGCACGCTGCCGTCGTTGACGTCGATACACCCGCGACTGGCGGAGGTCGCGTTCCGCCGGGCATGCGGCATGTCTTCTGCTCCCCGGACAGAGAGGATCCGCTCCTGGCTTGCCGGGCCGGTGCGAGCCCGGAGATGGACCGGGATGATCGGTGACGGCGAAATCCGTCCGGGCGAGATTCTCGGGCTCGATCTCGGCGTGGCGAGTCCGCTCGTCTCCGGCGATCCGCTCGAGACGAGCGAGCCAGCCCTGACAAAGCAGATCCAAGCGGCTCTTCTGGAGGTGGGCGCCCGCGTCGGCGTGGGCGGATACCTCGAGCCACGTCTTCTGTATAGCTCGCCGTTGTTCGCTGGCAGGGGCGCGACTGATGCGCGTCGGACGATTCACCTCGGGCTCGACCTCTTCGCGCCGGCCGGGACATCCGTCCACGCCGCGCTCGGCGGCGTCGTCCACGACTTCGCCGACAACAGGCAGTCGCTCGACTACGGCCCGGTCGTCATCCTCGAGCATTCCACTGATGCCGGCGATCGGTTCTACACACTCTACGGCCACCTGACCCGCGAGTCGGTCCAGAGGCTCGAACGTGGACGCGCTCTCGCGGCCGGCGACCGTCTCGGGGCTATCGGTTGCCCGGACGTGAACGGAGGGTGGACGCCGCATCTGCACTTCCAGGTGATCACGGATCTCCTGGACCTGGGCTGTGACTATCCCGGCGTCTGCAAAGCCAGCGAGGTCGAAACGTGGGCGGAGCTATCGCCGGATCCCAATCTGCTCGTCGGGCTGCCCGCAGATCTCCTTGCGTCCCGTCCTCCCGACGTCGAGGAAACCAGGCGTGCGCGCCGCGCGCGGATCGGCGGCAACGTCCGCCTGTCCTATCGCGCGCCCTTGAAGATCGTCCGCGGCTGGATGCAGTACCTGTACGACGACGAGGGCCGCCGCTTTCTCGATGCGTACAACAACGTGCCCCATGTGGGACACTGCCAACCCGATGTCGTTCGCGCGGCCGAACGGCAGATGCGCCTGCTGAACACGAACACGCGCTATCTGCACGACGCCCTCACGATGTTCGCCGACAGGCTCGTCTCGACCCTGCCATCACCGCTCAGCGTCTGCTACTTCGTGAATTCCGGCAGCGAGGCGAACGAGGTCGCCGTGCGGCTCGCGCGCGCGCACACGCGACGCCGCGATGTCGTCGTTCTCGACGCGGCGTACCACGGAATCACCACGACGCTGATCGAGATCAGCCCGTACAAGTTCTGCGGCCCGGGCGGCGACGGCAGGGCGGAGTGGGTGCACGTGGCGCCGCTCCCGGATGTATTTCGCGGAGCCTATCGCGCCGGCGATGCGACCGCGGGCCACCGCTACGCCGGCGAGCTCGCCGCGGTCGTCGAGAGCGTCGGCCGGCAAGGTCCTGGCGTCGCCGCGTTCCTCGCCGAGACCTGCCCCAGCGTAGGCGGGCAGATCATCCTCCCGGACGGATATCTCGCGGAGGCATACGCGCACGTTCGTGCGGCGGGCGGCGTGTGCATCGCCGACGAGGTGCAGACCGCCTATGGCCGGATGGGCTCGCACTTCTACGCGTTCGAGGCCCACGGCGTCGTGCCGGACATCGTCGTGCTGGGTAAGCCCATCGGCAACGGCTATCCGCTCGGGGCGGTTGTCACGACCGCGGAAATCGCGGCGTCGCTCGACAACGGCATGGAGTTCTTCAGCACGTTCGGCGGGAGCACGGTCTCGTGCGCGGTCGGTCTGGCAGTCCTCGACGTCGTCCAGCGCGAACACCTCCAAGTCCACGCCGAGCGGGTGGGACGCCATCTTTTGGACCGGCTGAAGGCGATCTGGCCCAGGCATCCGGTCATTGGAGACGTGCGCGGTTCGGGGCTGTTCCTTGGCCTGGAGCTCGTGAGCGATCCCGACACCCGGACGCCGGCGCGGGTCGAGGCCGACTACGTCGTCAACCGCATGCGTGAGGAGGGGATCCTCATCGGGACGGACGGCCCCGCGCACAACGTTCTCAAAATCCGGCCGCCGATGCCGTTCACCGAGCAGGATGCGGATCTGCTGAGCGCGACGCTCGACCGGGTGCTGGGGGAGATGCCGTAAGATCGGTGATCGCGCGATCATCCTGCGGGTTTCGCACGCAGCACACCCACCTGGATCAGCACTCCCGTGAAGTCCAGGATCCGCCGTTCGTGAACGATGAGACCGTCCTGCAGGCGATAGATGAAGGCGCCGGCCAGTTCGATTCGGCGGCTCGTGGGCGCCATGCCGAAGAACTCGCCCAGATGAGTTCCGGTGAAACGGCAGAGCAGGGCCACGCGGTCGCCGTCAACCAGCAGATCTTCGGTGGTGAACGCCAGATCGGGAAACCCGACGAACCAGACCCGATAGATGCGCTCGATTTCGGCCCGCCCCTCCAGGACCCCGCCGGTCGGGCTGACCACAACCCCATCGGGCGCGTGATCGGAGGCGAGTTGATGAGCGTCCCGTGCACGCCAGGCGGCCTCGCGCCGATTGAACAGGTCGAAAATCTGTTCGCGGGTCATGCCGACCGGCCCGCACCAGGGCCGGTTGGGGCTACTATAGGCCGAACGGGGCCGACCGGAACAGGGATCCGCAAGAACGCGCACCATGCACATCCTTCTGCTCTCGATGCCGGATTCCTTCGAACATACCGCGCCGATCACGATGCGGATGCCCAACGGCGCGCTGGTCTCGCTCGCCGGCAACGTGGACGGCCATCATCGCGTCGCCATCGCCGACCTGATTCTCGTTCGGCAGCGCGTCCGCGAAACGGTCGAGCGGCTGCTGGCCGAGCTGCAGCCGTCCATCGTCGGCCTCTCGATCATGACCTTCCAGCGGCACACCGCGCGGAAGATCATCGAGCTCGTGCGGGCGCGCTTTCCCTCGGCATTGATTGTCGTCGGCGGATACGATCCCAGCCTCGCCTCTGACGTCTACGAGCAGGCCGGCTGGAACGTGGATGTCATCGTGCGGGGAGAGGGAGACATCACGTTCCGCGAGCTCGTCCGCGCGGTCGAACGAGGCGCAGGGTTGTCGGGCATTGCCGGGCTTTCGTACCGGGACGGCGATCGGTTCGTGAGGAATCCCGATCGTTCTGTGAGCACGTTGGCCGGCGAGGACGTTCGCCTTCCGCGCCGCGCGGCGCGGGTGCTCTCCGGGTATACCTTCATCGGACGTCCCATTGATGTGGTCGAAACGTCGCGCGGGTGCACGTACGACTGCAGCTTCTGCTCGATCATCGAGATGCGCGGCCGCAACTTCCACACCTGGTCGGTGGAACGCGTCCTGGCGGACATCGCCGACGCCCGCGCGCGCGGCGCGCGCGCCATCTTCATCGTCGACGACAACATCACGCTGAACATCGCCAGGTTCGAGACTCTCTGCCGGGCCATCTGCGGCGCCGGCTTCAACGACGTCGACTACATCGTCCAGGCGATGACCTCGTCGATCGCCGCGCGCGGAGAGACCATCGCCCCCTTGATGCGGGAGGCGGGTTTCCGGTACGTGTTCCTCGGAATCGAGAACATCCTCGCGGAGGACCTGGCGTTTCTGCGTGCCTCCGCCAAGAACGCGGCGCGCGAGGGCGGACGGCAGGTCGGGAACGCGACGCTCGAGGCCATCGAGGTGCTTCATCGACATGGCATGTACGTGGTGGGCGGCCTGATCGTCGGCAACCCCGACGACACGCGAGCGTCGATCGACGCAAACCTGGAGTTCGCGCGGCGCTACGTGGACTGGCCCTACATCCAGCACCCGACCCCGTATCCCGGCACTCCAATGACGAAGGACTTCCGCGAGCGCAACCTGATCGTCAACGATCGCGTCGAGGAGTACGACGGGACGACGGCCGTCGTGCGCAGCGAATCGCTGGGGGCCGACGACATCGAGTTCCTGCGCTGGCGGGCGGAACGGTGGATGAAGCTGCGGCACTTCTGGCCGGTGTTCACCCACAGTCCCGGTTTCGTGCTCAGACACGGCGCCGCGATGGTCGCGCACACGTTCCGCGGCAGCTCGTGGCGTTCGATGCTGGGCCTCGAGGACGCGCGCGCCGTCTTCGCGCGCTACAAGGCCATCCGACGCGCCGAGCGCGATTACCTCCCCTCTGTGACGAGCCCCGGAACGCCGGCTCCTGGTGTTCGATGGAAGCTGACAGCCGACAGCTGATTAATGCCCTCCGAACACCTGGAAGCCGCGCTTGCGGAGGCTCGCGGCAAGCTCGACCTCCATTCGCACGGCCTTCTCGTACGGCATCGGGTTGAGGTGCTCGTATAGCGTCGGCACGAGTCGCACGCCGTACTTGCGGACCACGCGCGCCGCCTTGATTCCTGCCAGGTGGTTGGCCAGCCGCTTCTCCGGCCTCAAGCCCGTCATGCCGACGTAGTAGCCAGCCTTGCCGTCGCCCTTCGGATTCCGAAGAAACACGACGTAGACGTTGTGGTGTCCTCTCTTCGAGGATGACCTGGCCGGCTTTCCGGTCATTCACCTGTATCTTTCGGCGGTTTCCGGGGAACATCTTATGGGCGCGCCCCTTGCAGTCTCCTGCCCAGGAGGCGGCCGTGCTGCGACCAATCCTCGTCGTTGCGTTCATCCTGGCGTCCGGTGCGTGCGCGTCGCTCGCGGGGCTGCGCCAGCTCGTCCAGGCGCCGCGCTTCGAGCAGGCGCGCGGTCAACCCGCCGAAGTCAGGATCCAGGCGCCCACCTCGAGCCGGCCGCTCGGCGGCGCGGCGATCAGGATTTACACGGAAGTCAGCAATCCGAACCCGTTCGGCTTGACGCTCGGCACGCTCGAAGGGACCCTGTTCGTGGACGACAATCGCGCGGCCGACGCCGAGTTCCCATTTGGCCTGCCGCTCGACGCCGGTGAGCGCTCGGTCGTCCCGCTCGATTTGTCGATCAGCTTTTCGGAGTTGCCGGGGCTCGCCGACGTCGTGCGGCGCGCCGCGCGGCACGAGCCGGTCGAGTTCCGACTCGATGGCACCATCGGCGTGGACGCCGGCCGGCTGGGCCAACCGGTCTTCGGCCCCATGACCCTCCTGCGCGGCGATTTGCGGGTGTACTAAGTAAAGGTTGAAGGCTGATGGCTGACAGCTGATAACTGTCTGATAATCACATCGTGGTGACGGCCGTCCTCTCATTGGCCTTGCTGGTGTGGGCCGCTGTTGCGGCTGCCGTGCAGCGTCGGCAACGATCCGACGCTGAGATCCAGCTGTTTCCACGAAATGGTGGTTCTGGCGACCCAGTTCGATCGCCTCCTCCGCGGTCCCGCAGCGTTGTCCCGCTCATCGCGATCGGCGTTGCCGCCCTGTGGGTTGTCGTTGGCCTACCGCGCAGCTGGCTGTCGGGGGAGCGGATCCCCTCTGCCGGCGGCCTCGAGGGTCCCAGCACGCAGCTCACGTTCCAGCGGGGTGTGGAGGCGTCGCCCAGCTTCTCGCCTGACGGCGAATGGATCGCCTATCGCGGTGAGACCGCTGGCAGCGGCGACATTCTTCTCAGAGATATTCGCGGCAATCGCATTCTGAACCTGACCGGACATCTGAACGCCGACGAGAGCGATCCGGCCTTCTCGCCCGATGGGCGTCAGATAGCATTCAGATCCAGTTTTCGCAACGGTGGCCTCTACCTGATCGATCGGGAGGGTAAGGACGTGCGCCGGTTGACCAGTTTTGGCGCGAGCCCCGCGTGGACTCCCGATGGACGCGCGATCCTGTTCGCGACACGCAGCAGCCTCGATCCTCGCAACTGGGGCGGCCTCAGCGAAGGGTGGACCGTGGATGTGACGTCGGGTCGTGTCACGCGCATCACCCGCGGCGATTTTCGTCAGCCGTCCGTGTCGCCCGACGGCCGCTACGTCGCCTACTGGTCTGCGATGCCCCCCTCGCTGGATGCGGCCCGGCCGCGACGGTTTCCAAGGATTCGCGTCGCCAGCATCGACGGACGGAATCCTCGTCAGGTGGGCTCCGGCGCGTGGATGGACTGGAGCCCCGCCTGGTCGCCCGACGGGGACCATCTGTATTTTCTCAGCGACCGCGGAGGCCACACAGCAATCTGGCGGGCGCCGATCGATCGACGCACGGGTGCGGCCGGCGACGCCGTCCCGGTCGGGGCCAACAGCGAGACGGCCACGCACCTGACAATCGCGCATGACGGCCGCCGCCTCGCATGGTCCACGCTCGAGTCGAGCCCGACGATGTTCCGCGTGGCGTTCGAACCGGATGCACGGTCGATTCGCGGCGATCCCGCCGAGGTGGCCGCAGGTCCGCCGTCCTGGCGGTGCGCGGAGCCATCTCCCGACGGGTCGATGCTGGCCGTGGCTGCCGATGACGGGCAGCCTGATATCTACGTGGTGCGCATCGAGAACGGTCGACGCCGCGCCGTGACGACAGACGAGGCGCTGGAGGGCTGTCCGAGGTGGTCTCCAGACGGGACCAGGATCATCTTCCACTCCGACGCAGGCGGCCTCAACAGACTCTGGATCGCCGCGAGCGACGGAACCGGACTTCGGATTGCCGCCAGCGCGACAGGCGAGTTGACGCATCCCGTATGGTCGCCGGATGGCGGCGCGGTCGTCGCGTGGGACAGCGATCTCTCCACCCTGCGCCTCATCTGGCTCTCCGGCGCGTCGTCGTCGGGATCCGAGATCTGGCCGGCGCCGCTGCATGCCTTCACGCCGATCGCCTGGTCGCCTGACGGCACGAGCCTGATCGGGACCACTGAAGGAAACCTCTGGATATTCGACCGCGAAACTGCCGCGTACGAGCCGCTCATGTCGGGCAGCGCCCCCACCTGGCTGAGCACGAGCCGCAGGATCATCTTTGCGACGGAAGGGCGTCTGGCCATGCTCGATCTGCCGAGCCGCTACACGCGCGCAATCATGGCGGTTCCCGACGTCCAGCTGGATGCGCCGCTTCTTTCGCCCGACAATCGCTGGCTCTACTTCAATCGCAACGCGGCCGAAGCGAACCTCTGGATGCTCACGTTCAATTGACACTTCCCCGTCCGCCGTCCGCCTCCGACGTCCGGCTCACGCTCCCGGACTTACACGCACCACGCGAACGCGGACGCCCGACGGCAGCTTGGTATACTCCCCGCCATGCGCATCCGAATCCTCGCCGTCACGGTTCCGTTTCTCGCCGCCGCCGTGCTCAATCACAATCCGGCGGCCGAGCGCGCGGCCGTTTCGCCAGCTCCCTTGGCGACGTTCGGGCAAAGCCGGCCCTCGCCGCGCCCGGACACGACGGCCGCCATCGACGCGAAGTATTTCCAGGATTTGCGCTGGCGAAACGTGGGGCCCACGCGCGGCGGGCGCGTGACGGCCGTGCACGGCGTACGCACGCAGCCATGCACCTTCTATATGGGTGCCACCGGCGGGGGAGTGTGGAAGACGGAGGACTGCGGCACGAGCTGGACGCCGATCGGCGACGGCCAGATTGCGACCGGCTCGATCGGGTCCATCGCGGTCTCCGATTCCGACCCGAACGTCGTCTGGGTCGGCACCGGGAGCGCCGCCATTCGCAGCAACGTGATCATCGGCCGCGGGACCTACAAGTCCATCGACGCCGGCAAGACGTGGCAGTCGGTCGGACTCCAGGACGCCGGCCAGATTGGCACCGTCGTCATCCACCCGACCAACCCCGAGATCGTCTGGCTCGCGGCCCTCGGCTCTCCATTCGGGCCGAACGAGGAGCGTGGGATCTTCAAGACGAACGATGGCGGCCAGACGTGGAAGAAGACGCTGTTCGTGAACGATCGGACCGGCGGACGCGTGCTGGCAATCAACCCCGCCAACCCCGACGAGTTGTATGCCGGCATGTACCGCGGCTTCCGCAAGGGATGGGACATCATCAGCGGCGGTCCTGCATCGGAGGGCGGCATCTTCAAGTCGACCGACGGCGGCGATACGTGGGCGAAGCTGGACAACGGGTTGCCGTCGAATCTGATCGGCAAGATCGATATCGACGTGGCTCGCAGCAATCCGCGCATCGTGTACGCGATGGTCGAGGCACCCGGCGCCGAGGGCGGGCTCTACAAGTCTGAAGACAGCGGCACCTCCTGGAAGCTGGTCAACAACTCCGGCGGCATTCGCGCGCGGCCGTTCTACTTCCACTACGTGGACGTGAACCCGAAGGACGAAAGCGACCTGTGGGTCGGCGCCGTGCAGCAGTACCGGTCGACCGACGGCGGCAAGACGTTCCAGACGGTCCGCACCCCGCACGCCGACAATCACGGCATCTGGTTCAACCCCGACAACCCGGACTACGCGATCCAGAGCAACGACGGCGGCGCGAACGTCACGCGCGACGGGGGCCGCACGTGGTCGAGCATCCTGAATCAGCCCACCGCTGAGCTGTACATGGTCAGCGTGGACGAGCAGTATCCGTACATGCTCTACGGACCGCAGCAGGACAACTCCACGGTTGTGGTCCCGAGCGTTCCGACGGTCTCGTTCGGGTTCGATCACCCGTCACAGGCCTGGTCGCAGGCGTCGGGATGCGAGACCGGAGGCATCTGGCCCACCCCCGACGGCCGGATCGTCTGGGGCGCCTGCAAGGGTGAAGTCGAGCGCTTCAGCGTCGAGACCGGACAATCGCAAGGCAAGTGGATCTATCCGCAGAACCGCTACGGCCATCACCCGAAAGACATCAGGTTCCGCTTTCCGCGCCAGACCGTCATCATGGTGTCGCCGCACGATCCGAAGGTCGTTTACCAGGCGTCGCACGTGCTGCACAGGACGACGGACGACGGGGTGACGTGGGAGGTGATCAGCCCGGATCTGACCGCGAACGAGGCGGCCTATCAGATCGTGCCCGGCAATCCGATTACGCGTGACGTCACCGGTGAGGAGGTGTACTCGTCGATCTACTCGATGGCCGAATCGCCGATCGAGCGTGGCGTGCTGTGGGTCGGCGCCAACGATGGTCCCGTTCACGTGACTCGAGACAACGGAAGGACGTGGAAGAACGTCACGCCGAAGGATCTCCCGCCGGGCGGGCGTGTGCAGAACATCGACGCCTCGCCGATCCGGAAAGGGTCTGCGTACATCGCGGTCTACCGGTTCCTCCGAGAGCACGATCTGAAACCGTACATCTACATGACGAACGACTATGGCACGTCGTGGGTGAAGCTCACGGATGGCGCCAATGGCATTCCAAACGACCATCCCACGCGCGTCGTTCGGGAGGATCTCGAATTGGAGGGGCTGCTGTACGCGGGCACCGAGTTCGGGTTCTTCGTGTCGTTCGACAACGGCCGCCGCTGGCAGGCGCTGCAGCAGAACCTGCCGGCGACGCCGGTCACGGATGTCCGCGTGCACCGAGGCGATCTCGTGATCGCCACGATGGGCCGCTCGTTCTGGATCATGGACGACGTCTCGCCGCTGCGGCAGTTGGCTTTCGCGGCCTCGACGGAGACGGTGCAGCAGGGCAGCGCCGGGCGCATCGGCGTGACCGGGATCGCAGACAGTGGGGGACGGCCTGCGGCAGGGGCGGCGATCGCCATTCCCCTGCGGGCGCAGCCCCCGTCACGTCAGCACCTCGAACTCTCACGGCCCGCGCTGCTTCAGCCGGCCGACGTGATTCGCTACCGCCGCGCCGGGGGCGGACGCGGCGGCGACGGGCCCGAGTACCCTCCTGTTGCGGCAGCGATCGACTACGTGCTGCCCGACGGGTTCGGCGGCCCGCTGACGCTCGAGATCACCGACAGCACCGGCAAGGTCGTGCGCACGGTTCAGGCGTCTGCGCGTGGCGGTCGTGGAGCGGGAAGAGGACGAGGCCGCGAAGGGGGTGCGGACGCCCAGGACATGCGGTTTGCCGGACGCGGACGCGGCGCGGCAGCCGGCGCCACGATGCAGCCTGGTCACAACAGGTACATGTGGAACTTCCAGTGGGACAACGGCGTAATGGCCGCTCCCGGGAGGTTCACGGTCAAGATGACGGCGGGCGAGGTCGTGCAGTCGCGCACGTTCCAAGTGAAGGTGGATCCGGGCGTGTTGAAGGATGGCATCACGCAGGCGGATCTCGTGGAGCAGCAGAACTTCCTGCTCCGCATCCGCGAGGCGCAAGAGCGCGCGCGCAATCTCCAGATGCGCTTGCAGCAGGCGATGCAGAGCGCGCGCGTGGCCGTGCCACCCTCACCCGGCGCCGGCGAGTGGGTCGGCAACATGACATACGAACATCCGCTGCAGCAGCTCTGGGCGCGGCTCGTCACGGCTCCCGGCACCTACGAGCAGGGGATGCTCATCGATCAGTTGTCGAACATCGCGCGCGCCGAAGGGGGTGCGGATCAGAAGATCGGTCGGGAGGCGCGCATGCGATTCGACGATCTGCTGAAAGAACTGACGGCGCTGGAGGCTGAGATCGACAAAGTCGGGCGGTAACAGGACAACTCCCAACTTCCAGCCGCTCTGCGGGACCGTTCCGTCGTGTCCAACCAGGTGGTGTTCCCTCACACGC
>DASTBU010000065.1:0-14850 GCA_035711845.1 Vicinamibacterales bacterium
GACCGCCTGAAGCGCGAGTTCAGCGTCGAGGCCAGCGTCGGCAAGCCGCAGGTCGCCTACAAGGAGACGCTGACCCGCCCCGCCGATGGCGAGATGCGCTACGCCAAGCAGACCGGCGGCCGCGGCCAGTTCGGGCACGTCAAGATTCACGTGTATCCCGGCGAGGCAGGCACGGGGTACGTCTTCGAGAACGAGATCGTCGGCGGCGCCATTCCGAGGGAGTTCATCCGGCCGCCCGCAGGTCGCCTACAAGGAGACGCTGACGCGTCCGGCCGACGGCGAGATGCGGTACGCGAAGCAGACGGGCGGCCGCGGCCAGTTCGCCGAGGTGAAGATCCGGTTGTATCCGGGTGAGCCTGGGACCGGCTACGTGTTCGAGAACCAGATCACGGGGGGCGCAATCCCGAAGGAGTTCATCAAGCCGGTCGACGAAGGGATCAAGGAAGCCCTCACGCGCGGCGTGCTCGCGGGCTACCCGATCGACGACGTGCGGATCGAGCTCCACGACGGCAAGCACCACGAGGTCGATTCGTCGGAGATGGCGTTCAAGATCGCCGGTTCGATGGCGTTCCAGGATGCGGCCAAGAAGGCGAAGCCGGTGCTGCTCGAGCCGGTGATGCGCGTCGAGGTCGTGGTGCCGAAGGAACATCTGGGCGACGTCATGGGCAACCTGTCGAGCCGCCGCGGCCACATCCAGTCGCAGGAGGATCGCGGCGGCACGCAGATCATCAACGCGCGGGTGCCGCTGTCCGAGATGTTCGGGTACGCGACCGACCTCCGCTCGCGAACCCAGGGCCGTGCGACCTTCTCGATGCACTTCGACCGCTACGAGCAGGCGCCGCATCACGTCAGCGACGAGGTCGTGGCGAGGGTGCAGGGGAAGACTTAGGAACAACTTCCAACTCCCAACTTCCAAGTTCCAAGTTGGGAGTTGGAGGTTGTGGTGTTGGGAGTTGACAAGGATCAATAACGATGGCGACAGCATTCAGCGACAAGATCCGCATCCGCCTGAAGGCGTACGACAACCGGGTGCTGGATCAGTCGACGACGGAGATCGTGGATACCGCGCGGCGTACGGGCGCGAGGCTGGCCGGTCCGATCCCGCTGCCGACGGAGAAGAACAAGTGGACCGTGCTGCGCTCGCCGCACGTCGACAAGAAGTCGCGCGAGCAGTTCGAGCTGCGCACGCACAAGCGGTTGATCGACATCTTCGAGCCGACGCCGCAGACCGTCGACGCGCTGATGAAGCTCGACCTCCCGGCGGGCGTGGACGTCGAGATCAAGGCATTCGGGAAGGAACACAAGTAGTCGGGCACCGGGCCTCGGGCCTCGGGCGCCGGGGTTGGTCGTGCTGGGATGAACTAGAAACCGGCCTCAGGTGCTGAATCAGCAGCGCCTGCGGCCGCTGCCGAGCGCGAAGGCGCGAGGCAGCCGCGAGCGGGGGTGGGGCCCCGCGAGCAGCAAAAACATGCTCAACGGAATCATCGGCAGAAAAGTCGGAATGACGCAACTCTTCGCGCAGGATGGCACCGTCACGCCAGGCACCGTCATCAAGGCGGGCCCGTGCGTCGTGGTGCAGGCCAAGACCGCGCAGACGGATGGCTACGAAGCGGTGCAGGTGGGGCTGGTCGAAGAGCGGCCGGCGCGGGTGCGGAAGCCGCTCGCCGGCCATTACAAGAAGGCCAACGTCCCGCCGACCCGCGTGCGGCGCGAGTTGAAGGTCGTCAAGGGCGCGGAAGCGCCCAAGGCTGGCGATCAGATTCTGGTGAACGCCGTCTTCAACAACGGCGACCGCGTGGACGTGATCGGCATCAGCCGTGGCAAGGGGTTTCAGGGGGTCATCCGCCGCCACAATTTCGCCGGCGGCGCGGCAACGCACGGGTCGATGTTCCACCGCGCGCCCGGCTCGATCGGTGCCTCGTCGTTCCCGTCGAGGGTCGTGAAGGGCATGCGCGCAGCCGGGCGGATGGGCGGCGATCGCGTCACCGTTCGCAACCTCAAGGTGGTGGCGATCGACGTGGAGAACAACCTGCTCGTCGTCCACGGAGCCATTCCCGGCGCGCCCGGCGGCTACGTGGTGGTGCGCAAGGCACTCACCGCCAAGCCGGAACCGAAGCCGCAGATGGAGAAGCCGGGCAAGACGACGGTTGCCAAGAAGCCGAAGAAGTAGTCGTCCGGCCAGAGTGGCCGTGCTGGGATGCAGGAGACACCGGCCGGGGCGTTGAATCCGCAGCGCCTGCCTGCGGCGAGCGAGCGGAGCGAGTCGAGCCGCGGCGCTTGGGGGTGGGGCCCAAGCGCGCTAAGAAAAGTGGCCGTGCTGGGATGAAGGAGACACCGGCCGGGGCGTTGAATCAGCAGCGCCTGCGGCTGCTGCCGAGCGCGAAGGCGCGAGGCAGCCGCGAGCGGGGGTGGGGCCCCGCGAGCATTAAGAAATGAAGATTGACATCGTCAACGGCGAGAACGAGAAGGTTGGCGCGCTGGAGCTGAACGACCAGGTGTTCGGCGGCCGGGTGAAGACCGATCTGATCTGGGAGTCGGTCGTGCAGCAGAACGCCTCGGACCGGCGCGGCACGCACGCGACGAAGAACCGGGCGCTCGTCAGCGGCAGCGGCAAGAAACCGTGGCGGCAGAAGGGCACCGGGCGCGCGCGGGTCGGCGAGATTCGCAACCCGCTGTGGCGCAAGGGGGGAACCGTGTTCGGGCCCCAGCCTCGCAGCTACGCGTTCGACCTGCCCAAGAAAGTGCAGCGCGGCGCGCTGCGGGCGGCGATCGCCCAGAAGATCAGCGACGGTGCCGTGATTGTGGTCGATCGCCTCGAGTCGAGCGGGCGGAAAACGAAGGAAACAGCCGCCATGCTCGAGCGGCTCGGCGCGATCGGCAAGACGCTCGTCATTGACGTCAAGCCCGACGAGGGGTTCGTGCTGAGCGCCCGGAACATCGCCGGCGTGAGGCTCGTGCCGAGCGGCCAGGTGACCGCGCGCGACGTGATGGACACATCGAAGGTCATTGCAACCCGCGAGGCGCTCGAGAAGCTGCAGGAGAGCCTGGGATGAGCCCCCATTTTCCAGCTGCCAGCTCCCGGCTTCACGGTGGGAGCGCCAGACTGGAAGCTGAGAGCTGGAAACTGGAAGCTGAAATGAAACTCACAGACGTCATCAAGCGCCCGGTGATCACCGAGAAGACGACGCTCATCCGCGAGGGGAATCGCACCGTGGTGTTCGAGGTTGCGGCGGGCGCGACCAAGATCGATATCAAGCGGGCGGTCGAGAAGCTTCTCGGATCCAAGGTGGAAGGGGTCAGGACGTCGATCGCCCACGGCAAGTTCAAGCGGCAGGGCCGGTTCATCGGCCAGCGATCGGACTGGAAGAAGGCTTACGTGAAGCTCCGCGAAGGCGAGAAGATTCCGGAGTTCCTCGAGGGAGCCTAGAAGAAATGCTGAATGTTGAATGCTGAGTGCTGAATGATGCATGACGAATGCTGAATTGGGATCTCGGATTTCCATTCAGCATTCAGCACTCAGCATTCAGCACTGCAAGGATCGATGATATGCCCATTCGTAAATACAAGCCGACGTCGGCGGGGCGACGGTTCCAGACGGTGCAGGTGTTCGACGACATCACGTCGACCGAGCCGTACCGGCCGCTGACCGAGCCGCTCCGCAAGTCGGGCGGCCGCAACAATCATGGCGAACTGACGTCCTGGTGGCGCGGCGGCGGCCACAAGCGGAACTACCGTGTCATCGATTTCAAGCGCGACAAGCGCGAGGTTCCGGCCAAGGTCTCGACGGTCGAGTACGACCCGAACCGCTCGGCGCGGATTGCGCTGTTGACCTACGCGGACGGGGAGAAGCGGTACATCCTGCAACCGCTCGGCCTCAAGGTGGGCGACACGGTCGTGACGGGAGACAACGTCGACATCCTTCCCGGCAACGCGCTTCCGCTCAAGAACATCCCGCTCGGCACGATGGTGCACAACGTCGAACTGAAGCCAGGCAAGGGCGGTCAGATCGCGCGCAGCGCGGGATCGTCGGTACAGGTCGTGGCCAAGGAGGGGGAATACGCCTCGGTGAAGCTGCCCTCGGGCGAGATTCGCAAGATCAACATCGAGTGCCTGGCCACGGTCGGACAGGTCGGCAACGTGGATCACGAGAACGTGTCGATCGGCAAGGCCGGCCGGAGCCGCTGGCTCGGCAAGCGCCCGCACGTGCGCGGCGTGGCGATGAACCCCGTCGACCACCCGCTGGGCGGCGGCGAAGGCAAGACCTCGGGCGGCCGCCACCCGGTGTCGCCGTGGGGCGTGCCGACGAAGGGGTACAAGACGCGCAACCGGAAGGCGACCGACCGGTTCATCGTTCAGCGACGGAAGAAGTAGCGCGCTGATTCGGAGAGCAGCGCCTGCGGCCTCGCGCGAGCAGGAAGAAAAGCAGACACCGTTATGTCCAGATCACTGAAGAAGGGTCCCTTCATCGACGTGCCGCTCCTCGAGAAAGTCGAGGTGATGAACCGGGCGGGCGACAAGAAGGTCATCAAGACATGGTCGCGGCGGTCCACGGTCGTGCCCGAGATGGTGGGCCACACGATCGCCGTGCACAACGGGAAGAAGTTCATCCCGGTGTACATCACCGAGAACATGGTGGGCCACAAGCTCGGCGAGTTCGCGCCCACGCGGCAGTTCAAGGGGCACACCACGAAGAGCGACAAGGCGGCCGCCGTCGCGTCGGCGCCGGCGGCACCCAAGGCGGGTGCGTAATGGCAGTCGAGGCACGCGCGACAGCGAAGTACATCCGCACCTCGGCGCAGAAGGCCGGGCTGGTGCTGAACCTGATTCGCGGGCGTGACGTCAACAGCGCGCTGGCGACGCTGCGCTTCGCGCGGAAGGGCGTGGCGCGCGACATCGAAAAGGTGTTGCGCTCGGCCATCGCCAACGCGCAGCAGAAGGAGGGCTTCGGCGGGGACGTCGAGCGCCTCTACGTCGCCGCCTGCTACGCGAACCAGGGGCCGTCGCAGAAGCGGATCCGCCCTGCCCCGATGGGACGCGCGTTCCGGGTCGTGAAGCGGACCGCGCACCTGACGGTTCATGTGACGGAGAAGCCGTCGCCGATCGTGATGGTGCCCGATCGAGCGGCGCCGAAGCGCCCGCGACAGGCGAAGCCGAAGGCGGCCAGGAGCGGTGCCGCGAGAAAGCGCGCGCCGGCGAAGACGTCGTCGACGAGGGCTCGGGCGAAGGGCGGCACGAAGAAAGCCGCCAAGGAGTAGATGTGGGTCAGAAGGTACATCCGCACGGATTTCGGCTCGGGTTCAACAAGACGTGGCGCTCGCGGTGGTTCGCCGACAAGGATTACGCCAAGCTGCTGCACGAGGATCTGAAGCTGCGCGAACGCCTGAAGGAGCGGTTCGCCCACGCCGGTGTCTCGAAGATCGAGATCGAGCGCGCCGCCAACAAGCTGAAGATCGACATCTACACGTCGCGGCCGGGCATCATCATCGGGCGCAAGGGCACGGAAGTCGACAAGTTGAAAACGGAAATCCAGAAGCAGACCAACCGAGAGGTCTTCATCAACATTCAGGAGATCCAGAAGCCCGAGCTCGACGCGCAGCTCATCGGCGAGTCGGTGGCCATGCAGCTCGAGAAGCGAGTCGCCTTCCGCCGCGCCATGCGCAAGGCCGTGGAGTCGGCGCTGCGCTTCGGCGCGCGCGGGATCAAGGTGCGCGTGTCGGGGCGCCTGAACGGCGCGGAGATCGCCCGGTCGGAGTGGTACCTCCACGGGCAGCTGCCGCTGCAGACCCTGCGGGCCGATATCGACTACGGCTTTGCCGAGGCGTTCACGACCTACGGCGCCATCGGCGTGAAGGTCTGGCTCTACAAAGGCGAGCGCCTCGCGCCGCGGATCGGACGGGAAGAGGATTACAGGACGCCGCGGCGCGCGGCGAGAGTGTAGCGTCCAGCCGCCAGCTCCCAGCTTCCAGCCTGCGACGGGCCGGAGGGAAGCCAGGGGTTACTGACTGGAGGCCGCTAGCTGGAAGCTGGAAGCTCGAAGCTGGGAGCTTTTGATCATGTTGATGCCGAAGAAGGTCAAGTATCGGAAACAGCAGCGCGGCCGCATGGCGGGCAAGGCCTGGCGCGGATCGGACGTGTCGTTTGGCGACTACGGTCTGAAAGCGCTCGAGCCCTGCTGGCTGACCGATAGACAGATCGAGGCGGCGCGCGTGGCGATGACGCGATTCATCAAGCGCGGCGGCAAGATCTGGATCCGGGTGTTCCCCGACAAGCCGATCACCAAGAAGCCGCAGGAAACGCGAATGGGCAAAGGCAAGGGCGCGCCGGAGCAGTGGGTGTGCGTCGTGCGTCCGGGGCGCATCCTCTTCGAGATGGAGGGCATTCAGGAGGCCGAGGCGCGCAAGGCGATGCGTCTGGCCGCCGCAAAGCTTCCGATCAAGACGAAGTTCGCCACGCGCTTTGCGGAGGAGAAGGCGTCATGAAGGTGGGTGAAGTGCGCGATCTGGCCGTGGACGAGCTCCACCAGCGCGAGAAGGAGCTCGACGATCAGCTCTTCCGGCTGCGGATTCAGAAGTCCATGGGACAGCTGGAGGCCGCCAACAAACTGAAGAGCCTGCGCCGCGATCTGGCGCGCGTCAAGACCGTGCTGCGCGAGAAGGAGACCGTCTGATGGCAACCAAGGCAGTCGTCACTGGCGTCGTCGTCAGCGACAAGATGGACAAGACGGTCAAGGTCGCCATCGAGCGGCAGGTGCGGCACGACGTGTACGGCAAGACGCAACGACGGACCTCCACCTTCCTGGCGCACGACGAGAGGGGTGAGGCGAAAGTCGGGGACCGCGTGGCGATTACGGAGACGCGGCCGCTCAGTCGCCGCAAGCGCTGGACGGTCGTCAGCGTCGTCGAGAAGGCGAAGGAGATTTAGCCATGATCCAGATGCGCTCGATCCTCGACGTGGCCGACAATTCCGGCGCCCGCAAGATCGCCGTGATCAACCCGATCGGCGGAGCGACCGGCCGGTACGCGCGGCTCGGCGACATCATTACAGCCTCGGTGAAGGAGGCCACCCCGGATTCGAACGTCAAGAAAGGGCAGGTCGTCAAGGCCGTGATCGTCCGGACGAAGAAGGAGCACCGCCGCCGCGACGGCAGCTACATCCGGTTCGACCGCAACGCCGCCGTGCTGGTGAACGACCAGGGCGAGCCGATCGGCACGCGCGTGTTCGGTCCCGTGGCCCGCGAGCTGCGCGAGCGGAAGTTCATGAAGATCATTTCGTTAGCGCCCGAAGTTCTCTGAGGCCGGAGAAATTCGGAGAAATGCTGAGTGCTGAATGCTGAGTGCTGAATTGAGATCTCGTGTTTCATTCAGCATTCAGCATTCAAAATTCAGCACTGCAAGGATCCACGTTTATGTCGAGACTGTTGACACCCATTCGCCGCAACGACACCGTCGTCGTGACGACCGGCAAGGACCGCGGCAAGCGCGGACGTGTGCTGAAGGTCGTGCCGGACACGAACCGGCTGGTCGTCGAAGGCGTGAACTTCATCAAGCGCCACACCAAGCCGAACCCGCAGCGCAACATCAAGGGCGGGCTGGTCGAGCGTGAGGCGGCCCTGCATGCGTCGAACGTACAGATCGTGTGCCCCGAGTGCGGGCAGCCGACGCGCCTGGGCCGACGGCTGCTCGAGGACGGCCGCAAGGTCCGTATCTGCCGGAAGTGCGAGGGAGTGGTAGACAAATGAGCCGGCTGAGAGAGCGGTACGAGAAGGACGTGGCCCCCGCGCTCGACAAGGAGTTCGGGTACGGCAACGTGATGGCGATTCCGCGGATCGAGAAAGTGGTCGTCAACATGGGCCTGGGAGAGGCGACCCAGAACGCGAAGATCGTGGACACGGGCGCCGACGAGGTCGCCCGGATCACCGGACAGAAGCCCGTCATCACGCGGGCGAAGAAGTCGATTGCGCAGTTCAAGGTCCGCAAGGGCATGCCCATTGGCACGATGGTCACGCTGCGGGGCGAGCGGATGTGGGAGTTCCTCGACCGCCTGATTGCCGTCGCGCTGCCCCGCGTCCGGGACTTTCGCGGCGTGTCCCCACGCGGGTTCGACGGCCGCGGCAACTACACGCTCGGCCTGAAAGACCAGCTGCTGTTCCCCGAGATCGACTACATGAAGGTGGACAAGGCCCGGGGCATGAACATCTCGGTGATCACGACCGCCAAAACCGACGAAGAGTCGCGCAAGCTGCTCCAGCTGCTCGGCATGCCGTTCAGGAATCAGTAACCATGGCCACGACTGCGAAAATCGCCAAAGAAGCCAAGACGCCGAAGTACAAGATTCGCCTCCGCAACCGCTGCCAGCGATGCGGACGGCCGCGTGCGTACCTCCGCAAGTTCGCCCTGTGCCGCCTCTGCTTCCGCAAGCTGGCGCTCGAGGGAGACATTGCAGGGGTGACAAAGAGTAGCTGGTAATTCCAGCTCCCAGCTGCCAGTTTTCAGCTCGGCAGACCCGCGAGCATCGCCCAGGGACGCGGATCCTGCAAAGCTGGAAGCTGATAGCTGGACACTGGAAGCCGAGATCAAGAGTCGAGAAATATGACCGATCCAATTGCAGACATGCTGTCGCGCATCCGCAACGCCACCACGGCCCGGCATGCCCGGGTCGAGATGCCGTCCTCGCGGTTGAAAGTCGAGATCGCGCGCATCCTCGAGAGCGAGGGTTACATTCAGGGGTTCAAGGTCGTGGATGCGCAAGCCGGCGAGCGCCCGCAGGCGCAGCTCAGGGTCATCCTCAAATACGGCCCCAAGGGCGAGCGCGTCATCACGGGCCTGGAGCGGGTGAGCCGTCCCGGGCGCCGCGTCTACTTCAGCCGCGACGAAGTCCCCGACGTTCTTGCAGGGCTGGGAACGAGCATTCTAACCACCTCGCGAGGGGTGATGACGGGCCGCGAGGCCGTCAGGAGCGGCGTCGGCGGCGAGGTGCTGTGTAACGTGTGGTGAGCGCAGCTCCCAGCCTCCAGCTTCCAGCTTCCAGCTGGAACGGAGGACCCGAGGGGCAGCGCTGCTGGAAGCTGACAGCTGGAAGCTGAACCATGTCACGAATCGGAAAGAAATCCATCGCCATCCCCAAAGGCGTCAAAGTCGACGTGAAGCCGGGGGTCGTGGAGATCCAGGGGCCGAAAGGCACCTTGAGTCAGCCGCTGCCGAGAGGCATCGGTTTCGAGCTGAACGGCGAGGAGCTTCACGCTCGGATGCTGCAGGACGACCCGCAGCTCGGCAAGTTCCATGGGCTCGCGCGCAGCCTCGTGGCCAATGCGGTCCGCGGCGTCACCGAAGGCTTCCGCAAGGACCTCGACATCGTTGGCGTCGGCTACCGCGCGGAGCTCAAGGGCAAACAGGTGCATTTTGCGCTGGGCTACTCACACCCGGTGATCTTCGATATTCCGAGCGGCATCGACATCGCCATCGACAAGCAGACGCACATCACCGTCACCGGCATCGATCGGCAGATGGTGGGGCAGGTGGCCGCCAACATCCGGCGCCTCCGGAAGCCGGACCCTTACAAGCAGAAGGGCGTCCGCTACACCGGCGAGGTGCTGAAGAAGAAGGCAGGGAAGACGGGGGCGAAATAACGCGTCCGGCGTCCAGTTCCCAGCTTCCAGCTGTCGACGTCTGGAAGCTCTCTGGAGGCTGGCCGCTGGTAGCCGGTAGCTGACGATGAAGATAAAGACAAAGAAGGATCGCCGCGTTCGCATCGGGCTGCGTCAACGCAAGCGGATTGCCGGAACGGCCGAACGGCCACGGCTCCGCGTGTTCCGGAGCGTGTCGCACATCTACGCGCAGGTTATCGACGACATGAGCGGCACGACGCTGGTGTCGGCCGCCAGCACGGAGTCCGCGCTCAAGCCGCAGCTGGCAGGTCCCGCTCGCGCCGGCAATACGGCCGGAGCACAGGTACTTGGCAAGACGATCGCCGAGCGGCTGATCGCCCAGGGCATCACGCGCGTCGTGTTCGATCGCGGCGGGTTCCTGTATCACGGCCGCATCCGCGCCGTGGCCGAGGCCGCGCGCGAGGCGGGGCTGGAATTCTAAAGTGTCCAGTTCCCAGTTGCCAGTTTCCGGCGCTGCCTGCGGGGCGGAGCGGAAGGACTGGCAACTGGCAACTGGCAACTGGAAACTGGAAACTGGAAACTGAAACGTATGTTTGAATCACGAGAAAAGATCGACGCATCGCAGCTGGACCTGAAGGACACGGTCGTCAACATCAGCCGCGTCACCAAGGTCGTCAAGGGCGGCAAGAACCTCAGCTTCAGCGCTCTTGTGGTCGTGGGGGATGGCCACGGCGTGGTCGGCTTCGGCGTCGGCAAAGCCAAGGAAGTCCCGTCGGCGATCAAAAAGGGCATCGAGGCCGCCAAGAAGTCCTTGATTCGCGTGCCGCTCAAGGGCACCACGGTGCCGCATCCGATCGTCGGGCGGTTCGGGGCCGGGCAGGTGCTGCTGAAGCCGGCGCCCGACGGCACGGGCATCATCGCCGGCGGCGCGGTCAGAGCCGTGGTCGAGTCGGCTGGCATCACGAACGTGCTGACCAAGTCGTTGGGCTCGGCGAACCCGCACAACGTGGTCCGCGCCACCTTCTCGGGTCTCCAGAACCTGAAAGACCCGGCGGCGGTCCGTCGGCTGCGCGGCCGCGAGGAGGCCGAAGACGCGGTGGCGCCGGCGGCTCAGGGAGCGTAACGATGGCTGAAGGCAAGAGGATCAGGATCACGCTCGTCAAGAGCACGATTGGCTTCGACAGGAAGCAGAACAAGGTCGTGACGGGTCTCGGCCTGCGCCGGATCGGCCACACCGTGGAGCTGGCGGACACGCCGGAAACGCGAGGCATGATCCACAAAGTGCGCCACCTGGTGACAGTAGAGTAGGAAACCATCATGAGTTTGTCGAATCTCGGTCCGGCCCCGGGCGCGAAACACGCCAAGAAGCGGGTCGGCCGCGGCCAGGGCTCCGGCAACGGCAAGACGGCCGGCCGCGGGCACAAGGGCGCCAAGTCGCGGTCGGGCTTCAAGCACAAGCGCGGGTTCGAGGGCGGCCAGATGCCGCTGCACCGTCGCGTCCCCAAGCGCGGCTTCCACAACCCGTTCCGCGAAGAGTACGAGGTCGTGAACCTCGACACGCTCGCCGAGCGATTCGAGACAGGCGTCGAGATCACGCCCGAACTGCTGCGCGAGCAGGGTGTCATCGGGCGCTCCGGGCCCATCAAGGTGCTGGCGCGCGGCGATCTCTCCAAGGCACTCACCGTCAAGGCCCACAAGTTCAGCGGCAAGGCGGCTGAAAAAATCGCGGCCGCGGGCGGGCGCGTGGAGACCCTGGGAGAGGCTGAAGTGAAGGTCGAGGGTTGAAGTCGAAGTGCTGACGGCTGAATAGTCACGATATGGTCGCAGAAAGCCTCAAGAACGTCTTCTCCGTTCCGGACCTCCGCAAGCGCGTGCTGTTCACGCTGGCGCTGCTCGCGGTGTATCGGGTGGGGAGCCACATTCCCACGCCCGGGATCAACCCGCAGGCGCTGGCGGAGCTGGCGAACCAGGCGCGCAACACGATGTTCGGCCTGTACGACATGTTCTCCGGTCAGAACCTGTCCCAGATGACGATCTTCGCGCTCGGCATCATGCCGTACAACAGCGCGTCGATCATCCTCCAGCTGCTGACGGTCGTCTGGCCGTACCTGGAGAAGCTGTCGAAAGAGGGAGAGCTCGGCCGGCGCAAGATTACGCAGTACACCCGCTACGGGACGATTCTGCTGAGCGTCGTTCAGTCGCTCGGTATCGCGTTCTTCCTGGAGCGCAGCACGGAGATTGCCGGCGGCCTGCTGCTGGTCTACAACCCCGGCTGGAGCTTCAGGTTGATGACCGTGCTCACACTGACGACGGGATCGGCGTTCGTCATGTGGCTCGGCGAGCAGATCACGGAGCGGGGCATCGGCAACGGCATGTCGCTCATCATCTTCGCCGGCATCGTCGTCGGGTTCATCCCCGCCATCCTGCTGACGATCGAGCAGATGAGCACGGGTCAGATCAATCTATTCCAGATCATCCTGTTGTTGGTCGTGATGGTGCTCGTGATCGGCGCGGTGGTGTTCGTCGAGCGAGGCCACCGCCGGGTCACGGTACAGTATGCGAAGCGAATGGTCGGGCGCCGCATGTATGGCGGCTCGAGCACCCACATCCCGCTCAAGGTGAATACCGGCGGCGTCATCCCGGTCATCTTCGCGTCATCCATCCTCGCGTTTCCCGCGACGATGGCGGCGATGTTCCCCGAGGGGAGCTGGATGCGGTCGGTGAGCGATCAGCTCGCGTGGGGCATGCCGCTCTACAACCTGCTGTACGTTTCGGGCATCATCTTCTTCTGCTATTTCTACACCGCCATCATCTTCAACCCGGATGACGTGGCGGAGAACATGCGGAAGTACGGCGGATTCATCCCCGGCATACGCCCGGGCAAGCGGACCGCCGAGTACATCGATACGATCCTCACGCGGATCACGCTCGTGGGAGCCGTTTACCTCGCGATCGTCGCGATACTGCCGGAGTTCCTGATCAACGGCTTCAAGGTGGCGCCGATTCCGTTCATCGGGCCGCAGCTCGATCAGTACATGCCCCGGTGGTTCACCGACGGTCTTGGCGTGCAGTTCTTCTTCGGTGGGACGTCGTTGCTGATCATCGTGGGTGTCTCGATGGACACGGTCCAGCAGGTCGAGTCGCAGCTCATCATGCGGCACTACGACGGGTTCATGAAGAAGACGCGAATCCGGGGACGGCGGGGCTAGCAGCGTGAGCACGCGAACTGCGGGCTCGGCGCTGAACGTGGTGGTGCTCGGGCCTCCGGGGGCGGGCAAGGGAACACAGGCAGAGCGACTCGCGAAGCGATACAAGCTGCCGAAGATCTCCACGGGCGACATCCTGCGAGAGGCCGTGCAGGCAGGGACGCATCTCGGACGCATCGCGCGTGCGACGATGGAGGCAGGGAACCTCGTGAGCGACGACGTCATGATCGGCATTGTCGAGGAGCGGTTGAAGCGGGAAGACGCGCGCCGAGGCTTCGTTCTCGACGGGTTCCCGCGGACGGTGGTCCAGGCGACCGACCTGGATCGCATGATCGACGGCCGCGGCCCGCTCGTGGTGCTCGACATCGTGGTTCCCGAAGAACAGCTGGTGAGGCGGCTGGCCTCGCGGCGCATCTGCAGCACGTGCGGAGCGGACGCTCCGGGGGCAGGGCAGGGCACCTGCCAGAAGTGCGGGGGTCCGCTCGTGACACGGCCCGACGACAACGAGTCGGTCGTGCGCGAGCGGCTCAAGGTGTACCAGCGCCAGACCAAACCGCTGGTTGACTATTACTCAGCGCGCTCGACCTTCCGCGCCATCGACGGCGACAAGCCGCCGGATGTCGTGACGGCGTCGGTCGAGTCAGCTGTTGCGAGCGCGACCGATCTCGGGAGCCAGGCGCTGTGATCGTGTGCAAATCTCCCGCCGAGATCGAGCGCATGCGAGCCGCGAACATGCTCGTGGCGGATGTTCTGGCGGAGCTCGCCGCGATGGTGGCGCCAGGGGTCAGCACGCGGGATCTCGATCAGGAGGCCGAACGACTCGTGCGCGCGCGCGGCGCCGAGCCGGCCTTCAAGGGGTATCGGGGATATCCCGCCACGCTCTGCGCCTCGGTGAACGAGCAGGTCGTGCACGGGATCCCCTCGACGCGCGGGCTGGTGGCAGGCGACATCGTCTCGCTCGACATGGGCGTGAAGCTGAACGACTTCTACGGCGACTCCGCGATCACCGTGCCCGTCGGGACCGTGTCGGAGGACGTGCTGAGGTTGTTGAGGATCACGCAGGAGGCCCTCGAGCACGGGATCGCGCAGGCGCGGGTCGGAGCCCGTGTATCGGACATCGGCCACGCGATCCAGCAGCATGTCGAGGCGAACGGCTTCTCTGTCGTCCGGGAGTTCGTCGGGCACGGGATCGGCGCGTCTCTCCACGAGGAGCCGCAGATTGCGAATTACGGCGCGCCCGGACACGGGCCCCGTCTCGCGGCGGGCATGGTGCTGGCGATCGAACCGATGGTGAACGTGGGGCGGCCGGGCGTGAAGGTGCTCTCCGACGGGTGGACGGCGGTGACGCGCGACGGCAGCTTGTCGGCGCACTTCGAGCACACCGTCGCCGTGACGCACGAGGGGCCGCTGGTGCTGACGCAGCGCACGCCCGCGTCCGCACCGGCCCGGTGAGAGCGGTGAGTCACGATGCCGATCGCGCGCACGGTGCGGTGAGCGTCGAAGGCACTGTGCTCGAAGCGCTCCCGCACGGCCTCTATCGGGTGGGCATCGAACGGCAGCGTCAGGTGACCGCGCATGCGCCGGGCGGACCGGGACGGAATTTCGTGCGGGTGCTCGTGGGCGACCGGGTGCGGCTGGAGTTGTCGCCGCGGGACCTGACGCGCGGACGGATCGTCGAGAAGATCGGCAGCTGAGGAATCTATGAAGGTCAGAGCATCGGTCAAACGGATTTGTGCCAAGTGCAAGATCGTCCGCCGCCGCGGCGTGGTGCGCGTGATCTGCACCAACCAGAAGCACAAGCAGAGGCAGGGGTAGGCTCCAGCTGGAAGCTGGACGCTGGAAGCTCGAAGCTGGAAGCAACAAGGACTCAGAACTATGGCACGTATCGCAGGCGTTGATCTCCCGCGCACGAAGCGGGTCGAAGTCGGGCTGACCTACATCTATGGCATCGGCCGGAAGCGTTCGAACGACATCCTGGGCGAGGCGGGCGTCAGCCCGGACATCCGCGTGAAGGACCTGTCGGAAGAGGATGTCCGGAAG
>DASTBU010000066.1:0-18425 GCA_035711845.1 Vicinamibacterales bacterium
CCTTCGTCGCGCGGGCCAGCGCCGCCGCCTGTTTCAGCTCGCGGTCGGGCGAGAAGTGTTCCCAGAAGTTCGTGACCAGGAACGCGCCGTGCGCCCCCGCGAACGCGCGCTCGAGGCTCGCCGGGTTGTCGGCGTCGCCGGGCACGACCTCCACGCCAGCCGCCGCCAGCGCCCGCGCCTTGTCGGAGTCTGTCTTGCGCGTGATCGCCCGTGCCGCGAACCGCCGCTCGGGGTCGGCCAGGATGGCGCGGACGAGGCCCCCGCCCTGCGCGCCCGTGGCGCCGACGACGGCGATGATTTTCTGCCCTGACATGTATCGCGCTCCTTTCTCGATCTTTCGAGTCTATCTCGGACTGTCATGGGGGGCCAGATTCATCGTGGCGATGGCGCAGGTGGGATGCTGCAGTGCTGCGGCGAGCCGGATTTCCGCCAGGAAGCGTTCCTGCCCGAGCGTTGCGCCGACCTCGGGTGTGGTCTCCGCTGGGTCCTCGCCCTTTACCGCTCGACGATAGCGGCCGCGAGATAGCGCACGATCGTGACCTTGGCCTTCATCCTTCGCGGCTCTCATTACCGTTCGTCGTTTCGTCGGCCTTACGTCCTGCGTGTCAACCGCGAAGGCGCGAGCCCGACGCCTCGGTGCACCGACACGACGGGTCGCCTTGGGCGGCTGCAAACGTATGTCAGGCAGCGCCTCGTCTCGTCGCCGGCCGCCAGCTCACCGCAAGTCGCTTCCGAGACGACGCACACTCACGAAGATAGAGGTTGATCAGCGTCTGATAGGGAATGCCCATTTCTTCCGAGAGGCTCTTGAAGTACGCGATCGTATCGTGCTCGAGCCTGATGGTTACTTGCTGTTTGAGCCGGCGGGCATATGGATTCCGTTTGGCCTTCGAAAAATCGTACTCTTTTCTCATGTTCTCCACCTGCGTTCGTACTGCTCGCGCTCGCCTCGGTTCGCCTTCCGAGCTGAGATGATGCGGATAGTGATGCCGCGTCGGTAGCAATGACAGACGACCAGCGTTCGGAGGGCACTGCTCAGGCCGAGAAGCACGAAGCGTTCTTCCCGTTCCGAATGATCGGGGTCCGGAATGAGGAGCGCGTGCTCGTCCAAGAAAACCGTTTGCGCCTCGTCAAACGAAACGCGGTGTTTCCGCCGGTTTGCCGCATCCTTCCGATCGTCCCATTCGAACCGCAATGCGGCCACAGGCCATCTTAACTACAGTGTAGTGAGACATCAAGCGCGGCGGCGCTCGACGAAATCCCCATGGTCTTACGCTTTCGACGCGGTCACGCAACAAATTCGGGAAGGTCAGCGCACCGGTTCGGCTCGACGACCCGCGCCGAACCGCTGGGGCGCTCCCTGCCCCCTGTCGTGACGCCGCCACCTACCACGCGGTTGCCGGCAACATGGACGAGATGTTCGAGGGACTCGAAGTCGCCTGGCGACAGCGCGATGCCTTCCTCACACAGATCACGCGGGTACGGTCTTCGAGCCGTACTTCGGAGACCTGAGGTTCAAGAGCCTCCTGGCGCGTATGAACCTCGCGATCTGATCCACCGGGAGCGGAGGTCGGCCACGCTGCCGACATCGGCGTCGCCACATCGATGTCGTACTGCGGCCATTGACCGGAGTCCACTGCGGCGGTCCCCCACGGGCTTCGGGGTATGCTTCGGCTGCTCCCAGGCGGCAACTCGGCGAACCGGAGCGCGATACCGGTCTGGAAGGGACAGGACGATCAACAGGATCAACGTTCTGCTCGACTGGCGCCGCCTGCTGGAGGCGCGGCTGAGCGGTACTCACTGAACGTCGCAACTTCAGAGGCCGGCTGTACGGCACGCATCTGGCTGAAGGCGGGGATAGCCAGTCGGTGTCGGTCGTCGTCTCGTTCCAGCCGTCGACTTGCACTACACTTGCGCCGTGTCACTCGCCGCTGGGTCTCGCCTCGGTGCCTACGAAATCCTCGCGCCGCTCGGGGCCGGCGGCATGGGTGCGGTCTATCGTGCCCGCGACATCCGGCTCGGCCGCGACGTCGCGATCAAGGTGGTCACCGAGTCGTTCGCCCGCGAGGAGACAGCGCTGGCGCGCTTCGAGCGGGAGGCGGTCAGCATCGCGAAGCTCTCGCACCCCAACATCCTGTCGATCTTCGAGTTCGTCGAGGAGGCCGGCGGCGCCTTCGTCGTGATGGAGCTGGTGGAGGGCGAGACGCTCCGCGCACGTCTCGAGCACGGCCCGCTGCCGGTGCGCAAGGCGACGGCCTACGCGCTGCAGATCGCGCGCGGCCTCGCGGCGGCGCACGCCCGCGGCATCGTCCATCGCGATCTCAAGCCTGAGAACGTGATGGTCACGCATGACGATCACGTCAAGATCCTCGACTTCGGTCTCGCGAAGGAGGCGGCGCAGGACGGGGTCTCCGTCGCGGCGACCCGGCTTGCGCAGACGACGCCCGGCACGGTGCTCGGGACGTTCGGCTACATGGCGCCGGAACAGGTCCGCGGCCTGACAGTCGATCATCGCGCCGACATCTTCGCGTTCGGCGCCGTGCTCTACGAGATGGCGACCGGCCGGCGCGCGTTCCAGGGCGAGACCGCGGCCGACACGATGACGGCGATCCTGACGAAGGAACCGCCGGAGTTGGAGGCCGACGCGCCGGCGATCCAGCGCGGCCTCGAGCGCATCCTCCGGCGGTGTCTCGAGAAGATGCCGGAGCTGCGCTTCCAGTCGGCGAGCGACCTGGCGTTCGCGCTCGAAGCGTTGTCGACGGGGTCCGCGGCGACGGCGAGCGGCGCGGCAGCCGCGCTGGCGGCGCAGAGCGCGCGCCCCGCGCGCGCGAACCTCCTGCCGTGGGCCGTCGCGGTGGTCATGACGCTCCTGGCCGCAGTCGGCTGGCTCGGGCGCGGCGCGCCGGCCGCGGCGCCAACGTTCGACACGTTCACGAGGATCACCGAACTGGCCGGCGAAGAGACGGCGCCAGCGCTGTCGCCGGACGGCACCACCATCGCCTACGCGGTGCGCATCGCCGACAGCTGGGACATCTATACGCAGCGCGTCGGCGGCCGGAACGCGACGCCGATTCTCGACGATCCGCGGCGCAACGAAGGCGGCCCCGCATTCTCGGCAGACGGCGCCTCGATCGCGTTCCACGAGTCGGACACCGACGGCGGCATCTTCGTCGCCGGTGCAACCGGTGAGTCGGTCCGGCGCCTCACCGACTTCGGCTTTCATCCCTCCTGGTCGCCCGACGGCACGCGCATCGCGTTCTCGACCGAGGAGATCTTCGATCCGTCCAGCCGCCAGGGTGATGCAGCGCTCTACGTCGCCGACGTCAGCGGCGGGCAGCCGCGCCGCGTGGTGGACGGCGATGCCGTGCAGCCGTCGTGGTCACCGGCCGGCGATCGCCTCGTCTACTGGAGCAACACGACCGGACAGCGGGATCTCTTCACGGTTGCCGTCACCGGCGGCGAGCGGGTGGCCCTGACCGACGATGGCGCGATCGACTGGACGCCGGTCTGGTCGCCTGACGGGCGGGCGGTCTATTTCGCCAGCGACCGCGGCGGTGCCATGAACCTCTGGCGCATCGGCGTCGATCCGGCCACAGGCCGGGCGCTCGGAGCGCCGGAGCCGGTGACGATGGGGGCGCATGCCACCGCGGCGCTGCCGTCGTTCTCGAAAGACGGACGCCGGCTCGCGTTCCGCTCGCGCGTCAGCTCGATCAACCCCTTCGAGATCCCGTTCGATCCGGTGACGCTCCAGCCCGGCCAGCCCCGGCTGCTGGATTCCCGGACCAACGTGCGGATACCAAGCGCCGTCTCGCCGGACGGATCGCTCGTCGCGTTCTTCAACATCGGCGAACGGCAGGAGGACATCTTCGTGGGCCCACCCGGCGGCGGCACGCGCCGCGTACTGGACGATGCCGCGCGAGATCGGGCGCCCGTGTTTACGTCGGACGGCAGGTCGCTCGTGTTCTACTCGAATCGAACCGGCGCGTGGCAGATCTGGACGATCGCCCTCGACGGCAGCGGTCTCCGCCAGGTGACCGATCTGCCCGGCGGCGTGGTCTACCCGGTGGTATCGCCAGCGGGCGACCAGTTGATGTTCGGAGCCAGTAGCGCTCGCAAGACCTTCGAGATGCCGTTCGCACCCGGCGCTTCGGCCACTGAAGTGCCGGGCGCGCTCGTCGGCGAGGAGCTGTACTTGCCCCAGTCGTGGGCGGCGGACGGCCTGCGCGTCTCCGGCCTGCTCGGCTCGCCGAGTGGTGCAATAACGGGCGTCGCGGTCTATGACGTCGTCGCGAAGACAGTACAGAAGCTGACGGCGGACGCCACGTACGGCGTGCGCTGGCTGCCCGACAGCCGCCGCGTCCTGTATTTCACCAACGGCGGATGGGACCTGGTGGTCGCCGACGCGATCACGGGCGCCCGCACACCCGTTGCGCTCCGCCTGCCTGCGCCGCAGACCACCGACGTGTTCGCGATCAGCTCCGACGGCCGCCGCATCTATTACGCTGGCATCCGGGCCGAGGCGGACATCTGGGTGCTCGAGCGAAACTAGTCCGCAGCGCGCTCAATCGGACGCCAGACGAGGCGGCTGGAGAGCCCGATTCATGGGCTGATCGGTTTGACGCGTGCATGCGGTGGCGGGGTGATTCTGCAGGCGCCCAGACCTCCGGGGCGTCCATACATTGCGCTTTCGCGCTGCCTCACGGACGAGACAGTTGCGGAAATCGTCCAGCGCGGCGAGCCAGCCCAATAAGTCAATAGAATCATCAACGTACGGGTAGCGACGTTGTCGCATCATTGTTCGAACTGGGTCCCTGACGCGATCACAAGAGCATGAATTGTCACTACAGCGGCGCGATTGGCAGGACGAACACAATCGAGAACGACCACGGGCTGGCGTCGTCCCGATACAGGACGCCATTGACTCGGTCACCGGCCTTCGCAAGCCCCGTCGCCACGTAGTCCAACGAGCCTTCCAGCTCGACGCCGCGGAGCCAGCGTCCCTCTGGCAGCCAGTTGAAGACGGCGACGCTCGTGTCGAGCTCGAAATTCAGCTTGTGCGTGTAGGCGCGGCGATCGCTGGGTCGCTCGGCAGGGCTGAACTTGTCCACGACATCAACGTGCGAACTGAGCCAACCGCGCGTACGTGTAGCGGCCAGCCAAACAAAGTTCGTCTCGAATTCGAGCTCCGGCGTGCTGTCCGCCTCGAAAGGCAGGAAGATCGCTTCGACCGTGAAGTCCAGCCACGATACGCGGGTCGGCAGGCCAACGGAGAGAATCAATTCGAAATCTGTTTCTCGTTCGTCTCGTGTGGGCACGCCATCGTCGCGGATGATCCTCGGTGAGTTGAACAGCGTCGTGAACGTGATCGTGGGTTCGATCTTGAATTCCGGTGTGCAGAGAATGCGACACGTTGCCGGTCCCTGCGCGGAAGCTGGGGCTACGCCGAGTACCAGTGCCAGACACGCCACGGCGGCAGCTTTCACGCGCGTTCCTCCGTCCGCCTGTTTTTCGTCGTCGCGACGATACGGCCCGACCGCATCTCAATCGCGCGGTCCGCGAGAACGGCCGCATCCTCCCGGTCGTGCGTGACGTAGATCGTGGTCAATTCCAGTGTTCGCTGGATCCGAGCCAGCTCGGTACGCATGGCGGTGCGAAGCTCCGCATCGAGGCTCGAGAGCGGCTCGTCCAAGAGCAGCAGGCGCGGCCTTCCGATAAGGGCCCGCGCCAGTGCAACCCGTTGCTGCTCACCGCCCGACAGCTGGTGCGGGTAACGGGCCGCGAATCCGTCGATGCGAACAAGCTTCAATGCGTCGTCGATTCGGCGACTGCGTTCCGTTCGAGGAATCGTCAGAGCGCTCAGCACGAATTCGAGATTTCCGGCAACCGTCAAGTGGGGCCACAACGCGAGGTCCTGGAAGACGAATCCGATCTGACGTCGATACGGCGGCAGAAGGCTTTGGCCCGGACCAGCAACCTGGACGTCACCCAACCAGATTTCACCGCGGTCCGGTACCTCCAGGCCGGCGATCAGGCGGAGCAGCGTCGTCTTGCCGCTTCCGCTGGCCCCCAGGACGACCACGGATTCCTTGGGTGCAATCTCCAGCGTCACCGAGTCGAGCGCCTGATGCGACGCGAAGCGTTTCGTGACGTGCCGGACCGAGATGGCCGGCGCTCTCACCGACGCTCCCGAATCGAGACCGCCAATGCCAACAGGCCTAACGGGCTCAGAACGACGGCCGTCTGCAGGAGGGCCAGAACCGCGACATGCGAGGGCGGCGTGTTCGCGATGATCGTGTAGATCCGAATGGGCAGTGTCGCCTCGCCTGGCGGCGCGATCAGAATGCTGACGCCAAGCTCGCCGAAGGCGAGGACGAACGCGATGACCCATGCAGTCAGGAGACCGAGCCGGATCTGCGGCACGACGATGCGCGTGATCGTGCGCAACCATCCGGCGCCACTCACTGCGGCGGCTTCCTCGTGGGACACCGGGACGTAGCGCGTCGTCGCCGCGACCGCCAGGGCCGCGACTGGGACGAAACGTGCGAGATACCCGAGGATGAACATCGCGTCGGTGCCGTACAGCGTCCCTACCAGACCGGGACGATTCCAGAGCCCAATCAGCCCCACGCCGACGATCGTGCTCGGCACGGCGAAGGCCACGACAAACAGCACGTCTGCGAGCTGTCCCAGATGGCCGCGAGTGCGCGCCCGGGCGTACCCGAGCCACAGGGCCAGACCCACGACGGCTGTCGCGCCGATCGTCGCGAGTACCAAGCTGTTCGCAATTGCACGACCGGAACCATTCAGAACGGCACGTAGCGATTCAGCGCCGAGTGCTTCGCGCACCAACACCATCAGCGGAATACCAAGGGCAATCGCTACGGTCGCGAATGTCGCCGCCTCGGCGGGTCGTCGCCATCCATCGAGTAATGGCGGCCGTGTTCCGGAAGCGCGCCGTGTCGTCACCAGACGCTCGCCGGTCAGAACGACAGCGACGACCGCAACGATCAGACACAACACGAGCAGCGGGACAGCCAGCAGCATTGCGCGGCGGAAGTCGTACAGCGCCGCGAACGCGGTGAAGACCTCGGTTGTGTAGACACGAACCCGCAACAGCCCCGGAACGCCGAACTCTGAGACCGAGAGGACGAAGATGATCAGTGCGGCGGCCAGCACGCTGGGAGCCGCGAGCGGAAACGTAATCCGGCGCAGAACCACTCCCGGAGGCGCGGTGAGCCACGCTGCCTCCTCGAGACGCCCATCGACTCGACGGAGCGCCACCTCGGTGGCCAACATGGAGAGTGGGTAGTAGACCAGGCCCAGCACGACGATCGCCGCCGGCAAGCTGTACGTCCATGTGGAGAAGAGGTCGTTGCTGTTTCCGAGATACGTCCACGCGAGCGCCACCACATATGGAGGCAGGAGCACGGGCGCGGCGAGGGCGACGCGCAACAGCGACTTCCCGCGAACGGCAATGCGAGCGAGTGCGAGACCCAACGGCGCGCCGATGGCGGTGGCGAGAAGCGCGGTCCCGAGGCCAAGGCGCGCGGTGTTCCAGAGCAGCCCCTGCTGACGGGCGTCGAGCCACATGTCCGTCGGGCCGATGGTCCGGCTGCTCAGCGGAACCATTAGGACGTAGACCACCGGCAATAGACAACAGGCCACGAAGAGCACGACGGCGATGCTGACGACGACGGTTCGACTCGAAGGCCATCGCCACATGTGCGTGCCGTGTCGGTCTGCGGCGGTCCTCAGAGCCCCAAGATCCCGGCGAGGCGGCCCGTCACGTCCTCCACGCGGGTCGCCGCTTTCGTGTAGTCGAGCGTCATGGGCTTGAACGTCTCGATTCCCGGGATGTTCTTTGGCCCTTGGACGCCGGCGTGCAGCGGAATCTGCACCGCCTCGGATCGGGCAAGCTGACGCTCCACATCCGGCGACAGCAGGTAGTCAATCAGCCGTCGCCCCTCCTCAGGGTGCGGCCCCTTCGCGATCAGCGAAACCATATTCGGCATGACTGGCACGCCGAGCCCGGTCGCGTCTGGCAGAACCATGGCAATCGGTTGCCCGTCTTCAATCGCCACATTCACATCGTCCGTATCCGTCAATCCAACCTTCACGTCTCCGCGAGCGACGAGATCCCGCACGACCGAGTTTCCGTCCACGATGCGAACGCCGTTGGCTTTGAGGCGACGGAAGAAGTCATCCATCTTTTCATCGCCGGCCATGGCATAGAGTGCAGCGACGTGGAACGACGTCGAGCCGAATCGTGGGTCCGCCATCGCCACCTGGCCTCGCCACTTGGGATCCGCCAGGTCGAAGATCGACTGCGGGGCCTCCTCCGGTTTTACGAGCGTCGTGTTGTACGCGATCACTCGGATGCGTGCCGAGAATCCAGTCCAGTACCCCTCCGAATCGACAAGGGCTGATGGGATTCCCTCTGCGCTGGGTGATCGGTATGGCCCGAGCACACCTCGCGACTTGAGCACCAACGTGCGAACGGGCTCGTTCGACCAGAAGACGTCGGCCTGCGGGCGGGCCTGTTCGGCGATCAGCCGATTGGCGAGGCCGGTCGACTTGGTTTCCTCCGTGTCGTAGACGGCGTTCACGCGAACGCCAGACCGTTTTTCGTACTCGCGAAGCACCGGTTCGGAGAACACGCGATCGGTCGAGACGTAGATCGTGACGGTCCGCTGCGCGTTTTGCGACTCTGGACTGCGACATCCGATTGGTGCCGCGATCGAGCACAGGATCGCAATGGACCAGATGTAGCGTGTGGGCATGGTCACTTGGTGACGATCGTCAGGTCATCGAACTGCGTCACGGAATCCGCCTTCGTCCAGACGCCGACCTTGCCAGCTTGCGTGAACGTCGCATCCTCCACGTCGTACAGCTTGGTGCCGTTGAAATACACCTCGAACAGCCGGCCATTGGCGACGACTCGCAACGTGCTCCATTGCTTGGCGGGCACCTCCGCCTTCTTGCCGTAGGTTCGACCTTCGCCCTTTACCGGCAGGTCGGTGCGCTTGCCGTCCTCGACCTTGTACAAGACTACGTTGCCCTCGAGCGCGTTCGCGCGGACGATGTAATAGTTATCTTGGTCGCGATAGCGCCAGACGAGCCCGGCGGCCTGGTCCACGCGGCCCGAGATCGCTCTGAAGCGGACCGACAGATCGATGTCCGCTGCACTGATGTCGCTCAGAACGGCCACCGGGAACCGCGCGCGCGTGTTGTCCGCGTCCACCTGCGCCAGGTACTTGTTCGCGCCTTCCGCCTCCACGATCCATTTGCCGGGTGCACCCGTCTTTGCCGTGTAGCCGAACTCAAAGCCCTTGGGTGGTTGTCCCACCGCATCGTCAGAGAAATCCACCCTTCGACTCGCGCCTTGAACGACGACGGTCGCACCAAGCGCGGCGAGCGCCATGAACAGCATGATCATCTTCATGAGAGTGCTCCCTTCCGCTCGGCGGCGGTCGCCTTCGATGTGATCGCAAAGACGAGAGCCATTACGAGAGCTACCGCCGCCATGACTTGAAACATCGAGGCATACCCGAGGCTGGCGACGAGCAGCCCGCCGGCGATCGGTCCGAGGGCGTCGCCGACGTCGTAGATCGTGCCGAACACACCGTGCGCCGCGCCGTAGCGCGCTCGGCGTGTGATGTCTGTGATGTAGGCACTCGTCGCGGCGGTCGTCGTCGCGACGCCGGCGGCGTACATCAGGATTGCCGTGACCGTCCCCGCCAGGTTCGTCGCCATCGACACCACCAGCATGGCAGCGCCGCATATCGTGAGGCCCGTGACGATGACCCATCGCCGGCCGGCGCGATCCGACACGAAACCGATAACGGGGCGGACCGCCAGGGTCGTGACCGTTTGGAGGGCGAACAGCCAGCCCAGTTGCGAGGTCGTCAATCCCAGCACATCGCGACCGTAGAGCGGCAGAAAGGCATTCAGCATGCCGTTGAGCACGAACTGTGCGGCTTGCGCGCCACTGGTGACGATCACCAACCGGTCGCGTCCGACCTCGGCGACCCCACGCCTGAACTCCTGCCATGGCGCGCGAGCCGGCTTGCCCGGCGTACCCTTGGCGGAGGCGGGCCCGGCCCGAGACACCTCCGGCCACCCGGCGACGATGAAGGGCACCGCAACGCCGATGAGGCCGGACGCCAGGAATGCCAGATCGAACCGCCCGGTCGCGATCAGGTACCCGGCCAGGACGGGACCGAGCGCCTGCCCGGTCCCTTGAACCGTGGAGTACGTGCTGAGCCACGTACCACGACTCGCCGGGGGGGCGACGTCCGAGAGACTCGCTGACGCCACCGGCCCGAAGATCGCCGTTGCCGCACCGTGCACGAATCGCAGCAGGACCAGGACGAACAGCGTGGAGACCGCGAGATACGTGAACGGCAGGCTCGCAAACACCAGCGCTCCGGCGATGAGCAGCCGGCGCCGGCCGAAGACATCGGACAGGGCGCCGGCTGGCAGCTTCACCACGATCCCGGTCAGCGTCGAGGCCCCCATCACAAACCCGATCATCGCGGGGCCGGCGCCCAACTCACGCGCGAACAACGGCAGCAGTGGTGTTCGACAAATCGCATAGCTGCAATAGGCCACGAATCCGGCAGCGCACAATCGAATCAATGCGACGCGCGCAGGGTCACTGACTGGGTCCGCGTGGATCGCGACCTGGTGATCGAGCTCCGGAGTGCGAGTCGCGGCTGATCCTCGGGCCATGAACGGCTCCTCCTACGGTCCGTGCCGACGCCGTCGTGATGGTGCTCGCTTCGGACCGGCGCTCTTCCGGGGTCTGGCCAGCGCACGTGGTCCGACCGAACGCGACGACTGTTCGAAGGAGCGATACAGCGAGTCGAAGAGCGTCATCCCCTGTGCAAGAAGCGCCTCATCGTCGGGATGTGCGAGTTGCAGACCCTCGATGATGGCGCCCACCGTCGTGGCTTCGGGTGCGCCGAAGCGGCCGTCCTTCAGATCGAGATCGTGAACGATGGCCGCAAGGCGTGCGACCCCGGGCTCATCAAGCTGGAACATCGTGCACAACGTCTCGAACGTACAGCCCTCGCGGTGATGACTGAACTCCACGCCGAACATGTCAAACGGAATCGCATCCGGAGGAGCGGCGTTCTGATCAACGGCGAAGGCGAACCGGGCTTGACGATCGATGAATCGGCGAATCAGCCACGCGGAGGCCATGCGATCAACGCCGGGCCGGGGCCGCGTCACCCAGAGCCGGCCGCGACAGGCGTCCGGAGAAGTCGAAGGTCCAGGCTTTACCGTCGACGTCTCGCGTCTGTCTGACGTGTGTGCCTCGAGTTGCTTCAGCAAGGACGTGACACGGTCGCGGCCGGCGCTGCCAAAGAAGTCGACGCCCTCGATGGCCGCGACGCGGTCTCGAAAGACGTCGAGCAGCCGGCGGGTGGCCGGCGCCCGCGTGCCGCGCGGCCGACGAGCTGCGCGCGCGCGTTTCAGCACCTGCTCGATATCGCGGGCGAGCGCCGCGTACGCCTCCTGACCCGCTCGTCTGAACTCCTCGACAAGCGCATCGTCAGACCACGTGTCGACGTGGCCAGCCGCAAATACGCTGGCGTCTCCACCGGAGGCCTTCACCTCGGTCTTGAGCCACTCGAAGTCCTCGCGCGTATTCGCCGTATCCGGCAACGCGTAGACTGCCTGCTTGATCGGAATAGCTCCGAGCTGCTGCAGGCGCCGCCAGGTGCGCACGCGCAGGTTTGACGCTTTCGGTGGCAGCTGATGGACGAACAGCAGCCATCGTCGCGCCGTTCGCTGGGCCGCCTGCGGTACGGCCGGTTGGGGTTCCGGTTCAGGCCGGGGTGTCATGGTGAATCGTCGGGCGTTCGTGCATGAGATTGACGATGTAACGTGCGTTTCAGACTATAGTAGATGCGTTACGCTGGTCAATTCTGGTAAGGGAGAGCGCTCATGATTTGGCTGAGATACCTGGCGATGTCGGTCGCGGCAATCGTATGGACCGGCGCAGGCGCGGGTGCGCAGGAGGTCCCCGCGGCTTACAGGGCCGTGCTGTCCGCACTCGGCAAGACGGGAGACTTCAAGGACGGCGTGCTGAAAGTGAACATCCCGCGGAACGATCTGCGCGTCACCATCAATCAGCGCCCGGCGCCGACGCCGTTCGGGTTCGGCGGATGGGTCGCCCTGACGAAGGGACAGGGCATGGACGTGATGATGGGTGACCTCGTGCTCACCGAGGACGAGGTCAATCCCGTCATGTCAGCCCTGCTGCAGAACGGGCTGGACGTGACGGCTCTTCACAATCACTTCTTTTGGGAGCAGCCGCGCACTTTCTACATGCACGTGCACGGGATGGGGAGCGCGGCGGATCTCGCGAAGCGCGTCAAACCCGCGATCGATCTGATCGACCAAGCCGCAAAGCAGGCGGCGCCACCCGCGACGCCAGCGCAATCATCCCCAACGATCGACGGTGTGGCCCTCGCGAAGATCATCGGCACTCCCGGCGAGCAGACCGGACCGGTCTACAAGATCACGATTGGTCGCCCCGACATCGACCTGCGCGAGCATGGGGCGCCGATCAACGCTCGCATGGGACTCAACACGTGGGCGGCGTTCGCAGGAACGGACGCCGACGCGATGGTGGCCGGAGATGTCGCGATGCTCGAGCCGGAGGTGACGCCGGTGCTCAAGGCGTTGCGCGCAAACGGCCTAAACGTTGTCGCGATTCATCACCATATGACAGACGTGAAGCCGGTCGTGATTTTTCTTCACTACTACGGCACGGGTCCGGCAGCGAAGCTGGCGCAGGGCGTTCGCGCAGCCGTCGACTTGTTGGGGAAGACACCATCGACTCGACAGTGAAGCGTCCGTCAGGGCGCACGACGCGACGGCGGTTGTAGGCGAGCGCCTTCGCCGCGATGAACTGAACCGTCACCGTGCTCCTCGAGCGTGAAGCTGAGGTCTTGACACGACGCTGGAGATGCCCCGAGGCAGGGGCGGCGCACTCGCACACTTTCCTAAACGGGATCCCCTTTCGACGTCACCACTGACACGTGCGCAGGCCCCCCCGTCGAGCGTCAACGCGAGCGCGTGTCGCATCCAGTTCTTGGCGCTAGAAACTACTCCCGGCGTTGCGGAGAGAACTGTCAGCCTGCCGCTTGAACCGGCCGTGCCGGACCGCGGAATGGAGCGGTGACAGCGAGCGCGCCCCAGACCATAACAAGGCCGACGTATTCTGTCAGCTCGAACGGCCCGATGGCGCCGACGGTCCAGTCGTACGTCATCGCTGAGACGAATGCGATGGTGTTGCCTACCAGCAACGCCCACCATGACCAGGGTTCACCACGGCGGAAGGCTGTGGCAGCGACGGCAGTCGCCAGCAAGCCGAACGCCACGACATAGGCGCCGTACACCCGGAAGAGGACTCGTATGAACGCAGCTGCCGCCGGAGACGTGGTTATTAGCTCTTGCCATGAGCGCCCGGTCAAGCCCTCGTAACCGGCAGCCAGGATCGGCTTCGAGGCTGGTCCAGGCAGATAATCCGGTGCCAGGGCTGCCATCGCGCCCCACGCGAGCAGTCCGACATCGGCGATCAGCATGACGAGCCAAGCGAAACGGCGCGCTCGGTTCATGTCGGCAGTCCTCCAGTGAGCCTGAGAATCAACCGCATGCACTTGTGTCCGAGGTCGATGCTCTCGCCGTACATCATCGGGCAGGCGCCAGCAATCACGCTGATATCGTGTTGACGGCAGTACTCGACGGCCGCCGGCGAGACACTCGATGTTTTCTTGCCCATGGATTGGTGCATCCATACGCAGTGAACTCCGGCGGCGTCGCACTCGCGAACGATCTGCTCCGTGGTCTCAGGTCGCGTGATGATCACCACGCCATCGACTCCGCCGGGGATGGATTTGAGGTCGGGATAACAGCGCTCGCCTTCAAAGGTCTGCATGTGCGGATTCACCGGGAAGACATCGTGGCCGGCGGTCTTCAACCGGCGATAGATCAGATTCGCCGCCGGGTGGGGGCTGTTGTCGCGCGACACCGGGCCACGGCAATGCGTTTCTGAGCGAAGAAGTCGTGCACCTTGGCTTCGAGAATCGTTGCGGTCACAGGTCCCCCCTATCTGGAGATAGCCGGGTCAATCGAGATGCGCGCCTGTGCTCCTGCAGCATGGCTCATACCGGCTGGTCGGCCTCGCGAGTGACCTCAGGAATCCGCGAGGGGCTCATCGGTGATGGCTTCAAACCCTGAACGAACGTGAACCACGTGAATCCGACGGCGTGTGCCTTCAGCAAATCGAGCAGCGGCTGCGAAAGCTCTCCGTACAGCGTCATGAAGTGGTTGTCCGCGTAGTCCTTGAATAGCTTCGTCCTTGCTTCGAGGATGTGCGTGTTGTGCTCGATCAGTCCTTCCGGGCCGGTGTACGCCTCCGTACCTCACACGTCGTGCCATCGGTGCTGAGGAACCAGTCGTAGCGCAGGGTTCGTGTGTCCTTCTCTTTCGTGATCCGAATCAGCTCGGCGGCCTGTCTCTTGAAGCCCTCGAGGCAGCCGGGGCGCACCGTCAGGTGCGCGCACACTTCCAAGTCGCCCATAACGCCTCCACTATCTCCGGTCGACACGTCGCGAGGCTGACAGGGCGGCCGACCGGCGCCTTCCAGTGACGAACGTCCGAGTGTAGATCACCTGCAGTTCCCCTCCGAATCCGAGTGGCTCAGCGTCGGTCGGCCGCGTTCGCGTCGGCCTGCCGCGCCGCTGAGCAGATCGTCTCGATGTCCTGGGTCGAGAGCCGGGTTGCGGGACGCAGGATCGCGTAGGCTCCGCCACTTCTTTGTGGGTGAGTTCCTTGTGGGGCGGTGCGCAGTGCGAACGACGGCCCGTACGCCTGTGGCACGTCGCTACCGCTGAAGGTGTGGTGCTCGATACCCGCGCGCTGATCCATACAGAAGCCTCCTATGATCCATACACAACACATAGAGCATCCCGTTCGAACGGCGGCGCAGCCGGACGCCTCGTGTGATTTCAAGAGCCGCACGATCACCGGCGCACGTCTGATCGTCGAAATACTTGAAGCCGTGCGCGGGGGCGGCAAGGCCAATGCGCCAACGGCCTCCTTGACAGACAGACCGGTTGCGGTATCATCCCTAAATCGTTTATGGGAACGCAGGAAACCCGCGAGCTGTTGCCTGGCACGCTCGACATGATGATTCTCAAAGTGCTGAGTCGCGGCGAGATGCACGGCTACGGCATCGTGTCCGCCATTCAGCGCGCGTCCGACGACGTGCTGGGCGTCGTGGAAGGGGCGCTCTATCCGGCGCTCCATCGGCTCGAGGTTCGCGGCTGGGTGCGCTCGAAGTGGGGCGCCTCGGACAACAACCGACGCGCGAAGTTCTACCGTCTCAGCGCGCTGGGCAGGCGTGCGCTCGACGAGGAAGCGGCGTACTGGGATCGCGTTGCGTCCGCGGTGACGCGCGTGATGCAGCGCGCGTGATGGCGTCGTCATGAAGCGCGTCTTGATGAATGACGCGATCAGTTGGTGGCATCGGCTGAGGACGCTGTGGCGTCCCGGCCGCCGCGCCCGCGACATCGACGACGAGATCGCGTTCCACCTCGCGATGCGTCAGGCCGAGCACGAACGGGACGGCCTCGCTCCCGAGTTCGCGCGGCGGACCGCCGCACGACAGTTCGGCAATGTCACGGCGCTCAAGGAGCAGACCAGGGATATGTGGACGTTTCCTTCGTTCGAGAGTCTGGTGCAGGACCTCCGCTACGCGCTCCGCACGCTCCGCCGCGCGCCGGGCTTCGCGCTCGTCGCCGTGCTGGTGCTGGCCATCGGGATCGGGGCGACGACGGCCATGTTCAGCCTGGTTGACACGATGCTCGTGCGCGGTCTGCCGTACCCGCAGGCCGACCGCCTCGTCGTGCTGATCGGCAACGTCGAGCGCGCCGCCGGCGTGGAGCGGCGGGGGAATTCCTATCCCGACCACCTCGACTGGCGCGCGCGGGCGACGAGTTTCGACGACTTGGCGGCGTATACAACGTTGAACACGATCCTCCAGGGCGCCGACGAGCCAGAAAGCATTCCCAGCGAGGCGGTCTCGCCGCCCTACTTCAAGCTCCTCGGGGTGTCGCCGACGCACGGCCGCGGCTTCAGGCCGGAAGAAGACGCGGTGCCCAATCGCGACGCCGTCGTGATCCTCGGCGACGGACTCTGGCGCCGCCGCTTCGGAGCCGATCCCTCGATCGTGAATCAAACCATTCTGCTCGGCACGCGATCGTTCACGGTCGTCGGCATCATGCCGCCCGGCTTTACCGGGGTGTCCGACACGGCGCAGCTCTGGATTCCGTTCGCCATGAGCGGCACACCGTTCGACAATCGCGGTAGCCGCGGGTTTCAGACGCTCGCGCGCCTCAAGCCGGGCGCGACGGTCGCCGCGGCGCGCGCCGAACTCGACACCATTTCGCGGCAGCTGGCGGCGGCCTATCCGCAGACCAACGACAAGCGTGCTGTCGAGGTCAGTCCCCTGGCCGATGAAGTGCTGCAGCAGCTTCGACCCATCGTCGTCGCGCTCATGGCGGCCGTGACCCTCGTACTGGTGATTGCCTGCGCGAACGTCGCGGGTCTGTTGATCAGCCGGTCCGACGCGCGGCAGCGCGAAATCGCGGTGCGCACGGCACTGGGCGCCGGCCCGGGTCGTCTGCTGCGGCAGCTGGTCACGGAAAGCTGCGTGCTGGCGATGCTCGGTGCGGTCGCGGGCATGGCGATCGCGCAGATTTCACTGCCGTCGCTCATCGCCGCGAGCCCCGTAGCCTTCCCGACGTTCGTGCGGCCACAGTTGAGTCTGAGTGTGCTGGCGTTCGGCATCGTGATCGCGCTGCTGAGCGGCGTCTTGCTCGGTATCGCGCCGATGATGCACGGCCGGTTACCCCGGCTGAGCGATGCGCTCAAAACGTCCTCGCGGGGTGGCTCGAGCGGCATGCGCTCGCAGCGTCTGCGCAGCGCGCTCGTCATTGGGGAGGTCGCGCTGGCCGTCGTCCTGCTGGCCGGCGCGGGGCTGATGATCCGTTCGATTCAGAAGCTCGCGGCGATTGAGCCGGGCTTCGAGGCCGCGAACGTGCTCACGGTGAACGCGACCATTCCCCGGCAGACGGCGCCTCCAGCCGCGCCGGGCGCGGCGCCCGCGGCGCCCGCTCCGTTCGTGAGCTCGCACGCCGACGTGCTCGAACGCATCCGTGCGGTTCCCGGCGTCGAGGCGGTGAGCCTGGCCAGCGACCTTCCGTTCGGCGGCTGGTCGGCGATCTTCTATTCCGCCGAAGGGGACGCAACCGTCGCCGCCGAGACGATGCCGCGTGCGTACATTCATCGGGTCACGCCGGAGTTCTTCGCGACCTTGCGAATCCGACTCGAGGCGGGCCGGACGTTTCTGCCGGGCGAAGAGAAGCCGGACAGCCCGGCGGTCGTCGTCAGCCACAACGTCACGCGCCGGTTCTGGCCGAATCAGGATCCGATCGGCAAGCGCATCAAGTTCGGCGCACCCGGGAGCCAGAATCCATGGCTGACGATCGTTGGCGTCGTCGACGAGGTGAAGTATCGGGGGCTGCCGGAGAACCCGACGCGCGATCCCGACCTGTACCTGCCTTACATCGACCGTGCCACGCAGGGCGTCGTGGTCCGTACTCGCGTGGAACCGTCCTCGCTCGCGTCGGCGATTCGCGCGGCGATCCGCGATGGGAATGCATCGATACTGACGTTCAACGCGCGCACGCTGGCGGACCTGGTTGCGCAGCAGTCATCGGCGTCCCGTTTTACGACCTGGTTGCTCAGTGTATTTGCGGCGACCGCGCTGGTGCTGTCGGTGGTCGGCCTGTACGGCGTCATGTCATATCTCGTCGCGCAGCGGACGCGCGAGTTCGGTATTCGTCTGGCGCTAGGGGCGAGCCGCACCGAAATCGTGAGGCGCGTCATGCGCGACGGCGCCTGGCGCGTCGCAATAGGTGCGGCGATTGGTCTGGCGGCCGCCATCGGCTTGGCGCGTCTGCTGGCGGGGCTGGTCTACGGCGTGGGTACGTTCGACATCTCCTCGCTTCTTGCGGTAGCCACGCTCGTGGTCGTCGCGATCGCCGCCTGCGGTATCCCGGCCGTGCGCGCGACGCGGGTTGATCCGGCGATCGCCTTGAGAAGCGAGTAGGGCCCCCGCGCTCGATTAAGCAGGAACGTAGGCCAACCTGATCACATTCTCGCCAATCCGATCACCAGCCACCAGGCGGAGCGGCGGCCGGGACCCGGCGAAATATGGCTTGCCGTGACCAAGCACGACGGGGTGCAGGTAGATTCGATACTCATCGATCAGGCCAAGTTCGGTGAGGCTTTGCGCCAGGTTCGGGCCAGCCACTTCGATCTCCCCGTCGCGCTCGGCCTTCAGC
>DASTBU010000067.1:0-20399 GCA_035711845.1 Vicinamibacterales bacterium
GTGCAGGTCGGACTTCGCCAGCACGCGCGGCGCTTCCTGAATCAGGAGCGCCAGCAGGTCGAACGCCTTCGGGGTGAGATGCACCTCCGCGCCGGCGCGCTCGAGGCGGCGCGTATCCGTGTCGAAGGTGAATGATTCGAAGCGCGCGCGCACCGCCTCCCCCGCGTTTTCCCCAGGAAATTCCTCCGAACACTCCCGACTTGCCGGGGCCCTGGCGCTCACCATCTGTGCGTCATGGGTGCGGCAGTCATGCTGATGGTGGCGACGTTGACGACAGGGAGGTTCGATTCTACCAACTACAGCGACAGCCATGCGAGGGCGCGCATCGAATCACCGCCGAGACGGATCTGGCTGCAGGTAGTTCCGGCGGCGCCCACGAGCCGGGGCGTACTCGAGACGATGATTGCAGCAACCGCCGCAATTTGGGCGCCGTACGACGTCATCGTCACACCCATCTTCACGTTGTCGAGGCCGGACGATCGCGAGTGTCAATGGATCACGCTGATTCTCCGACGTCAGCCCGCGAATCGGATCGACGGAAAAGAACCCAGGGGATACCGAGCGCTCGCCTCCCTGGGATTTACGGCGGCGGGTCCCGACAATGTCATGTATGCCTCGCTCGACACTGCTCGGCACCTGGTCGAGGGTGCCGGACTCGGGAGTCAGCCGGAGGCGGTCCAGGAACGTCTCGCCGCGGAGCTGCTGGGACGCGCCATTTCCCATGAACTGGGACACTATCTTCTGAGATCTGCCAAACACTCGAAGACGGGTCTCATGAAGGCGTCGTTGGGGACGGCAGACGTGATGTCACGCGACCTCGGACGCTTTCGTCTGCTGCCTGAACAGGCAGCCGCCCTGCCGCTAGCCGAATCGGAGCGGTGCCTGTTTCACGTTCGCGCGCCGAGTTCACGCTAGTCGGCGAGGAGCTCGTTCGACTTCGGTGAACGCCGGGCGCGGGGCCGTCCTGGCGCGGGCTCGATGCAGCCAAGACCAGGACCGATCGCGTATGATCGCGATCGGTTCAAGGTTCTCGGCCTTCACTTTCGAGAGAGCCTCGCATGCGGGGCTCCTTTTTCTGACCTGTGCGAAAACTGATCGCCGGTCTCTCGCTGGGCGTCGGCGCTGCCGGCATCATCCTGCTGCTCGCATCCGCGGGCGTGCTCGAAACCGTCGAGCTCGAGACATACGACTGGCGCATGCGGACGGTTGCGGACGCTCGCGCCCGCCGTGGTCAACCGCTCGGCCGGTCCGACATCGTGCTCGTCGAGATCAACGACGCCTCCATCCGCGAGCTGGCGCCCATCGTCGGTCGCTGGCCCTGGCCGCGGGCGCTCACGGCGCTGCTCATCGACTACCTGAATCGCGGCAAACCCAGATCGATCGCCGTGGACGTCGGGTTCTGGGAACCGGAACGCGAGGCGACCTATCCCTTCCTCGGCGAGGACATGACGAGCGCGCGCTCGGATCAGGCCCTCTCCGACGCGGTTCGCCGCGCGGGCAACGTGATCCTGCTCGCCGATGCCGTCAACCCCGGCTTCGTGGATCGCGAAATCGAGCCGACGGCGTGGAACGCTCCACCATACAGGCTCGGCCCGGCCATCGAGGAACGCCCGGTGATCACGCTGCCGTACGAGTCGCTCGCCTCCGCGGCAGCCGGATTTGGCCACAACTTCCTCGCGCTCGATCCGGACGGTCCCGCGCGCCGGATGCCGCCCTTTGTCAGGCAGGGGCAGCGGTACATGCCGTCGCTCGGCATGGCTGCCGCGCTCGCTGCCGGCGGTTACGCACCGGGTGACGTCGTGCTGGAAGGCGAGACCATCCGGGTTCGCGACCGCCGGATACCGCTCGACCGCGTGACACTGGCGGCTGACGACCCCTCGAAGGCGCACGCCCAGTACACGATGCTGATCAACTATCGCGCACCGGCGGCGCGCGTCGACGACGTCCGTCCTTATACGGCTTACGAGGTGAGGACGCTGCTCGGTTCGGAGGGGCAGATTCTCTCGGGGGAAAAGCCGGAAATCGATCCCGCTGCGTTCAAGGACAAGATTGTGTTCGTCGGTCTCACCGCGTCCGGCCTGGTCGATGTGTTCCAGACCCCGTTCGGCGAAGGCACGATGCCAGGCATTCAGCTGCACGCGACCGTTGCCGAGAGCCTGTTGTCCGACCTCTTCATGCGGCGCGCCCCTGCGTGGTCGGCGGTCGTCCTGGTCGTGACTGGAGCCGTTCTGGTGGGGCTGATGTCCGCGGCCCTGCCTTTCTCCTGGGCCGCCGGAGGGGCGATTGGCCTGACGGCCGCGTGGGCCGGCGCGGCGCTCTATGTCTTTGCCGGGGGTCTCTGGGTGGCGATGGCGCAGCCCCTGCTCGCGATGGCGCTGTCCCTGTTCGGCGGGACCGCGTACCGGTATTTCGTGGAAGACGCCGAAAAGCGGAAAGTCAGCCGGCTGTTCGGCCGATATGTGTCTCGAGACGTCTACGAGCAGTTGATGTCCAACCCCGGGCTCGCGGAGCTCGGCGGGAAGCGCCGCGAGATGACCGTTCTGTTCTCGGACATCCGCGGGTTCACCAGCATCACCGAGAAGGGACAGCCGGAAGAGCTCGTCGGCCAGTTGAACGACTACTTCACCCGCATGGTTGACATCGTGTTCGCGCACGGCGGCACGCTCGACAAGTTCGTCGGCGACATGGTGATGGCCCTGTTCGGGGCCCCCGTGGACGATCCCGACCATGCCAATCACGCCGTTGCGGCTGCCGTGGACATGGTCGCCGCGCTCGGCCAGCTGAACGCGAAATGGGTCTCGGAAGGACGCGTGCCGCTCGATATCGGAATCGGCATCAACTCGGGCGAGATGATTGCCGGCAACATCGGTTCGTCCGCGATCATGAGCTACACGGTCATCGGCGACAACGTGAATCTGGGATCCCGGCTGGAGTCGTTGAACAAGGAATACCGGACTCGCATTATCATTAGTGACGCCACCCGGCTCAGGCTCACGACCCAGCACGACATCCGTTCGCTCGGGGGCGTCACCGTCAAAGGAAAGACGCGGCCGTCCGAGATCTACGAGGTGTGCGTTCCGTCGCCCCTGCCGGCGGATGCAGGCGCACCGCTTCCGGCGACCGCCGAGGAAAAGGTCATATGAGAACAATCGCATTGATGGTTGCGTTGGTTCTGGTTGCGAGCCCTGCGCACGCGCAGTTCGGGCGCTTGAACGATGCCCTCAACAAGGCGCAGAAGGTGAAGAAGCTGACCGACATCAAGGTGACGGCGGAGCAGGAGCGCCAGATCGGCCAGCAGGTGAGCGACAAGCTCGTGGAAACCTTTGGCGTCTACCAGGATCCGGGCGTGACGAAATACGTGACGCTCGTCGGCTCGGTGCTCGCGCAGGCGAGCCCCCGGCCCGACCTGGATTGGCAGTTCGTCGTGCTCGACACCGACGGCGTGAATGCGTTCGCAGCGCCCGGCGGTTTCATTCACGTGACGCGAGGCCTGCTCGGGCTCATCGAGACCGAGGCGGAGCTCGCAGGGATAATGGGACACGAGATCGTCCACGTGACCGAGAAGCACACCGTGAACGCGATTCAGAAGAGCAACGCCGTCGGTTTCGCCTCCGACGAGGTTAGCGAGTCCGGTGGGATGACGCAGGGCCTCGTGACGAAGGTCGCGCAGGCGGCCTATACCTCGATTCTGGACAACAAGTTCAGCCGCAGCGACGAGAGCGAGTCGGACGCCAGGGGCATCGAGATTGCCAACAAGGTCGGGTACAACCCCGCCGGGTTGAGCGATGTCCTGACCAAGCTCGCGGCCCGCAACGCCGACATGCAGGAGCCCAACGGGCTGTTTGCTTCGCACCCCGTCATCAAGGACCGTATCGCGAAGATCGAGAAGACGATCAAGGACAGGAAACTGACGGCGACCGCCACGGTGGCCGCGCGATACACGGAGAACGTCGAGCTCGAGGCCAAGCCGATCGCTGCGCTTGCGCTCGTCCCTGAGGGGAGCCGCGGTCTTGCCGGTGGAGAAGAAAAGAAGGACGGCGAGACCGCCAAGAAAGACGAGGGCGCAGGCAAGTCGTCGGGAGGCGGGATGCTGAGCAGGCTGACCGGCGGCGGCAAGCAGGCACAGCAGACGCAGACTGTCGCCTCGGCAGGTGCGCGAGGCGGCGTTCCGGACCGCGACGCGGTTGGCGGCCCGAACAAGAATCGGGTCAGGATCACCATCGGAGCGGCCGAGATCGCCGAGTTCAAGAAGGGCATCGCCTAGACTCAGTACGCCAGCCTGGGGTCCATGGCGCACTACCCAGACCACCTGATGATCGGCGTGGCGGCACTGGCCGCCACGCTCTTCATCTACAACTTCACCGTCAACCGGCTCGTCAAGCACAAGCTCCGGCTCTCGCTTCTCTTCCTCGCCGCGTACATCCTCGTCAACATCGTCGTTCCGCTGAACGCCGGGTTCGCAGCCACACCGGATCTGCCCGAGGGGTTCGATCAGCAACTGCGGTCCCTCGAGCAGCTTGCGCTCGCGGCCGCCCTCATCAACCTCTTCGTCGTCAGCCTGATCAACCCGCTTCGGGCCGACCGCGTTCCGGACGCCTTCCCGTCGATTCTCCAGGACGCGATGGTGATCGGCACGCTCGTGCTCGTGGCCACCTTCGTGTTCGAGGACAAACTCCTCACGACCTCCGCGGTGAGCGCGGTTGTCGTCGGCTTCGCGCTCCAGGACACCTTGGGCAATGCCTTTGCGGGGCTCGCGATCCAGAGCGAGAAGCCGTTCAGGGTCGGGCACTGGATCAAGGTGGGCGACTTCGAGGGGCGCGTCAGCGAGGTCACCTGGCGCGCGACGAAGCTGCGCACCAAGTCCGGCAACTTCATCGTCCTGCCGAACAACCAGGTGTCGCAGCAGGCCATCACGAACTTCTCGGAACCGGCGGTCCCCACGCGGCTCGAGCTCGACGTCGGCGCGAGCTACATGAGCACACCCGCCGCCGTGAAGGCCGCGCTCATGGAGGCCTTTGCGCAGGTGCCGCGTGTGCTGAAAGCGCCGGCGCCAGATGCGCTCGTGTGGGACTACGCCGAGTCGGCCGTGACGTATCGGGCCCGCTTCTGGATAGACGACTTCGAGTGGGACGACGAGGCGCGCGACGAGGTGCGGTCGGCTATCTACTATGCGTTCAGCCGGCACGGGATCGAGATCCCGTACCACATCGAGGTCGGCTACGCACGGGAATGGCCGGAGCCCGATGCCGCCACGAAGCAGAGGCAGCGAGAGGAGATCGTCGGCCGCGTCGACCTCTTCTCGCGCCTGTCCGACGCGCAGCGCAGCGAGATCGCCGCCGCGACCGAGATACGCACGTTCGGAAACGGCGAAGCGATCGTCCGCCAGAACGCGCCGGGCCAGTCCATGTTCATCGTCTGTCGGGGGACCGTGGCCGTAGTGCTCGAGCCCGGCCATCGCGAGGTGGCGGCGATCGAGCAGGGCGGCTACTTCGGCGAGATGTCGCTGCTCAGCGGCGAGCCGCGATCGGCGACCGTGCTGGCCCGAGGGGATGCGTCAGTGCTCGAGCTCGACGCCAGCCTGTTCAGAAAACTCGGGGCCGCCGATCCGCAGGTGATCGAGAGCATCGGCCTCGCCGCCGTCGCCCGCCGCCTCGAGCTGGATCACATCCGCGAGTCCGCCACCAGCACCGCCACCGCAGAGCTACCGGCGACGTTTTTGTCGAGGATGCGGAAGTTCCTGCACCTCTGAGTTGTTCCGTTCCGTGGTCCGTCGTCCGTGGTCCGGCGCGACGCTATCTTCGAGACCGTTCTACGCGGTAGCCGCGATCGTACCCCTCCCTGAACCCCTGCCTGTACAGATCGCGATACTGATCTTTCGGGCCGTACTCGCGCCTGTAGTCGTGATCCGCCGAGCGATACCATTTGTGTCGCGCCGGATCGTACGAGTCGCGGTCGCGCGCGTCTTCGAGGCCCTTCTCGTATCCGTCCTGCACGCCGTTGGCGTGCGCCGGGCTGTAGCCGTAACGATCGCCCGGGTAAGGAGAGCCGCCAGGGTATCGATAGTCCCCGGGCGCCCTGTTGGGATAGGTCCGATAGGGTGCGGGCGTTCGCCGCGGAACGGCGCGGCCGCTGCGATATCCGTAGGTCGGCGCGTAGCGGCGATAGGCCTCGGCGTAGCCCGCTTCGAATCCCGAACGGAACATCTGCCGGTACCCCTCGCGATTCCCCATGCTTCGGCGATAGCCCTTGTCGCCATCGCGCCAGGCGCCCTCGTCGCGGAACTCGAAGTTGTCGCGCTTGCGGCCGTCCTTTTCGCCTTCCTTCAGTCCTTCCCTGTAGCCGTTGTCGTACGCGATGCGCCTGGCCTCGTAATACGGCTGGCGTGCCTCGTCCCGATAGGACGGGCGGCTCAAGTCGGGCCAGCCGCCGAGCTGAGCGCGCGCCGGCGCTGCCGACGCGAGCACCATCACACCGAGAGCTGGCACGAGCAGAAAGCGTTTCATGGGTATCCCTCCGAAGCAGCGACGCTGCTGCGGAAGACGGCAAGAACCGGGCCGGCTGAATTGCTCGAGATTTCAGGCGTTTTGGCGGGCCTGCCGCGGGCGGGTCGCGCGAATGGGACAGTTACTGCGACCAGACGAGGACACGTTCCCCGTCCTCCGACGTATGGTCCACGATGAGCGTCGGACCGTAACGCTCCAGATCCTCGACGGACAGCTTGAGGTCGTCGAGATCCATCCGGCGTCCGTTGAAGTCGATCCGCGCGCCGCCCGTCTTCAAGCGAAGCAGCCAGAACGGCACCGTGACGCGCACGACGCGGCCATCGTCGGGATCGAACGCGAGGACGTAAAGCTTGTCCGGTCGGCGATCCTGCGCCGGCCTGTCGGGGTTCGTCCGCTCGAGCCGTCCGCGGCTGTCGAGCTCGATGAGCGGCTTCTGATCTGCGAACTTCTCCTTGATCTCCTCGAATTCGCGGCTGGCCGTCGCGGGGGAGGCGTCGTGCATCTCGAAGTTCTGCGTCGCGAAGTACACACCGACAGCCGCCACGGCGACGAGGGTCAGGATGCCGAGCAGGACGATGCCCAGGACGACCCAGACCCAGGTTTTGACTTTACCGGCCATCTGCGGCCCTCGAGAGTTGCTTCGCCTCGCTCACGCACGCCGGGTCGTGCCCCTTTTCACAGAGCGCAATCGCCTGGCGGGCCTCGTTCCCGGCAGTGCCGCGGTCTCCCTGCTGGAGCGCCAGCCTGGCCAGCTCCACCCGCGCGCGCCCCTGCACCCACGTCTGGGCCGGCGGACCCGTTGCGAGACGAAGGTCGGCAAGCGCCTCGTCCGGCCGCGTCAGTGCGACCAGGGCCGCGCCGCGTTTGTAGCGCCAGAGCGCCTCTTCACCCGGCATCCGGCGCGCCTCCATCTCGGGCAACATGTTGAGGCCCTTCGAGAGCATCGCCCGCGCGTCCTCGAAGCGCCCCGCCCGGAGGGCTGTCGAACCCTCCTCCAGCAGTACCAGCCTGTTACGCGGGTAGAGCCTGCGCAGTTCCTGCAGCACCCGGAGCGCGTCGTCGAACCGTTTTTCCCGGTTGTAGACCAGGATCAGGCCAAAGAGCGCGTCGGTCCGACTGTCGCCGCCGGCCGCCGCGGTTTCCTCCAGCATCCTGATGCCACGCTCACGGCCGCCGCCAAAACCCACCACGTAGGCCATCAGCCGGACGGGCAGCGACAGCGTTGAAACTATGTAGCGATACGTGCCGACGATCAAGCCGGCATCCTTCCGGCTCGGGTCGAGCTCGAGCACCTTCTCGTGGGCATCGTACGCGCGGCGTGCGGCTTTGAAGCCCGAGAGGAGCTTGCCTTCGACCGTGGCTATGTATGACGCGCGCAGGCCGACCGACGCCCCGAGGTCGTAGTAGGCCTGCGCGTCGCGGGGTCTGGCCGCGACGCGCTGCTCCGAGAGCTCGATCGCGCGCGCGACGTGCTCGCGAAACTCCGCGTCGAGCTCGGGTGGTGGTTTCGGGAGGGCGACGCTCGCTTTTGAAAACGAGCCGAGGTAGTGATCGACGGTCAGCGCCCCTCGCTCGAAGAGCATCTGGATCCAGAGCGCGTTCGCCAGGTAGCGGTGCGTCGTCGGGTCGTCCGGTGCGAGAGCGACGGCCCGCCGAAGGAGCGCCGCCGCCTCGTCGTGCTCGTGGCTGTAGAAAAGTTCCGAAGCGCGGTCCCAGAGGGATTGCAGACCTTGGTCCCTGGGTCCCTGGTCCTTCTGTCCTTGGTCCCTGAGTCCTTGGTCCCTGAGTCCTTGGTCGGTCGTCGACACGGTGGCGGGTCCGTCGGTTGCAGCGGTCGTGTACAGACAAACCGTTGCGAGGAGGATTGCAGCGCGGCGGAGGCGGGCCATCACAGACTATGATAAGACCTCTCACGCGAGTGATTGCGGGCTGGAAGGTTCAGAGGAGGATTGCGATGCCGCGCGGACGACCTAGAAAGAGCAGCGACACGGTGCTGATGAGATCTGCGGAGATGATCGGCTGGGCGCTTGGAGGGATCGAGCGCGAAATCGCGCTGACGAAAGAGCGTCTGGCGGCGCTCAATACACAGGCCGCCAGGCTCCGCACGCGGATCGGATCACGACGCGGGTCAGGCCCGGTGGCAGCTGCGACCTTCGATGAGCCCAAAGCGACGCGGAAGCGCCGCCGGCCGCGGATCTCGGCTGAGGGCCGGCGTCGGATCTCGGAAGCGATGAAGAAGCGGTGGGCCGAACACCGCAAGAAACACCCTAGATGAGGATGCCTCTTCCGAGTCCGCGTGACTCTGCCTTTTCAAAGGCCAGGTGAGCGGCTGCCACGTCCTCCACGGCCATCCCGAGGGATTTGAAGATTGTCACCTCGGATGAGTTCTTCCGCCCCGGCGTGCGGCCGCTGACGACCTCGCCCAGTTCTCCGGCGATGTGGCCGGCGGTGAATCGACCCTCCTTGATCGGGAGCACGATGTCGCCGGCTTCTGCGAGCGCGGCGGTTCGCGAGTCGACGAACAGCCGCGCTCGACCGACGAGGTCGCTGTCCATCTCTCGCTGATCCGGCCTGCAGGCGCCCACGGCGCAGACGTGCGCGCCGTCCTGCACCCAGGCGCTGTGTACTACCGGCTCGCGGGATGAGGAGACGAGCGCAATCAGATCGGCGCCTTCGACGGCCTCTCGAGCCGACGCTGTCGGCGTTACATGCACCGACAGCTTCTCTTCCGCCTCGCTCGCGAATCGCGCGCGATGTGCCGCCGTCGGGCTCCAGACCCGGATCTCGGACAGCTTCCTCACGAGGCGGAGCGCCTCGAGGTGGCTCCACGCCTGGACTCCGGTGCCGATGATGGCGAGCGTCGAGGCCGCAGGCCGCGCGAGCAGTTGCGTCGACACCGCCGACACGGCCGCCGTTCGGGCTTCCGTGATGTAGCGGCCGTCGAGCAGCCCTCGCATCTCGCCGGTTGTCGAGTCGAGCAGGATGATCGTGGCCAGATGGGACGGAAGCCCGAGCGCCAGGTTGCTGCCGAACACCGTGACCAGCTTGGTGCCGAGCGCGCCGCTGGCGGGGATGAAGGCCGGCATCACGCCGAAGAACGCCTTGGATGTGCCGACCTCGAGCACCGTTCGCAAGGGCTGCTGCACGCCACCCGAGGAAAACGCCGCGAGCGCGTCGGCCATGGCCGCAATAAGTTCCTCCATCGGCAGGAGCTGGCGGAGGTCGGGCTCAGAGAGGATGAGCATTCGAGGTCAGGGGTTCAAGGGGTTCAAGGGTTCAGAGGGTTCAAGGTTCCGGGGTTCATAGGTTCAGGAGGTTCATGAGGTTCAGGGGGTACGTGGATTGTCGTGCGTGCGACCACTAGTCTACGATCTTCGGGACCTGGAGCAACACGCGCGGGCTGGCCGAGAGGCTCGGGTGTTGGCGATCGGACTGCGGACGCGGACGGCGGAGGGCGGAGGGCGACATGTTCACGATTCGTACGATCGACGCCCACACAGCCGGTGAACCGCTGCGGCTGATCGTCGATGGGTTTCCGCGCGTGCCGGGCGCCACCATCCTGGAGAAGCGGGAGTGGGTGCGCAAGCACTGCGACGACCTCCGCACCGCGCTGATGCTGGAGCCGCGCGGCCACGCCGACATGTACGGCGCCCTGCTGACCGAGCCCGAGCACGCCGACTCCGATGCCGGCGTGCTGTTCATGCACAACGAAGGGTACAGCACCATGTGCGGTCATGGCGTGATCGCAGTGGTGACGATTGCGCTCGAGCGCGGGCTCCTCGTGCCGCGTCCGGAGCGGGAGGAGATCCGGCTCGACTCGCCGGCCGGCACCATCAAGGCGCGCGCGAAGATCAGCCAGCCGGGCGACCGCACCAGGGTGTCGAGCGTCAGCTTTCAGAACGTCCCCTCGTTCGTGCTGCACGCAGCGGTCCCTGTGAAGGTCGGGCAGCGCACCCTGAAGGCCGATGTGGCCTTCGGCGGCGCGTTCTACGCGATCGTGGACAGCGAGGCGGCCGGCATCCCCATTCTGCCGTCGCGGCTGCCGGACCTTCGCCGGGCTGGCATGGAGATCAAAGCCGGCGTCGAAGCCGCCGTCCGCGTGACCCACCCCGCCGAGCCCCGCCTGCAGGGGATCTACGGCACGATCTTCACCGGGCCCGCCGCCGATGGTGCAGATTTGCGCAATGTGACGATCTTTGCAGAGGCGGAAGTCGACCGCTCCCCCTGCGGGACGGGCACGTGCGCGGTGATGGCGGTTCTGGCTGGAATGGGCCTGCTTGGCCGCGATCAGACGTTCGTCCACGAGAGCATCATCGGGACCCGCTTCCGCGGGGGTATCGCGGGGGAGACTTTCGTCTCGGAAATTCCGGCCATCGTCCCGGAGATCGAGGGGGACGCCTGGATCACGGGCGAACACACTTTCGTCATCGACGGAAACGACCCCCTCCGGCGGGGGTTCCGGTTGTAAAATCACTGGAATGCTGAATGTTGAATGCTGAGTGCTGAATGTCGGAGTGAGGGCAGCATTCAGCATTCAGCATTCAGCAATCAGCATTCGTCAGGCTCCCTGGCATGATTGGCAGAACAGTCGGCAAGTACCGCATCGTCGATCGGCTCGGCCGTGGCGGAATGGGCACCGTCTACAAGGCGGTGGACGAGACGCTCGACCGCGAAGTCGCCATCAAGGTCCTCAATCCCGACCTCGGCGACAGCGATGTCCTCAAGCGCTTTCGCGCCGAGGCGGTCACGCTCGCGCGCCTGAACCATCCGGGCATCGCCACGCTGTACGAGCTCCACCGCGACAAGGACGATCTCCTGATGGTCATGGAGTTCGTCCGCGGCGAGACGTTCCACGACCTCTCCGAACGCCTGGGACCGCTCGCGGCGCCGCAGGCTGCGCACCTGTGCATGCAGGTGCTCGATGCGCTCGCCCACGCGCACCGCGCAGGCGTCGTCCATCGCGATTTGAAGCCCGCCAACCTGATGATCGGCGAGACCGGTGTGGTCAAGGTGATGGACTTCGGCATCGCCCGCGTGCTCGGCACCGAGCACTTCACCCACGGCGGCTACATGATGGGAACGCCGGCCTACATGGCGCCGGAGCAGGTCATGGGACGCGACGTGGATGCGCGTGCCGATTTGTACGCGACTGGCGTCGTCTTCTATCGGTTGCTGGCCGCTCAGCTGCCGTTCGAGGCGGACACGGCAATCGCGATGGTCCAGAAGCAGATCGCCGAGGAGCCGACGCCGATCTCCACGTTCCGGCCCGACCTGCCCAACTGGTGCACGAAGGTCATCGATCGCGCGCTCGCCAAGTCGCCCTCGGATCGCTTCCAGAGCGCCGAAGAGTTCCGCACGGCCTTGCAGCGGGCCGGTCGCGCGGAGGCGCTCGGCGAGCTGCCGACCATGCCCGCCACGCCCACGCCGCCAGGCCTGCTCATCGATCCGGAGATCACGCTCGCCAACGATCCTGGCCGGGCGGCGACCTCCGGTGTCCGTGCCGCCGTCGCAACACCGCTCACCCAGGTCCGCGCCGCTGTCGGACAGACGCAGGTTGCGCCAGCGGCCACACCGTCAGGCGCTCCAGCACTCGAGCGCACCACGGGAACCACCGTGGTGCTCGGTCGCACGCATCTGGTTGCCATCGCCGCGCTGATCCTGGTGCTCGCCGCCGGCATCGCGGTCCTGGGTTTCGCCGCGCTGAGGCGGGGCAGCTTTGCCCAGCAGCTCCCGCTGCTCGGGACGCTGCCGCAGTCCGGCGCGCCGGCCGCCGATGCTATCGATGGGGCTGCCAACCAGGCTGGGCCCACTACCAGCGCTGTGCCGCCGGTGTCTCCACCCGAACCGGCCCCCGGTGTGGCAGCAACCGCTGGTGCTGGTCCCACGAGTCCCGCCCCGACGGCTACGCCCGCACGACGGGATGCGAAAAGCGACGACAGCGCACCGGTCAAACCGGTTCCACCCCCGGCGACAACGAAGGATGCCGCGAGCACCGCCGCGCCGGTCGTCGCCTTCGACGATGTGCGCGTGCTCGTCACCGAGCCCGGCAACAAGGGCCGGGAGCGTGAGGCGGTCCTCCAATTCGGCGCCGGCCGCATTACGGTGCTGGAGTCCGTGGATGGGCCGTCGATCGCCTCGCTTCCCTACAAGGATCTCCTGGGAGCGTTCTACTCCCGCTCCAAGCAGCCGAAGTGGAAGGACGCCGAGGGCAAGGAAGTGCAGAGCAAGGTGGATCTGGGCCGCCTCGGGTTCTTCCGCGGCGACCGCAACTGGCTGATCATGCTGACCCGCTCCGAGCCGCTGATCGTCCGAATCGACGACTCGAACCTCAAGGAGATCCTGCCGGCCTTCACCGAGCACACAGGGGTTGAAATCAGACGCTGAGGCTGGTGGCGCTTGTCACGTACGACGTGCACGTCGCACGTCGCACGGCACGTAGCACGTCGCACGTGACAAGTAGCACGTAGCACGTAGCACACAGCACGTCGTACGTGACAAGCGGTAGCGCCTAATACCCCATCGCCGCCCCATCCTTGCGCGGGTCCGATCCGCCCATCAGCACGCCTGTTCTTGGATCGATCAGAATGCCCTGGAACCCACCGAATACGCCGACGCTGCTGATGATGCGGTGGCCGCGCGCGTCGAGGCCGAAGCGGGCCTCGGCCGGGATCGCCGACTCCAGCGCAAGGCCGTTGGAGGAATGGCGGAACCGGGGCGCCTCGCCGGCCTCCTGCACGTTCATGCCGAAGTCGATCAGGTTCAGCAGCACCTGCACGTGGCCCTGCGGCTGCATGTCCCCGCCCATGACGCCGAAGGAGAGCCACGGGCGCCCGTCCTTCAGCACCATCGCCGGCACCAGCGTGTGGAACGGCCGCTTGCCGGGCGCGAGGACGTTCGGATGGTCCGCCTGCAGCGAGAACAGGCTGCCGCGATTGTGGAGGACGATCCCTGTCTCCCCGGCGACGATGGCGGAGCCGAAGCTCTCGTAGATGGATTGGATGAGCGAGACCACGTTGCCGTCGCGATCGGCGGCGGTGAGGTAAATCGTGTCGCCGTGGGCTTCGGGGTGCTCTTGGATGCCGGGATGGCTTCCCGCCAGTACGAGCGGCTTGTACGCTCGTGCGGCGCGGTCCGCGTCGATCTCGCGGCGCCGCTCGGCCGCATAGTCCTTCGACAGCATCCGCTTCAGCGCTTCGGGTGGCACGGCCTCGTAGTCGGCGAGCCAGCCGTCGCGGTCGGCAAACGCGAGGCGCTTGGCTTCGACGAGCAGGTGAAGGTAGGCGGCTGAATTGTGGCCGAGCGCCTTCAGGTCGAAGCCTTCGAGGATGTTGAGCATCTCGAGCGCCGCGATCCCCTGGGTGTTCGGAGGCAGCTCGAGCACCTGGTATCCCCGATACGTGGTCGAGATCGGATCGATCCAGTCCGAGCGGTGCGCATTCAGGTCCGCCTCGGCGAGCAGTCCGTTCCGCCGCTTCATGTCCGCGGCGATGGCCCTGGCGATCGGGCCGCGATAGAACGCGTCGCGGCCGCTTCGGGCCAGCTGCTCCAGCGTGGCTGCCAGAGCAGGATTGCGGAACACCTCGCCGGTTGCGGGCGCCCGACCGCCGATAAGGAAGGTCGACCCCGCGGCCGGATCGCGCGCGAGCACTCCCTCGGCGGTCTTCCACTGGTGGGCGATGATCTCGCTGACGGCGAAGCCCTCTTTCGCGTAGCCGATTGCGGGGCCGAGCGCGCGCTCGAACGAGATCGTGCCGTGCTTCGACAGCAGCTCGTGCCAGCCGTCCACGACGCCCGGCACGCTGACGGAGAGCTCGCCGCGATAGGGAATGGAGTCGAGCCCGCGCCGGGCGAATTCGGCGGGTGTTGCGGCCGCCGGCGCGCGGCCGCTGGCGTTGAGCCCGTATATCGCCTTCGTCTTCGCGCTGTAGACGATCGCGAACAGATCCCCTCCGACACCGTTCATCGTCGGCTCGACCACCGACAGGACCGCGGCGGCCGTGACCGCCGCATCGATCGCGTTGCCGCCTTCCTGCAGCACGCGCAGACCCGCGGCAGAGGCCAGCGGCTGGCTTGTCGCGATGAGCCCGTTGCGCGCCATGACGACCGAGCGAGTCGCGCGAGGATTCGGCGCCGGCCGATCGCCAGGGGATTGTCCGGTCGCACCGATGGTCATTGCCAGCACCGTCCCGGCCACGAGGAGTCTTCGCATGTGGGCATCTCCGGTGAAGATTCTAAGCTCTCGTGAGCTTCCGCTGCATTTGGCCCTTTCGGCGAGGCAGCTGCACCGTTTCGTCGCTCGATTCGCCCTCGGACCGCATCGACGGCCTGGCACGACGCTCACGATGACACGAAGCACACGATGAAAGACACCAGAGAATAATGTCATCGTGAGGATCGAGCCATCGTGTCCATCGTGAATCGCGTGGGCTCGGCCCGCCGTGGCTGAGCTGCGGGCTCGGCGTCCCTGCCGGGGCGCTATACTGGCCGGGTGGGCATCCGCGATCGCGTGTCACGCCTCCTGTCCGAGCTCCCGAAGGAACCCCAGTTCCCGACGCAGGGCGCGACGGTGTTCGTCGATCTCGAGCGTCGTGAGGTTCAACGTGCGTACACCCCGCTCGAGGTGATCCGGACGCTGCTCGCCGGGCGCGGCGCGAACATGTTCTACCTGCACCGGCTGCTCGACGAATCGCTCGAGCCGCTGCACCCCGACGTGCCGCTGATATTCGGATCGGGGGTCCTGACCGGGATCGTTCCGAGCGCCGCTCGTGGGAACGCCACCTCGTGGTCCCCCGAGTCGGGCGTCATCATGGACTCGAATGCCGGAGACTACTTCCCGTCCTTCATCCGGATGAACGGCATCGACCACCTGGTGCTCTACGGCCGGACGACGACGTGGGTGTTGATCAGGATTCGGGAGGGGCGCCTCGAGTTCCTCGACGGGACGCCCTACCTGGGCCTCGACAACGTCGATCTGCGCGAGCGGATCCCGCAGGAGTTCGGCGGTACCTGGACGCGGGACATGGCGATGGTCAATGTCACGCGCGCCGGCGAGAACCTCGTGCTGACGAGCGCGATCATGGCCGGCCCGAAGGCGTGTTACGCCCGGGGCGGCCCCGGCGCGAAGATGGGATCGCTGAAGATCAAGGCGATCCTCGTGCAGGGGCAGACGCGCGACTTCGAGACGGCGCAGCCCTACAAGGGCTACAACCGCACGATCGCCCAGAAGCTGCTCGACACGTCGGTCGTCAAACACGCGCTCAAGACGACCGGCACGCCCTTTCTCTACAAGCCGAGCCGCATTCTCGGGGCGATGGGCACGAAGAACAACCAGGAAACGACCTGGACCGACAAGCTCGACTCCGACTACATCACGCCGTACCGGCCGGGCATGGCGGGATGCTTCCGTTGCCCGGTGAATTGCCGTCCCCTGAACGAGCTGAATGCCGATCCGGCCGACACGTACGGCCGCGGCGACGGGCCCGAGTACGTCACGCTCGGCAAGTTCGGGCCCAACATCGGTATCGATCGGATTGAATCGGTCATCAGGCTGAACAACATCTGCAACGATCTCGGTCTCGACACGGCCTCCACGGGCTCCGCGATTGCGTGGGCGATGGAGTTGTTCCAGCGGGGCATCATCACGACGGCCGGGACCGGAGGGCTCGCGCTCGAGTGGGGAGACGCCGGGCTCGTCGAGCGGCTGCTGTTCATGCTGTCGCGCCGGGAGGGATTCGGGAACGTGCTGGCCGACAGCACGCGGGCCGTCGAGCGGGGGCACTACCCGCGCGAGGCGTTGCCCTACCGGATGGCCGTGAAGGGGCTCATGCAGAGCGACCCCCACGATGCGCGGATCCTGAAGGCATTCGCGCTCGGGCTCGCAGTGGCCACCCGCGGCATGGATCATCTCCGCAACCGCGTCACGCTCGAGATCAACGCGCGCATCAACGACGATCCGGCGTTCAAGGCGCGGCTCTATGGCGGACCCGTGAGCGCGCCGCCGAACAGCTACGAGCAGAAGGAACTGGCAGTCCGCGTGTGCGAGAACGTCTACGGCGTGGGCGACGCCGTGGGCATGTGCCGGTTCACCACGAAACTGTTCAACAGCCCGTCGCTCCCGGGTCTGGACGAGTTCTCTGCGCAGATCGCGAACGTGACCGGTCTCAGCCTGTCGCCCGACGCGCTGAATCAGATCGGCCTCAATATCACGGGCGTCGAGCGGCTCATCAACCAGCGGCTCGGCGTGACGCGCGCCGACGATACGCTGCCGGATCGCTGGTTCGACGAGCCGATTCAGGTCGGTGGGTACAAAGGAGAGCGAATCGACCGCGCGGAATTCGACGCGATGCTGTCGCGCTTCTACGCGCTCTCGAATCTGGACGAAGCGGGTGTGCCGGTGCCGGCCTGGCGTGCCGAGCTGGAATCAATGCTCGGGCCGGCGTAGACCCCATTCAGCATTCAGCATTCAAAATTCAGCATTGCCATGATTACCGTTCGCCTTCCTTCGACGCTGCGGGTGAGCGCGAGCGACACGCTGCAAGTCACGGAGCCGGTGGCGAACATCGCGGAGCTCGTCGACCTCCTGGACAGACGGATCCCAGGCTTCCGCGATCAGTTGAACGACTCGGTGTTCAACTTCGCCGTGAACGACGAGATGCTGTTGTATCACGCCAGGGAGCGTGCCCTGCGGTCAGGGGACGTCGTGGAGGTCATCCCCACGATCTCGGGTGGTTGAGAGAGTGTGTCCGCGGCGGCGAGCCGTCCTGGCGCGGGCCCGCTACCGCAGGATGCCGGCCGCGCGTTCATGCAAACGCGACCGCGAGAATCGTGCAGACGAGCAGGAACGCGACGAGGCGTTCTGCGTTGCTCGAGAAATCCCATTCAAACATGATGGTTGCCGCCTTTCATAAGAGTTAGACGGCCCGCCACCACCAAAAGTTTAGCGACCAGGGGCCTGTAAATTGTGAGTTTTCCGTGGCGTAGCGCTATTTGCCGGCCGGCGGGGAGGTTGCCGGCGCAGCCATGTAACTCTTGCGCGCCCTGGCCGTCATCCCTGGTTTTTTCACCCTCACCTCGAGTTTGTGGACCTTCGCGTCAAGCGACTGTGGAGTGAACCCGAGAACGTACTGTGCGTGCAGCTCCTGGGCCACGCGAGTAAACGTCGGGCCGAGCTGGTCCTTTTCCTTCAGCTTGAGGACGAAGAACCCGCCGCCCGTCTCTTCGGACAGCCTCCGGAGCCCCCGGTCGGGATTGGTCCGCACTTTTCGCTGTCCATCGAAGTACTCGTTCTCGAGCCCGATTGAGTACACCATCACCTCTTCAGCACGCGCGCGTTCGAGCGCATCGCCGGCGCCGAGGCGGCTGCCGTAGTCTTCGCCGTCCGTGAACAGGACCACGACCCTGCGCCCCTCCACGCCGCGAAGCTGCTCGATGCTGTAATCCACCGCATCGTACAGGCGAGTGGGATATCCGAAGTCGAGCTCCTTCAAGAGCCGGATCAACTGATCGCGGTTGTCCGTGTATGGCAGCCCCTCTTCCGGGTGGATTTCCAGCTTGTCGTTGAACGCGCCGACCTTTGCCTTGTCCCCCGGCAGCATGCGGATCATGAACTCCTCGGCAGCCACCTTCACGTCGTCGAGCGCCAGGGTCATGCTCGCGCTGGTGTCGAGCATGATGACGGCGGTAATCGGCACCGGCTCGTTGTAGAAGTTCGTGAGCGCCTGCAGCTTGCCGTTGTCGTACACCTCGAAGTCTTCCTGCACGAGTCCGGCGACGAGCCGCTTGTCCTTGTCAGTGACGGTGACATAGAGCGGCACGGTCTGTGTGGTGACGCGTATCTGTGCGTCGGTCGGAATCGTGAGCACGGCGGCGGCGGCCAGCAGCAGAGCAAGAGAACGGGCAATCACAGCCATAAGGTCGGTCCAGGATCCAGGGCAGGTGGCACTCGATCCAAGGATACAGGGGAAAGGGTGAAGGCTGAAGTAGGAAGGCTGAAGTAGGAAAACCCTTCGTACAGAACTAGCGGCTACGGGAGGAGGTCGCCAGGGCGCGATCGAGCACCGGCAGGATGGCGGCCGCCATCCTGCGATATCCGGCAGCCGTCGGGTGCAACTCGTCCGCCGTCTCGGCCAACTGGTCGATATTGCCCGGCAGAGCGACGGCCGCGCGGGTGTCCACGACGTGCAGCCACCGGCCGTCGGCACGCTCGCGGATCCACGAATTGACCTCGTGCATCTTCCGGTTCTGCTCGGCGGTCGCTGTGTTGTAGGGGATGATGGTTCCGGCCACGACCGCTATCGTCGCACCTGCCGCCGCGTCATACATGGCGGCGAGCTGTGCCGTCACGTGGTCAACTGGCAGCCCCTGATAGACGTCGTTGACCCCTGCGATAATCACTGTCGCGTCAGGTCGTTCGAGGAGGACGTCCCGGGCGAAGCGCTTGCGGATCTCGTCGCTCCGCTCGCCGTTGACGCCACGATTCAACACGTCCCACTCCCCACGCCCCTGCATCAGCCAGTAGGGATACTGGCTCGTTTCGTCGCCTGCGCCGTCGGGCGGCGATTCGAGCGGCGACATCCATCCCGGCGTGCCAGCGGTAGTCGAATCGCCCAACGCCACGATTCGGAGCCGCGATCCGCGTTGCGCCGTGCCTGTCACTTGTCGAACAGCGCGGGGGAGGCCGCGCGCTCTTTCTGCAGACGCGCCGACACCCTCTCCACCTCGCGCATCACGCGCAGGATGTTCAGGCCGAGGATCTTCTTCACGTCATCGTCTTTGTAGCCGCGCCGCAGCAGTTCCGCCGTGAGCGCCGGATACGTCGACACGTCCTCCAGCCCTTCGGGGACGCTCGTGATGCCGTCGAAGTCGCCGCCGAGGCCGAGGTGATCGATGCCGGCGACCTTGCGGATGTGATCGATGTGATCGGCCACGTCCGCGACCGTCGCGCGCGGCGCCGGGTTGGCCTTGACCCATGCCGCAAGCGCGGTCTTGACCGCGTTCTCGTCATTGGGTGACAGCTGCTCGAGCCTCGCTTGCTCGGCGGACTGCAGCTTTCCCCATGCCGTGACCTTCGGCGACAGGAACCCCGGCACGAACGTCACCATGATGATGCCGCCGTTTTTCGGAAGCATCTGCAAAATGTTGTCTGGAACGTTGCGTGGCACGTCGTTCAGCGCGCGCGCCGACGAGTGCGAGAAGATGATCGGCGCGTCGCTGACCCGAATGGCATCGGCCATCGTGTCCGGGGAGACGTGCGAGAGGTCCACCAGCATGCCCAGCCAGTTCATCTCGCGCACGACCTGCTCGCCGAACGCGGACAGGCCGCCGAGCACTGGCGTGCCGGTGGCCGCGTCGGCCCACGGCAGGTTGCGGGAGTGGGTCAGCGTCATGTAGCGTGCGCCGAGCCGGTGGAACATGCGGAGCGCCGCGAGCGAGTTGTCGATCGAGTGTCCGCCCTCCATTCCGATCATCGAGGCGATTTTCCCCTTCTCGAAGATGCGTTCGACGTCGTCTGCCGTGAGCGCCAGCTCGAACGTCTCGGGATACCGCCGCATCATGCGGTGGACGATGTCGATCTGTTCGAGGGTGGCGGTGACGGCCTGCTGGCCCTGCATTTCGGCGGGGACGTAGACCGACCAGAACTGCCCACCTACTCCGCCGGCGCGGAGCCGCGCGATGTCGGTCATGATCGACGGCTGCGGGTGCGCGATATCGAGCTTGTCCAGGTCACGGGCCGCGTTCTCGCGGAGCGCCCAGGGATAGTCGTTGTGTCCGTCGATCAGGGGAACGTCCTTGTGGATCTTCATCGCGCGTTCGACGAGGGCCGTGTCGGCCTGTTGGGCAATCGTCATGGGCAGCAGCATCAGCGTCGCAAGGATCAATCGCGTCATGGCGGCCTCT
>DASTBU010000068.1:0-7673 GCA_035711845.1 Vicinamibacterales bacterium
GGGTCCGGCGGGGCGAAGCCCCCCGGTCTAGTCAGGGCTCGCGCGTCCAACTACGTAACACAGCGCTTCGCACGGTTGGGAGGAGCCGTAGTCCGTAGCCCGTCGCACGTGGCAGGTCGCACGTGCCAAGCCGCACGTCGCACGTGGCACGTGATATAAGCATCGCCATGCCCCCCGCCCTGGTACTCACACTCGTCGCGGTGCTTCTGATTGGCCAATCCACCGCGAGCCGACCGGCGGGCAAGGACGAGAACTGGCCACAGTGGCGCGGACCTGCTGGACTGGGCGTGTCGGCCGCGACGGACTTTCCGGAAGAGTGGGCGCCCGACAAGAACGTTGCGTGGAAGACGGCTGTTCCCGGCCGCGGGCACTCGTCGCCGGTCGTGTGGGGCGATCGTATTTTTCTCACGAGCGCAATCGAGAATGGCCCGGCGCCGGCGGGGCACAAGCCACCGATTCATCCCGACTTCCAGCATCGGCCCGGGTACCTGCATCCCGACAGCGTGGGCTCGGACCGGCTGTACACGCTGAAGGTCTTCGCCTTCGATGCGAAGACGGGCCGCAAGGTCTGGGAAGACGCCCCGTACGACGGCACGATGTACGACGACCGCCACCGGAAGAACACCTACGCGTCGCCCACGATGACAACCGACGGGACGCTGGCGTACGCGTTCTTCGAGTCCGGCGGCCTCTATGCGTACGACTTCACCGGAACGCTCGTGTGGAAGACATCACTGGGCGGTATCGCCAAGGCAGGCCTGGGCCCGGGCACATCACCGGTGCTCTTCGAGGACCTTCTGATCCTGCAGTGCGATCAGGAGATGGGCAAGGGCTCGTTCATCGTCGCGCTCGACAAGCGCAACGGCAACGAGGTCTGGCGGCAGGAACGGAGCACCCGCCGAAGCTGGGCCACGCCGCTCCTGGTCCGGACTGCTGACCGCGTCGAGCTGATTGCATCTGGAGCGGAGGCCGTCACCGCCTACGATCCGCGGACCGGCAAGGAATTGTGGCGCGCCAACGGCGTGCAGAGCCATCCGATTCCAAGCGCCGTAGCCGGACACGGTCTCGTGTTCCTGACCGCGGGCAGCCAGGCCAAACGCGCGCTGGCCATTCGCACCGGCGGTCACGGTGACCTGCGGGATTCTCCTTTCATCGCCTGGCGCTACGACAAAGGCACGGCGTACGTGCCGTCGCCGATCGTGCACGGCAAGTATCTCTACCTGATGACCGACAGGGGCTTGATGACCTGCCTCGACGCGTCGACCGGCGAAGTGCTGTACGAAGGCGGCCGGCCTCCCGTGCCGGCGACCTTTACGTCGTCGCTCGTCGGCTACGGGGAGCGGCTGCTCATGACGAGCGAGGACGGCGACACGTTCCTGGTCAAGGCCGGTCCCGTTCACGAGATCATCAGGACCAATTCAATCGGCGAGCCCGTGTACGCATCGCTCGCGCTGGCGGGCGGGACCATCTACATCAGGGGCGAACAGCATCTGTATGCCGTTCGCCGCACCGAACCGTAGCGGCGGCTTCTCAGGCCGATCGCTCGCGGACGGGAACCATCGTTGCCGGAGCCGGCACCGCGACGATCCGGCCACGCGCGCACGTCACGTCCCCGGCGAGCACGACAGCCTCGATCACCACTTTGCGCTTGCCGACTTCCGTTGCCCGCGCGCGAATCAGCAGTTCCGGACCGAGCGGCGTCGGGCGGAGGTAGTCCACCTGCAGCGACGCGGTCACGAAGCGCGGGGTGGGATCGACGCCAGGCCGCTCGCCGGCCGCCTTCATCGAAGCCCCGGCTGCGGTCGCAATCGCGTGACAATCGATCAGTGAGGCGATGAGCCCGCCGTAGACGAAGCCCGGAAGCGCGATGTGGCACGGCTTCGGGCGGAAGCGAGCAACCGCCTCGCCGTCGCGCCACTCGCTCGTCACGTGCAGACCATCTGCGTTGAGCCGTCCGCACCCGTAACAGTGCGCAAAGTCGTCTGGGTAGAGGTCCTGGAGCACTCGCATCCGTATCAAGCCTCGGCGCTATTCTCTCATTCGCCCCTGTGATTGTCGCGGGCGAGGGGGTTTGAGCACCATCGGCCCGGGAGATAGACTGCACGCGCCGCGGCCATGCGTCGAGGTACGCCCGTGATCAGGCCGCCATCGGGGCACCATAATGCTCTCCGCCGATGACCGCCGCGCCATCGAGGCGCTGCACGAGACGTGGCTGGATGCCGAACGGCGCGGCGACTCGCCGGCCCTGCTGCAACTGTGCGCAGCGGTTCCGGTGTGGCTGCCCCCGAACGAGGCCCCGCTCTGTGGCAGGACGGAAATCCTGCGGTGGCTGGAGCGCCAGCCCCCAGCGCTCGTTCAGCGAATCGAGATCGACGATGTCGAGATCTCGGGAGTGGAATCGTTGGCCTGGAAGCTCGCCAGCTTCCGGACGACGCTGACAGACGCCGGCGGTGCGAAAGCCATAGTCGTTACGGGCTCTCACGGGTGGTTGTTACAGCGCGACGACGACGGCGTCTGGCGGGTCGCCGTCGTGACGTGGAGAATTACCGGGCCGTAGTCACAGCTCGTGCTCGTCCTGGAGCAGGCAGATGAACTCGCCCAGGACCATCGCGGTGGCGCCCCACACCTGGTGGCCGAGCAGATCGAAATAGGGATACTCGATGGCGATCCCTTCCCGGATGAGCGTGCCCCGCCGGATGCGAGAGGCATCGCGGAGATCGTCGAGGGATACCTCGAGAATTTCCTCGACCTCAGCCGGGGCGGCGATGAAATCGGGACGCTGCCTGGCGAGCCCGACCACCGGGTGCAGCGTGAACCCGCTGACCAGCACGTGGACCGGAGTGAGCTCTCCGAGCACATCCACCGTGCGCGGGTCCACGCCGATCTCTTCTGAGGCTTCTCGCAGTGCGGCGTCGACGAGGGTCTCGCCGGTATCCGTGGCCCCGCCGGGCAGGCTGATCTGACCGCCGTGTCGCACGCCGGGAGCCCGAACGGTCAACGGCACGGCGATGCCCGATTCCACGGGATAGAGCAGGAGCAGCGCGGCGGCCATCCTCGCATCGGCGGGAAAGTACCCTGGCTCCCATCCTTTGCGAGTTGGTGAGGGGACGAACCTGCGCTGCGCCTCGATGCCAGGCAGCGTGCCCTGCAGTCGTTTTCGAAGGGCCCTTTCAACGGTTGCGAGCATTGCGCTACACCAACATTGCCACAAGTCGCCCCTCCTCGTCCCCCGAACACGGGCACGTCGCACCTGACACGCCGCGCGTCGCACCGTCGCACATCGCACGTGGTAGGTGGCCGGACAGGAACATCGAATTCGCCGTGCTAGTCTCTACTGCATGACCTCTCCTGATGCCACGTTTCCGCGGATCGAGGAGCGCACCATCCGCGCCGTGCTCGAGATGGTGCGCGGGTGCACGTTCGACGACTTCATCCTCGCGCCGCAGCACAGCGTCCTGCTTCGCCGCGACCCTTCGGCGATCGATCTGTCGTGCAAGCTGTCGCGACGCATCACGTTGAAGCGCCCGATTGTCTCGGCCAACATGGACACCGTGACGCGCGCGCCGATGGCCATCGTCCAGGCGGAGGAAGGCGGGATCGGGGTCATCGACCGGGGGTTTCGGCCGGGGGAGATCGAGCCCCAGGTTCGCGAGGTCGAGATCGTGAAGCGAACGCAGCACGGCATCATCACCGATCCGTACAGCATCACGCCGTCGGCGACGCTGGCCGAGGCGGCCGCCATCATGGCTCGCTCCCGCGTGGGTACGCTGGTCGTGATCGACGACCGGCGCCGTCTGCTCGGCCTCCTCACCGAGCGCGACACGCGTTTCGTCACGAGGCCCGACGCGCAGGTCTCCGAGCGCATGACGCCGCTCGACCGACTGGTCGTGCACCGCGGTGCGGCGTTGGGCGCCGAAGACGCCGAGCGCATCATGCTCGAGCAGAAGGTCAAGAAGCTCCCGCTGGTCGATGACGAGGGCGTGTTGGTCGGGTTGATGACGTCGCGAGATCTGGTGCGGCAGCGCAGGATGCCGTTTGCGACGCGTGACGCCCGCGGCCGCCTGAGTGTCGGCGCCGCGATCGGGGCGACCGGCGATTACCTCGAGCGCGCCGGAGAGCTGATCCGCGCGGGCGTGGACGTGATCGTCATCGACATCGCGCACGGCCATTCGGTCGTGATGCAGCGGGCTGTCGAGGCGTTCCGCAAGCGCCACGGCGACTTCGAGCTGATCGCCGGCAACGTGGCGACCGCCGACGGCGCGCGGTTCCTGGTGGGCCTCGGCGTCGATGCGGTCAAGGTGGGCGTCGGTCCGGGCGGCGGCTGTACGACGAGGATGACCACGAGCTTCGGCGTGCCGCAGTTGCAGGCACTCGTGGAGTGCCGGATGGCGCTCGGAGATTCAGGCGTGCCGATGATCGCCGACGGTGGCGTCAAGCGCCACGGCGCGCTGGCCGAGGCGCTGATGTTCGGCGGCGATTCCGTCATGCTCGGCAGCGCCTTCGCCGGAACGGAAGAGGCGCCCGGCGAGGTCGTGCACAAGTCCGTGGTGCTGCCGGAGTCGCAGAAGGCGGTGAAGGTGCCCTTCAAGGTGCTGCGGGGGATGGCGTCGATCGAAGCGATTCGCGATCGGCTGGACGTGGAAGACGCCGACAAGGTGGAGCTCGAGGCGATCGGCGCCGAGGGGATGGAGATCAGCGTGCCCTCGCGCGGCTCCGCGCGGACAATCGTCCGCGACATGCTCGAGCACCTGTGCTCGTCGATCAGCTACGGCGGCGCGTCGAGCCTCGGCGAGCTGCGCGCGCTGTTCTGGGCCGATCCCGAGCGGTTCATGATCCGGCAGTCAGCGTCGGCTCGGCGGGAGTCCTACGAACGCTGAACGGGCGCGAGTCGGATGCCGAGCGATCGCGCCCTGTTCCCCGCATCGGCCGGCTCACTCGGCCGCGCTCAGCCACCCGATGAGCGGGATGAGTGCCTGGGGCTCGTCGATGAAGTGTTCGGTCCCGTCGAAGTCGTCGAGGTTGAACCTGTATCCGAAGCCGTATCGCGCGAGGCACACGTTCGTCCTGGCGCGGCGCGCCGTTTCCAGATCGATCGCCGAATCTCCCACGAACATCGTCGTGGCGGGCGTCGCCTGCGCCTGCGACACCAGGTGGTACAGCCCGGCCGGATCGGGTTTGCGCCGGAACGGGGTGTCCCCGCCGATGACGTCGCTGAACCACGGCGCCAGCCCGAGACCGTTGAGGATCTCTCGGGTCGCGGCGGATGGCTTGTTGGTGAGGACCGCGAGGTGGTAGCGTCCCGCGAGCGCCGCGAGCATCTCCATGGTTCCGGCGTACGGGCGCGTGTGGACCAGGAGGCGTGATTCGTAGATGTTCAGGAAGCGGCCGAGTGCTTCCAGCGGATCCACGTGGAGCGACGCCATCTCGAGCGCGCGTCGCACGAGAAGGGGCGCGCCCTCGCCGACCATCAGCGCGACCGCATCCACCGGCAGCGGCGTGCCGCCCAGCTCCTGGATCATCTGGTTCGTGGCGTCGGCCAGATCCTGGCGCGAATCGATCAGCGTCCCATCGAGATCGAAGACGATCAAGCGCATGAAGTGATGGAGCGTTGGCCGCGCCGCGGATCGAGTGTCGGCATCGGAGATAGTCTACGATCAGCCGTGAGACGCGTGGACGTGATTTCCGTGCTGGTGCGTGTGGGTCTGGTCCTTGTCGGCCTGAAGCTGCTCGTGTGGTGGCTCGAGCCGAAAATGGCCTTCTACCCGATCCCTGGCGTGCAGGACACACCGGAGGTCGCCGGCGTGCCGTTTCGGGATTTGCGGGTCGCCACCGCCGACGGGCAGACGCTGCACGGATGGTGGATCGGACGCGCAGCCCCCCGGGCGCAGATCGTGTTCTTCCACGGAAACGGGGGAAACCTCTCGCTCTGGCTCGATATCCTCATCGAGCTGCATCGACGGGACTTCAGTGTGCTCGCCATCGATTATCGCGGGTATGGCGCGAGCACGGGGAGGCCCAGCGAGAAGGGCCTCTACCTCGACGCCGACGCGGCCCTGCGCACCTTCGACGAGCAGCTCCGGCAGCCCGGGTCGCCGGTGATCTTCTGGGGCCGTTCCATCGGCGCCTCCGTGGCGGCATATGCTGCATCGGTCGAGCCTCCGGACGCGGTCGTGCTCGAAACACCGCTGCCGGGCGTTCGCGCCGTCCTGAGGCCCAACCCCGTGCTCTGGGCGCTGAGCTTTCTCTCCTCGTATCGTTTTCCGACCTCGCGATTCCTCGCGAGCTACCGAGGGCCCCTGCTCGTCGTCCACGGCGACAGAGATTCCATCGTTCCCTTTGGTGCCGGACGGCAGGTCTACGAAGGCGCGCCCTCGTCCAGAAAGCATTTCGTGGCCATTCCCGGCGCGGACCATAACGACCTCCACGTCGTCAATCCGACCCTGTACTGGGACAGCGTGACCCGGTTCGTCGTGAGCCTGTCCCGCGATTGATTTCGCATTTCGATACAGACGGATCGGACCGGGTGTGCCGCCCGACCGCGACAGCGGCGCTCGGAGGAGCCTGACAATCGAATGCGACGGTGGGAGGGCGCGTCCCTCGCCTTCTTCGTGTACCTGGCGTGTGCCGCGATCGTTCCCGGCAGGGGCGGTGCCGCACGCCTCAAGCTCGCTACGGGCGCCGCGGCCGGGTTTCTCTTCATTGCTATTACCGCGACCGCGCCCGACTGGCCGCTTCTGCACGAGTGGGTGGGGCCCCCCATCGCGCTGCTCCTGGCTTATTGGACCAGCGGGTCCCTCTTCGTGGCGCCACGACCGTTGCAGGAGGCGACGCTCCTTGCGCTCGACCGCCGGCTGCGAGTTCTCGACCGCGCGCGGGCAATGCCTCGCCCCCTGGCTCTTGCGCTCGAGGCAGCATACGCAGGGGTCTATCCAACGATCCCGGTGGCGCTAGCGCTTCACCTGTTGTTCGTCCCCCAGCCAGATCCCGAACACTTCTGGGAGGTAGTCCTCGTCACCGACTACATCTGCTTCGGGTTCCTGGCCTGGGTCCAGACGCGTCCGCCGCGCGCCCTCGAGGAAGGCGAGCCATGGCAGTCTGCGGCGAGGCGATTCAACGTGCGCCTGCTCGGAGCGACGAGCATCCAGGTGAACACGTTCCCAAGCGGCCACGCTGCCGAGGCGCTCGCCGCGACGCTCCTCCTTCTCGGCGCACCCTGGCCGATTGCGGCCGGCATGTTCCTCAACGCGCTCGCTATCTCTGCGGGCACGGTCTTCGGGCGGTATCACTACGCCGCTGATGCGATTGCCGGCTGGGCGGTCGCGATTGTGGTGTGGCTTGCGATCGGGTGAGTGGTTGGGCGCCATGTGCGAGTTGCCACGTGCCACGTGCGAGGTGCGGCGTGCGAGGTGCTGCTTGTCACGTACGACGTGCTGAGCTCTCGGTGCGAGCGCCGGCGTGAGAGGCGCGGCAGCCCTACCTACGAATCACGACAACCGTGACACGCGCACACGGCACGTCGCACGTGACGGGGAGCACGTCGCACGTGACGGGGAGCACATCGCACGTCGCACACGGCACGTCGTACGTGACAATGCTCACCCCGAATGCGGCCGGAGTTGTAAGATATCGATCGCGCGATCGAACGATCGAGCGATCGGGCGATCGGGCGATCG
>DASTBU010000069.1:0-71728 GCA_035711845.1 Vicinamibacterales bacterium
GCGCGTCGCCCACGAACGGATGATGACGGTAATGCCAGGCCGCTTCCACGAGCACGCGCCGCAAGTGTGCATTGCCGGTTTTCGTAATGCCACCGCGCGCCTGCTTGGTCCCGCTGGAATGCTCGGACGGAATCAGCCCGATGAAGGCCATCGTGCGTGGCGCGCTCGCGAAGCGGCGCGCGTCGCCGAGTTCCGCCGCGATGGTCAACGCGGTCAAGTCATCGATGCCGCGGAAACATCGCAGACGCTGCACGCGGTGCTGTAATGGCTCGAGCGTCCGCAGCGCCCGCAAATCCTCCTCGACCGCGCGCAGGCGGGCGACGGTTTCTTCCACCGCGCGGAGATAGGCGCGATGCGTTTGATCCAACGCTGGCAGCGGCCACGTCTGCGCTCGCAGCCACGTCTCGTGCCGCTTGGACCACGCGTGTTTCGTGCCCGTGAATCGTCGGCCATGTCGCAGCAGGAACTTCGCCAAGCGATGGCGCGCCCGCAACAAGTCCGTCCGGATATCTTCACGGCAGCGGAGCAGATCCCGCGCCGCTTCCTCCTGCTCGGTGGGGATGTGAACGGTCGTCAAGGCCCCGGCCCGATACAGCACCGCCAAGTGGGCCGCGTCGCGGCGGTCCGTTTTCACACGATCGCCCGGCCGACGAGGAATTAACGCCGGCGCGATGACGTCGCAGGCGATGCCGTGCGCGCAGCACGCCCGCTGCAGCTCGAAGCCACACGGCCCCGCCTCATAACAGCACTGCACGGCACCGTGGTGGCGCGCGAACCGTTTCACAAAACGCAGAATCGTCGGCGTATCCGGCGTCAGCGAATGGAGCGCGGGTGTCTGCTGGCCCGGCAACAAGACTGCCGCCACTGTCGTCGCCGCGTGCTGATCGAATGCAATCAGAGGAGTAGAATTCATGGTGACCGACCTCCTTTGTATGCGGCTCTGCTTTGAGCTGTCGCAGGTCCAGAGTGACCCGCGCTAACTTACAAAGCCGGGGTCGGTCTTTCCATATGGTCTAGTTCCCCACTCGGCGTCGCCGGACCCACGAACCCATGAACGGGTCCAGTGGCCGGCGACGCTGGCATAAGGCGCCCCAACGGCCTCAACGAACCGGTGAACGGCGTTCGTCTGGCTGTCAATGGCTTGGATCCAAACGGAATCATCCCGGCCGAAGCGCGCGGCACCAACTACGCGCGGGTGCTGCTCCACGATTCCCGCGACGAGTTCAACGGTGACTACAACTCGCTTCAGATCTCGGTGATCAAGCGGATGGCCAACCGGTGGAGCGGCCGTGTCGCCTACACGCTCCAGAAAGGTAACGGCGTCGGTCTGGGAAATCCGGGCGACCGCCGGTCTGGCTCGACAACGAAGTCTGCGCCGACTACGGTCGGTTCGCGAGCGAGCGGCGGCAAGTGCTGGCCCTGTCCGGAACCGTGAACCCCTGGAGCACCCTCAGCGTGGCGACCGTGCTGAGCGCCATCGCGGGCTCGTGGTGACACGCACCGTCGACAAGTTCGTGGCGAAGCTGCGTTGTCACATCGAGCCACGTCCCCACGACCCGCGCCACTTCATAACGCTGCACGGCAGCGGTTACCTGCTCGTCTGCTGAACCAGGCTCTTTCTCGCCGTGGCCCGACTGCCGAGGATTGGCCCGCGGGGTCTTCGGGAGCCGCTCGTTCAGCAGTCGATCGGGACGATCCGGAGCCGGTCGAGTGTCCGTGTCGCGGCGACATTTCGGGGACATTTCGGGACATGTTTTGACAGGCGGCGACGGTCGTTGTTGGTAGGCTTCACCATACACTGGGCGTAAGGTCGCTTCCCTTACCGCACGGCTTCTCTGAGCGCTGCGCGGACCGCCGCACGTATCGGCTCTTGTGCCCAAGCGAAACGACAGATTGCGGGGGTTCGGTTCAGAAAAGCGAAAACCAACCACTGCTGATGGAGGAGGCTCCGATGATCGCTCTCTTGCGGATTCCGGTCCTCGTCGCCCTCTGTGCGGGGCTTTCCGCGGCGCCCGCCCTCGCGCAGCAGCGCGGCACTATTTCCGGCCGTGTGCTAGACCAGGGCAAGCTGGCTTTACCCGGCGCGACAGTGACGATTGTCAATGACGACACCGGCTTCACCCGGACGGCCGTGACCTCCGAGACCGGCGCCTTCACAATTCCCAATCTGGAGCCGGGCTCCTACACCGTCACAATCGAGATGCAGGGCTTCCGCCCCGTCAAGAGGGCGAAAGTCCAGCTCGTGGCAGGCTCGGAGCTCGAGGTTCCCGTGGAGATGCAGGTCGGCGGGCTCGAGGAGACAGTCGAGGTCCTCGGCGATTCCCCCCTCATCGAGCGCACCAGCAACACGGTGGGCGGGAGCCTGTCGAACCGCGAGATTGAGGAGGTGCCATCGAACTTCCGCAACGTCACGGCGCTCACGTCGCTCATCCCCGGGATGACGCCGAACCCGGCGCAGTCGTCGTTCGAGGGCGGTCAGGTCGTTGCGAATGGCACGCCGGCCCAGTCGAACGTCTATCTGATCGACGGCATGTACAACAACGACGACCGGTTGGGTGGCAGCCAGGGCACTCAGGTGCGCGTGGTGCTCGACAATATCGATGAGTACCAGGTGCTGGCGAACCAGTACAGCGCCGAGTACGGTGGCGGCGCGGGCGCCATCATCAACATGGTCACCCGGGGGGGCACCAATCAGTTCCACGGCCGCGCGTACACCTACTTCCGCGATGACGCCTTCAACGCCCGCGGCCACTTCCTGCCGGACGATGCGGAGAAGCCCGATGAGCGGACGCTCCAGTTCGGCTTCGGAATCGGGGGGCCTATCGTCAGGGATAAGGCCCACTTCTACTTCACCTATGAGCGGGATCACGAGGACATCGCAGGCCTCAAGCGGTTCCCGGCCGAGGCGGCGCCGTTGGCCACCGACTTCGTCGGCACCTTCTCGGTGCGTGCGACGAACTACTTCGGCCGCGGCGACGTGCAGCTCAACGAAGGCCACATCCTGAATGCCCGCTGGGTGCTGGAGACGGCCCCGACGAAGGGCGAGGGATTCAATGTAAGCGATGAAACCATTGACGCGCAGGGGTGGGAGAACGACTGGGATCACCTCTTCAACATCACCTACACGGCCGTTCTGACAGACCGCGCGTCGAACGTGCTCCGGGTGGGACGGATCGGCGAGCAACTGGAGACGGGCGCCCAGACGTTCTTCGACAGCGATGTCAACGGCATTGGCTTCGACGGGCGGGACCCCTTCACGATCGGCCAGTCCAACGTGCATCCCAGCTATGTCACCGGCATAGGCGGCACCGGCACGTTCACAACCATCCGTACCTACACAATCGACAACTCCTTCAGCTACTTCGTGCCGAACCTGCTCGGTGGCGAGCACACGTTCAAGGCGGGCGGCGGCTTCAGCCTGAATCAGGCCAACCCGCGCTCGTCGATGGACTCGGGCACGTTCGAGTTCGAGAGCGAACTTCCATTCGATCCCGCCAACCCGGAGACCTACCCGATCCAGTTCGACATCACGGTAGGCCCCCCGGGGCAGCAGTTTGATGTGGTCGCGAAGGACCGGCGCACTTACCTCTTCGTAGAGGACAAGTGGCGCGTCAGCAACAACCTGACGTTCAACGTCGGGCTGCGCTACGACAACCAGCGTCATGCGCCCAACAGCAAGGACGACATCTCGCCGCGCGCCGGGTTCGCGTGGGACCTCACCGGTGAGGGAACGAGCGTCGTGCGCGGCGGCATCGGCCGGTTCTACTCCTATTTCCCGGTCTCCGTGGATCTGTTCTACACGCAGACGGGCGTCATCACCCCGTTTCCAGGTATCAGCATCAGGGACCCGAACAGCCCCGTGCTCCAGCCGGATATGATCACCGACTCGCTGGGCAACCCGGGTGTCGCGGTCCTGAGTGCAGCCGGCCGGGCCGCGCTCACCGCGCAGCGGGACGCGATCCTCGCCGGCCAGACGTTCAACCGCAACCCACGCCTCGATCACCCGGACCGGCAGATGCCGTACCAGTGGGCCTGGAGCCTCGGCTTCAGCCACGAGCTCTTCCCGAACGGGGCAGTCTCAATCGATTACGTCGGCAACGTCTCCCGGGACCAGATGGGCTGGGTCGACATCAACGAGCCCGTCAACGGCGTGCGGCCGCAGGCCGATGGCTTCGATCCGACGGGCACGCTCATCCCGGCGGAGGCACGCGGCACCAGCTTCCAGCGCGTGCTCCAGTCGCAGACGAGCGACGACTTCGACGGCGACTACCAGTCGCTCCAGTTCTCGTTCGTCAAGCGGTACGCGGACCGCTGGAGCGGCCGCGTCTCGTACACGCTCCAGAAGAGCAATTACGTCGGCCTCGGCAACCCCGACAACCGCCGCGTCTGGCTCGACAACGATATCCGGGCGGACTACGGCCGGTTCGCTTCCGATCGCCGGCACGTCCTGTCAGCCACCGCCTCGGTGAGCCCGTGGACCCATCTGACCATCGCCACGGTCGTCAGCGCCATTTCCGGCGACGCCATCAACGAAACGGTGGGTCGTGACGTGAACGGGGACCTGGACAACACGGACCGGCCGATTCAGGGGGTGGACGACCTCGCGTTCCCGATTCGTTCGGAGGTCGATTCGCAGGGTCGGGCGGTCATCAACGGCCTGACGGGTGAGAAGTCTCTCACGACCGACCTGTCCTTCCGTTATCAGATTCCGCTCGCTCGTGGGCTCCAGAGCCTCGATCTCTTCTACGACATCTTCAACCTGTTCAACAACGAGAACCTTGTGGACCCCACCGGGAACCGACGGTCGGCGAACTTCATGGTGCCAATCGCGGCACGGTTCGCCCGTCAGATGCAGTTCGGCGTGCGGGTGCGATTCTGAGGGAGGTGGCTTCAATCTATGCACGGCTGTCGAATCAGGATAGGGACACAGGCACTCGTACTGGCAGCGGTGGTGGGGGCGTTCTTCGTGAACACCCCCGTCGCCGCCCGTCAATTGGAACTGGGGGTGATACAGGGGACCGTGACGGACGAGGAGGGCCGTCCAATCGAGGGCGCCGTGCTGAAACTGCGGGATCCGGACCGGGGGCGCGTCTACGAGATCAAGAGCGACAAGAACGGCAAGTTCTACCGGCGCGGTCTGCCGCCCGTCGAGTTCGAGTTCACATTGGAGAAGGATGGCTATCAAACGCTCAAGGACAAGGTGCAAGTGGCCGCCGGCCGTGACGATCGGCGCTTCGACTTCAAGCTCGTGAAAGCCGCCCCTCAGGGCGCCGAGGAATTCGTCAAGGGTGTCGAGGCGTTCAAGACCGGCGACGCGGAAAAGGCGGTGGCATTCTTCGAGGAGGCCGCCCGGAAGGCGCCTGAAGCCCCGGAGGTGCACGTCAACCTCGCGCTCGCCTACCTGCGCGTCAAGCGTCAGGACGATGCCATTAAGGAGCTCGAAACGGCTGCAGCACTGGCGCCGAACGAGCCCCGCACGCTCTTCCAGCTCGGCGGAGCCTACGTGGACGCAGCCAAGTACGACAAGGCGGCCGAAGCACTGGAAAAAGGTCTGACGCTGCAACCCGATCTGTCGGACCCCCTGGCCTTCGAATCGAGCGTCACCCTTGGCGCCGTGTACTTCGCCCAGGGCAAGATTGAAGAGGCCATCGCCCGGTTCGAGAAAGCGCAAGCGGTCAAACCCGATGCGCCGGGGCCGAAGCTCGGCCTGGCGAAGTGTGCCTTCAGCAAAGGAGACGTCGAGAAAGCGTTGAAGTTGTTGAAGGACGTCGTGGCCACCGCCCCCGGCACACCCGAAGCCACGGAAGCCGAAGCGTTCATCAAGGCGCTGGAGAAGAAAGATCGCCCGGCCGCGTAATACGCGGGAATCCGGAGCTGGAGAATGAACATCATGCAAATCAAACATTACGGCGGGCTGATGGGCGCGGCAGTATTCGGTATCTCCCTGCTGGCCGCCCCTCAGATGCCGCAGCAGAAGGGCGGCGGAGACGAGTTCGGGCCCTACGAGCTGGTGCCCAACTGGCCGGAGAACGTGTGTGGAGCGGGCTACCAGCAGGGATCCGTCGGGGGCATCTTCGCCGAGAGTCCCGACCGGGTGCTGATCTTCCAGCGGGGCTGTCTACCCGTCCTTAAGGAACCGGTGACGTCGCAGAGTCTCGTACCGGAACGCAACGCCTCCGGATACAGCCTGTCGGCGGCTCCGGAACGCCAGCCGCGATGGGACAACGTGCTGTACATCGTCAACCGGGACGGCAAGAAGATCGACTCCTGGGAGCAGCACAACAAGCTCTTCGTGCGACCGCACAAGGTGCTCATCAGCCCCTACGATTCGGAGAAGCACGTGTGGCTCGTGGACGACGGGGCGCATGCCGTCTACAAGTTCACCAACGACGGCAAGAAGCTCGTGATGCAGCTCGGCGAGTTCAAGGTGCCCGGAAACGACGACAAGCACTTCGCCCGGCCGACCGACATCGCCTGGCTGCCGGACGGTACGTTCTTCGTCACCGACGGCTACACGAACACGCGCGTCGTGAAGTTCGACAAGAACGGCAAGTACTTGATGACCTGGGGCGAGAAGGGCACGGCGGGGAGCGAAACGCGGCCGAACTACATGAACACCGTGCACTCGATTGCCATCGACGCGAAGCGGCGCCTCTACGTGGCGGACCGGGCGAACTCCCGGATCCAGATTTTTGACGAGAACGGCAAGTTCCTGGAGCTGTGGCCGAATATTCGTCGCCCGTACTACCACATGATTACGAAGGATCAACACGTGTGGGTGTCAGACGGCATCACGCAGAAGTTCACGAAGTTCGACCTCACGGGCAATCTCCTCTTCTCCTGGGGGACCTTCGGGGCGTTTCCCGGCGGCTTCTGGGGCGTCCACCAGTTCAGCGTCGACAACGAGAGAAATCTGTATACGGCCGATGTCCACATCGGCCGGGCGCAGAAGTTCCGCCCGAAGCCGGGGGCGGATCCCGACAAGCTGGTCGGCGTACCCGTGACGGCGGCCACCTCGTCGCAGCAGTAGCGCCGAAGCGAAGTACGGAATGCTGAACACACCGAGGCGAGCGACTGAGAGGATGAACACCATGACGAGACGTCTGGCACACGGTGCACTCATGGCGGCCTGTCTGGCAGCGACCCTCTCGGTCGTCGTCGCCCAGTCGAACCCGACTTACAAGCTGGGCCGGTTCTCGCAGGGCGGCCGTACGTTTCTCGGCCTGGTTCTGAACGACAGCGTGGCCGTCGACCTGTCGAAGGCCGATTCCAGTCTGCCGTCGGACATGACCGTGCTGCTGGAGCGGTACGACACGCTGAAATCACGTCTCGCCACGATCGCGTCGGAGGCGGCCGCGAAGCGTCCGGCCCACGCCTACGATGTGAAGACACTCGACACGCTGCCCCCGGTGATACCGCAGAACATCCTGAACGCGGCCGTGAACTACACGGAGCACGCGGCTGAGATGGCCGGTCGCAGCGGCAACGCCGTGGACGCGCCCACCACACCGCCCCCCTCCGAAGGGATTCCGGGTATCTGGCCGCGCAAGCCGGGCGACAAGCGGCACAACCCGTACGTGTTCCCGAAGCCGGTCGGCGCGGTGATCGGTGACGGCGACGACATTCGCATTCCGCCAGGTCGCGAACAAGTGGACTGGGAATGCGAGCTGGCGATCGTCATCGGCCGGACTGCGGACCACGTCTCGGTGGACCGAGCCAAGGATTACATCTTCGGCTACACGCTGGAGAACGACGTCTCCGACCGCGGGGGCCGCGCCGATGGCCGGCACGGCTCGGACTGGTTCATCGGAAAGGGGCACAGCACGTTCGCACCGCTGGGTCCTTACCTCGTTCCCAAGGAGTTCATACCGGATCCGCAGAAGTTGCCGATCAAGTTCACGCTGAGCGGCCAAACGATGCAGGATTCCACAACCGAGCGGATGACACACAGCGTGACCGAGATGGTGAGCTTCGTGTCGCACGTCCTGACACTTCGGCCGGGCGACATCATTGCTACGGGCAGCCCGGCCGGAGTGGGCGCGGCTCGCGGTGTGTTCATGAAACCGGGCCAGACCGCCGTCTGCAGCATCGGTGGGATCGGCACGCTCACCAACCCTGTCGTGGCAGCGGGCCACTCTTCTGGCGAGTGAGGTGAGGGGGCGCGCGAGGCACTGAGCAGTTCGCAGGCTCCAAGATACGTGCGACGGTGCGACGTGCTGCTTGTCACGTGCGACGTGCCGTGCGGCGGTGCGACGTGCCGTGCGACGTGCGATGCGCGTCCACGGGCCACGAACTACGGGCTACGGACCGCGGGCTGCAGATTTCGCGGTCGTGGAGCCTCGTTATTCGCCCTGGCCTTCGATCTGCTGAGAGAGGTAGCGCTCGTAGCCAACCTCTGAAATCAGGTGAAGCTGCGACTCCAGCCAGTCGACGTGGCCCTCTTCGTCTTTCAGCAGCCGCTCGAACAGCTCACGCGACGTGTTGTCTCCGGCATCCCGTGCGACCCGGATCGCTTCGTTGTAGCTCTTGACCGCGCCGAGCTCCAGGCCCATGTCGCTCTCGAGCTGCTTCTGGACCGACGGCCCGATGGTGAGCGGCATCGGCTCCATGGTCGGGGTGGCATCGAGGAAGAGGATGCGCTCGACGAGCGCTTCCGCGTGCCGCATCTCGTCGATCGACTGCTTCCGAATGTGCGATCCGAGCCGGTGATACCCCCAGTTGTGGCACATCTCCGCGTGCACGAAGTATTGATTGATCGCCGTCAACTCTTCCTTCAATGCCTTGTTGAGGTGCGAAATCACTTTCGCGTCACCCTGCATCTCACCCTCCTGCCGAAGACACGACCCACCGTAGTCCGTGGCTCGTAGACCATATTCTGTAGACCAAGGACCGAGGGACCAAGGACCGAGGGACCCAGGACCAGGGACCAGGACCAGGGACCCAGGACCAGGGACCCAGGGACTCAGGGACTAAAGAGACCAGCGCAAGACCACCGCGCCCACCGTAAAGCCTGCCCCGACCGATGCGAGCAACACCAGATCTCCCCGCTTCAGCCGGCCATCCGCGACGGCATCGGCAAGCGCCAGCGGAATGGTCGCCGCTGTCGTATTGCCGAACCGCTCGAGATTGATGACGACTTTTGAATCGGGAAGCCCGAGCCGATCCGCCGCCGCCTGGATGATACGACGATTCGCCTGGTGCGAGACGAAGAGGTCCACCTGGGACGGGTCCAGGCCGCACTGATCCAGCACGCGGCGGCAGATCTCCTCGGTCTTGCGGACGGCGAACTTGAAAACGGTCTGGCCGTCCTGCTTCACGTAGTGCAGGCGCTTCTCCACCGTGTCGTGCGAGGCGGGCATCCGGCTGCCGCCGGCGGGCATGCACAGCGCCGGGCCGCCGCTCCCGTCGATCTCGTGGGCGAAGCCCATGATCCGGGGCTCCGATTGCGACGCCGGCGACACCACCACCGCCCCGGCGCCGTCCCCGAACAGCACGCACGTCGCCCGGTCCGTATAGTCGATGATGCTCGACATCACGTCGGCGCCTATGACGAGCGCATGCTCGTGCGCGCCGCCGGCCACCATCTGCATGCCGGTGGTCAGCGCATAGTTGAACCCGGAACAGGCCGCCCCGAGATCGAACCCCCAGGCGTGCCTGGCGCCAATCTTGTGCTGCAGCACGCAGGCCGTGCTCGGAAAAATCGTATCGGGCGTCGTGGTGCCCACGACGATGAAGCCGATGTCGTCGGAGGTGAGACCCGCTTGTTCGATTGCCCCGAGCGCGGCCTCCTTGGCGAGATCCGACGTCGCGACGCCCGGATCGACAATGTGACGCTCGCGGATGCCGGTGCGCTGAAGGATCCACTCGTCGGTCGTCTGGACCATCGTCTCGAGATCCTGATTGGTCAGGAGCCGAGGAGGAACGTAGGTTGCCAGGCCGCTGATCTTGACGGGGCGTAGACATATCCCCGGCGCGGGCCTCGTGCGTCGGGCGCCGGGCAATTCTGTTGGGGGCGGTCCCTCACTCACCACAGACGATCCTTTCCAGGAGCGGCCAGGCCGAAGTACTCGTAGGCGCGAGCCGTGGCCACGCGACCGCGCGGTGTGCGATCCAGAAAACCGATTTGAATCAGGAACGGTTCGTAAATCTCCTCGATGGCATCTCGCTCCTCGCTCATCGCCGCGGCGAGGCTCCCGACCCCCACCGGACCACCGCCGAACTTGTCGATGATCGTCCGGAGCAGCCGGCGATCGATCTCGTCGAAGCCGTGCTCGTCCACCTCGAGGAGGAGCAGCGCCTTGTGCGCGACGTCGCTCGAGATCCGGCCGTCGGCGCGCACCTCGGCGTAATCGCGCACCCGGCGCAGGAGCCTGTTTGCGACCCGTGGTGTGCCGCGCGACCGCTTCGCCAGTTCCCGCGCCGCCTCGTCGTCAATCGGCACGTTGAGAATCCGGGCGGAGCGGCGAACAATCTCGAGGATGTCCTGCTCGCCGTAGAAGTCCAGCCGGTGGACGATGCCGAACCGCGCGCGAAGAGGCGAGGTGAGGAGCCCCGTGCGGGTCGTCGCACCCACGAGGGTGAAACGCTGAACCGGCACCTTCACGGAGCGGGCCCCAGGCCCCTGCCCGATCATGATGTCCAGCTCGTAGTCCTCCATGGCGGGATAGAGGATCTCTTCAATCGCCGGCGCCATCCGGTGGATCTCGTCGATGAACAGCACCTCGCGTTCCTGGAGATTGGTGAGCATCGCCGCAAGGTCGCCGGGCCTTTCGATGACCGGCCCAGCCGTAGGTCGGATCGGCACGCCAAGCTCGTTGGCGATCACGCAGGCGAGCGTGGTCTTGCCAAGCCCCGGCGGCCCGTACAGCAGCACGTGATCGAGCGCCTCGCGCCGCTGCTTCGCCGCAGCGATGGACACCTGCAGGTTCTCCCGAACGCGATCCTGGCCGATGTACTCGTTCAGCGTGCGAGGCCGGAGCCCGGCCTCGTACTGGACGTCTTCCTCGACACGAGCGGCAGTGACGAGACGATCGTCGGACATGTATCAGAATGCTGAGTGCTGAATGCTGAATGCTGAATTGAATTCAGAATTCAGAACTCGGCATTCAGCACTTACCCTAGCCTTTCATCAGTCGCCGCAGCGCATCCTTCAATACCTGCTCGAAACCGGCGTCGGGCGAGTGCGCGAGCGCCGTGTCGAGCGCCTTGTCGGCCGCGGGCCGCTGATAGCCGAGATTGATCAGCGCCGACAGCAGATCATCGCGCATTTCCTCGCGCGGCGAGGGCTCCGGCGCAGCCGGCCCTGTCGCCTGGAGCGCCGCGGGCAGGCGATCCTTCAGCTCGAGACCGATCCGCTCGGCCGTCTTCTTCCCGATGCCGGGGATCGCGGTCAGCCGTGCGACGTCCTGCAGCCGGATCGCCGTGATCAATTCGCCCGGCTCGATTCCCGACAGCACCGCCAGCGCCAGCTTCGGGCCGATACCGCTGATCGCGATGAGCCGCTCGAAGACGTCGAGCTCGAGCTCGGTCGCGAACCCGAACAGCGCGATCGCCTCTTCGCGAACGTGCGTGTGAATCCGCAGCGACACGGCCGTCCCCGGATCGCCGAGCCCGTAGAACGTCGACAGCGGCACCTGCACGTCGTAACCCACGCCTCCCACATCGAGAATCAGGCGATTCGGCGATTTGGCGTGAAGTGTGCCACGAAGGAGGGCGATCATCGACTGGACTGTCTATTCGACTGCCAAGGCGGGCCGCTCGGTCGTCGCAGCCCGGATATCGCGAGCGAATTCAACGGGTAATGCGTGATACTCCATGCACACGTTCACGATGAGGGCCGATAGTGGCGCCAGGACCGCGGTGTTCTCCGGTCGTGCGCGATCGGCGCCGGGAGCGCCACGCCGTTGGTAGCCGCGTGAAGGTGGCAGAGGGCCACGGCCAGCGCATCGGCCACATCGTGCGGGGCCGGCGGCGCGTCGAGACCGAGCAGCAGCTTGACCATCTGCTGGACCTGGTGCTTCTCGGCACGACCGTACCCCACCACCGCACGCTTGATCTCGGCGGGGGCGTACTCGACGACCGGCAGCCCGGCTTCCGATGCGGCCAGCAGCGCCACACCCCGCGCATGCCCCAGCTTCAACGCGCTCCTGACGTTGCGCGCGTAGAAGATGTTCTCGATGGCCACGCAGTCCGGGCGGTGGTGCGAGAGCAGCGCCGCCAGCCCGGAGTGGATCGCCCTCAACTTGTCGGGGAATGCCGCGTTCGATGGACCGGCCAGCGAGCCGCAGATGACGAGCACGTGGCGGCCGCCGATGTGCTCGACGCAGCCATAGCCTGTGCGATCGGAGCCGGGATCGATTCCGAAAATCTTCACGCCAACGAGGCCTCGATCTCCTTCTCCTCGATGTCGGCGTTCGACCAGACCTTCTTCGTGTCGTCGTGCTCCTCGACCGCCTCCATCAGCTTGACCATCTGCTGGGCCGGCCTGCCTTCGAGCTTGACGTAGTTCTGCGGCAGCATCGCGATCTCCGCAGCTCCCGGCTCGAGCCCCAGCGCCCGGACCGCCTCCAGCACCTTCTGAAACGCGTCAGGCGTCGACACGATCTCCCACGAGTCCCCATCGTCGCGCATGTCGTCGGCGCCGGCATCGAGGGCCGCTGCCATCAGCGTCTCCTCGTCCACCTTCGATTTCTCGATGACGATGTAGCCTTTCTTGTCGAACATCCAGGCGACGCTGTTCTCGGCGGCGAGGTTGCCGCCGTATTTGGTGAGCAGGTGGCGCAGCTCGCCGACCGTGCGGTTCTTGTTGTCGGTCAGTGTCTCGATGATGAGCGCGGCCCCACCGGGGCCGTAGCCCTCGTAGGTGATCTCTTCGTACGAGACACCGGGAAGCTCGCCGGTCCCACGCTGAATCGCCCGCTTGATGTTGTCGGCCGGCATGTTGACCGACTTGGCTTCCGCGACGACCGTGCGGAGACGCGGGTTCGCGTCCGGATCGCCGCCACCGGCGCGGGCAGCCACCGTCAGCTCCTTGATGATCCGCGTGAACACCTTGCCGCGCTTGGCGTCCGCGGCTCCCTTTTTATGCTTGATCGTGTGCCATTTCGAATGGCCGGACATGGCAGAACTCCAGACCTGGATCGAGGAAAAGACGCCTTAAACTATCACAAAATCGGGGGATCGTGTCACGCGCCGCCAGCCCCGGAAGAGGCCGCTCGTCTCAGCCCGAGCGACAGGCGCCGCGCCGAGCCCCGCTTCCGGGCGAGGATGATCCAGACATCCGCCCGCGGGTCCCAGGGCCCACCCTGATAGTCGCCGAGGACGGCTTCCACCGAGAAGCCGGCCCGCAACAACCGGCGCGCCATCTGCGGCACTGAGAGCGTGCGAAAGGTGAGCTCGAACCGGTGGACGCGGCGCTCGCGTCCGCGCGATTCGACATACTCCTGATCGAAGTGCGTGAGCCCTCGTCGCGTGTCCTGCCGGACCGACTCGATCAACCTGATCGCGGTGCCGCGTCCCTTCCGTCCCTTGAGGCTGACCCGGCGGCTGTACTCGCTCCAGCGCGGCAGATCGGGCACGAGATCGATCCCGAGCAGGCCGCCGGACCCGAGCACTCGGGCGATCGAGGTCAGCGTCGCCTGGAGATCCGACTCCCGGGTCAGCGACTGCAGCATGCCGTAGGGCGCCATCACGAGCTTGAAGCGGTGACGGACCCGGAAGGGAAGCGACCGAATGTCGCCGCGCACGAGCCGTGCGCGTCCGGCGAGTCCGGCCCGGTGCAGGCGCTGGCGTGCACGCGCCAGCATGGGCGCCGACCTGTCGATGCCGACGAGCGGAATGCCGGCCTTCACGAGCGGCACGGCGATTCGACCGGTGCCGCATCCGAGCTCGAGCACCGGCCCCTGCTGGGCCGCGGCAAGGCGTTGCCAGAACGCGATGTCCCGGCGCGCGACGGTCCGCGCGTTCTCCCAGTCGTAGAACGGCGCGTACTCATCCCAACCGCGCGAGCCGTCACGGACTGCCAACAGCCCTACTTTCCAGCGGACTCGCTCACCGTCCCGACGGTCGCGAAGAGCATCGTGTTCTGGATCTCGACAAATGTCGCCCCGGCCTTCTCGGCATCGCGAGCATATTGCTCGATGGCCTTCTGGTAGTCCGCGCCCAGCCGCCGGAGAGCCCCGTCCTGCGCCTTGGCAATGGCCTCGTCGACCGCCGCACGCCGGGCCTCCCACAAGGTGGGCGGCGGCGATCCGAGGTGCGACACCGACACGGGGAAGAGGTGCACCGAGATGGGCTCGATGCCGTTTGCACCAAATACTCCGGGAATCAGCGGTCCAACCGCCGACGCCGGCGACTCGCCACGGCTCTCGGCCAGGCTGCCGAAGAACCGCCGACCGAGATCGGCGGCAATCATCCCGCTCTCGACGGAGCTGAACCAGTAGCGCGCCGCGTTGTCGGGCTCCACGACGAGGACCCGCCCGCCCGGCTGCGTGACGCGCGCCAGCTCCGACACGGCGCGGCTCAGATCGCGGATGTGCTGGAGCACCGCCACGCAGAACGTCGAGTCGAACGTCCCATCCGCGAACGGGAGGTGACAGGCGTCAGCCGCCGCGTACAGCGCTCTTGCATTGATGCCTCGAGTGGCCACTGTCGCCGCCCGCAGGCGATCGACGACGAGATCGACGCCGACCATCTTCAGCTGCGACACGCGAAGACGCGCGAGGCTCACTTCGGCGGTGCCCATACCGCAGCCCACATCGAGGATGCTCTTCCCGGCCCGAGGGCGCAGCGTGTCCTCCAGAAACGACGTGAACGCGTCGTCCCACCAGTGCTCGCGAAGATGTTTGAGGGTCGTAGAGGTCAGCCCGTCCAGATCACGCGTCATGCGGCTCAGGTCAGCTCCCGTTGGCCAACAGATTCATGTCGTGTGCGGACCGCTCGGCGATGGCGTGGAGCGGACGGCGGCGAACCGCACCGGCCCGCCGCCTTCTGGCGGCAGGCGCCCGCGGATTGTACCACGCCGCGATCGAAACGCAGGCTCGTCCCAGGGGTGACACCCCAGCAAGTTTTCCCGCGACATGTCTTGTCCATCACCTCTAACTGGGCTACATTAGGCGCGCAATTGTCCAGCACGCCAGACCCAACGCCGGCGAGAACCGCCCAGCGGCTGGGGCCCTCCCAGCCGGGCGGGCGCGGGCGGGCTGCAGCCCGCATTGTCGGCTGTGCGCTCATCGGGTGCCTGAGCACGGTAGGAGAACCCGCTGCCACCACCTCCGGACATCAGCTGGAGCGATCGACCGAAACGCCCCATCCCGTCACGGCTCCGCAGCCGGGTGTGGTTGCGACCGGCACGGCGCTCGGCGCCAACGGCAGAGCGCTTCCTGGTGTGGTGGTCCTGCTGCGCCAGCTGGGGGATGGTCGCGAGGCTGGACGCGTCAGAGCTGATGCTGACGGGGCGTTCAGACTGGTCGCTCCGGCAGGCGAGGCCTTCCTGATCGAGCTGCACGCTGTGCAGGGCCGACTCCTGGCCGTGAGCGACCCGTTCGCGGTCGAAGACGGGGGGATCCGCTCGGTGGACGTGCGCCTCCGCGCGGAGGTCCCGGAGGTCACGCGTTTTTTCCGGAACGCCGCAACGACAGCCATACGCGTGGCCTCAGCTCGAGGCATCACCGCCATGGGGTCGAGCGGGCGGCCCGTGAGCCCGCAGTAGCGGCTATGGCGAACAGCCGACGGATTCTGACAAGCTGACGGCCATCACTACCAGGGTCACTGCCGTCCGGAGCGATCGGCGAGAGCAGGGCTGGCGGGAGCAGTTCGCAGCCGTTGCCCTCGTCACGCTGCTGTTGTGGCCGCTTCTGGCCTTTGGGGGCGCGGCGGCGAGCACCGCGATCCCGTTCGGCGTGCTCTGTATGGCGCTCGCGGTTCTCACGAGGCCGCGAATCGAGGGCGCGCTCGACCGATCCCTTCTGCTGGTCACCGCTGCCGTTTTGCTTCAGCTCATCCCCTTCCCCGGCGGCCTGAATCCATGGCCGCCTGCCGAGGCCGTGCGTGACGCGCTCGCGCTGACGCCAATCCCCGCCGAGTCGTGGCGCCCGCTCACAATCAATGTACGGGACACAGCCTGGGCTGCATTCGAGGTGGCAGGCGCCGTCGCGCTGTTTCTCGTCGCCAGGGAACGTTTCCGCGTGCAGGGCGTGCGGCGCACGACCCGGGCGATTGCCGCCATCGGGTTCGGCGTTTCGTTGCTGGCGCTCGCTCAGGCGGCCACCGCCGGACACTCGATTTACTGGATCCCTCCGACGGCGGCGGAGGGCCCGCTGCCGTTTGGCCCGTTTGCCAACCGGAATCACTTCGCGACGTGGACACTCATGGCCCTGCCTGTCTGTGCCGGTTACATCATCGCCCGCACTGGTGCCAGACCTGGGCCGGCAGGCCGGCCGAACCCCGTGGCGCCGGTCCCCGACCTGCGAGACGACCGCACGCTCTTGCTGGCGGTGGCGGTGATGACGATGGTCATCGCGTTGGTCCTGTCGCTGTCGTGGACGGCATCAATCGGGATGGTGATCGCCTCACTCGCGTCGTTGATACTCGTCAGGCGGTCGTTCCATCCCGGGCGGTGGCTCGCGCTGGTGGGCCTGCACCTCGTGCTCGCGGCGGTAGCGCTCGGGTGGGCAGGCATGCCAACCATCCGCGATCGCATTGCGGGCCCGGATAGAGGTTCCGCGTACCGGACGGCGATATGGCGGGAAGCCGTGCCGGTCGTCCGCGACTTCGCCGCAACCGGAACTGGCGCGGGAACGTTCGCGCTCGCCATGCGCGTGTACCAGCGGACCGATCGACACGTGTACTTCAACCAGGCACAGAATCACTACCTTCAGATCGCCGCCGAAGGCGGGCTGCTGGTCGGCCTGCCCTTCCTGCTTGCGACCGCGGCATTCGTGCGAACCGCCCGGGAGCGTCTTGCCGCCGATCGATCCGGCGTCTGGTGGATCCGCGTCGGCGCCGCCGGCGGACTCGCCGCGGTTGCAGTCCAGAGCATCTGGGAGACGGGCCTGACGATGACGGCAAACGCCGCGCTGGCAGCTGTTCTCGCCGCGTTGGTGGTGCACGAGCGTCTTGATTCGCTCCCGCATTCGCCGTGGTCTTCGCGATCGTCGTGATCGGGCTCAGTGCTGCCTTCCATAAATCCGGTGACGCACAAGGGCGCTGAGCGCGCCTCGCAAGGCGCGAGGAGGGAGAATACCGGGAGTATTTGACCGACGGGCAACGCCGCGAGCCGGGGTCCCTGTACCATTGACGAGTCCCTTTCATGAATCAATGGAACGATGATTAGGGGCTGTGGTAGCTGCGGAAACTGCGTTCTGCGCGGTTTTGCAGGGAGTGTGTGGGCGCGTTCTGTGCGTCCACAGCTCCGGCAGCTTCCACAGCCCGGCGCTGCGGGGCTTTGTTGAGATAACAACGAGCTCGGCTGCCTCGCCGGCTCTGTCTCTGCAGTGCCGGAGCGGGCCTGTCGTCTCGGGCCTCCCGCTTCGCCCCACGGAGAAACATCCCCTCGCGGTGGCCTGACGATCCCGGCGGCGGCTCCGTTTTACTTCCTTCGCTGATCGCGTGGCTCAGCGGTCGGCCCGATCCGACAGGCCCGCTCCGGCAGCAACCCTGCACAGCTTCAACAGTTGCCAGCGAGGCGCCGACGCCCGCGCGGCGGCGGCACCGCGCGACGGACGCCGTTGGAGCACACCGCGGCCGCGCGAAGCCGGAACGCGCCCGCAGCGATTCCCCGCGTCGACTCCCGTCCCTGTGATCCGCGTCGCTGTCACAGCCGCCGGCGCATCTGTGCGCCTGGCGGATGTCGCCCTGATTGCTTCCTAGTCGACGCGGGAGCGGACGGGTCCGAGCGGAGGGCGCGTTCCCGGTGTGCGGAAGCCGGCGGCCCGGCGCGCGGCGCCGCCGCCGCGCGATCAGCGACAGCGAGCCACCACGCGCGATGCCGAACTGAAGGGCTCTGTCTCCGAAAGGCCGGAGCGGGCCTGTCGTCTCGGGCCTCCCGCTTCGCCCCGCGGAAAAACGGCCCCTCCGCGATGGCCTGACGATCCCGGCGGCGGCTTGGCTAGAACGCAGGCCAGTGGCCAATCAGTTGGGCACCGGGGTCAACCGGTCGTCAGTGGCGAATCAGTGCCGCCGCCGATCGAGAGCGCTCCGGACCCGTTTTACTCCCTTCGCTGATCGCGTGGCTCAGAGGTCGGCCCGATCCGACAGGCCCGCTCCGGCCGGAGTCCGTGCACAACTTCAGCAGTTGGCGAGTCGCCGACGTCCGCGCGGCGCCGCCGCCGCGCGATCAGCGACATGGAGCCCGGCACGCGCGATGCCGAATCCTGAGGCCTCGCCGCCGCTGGGTGATCGAGCGTGTCACGTGTGGCGTACGTGGATAGGGACGGCGCCCGTCACCGAGAGGAGTGGACGGCGCCGACGCGGCATTGTCACCATGCGTTACGGCAACTCGCTCCCTGCGGGATGCGGCGTACCATTGGGGACGGACCGCCGCGCAGAACGACCCGGCGACACGCGCGTACTCTCAGTCGCTGCGGCAGCGGGGCGACAGTCATGCCAGGGCCTTGCGAAGCGTCACTGACCGCTGCCTGCGGATGCTGTTTGGCTTGCTCGACCCTGGGCGGCTCTTTGATCCGAAGCATGCTCAGCGGTACCGGTTGCCGTTGCCGTTGCCGTCGGGGCTTGACAGTGGTGGGGAGATCCGCCGCGCACGCCTGCGCGTTGGGGTGGTGAAGCGGGATGCATCGGCGGCCGAATGCCACCGTATGCGTGGACGTCAGCACCCGGGCGAGCGTGGAATCCGTGGCGTCGGAGGCCAGGCGCACGCGTCGAGCAACTCAGTACGCGACGAGCAGGCGTGCGGCGCGGTCGATTTCGGCCTCGCTCGGCAGGAAGCACTCCTCGAGCGGCGGCGAGTACGGCACCGGCGTGTCGAGCGCGCCGACGATCCTGACGGGGGCGTCGAGCGATTCGAACGCCTCCTCCTGGATGATCGCTGCGAGGCTCTCGCCGATCCCGCCCGTGCGTGAATCCTCGTGGACGATGAGGACGCGGTTGCAGTGTCGCGCCACCCTCAGGACTGCCTCACGGTCGAGCGGCACCAGGGATCGGAGGTCGAGCACGGCCGTCTCGATGCCATCCCTCGAGAGCGCGTCGGCCACGCGCAGCACCGAGTGCACGTACGCCCCGTACGAGATGATTGCGAGGTCACCACCCGCTCGCCGCAGGGCGGCCTTCCCTGTCGGGATGGGCTCCGGTGGATCGTCGGGCAGGTGCTGCTTGATGCGGGGATCGCGGTAGAGCGCGATGTGCTCGTAGTAGAGCACCGGGTCCGCATCGGCCACCGCACTGGCCATCAACGCGCGGGCATCGTGCGGGGTCGAGGGCACGACGATCTTGAGACCAGGCGTGCGGTAGAACCACGGCTCGGTGTTCTGACTGTGATACGGCCCCGCGCTCCGCAGGCCGCCCCATGGCATGCGCACCACCATCGGCACCGATCCGCCCCAGCGATAACGAATCTTCGCGGCGTTGTTGACCAGTTGGTTGAACCCGGTGGCCACGAAGTCGTTGAACTGCATCTCCCCGATGGGACGCTGACCGGCGAGCGCGGCGCCGACGCAGACGCCGAGCACGGCCCCTTCGGCCAGCGGTGAGTTCAGGATGCGATCGCCGAACTCCTTCAAGAGCGGCCGCAGGAGCAGGAACGCATTGCCGTAGTCGCCGCCGACGTCTTCCCCGAACACGAACACGCGCGGATCCGCGCGAAGCGCATCTCCGAGCCCGAGCATCACGGCCTCGAGGAACGTGCGGCCCTTGCGATCGAACGCCGGACCGGTCTCGAGCGGCGGCAGCGCGGGATCGAATTCAACCGCGGACCGCACGCGCTCGTCGAGCACTTCGACCCTGTGCCTCGGAGGCTCGCCCGCAAGCACGCCGGTACCCGCTTCTGCAGGCTCGGGCCATGGGGCCGCTATCACCGCCCGCGCCTCCAGTTCCACGAGCGACTCCGCCTCCCTCTTCAATTCCTCGAGATGCGTGGAGCCGATCAGCCCCTCGGCCACCAGGCGGGCCGTGTAGAGGGGAATCGGATCGCGCCTCGACCAGAAGGTGAACAGCTCGCGGTTGGCATACCCGGGATCGACGAGCGGGGGGTATTCCCAGGAGAGCTGCGGGTCCTTTCCGAGGTAGAGCATGTCGTCGTGATGCGCATGGCCGCACATGCGCATGCACACGAGCTCGATCAGCGCCGGGCCGAGACCGTTCCTCGCACGTTCGACGGCCCACGCGAATGCCGCTGCCACCTCGTCGGGATCGGTTCCGTCGATCGTGATTCCCGGAATGCCGTATCCGGCGGCCTTATCGGCGAACACTCGAACCGCCGATTGATCGCGAACCGGCGTCGACAGGGCCGTCTGGTTGTTCTGCACGCAGAAGATCGCCGGAAGCGTGCGCGCGCTGCAGAGATTGATCGCCTCGTGCCATTCACCGAGCGACGACCCGCCTTCTCCTATGAAGCACACGGCCACGCGGCCGGCGCGTTCGTGCGCGAACGCCATCGCCATGCCGGCAATCGTCAGCGCGCCGGTCGCGAGCGGCGCCGAGGGCGGCAGGATCCCGAACTCCATGTCGCCGATGTGGAGATCCTTGCCGTTCATCGGCGGGCCGGCTTTCGCCATCTGCCCCGAGAGCACCATCCGCACCGTGTCGGGCTCGGGCCGCATCGCGATCACCACGCCCAGATCGCGGATGACCGGAGCGATGACATCGCCTTCCCATCCTCGTGTTCCGCGATAGCGATCGCCGCGGCGCAGGCGGATTCCCGCGGCGTAGATCGCTTCCTGACCGAGCGATCGGAAGCCTTTTCCCTGGAAGGCGGCGTCCTTGTATCGGACCTCGCCCCCGGTGAAGAACGCCTTGAGCCGGTTGTCGATCGCCCGCGTCAGCACCATGCCGCGCAGGATCTCGCGACGCTCATCGCCTGTCAGCGAGGCTCGTATGGCCGCCCGGCGCAAAAAGCCCTCGCACCCCTCGCGGAGCTCGGCGTGTGCCTGTTCGAACCGCCGCAACGCACTCACACCTGGCGTCGTCTCGCCGATCCCGGCAAGCGGCACGGCATCGGGCGTGAGCCGCTTCGACAGCTCCGGGCCGAACGTCCTCGCAAGCTCCTCGAGCGTCTGGACCGCCGTCGAACCGGACGGGCTCCTGGTCGCAGCGTCGAAGGCGGCGAGCGCGGGCCCAAGAGCGAATGGAAAGCGCTCGGTCACGAACGCGGCAAATCGGCTGGCGAGCCCCGAGATGGTAGGTGCGGTCGGTGCCGACATCGGCCAGATGGTACTGCAGGTCCTGGCCGGCGTCAGCCTTCGACCGCCTGGCGGACAAATGCCTCGATATCGGCCGCAGGGCGCGCGCCCGACGTGCGGGCGACCTCACGACCGGCTGCAAACACCGCCATCGTGGGAATCGACCTGATGGAGTATCGGTCGCCGAGCTCGGGCAACGCATCCGTGTTGACCTTCACGACGGTCCAGCGGCCGGCGTTGCTGGCGGCCACCCGGACGATCTCCGGCGCAACCATGTGGCACGGCCCGCACCAGGGGGCCCAGAAGTCCACGACGACCGGTTGATCGGAGCCGCGAATCAGCGCGTCGAACGCCGACACAGAGGGAATCTCGACCGGTTCGGACGCCCCGGCCAGCATCGCGCCGCACTTACCGCATCGGGCTGTTCGTCCGAACGGGACGCGATTCCGTTGGCCGCATGAGGGGCACGCAACAATAATCCCGCGCTCGTCCATTGAAGACATTGGAGGGATTGTACAGGGTCAAGGGGTTCAGGGGTTTCCCCAGTCCCTTTCAGTCCGAAACCGCCAGCTCGCCAGGCACTATCGGGCGCGTTCGCGGGAGGAGGCCGCGGCGGGCCATGTTGCCGACGTAGGCGAGGATGCCGACGAACACCAGCAGCTTCACCAGATCCCACGTCTGTGCCCGGGGGAGAATCTTCCAGAGGAGCCACAGTACGGGCTGCGCGATGCAGACGGCCCAGACCGATCCGTAGAAGTAGCGGCGCTCATGACCCTCGTTCTGGGTGGAACGCTTTACTCTTGGCAGCATGCCGAGCGCGCCGAGCAGCCAGAGGGCGCCAACGATGGGGAAATACGCCGCCTCGTAGAATTCGCGCAGGCGCCAGTCACCGGTCAGGGCCGCCACGGACAGGCCGGCGATGTTCAGGACCGCGAAAGCGATCACCTCGCTCCAGGCCAGCGTGTAGCACACGCGCCGGTAGAGCGGGTTGGGCCGGTCCTCGGTGAACCTGATGATGTAGGGACGCGGCTCGACGCCAGGCAATCGTCCGCGCAGGCCGGCGATTCCCGTGCCGATGAGAACGGCGCCCAGCCACGAGGCCATCCGCGAATCGAAACCGCTCTCGAAGAGGTCGAAGGTCAGCGGACCGGGCGCGATGAAGAACACCCAGATCCAGATGGGCCAGTGTGCCAGGCGGTAGCTGACCTTGTTGCGCTCGCGGATGCGGCGGTCGCTCGCAAGCTCGATCCGTTCCGCGTGGCCGAGCTGGCGTTCGTATGAGGGTGGGAGAAGCGGCCAGGACACGATCGTGACGCTCGAGAAACCCTCACTCTAGCATGGCCCGCGATTCCGATGGGAAGCGTCCGATGGGAGGGAGACGGCCCCGTGGAACAATACGGCGACTCCACGCGTTGAGGGGTGTATGGAAACGCTGAGGCAGGATATGCGGCAGGGTGTCCGGATGCTTCTCAAGAGCCCCGGATTCACGCTCACCGTCACCTTGACGCTCGCCCTCGGCATCGGGGCGAACGCCGCGGTGTTCAGCATCGTGAACACGCTCCTCTTGAGGCCGCTGCCGGTTGCCGACCCGCAGAACCTGTACGTTCTCGCGACGGTCCACCAGGAGAACCAGGAGCCGCACCCGATCTCCTGGAAAGACTTCATCGACTATCGAGAGAGCCGGGTCTTCTCTGATGCGGCCGGCTATTCGATTGGGTTTGCTGGCCTGAGCGTCGACAACCGAGCCGACCGGATCGCGGTTGCCTATGTCACGGGGAATTACTTCAGCATGCTCGGCGTGTCCCCGGCCCACGGACGTCTCATCCTTCCGGGCGAGGGGCAGGCCTACGGAGCAGATCCGCTCATCGTGCTCGGCCACTCCTACTGGAAGGAGCGCTTCAACGGCGACCCGTCGATTGTCGGACGCACGGTGCAGGTGAACGCGAAACCGTTCACCGTGGTGGGCGTCGTGCCCGAGAGTTTTGTCGGAACGTACGCGCTCGTCGAATTCGAAGCATACCTGCCCCACGCGATGCTCCCGCAGGAGGAGTATCGGGAGACAACCGAGAAACGGGATAATCACTCGATCCGCGTGCTCGCGCGCCTCGGACCGGGCATGTCCATGGCACGGGCTCAGGCGGGCCTCGACCTCGTGTCGAAGCAGCTCGAGCAGCAGTATCCTGATACCAACCGCACCGTGCGGACCCGGCTGATTCCGGAGCGGCTCGCCCGTCCCGAACCGAATTCGGCCGACCAGAATCCCTATGTCGCGGGCGTGTTCCTCCTGCTGGTCGGGCTCGTGCTGCTGGTCGCGTGCGTCAACGTGGTGAACCTGCTCATGGTGCGAGCCACGGTGCGCCAGCGGGAGCTTGCCGTGCGCGCGGCGCTTGGGGCCGGGCGCAGGCGTCTCGTCCGGCAGCTGCTCACTGAGAGCCTCCTGCTGGCGCTGGCCGGCGGCGTCATGGGTGCCGCGATCGGCCGATGGTTGAGCGGGATGATCGCGCGCATTCCGTTGCCGGCCGACATCCCCATTCGCTTCGATCTGTCGTTCGACTGGCGCGTGTTTGCGTACATCGCTGCCGTCGCACTGGGATCCGGGCTGCTCGTCGGACTGCTGCCCGCCCTTCGCGCCTCGCGAGCGGACCTGAACGAGGTGCTTCGGGAAGGCGGACGCGGCCTCGCCGATGGTTCGACCCGGCAGCGGCTGCGCAGCGCGCTCGTTGTGGCGCAGGTCGCTGTTTCCCTGGTGGTGCTCGTGGCGGCGGGACTTCTTGTCCGGAGCGTGCAGCGGGCGCAGTCGGTCGATCTCGGGTTCGACTACGCGCAGGTTCTCAGCCTGTCGATGGACGTGTCCCAGCAGGGCGTGGACGAGGTGCGCGGCCGCGCGTTCTACCGTGCGCTCGAAGAGCGGATCCGCGCGCTGCCGGGTGTGGAATCCATCAGCTACGCCTACTCGGTGCCATTCGGTTATTACAACGTGGCGGAGTACCTCGAGATCGAGGGCAAGCCGGTCCCGAAAGACCAGCAGCGCGCCGCCGTCTCGTACAACGCCGTCGGCCCCGACTACTTCGAGACCATGCGTATTCCGCTCCTGCGCGGCCGGACGTTCACGGCGCAAGACGATCAGCGGGCGCTGAAAGTCGCGGTCATCAACCAGTTGATGGCGGATCGGATGTGGCCGGGTGAGGACGCCATCGGTCGCCGCTTCCGTGCCCAGGGCGCCGACTCGCCGTGGATCGAGGTCGTCGGCATCGCCAAGGACGGCAAGTACAACTACATCTTCCAGGATCCGACGATGTACTACTTCGTGGCGCTGGAGCAGGACTACCGTGCCATGCGCGCGATGCACGTCAGAACGGCCGGATCCCCCGAAGCGCTCGCGCCAGCGGTGCAGCGCGAGGTTCGCGCGCTCAATCCGCAGCTGCCCGTCTACGATGTCCGGTCGATGCGGCGCATGCTCGACGGACCAAACGGTTTCTTCCTGCTCCACATGGGCGCCCTCTTCGGAGGCGCCTTGGGCCTGCTCGGACTGGTGCTGGCACTCATCGGAATCTACGGGGTCGTGTCCTTTACTGCCAGCCAGCGCACACAGGAAATCGGCGTCCGGATGGCGCTCGGCGCCCAGCGGAGGGACATCCTCCGACTTGTCGTCGGAGGCGGCCTCACCCTGGTCGTGTGCGGCATCATCCTCGGCCTCGCCGCCGCGCTGGGCGTCTCCCGGCTGATGGGAAACCTCCTGTTCGGCATTTCTTCAACCGATACGCTGACGTTCGTCACGGTCCCGCTCGCACTCGCGACGATGGCCCTCGTCGCCTCCTACGTCCCTGCGCTGCGGGCGACGAGGATCGACCCGATCAAAGCGCTCAGGTGCGACGGGTGATCGGGAATGACACATTGCTGATTCGTTGATTGCGGATTGCAGATTGATTGGAGATTTGGGATTGGGGATTGGGGATTTTATTCGGAGATTGATGATTTTGGAGGTGATTTGCGGGCTCGGTGGTTCCGGCGCGCGGTTTTCTGGGATGCCGTGAGGATCGCCGTCAGCTCGTTGGCCTCCTTCAGTGGACCGTCGGACTGCTCCTTTGTGAGCAGGCGGTTTTTCACGAGCAGGTCGAGCCAGCCGCAGCATTCGTCGGCTTCCTCCGTCGCCGTTCCGATCTTCGCGATGAACTCGGCCCGGCTCCGTCCGCGGCATGCAGCCCGATAGTTCGCGTTCACGGACGTCGCTGCCTCGATGAGTTGACGCGTCAAGTGATGTCCCGCCTGCGTCTGCGGCACCCTCGAGCAGAGGTCGATGATCAGGGTCGCAAATGCAGCCGTTCGCGCCTTCAGAGCCTCGGCCTGCTGATTCATGCCGCGATCGACGAGCACGTCTCATGCCGTCGTCAACCAGCCTAGAACGGTCTCAAAACCCCCCGACAATCCGCAATTCGCGAATTAAATCTCCAATCCCCAATCAAAAATCTGCCAATCAATCTGCAATCGTCGATCGACGAATCTGCAATGTGAGGAACAGTCGTGCCCTGGCCTTCGTCAATAGGCCTGTGCAGACAATCCCTCGAGACCTCCGCTATGCCGCCCGGCTGCTGCTGAAGAGCCCCGGCTTCAGCGCGGTCGCCATCCTCGTCCTCGCGCTCGGCATCGGCGCCAACACCGCCGTCTTCAGCATCGTGAACGCGATGTTGTTCCAGCCGATCCCTTCGGGCGGCTCCGGAATCGTCGGGATCTACAGCCGCGATACCGCCAAACCGGACGACTACGATGCGTTCTCGTGGCCCGGCTACGCGGTCGTGCGAGGGGGGCGCGAACTGTTCGCCGACGTCGCCGCGCAGACCATGACGATGGTGGGCCTGAGCGAGGGAGAGCGCACCCGGCGGTCGTTCGCAGGTATCGTGTCGGCCAGCTACTTTTCGACGCTTGGCGTTCAGCTCGCGGCCGGCCGGCCGTTCAACGCGGAAGAGGAGCGGCCTGGGGCGGAGATCCCGGTGCTGATCGCGGGGTATCAGGTCGCGCGCAAGGCCGGCCTGGCGCCTGCTGACCTCGTCGGAAAGACCACCCGGGTCAACGCCCGTGATTTCACTGTCATCGGTGTGGCACCGGAGGGATTTGCCGGGACCATGGCGCTCGTTGCGCCGGAGTTCTGGCTGCCGACCGGCGTCTTTGCATCCGTGTCGGGTGAGATGTTCACGAGCGAGCGCACGACGGATCTGGCGGACCCGAAGAGCAAGGCGCTCATGCTCCTGGGGCGCTTGCGCGACGGGGTCACAGTCGAGAGTGCAGCCGCGAAGCTCGCGGTGCTGTCGCGCCAGTTCGTGGAACACGATCCGGTCGAGAGCAAGGACCACGAGCTCATGGTCCAGAAGCTCCCCCGCCTCGCGGTCAGCACGAGCCCCCAGACCGACACCCAGACGGCGGCGCTCGGAGCCCTGCTGATGGGGATGGCCGGACTGGTCCTGCTGATTGCCTGTCTCAACCTGGCGAACATGCTCCTGGCGAGAGGTACTGCGCGGAGAAAGGAGATCGCGCTTCGGCTCGCGCTCGGCAGCGGACGCGGGCGGGTCGTCCGTCAGCTTCTCTTGGAGTCGTTGCTGATCGCGCTCGTCGGCGGCGCGGCAGGGCTGATCCTGGCCGTGTGGGGAACGACGCTCCTGACCGCCACCTTCGCTGCTGTCCTGCCGCTGGTGGTGACGTTCGACGCGTCTCCGGATGTCCGCGTGCTGGCCGCCACGATGGGCTTCTGTGTGCTGAGCACCCTCGCCGCGGGGCTCGCGCCCGCGTGGCGAATCACGCGGCCCGACGTCCTTCCGGACCTCAAAGAGCAGCCTGCGGACCATGGCACCGGACGCCGCCTGTCGATCAGGAATCTGCTGGTCGTCGGGCAAGTGGCGCTGTCGCTTGCGCTCCTCACCACCGCGGGGCTTTTCCTGCGCGGAGCGGTCAAAGCCTCTGCGGCCGATCCCGGATTTCCGCTCGAGGGCGGGGTGGTGGGCGGACTGGATCCGGCGCTCGGCGGGTACGACGAGACCCGTGGAATCGCGGCATATCGCAACATCCTTCAGCGCGTGCGACGCACGCCCGGTGTCGAATCGGCGAGCCTGGCCTCGCTCATTCCGTTTGGCGAGTTCAACGAAGCGCCGCTCGTGCAGAAGGCCGGCACCCCGCCGGCGCCGGAGTGTCAGCCGGAAGCCGGCGTAGAGGCCACGCTCACCATCATCGGAGCCGACTACTTCGACACCCTGCGCCTGCCGGTGCTGAGAGGCCGCGGCTTCACGTCCGCGGAGGAACAATCTGCCGCCGGACCGCTGGTTGCCGTCATCGACGAGCCCCTCACCCGGCGCCTCTTCGGCGACGAGGATCCCATCGGCCGGCGCGTACAGCTGGAACGATCGCGGAACCGTCATTTCGAAGTCGTCGGCGTGGTGCGTGGCGTTCGCCAGGACCTGTTCGACCAGGTGCCGGTGCCGCACATCTACCTGGCGTCCGGCCAGAACTACCGGGGGAGTATGCACCTGCACGTCCGGGCTGCTGCCGCCGGACCCGACGGGGCGGAGGCCAGTCTGCTCGGCGCTCTGCGACAGCAAGTACGGCTGGCCGATCCAGGCGTCCCGCTCGACAATCTGAGAACCCTGCAGCAGCACCGTGACGGGAGCATCGCGCTGTGGGCCGTGAATACCGGTGCGCGACTGTTCTCGGTCTTCGGCGGCGTCGCCCTGCTGCTGGCGATTATCGGGGTTTACGGGGTGAAGTCCTACGTGGTCTCGCGGCGGACGCGAGAGATTGGAATCAGGATGGCGCTCGGCGCCTCCCCTTCCAATGTGCTCTGGCTCGTGCTCCGCGAGAGCCTCGCGCTGACCGCGAGCGGCCTCGGCCTGGGACTCCTGCTCGCGTGGGGCGTCGCCAAAGCCGTGAGCGGCATCCTGTACGAGGTGAGTGCCCTCGATCCTGTCGTCTTCGGGATCGCGCCGCTCGTCCTCGGCGCGGCGGCAACGGCCGCCGCGTTCCTGCCGGCCCGCCGAGCTACCAGAATCGTTCCGGTGCGCGCGCTCCGTGCGGAGTAGTTCTGCGACCCCTGGATCAACTATTAGCTTTGCCTTCCACCATGAATCCGCGGTATTGTCACTGACCTATGTTCCATCGGGTCTCCGCGACCGCTGCCCTTGTTGTCGCTCTGGGGGCGGGCGCTAGCGTGACCAGCGCGCAAGAGACGCGCGCCGGTCTCCTCGAGCAGCAGCGCGCGACCAAGGCGGCTGCACTCGAATCCTACAAGCCAGGCAAGCTCGAAAAAGCAGCGATCTGGTACGAAGAGCACGACGTGCTCGCCAAGCTCGCTCCGCACAACGGGTTCTACGCCCAGTACGGGTTCCAGTGGAAGCCTGTCGGCTCGGGCGTCGGCTTCGGCGCCGGCTACCGGCACGACCTCTTCGACCGGACCGCTCGCATCAACCTTGGCGGCGGTATTACGTTTCGCAATTACCAGATGCTCCAGGCGGACTTCTCCCTGCCGTACCTGGCTGACGAGCGGGTGGAGCTCGGGGTCTATGCCGTCTACCGCCACAATCCGCAGGAAGATTTCTGGGGGATCGGGCTCGACACGGTGGACGAGAACCGGACCAGCTTCACCGCGGATTACACGGACTTTCAAGCGCGTGCCATCGGTCGCCCGTTGCCGTGGCTCGTGGGGGCCGCGCGGTTCGGCAGGCTCGCGGGCAGCATCGAGTCGGGCACCGACAGCCGGTACCCGTCCACCGAAGAGCTCTTTACGGACGAATCGGCCCCGGGGCTGCTCGAACAGCCCGACTTCAACTACGTCGAGCTCATGGGCGCGATCGACTACCGCGATCAGGAGGACAACGCGCGCGCCGGCGGGTACTATGCATTGAGGTGGCGCAAGTACAGCGATCTCGACCTGGATAGCTACAGCTTCCGCGAAATGGACGCGCACCTTCAGCAGTTCTTCCCGATCTTCGACAAGAAGCGCGTCATCGCCGCGCAGGCTCGGCTGCTTTCCGCGTCCCCCGACGATGGGCAGGTGGTGCCGTTCTATTTCAAGCCGACGGTTGGCGGGAGCACGTCGCTCCGGGCCTATGACGATTACCGGTTCCGCGACGACACGGGGCTCTATCTGAATCTCGAGTATCGATGGGAAGTCTTCTCGGGGCTCGACATGGCGCTCTTTTCCGATTGGGGCACCATCGCACCGGAGCTCGAGAAGCTGAGCGCCTCGAATCTGAAGAACGGGTACGGCATCGGCTTCCGGTTCAATACCTACAAGTCGGTTTGGTGGCGGATCGACATCGGTCTGGGCGGGGACGAAGGAATCCACTACTGGTTCAAGTTCAGCAAGGCATTCTGATGGGCGATCGAATCCCTCACGTGACGGCGATCCTCGGGTTTCTCTGGCTGACGGCTGCCGGCGCGAACGGCCCGAAGTTCTATCCTGACGACCCGCTGTGGCGGGATCCGGAAACGCAGGACGCGTCGAGCATCAAGGAACTGCCGATCAGCGAGCAGTACGACTTCGTCGAGAATTCGTTCCTGGGAGCGGGCGACGAAACGGACCAGCCCGCGCTCAACACCAATACGGTGGACGAAGTACCGGACTCCAGCTGGTTCACGAACCGCGTGGGCCGGAACCGCTGGACGGTGGACCAGATCGTCAGGGGACCGGACACCAGCAGCGGACCGACTGGACCCTGGACCGTGGTCAGCGGCAAGACCGAAGGGCTGAGCCCCGGCTTCACTCTTCGCGACAGCACCGACTCGCTGTACTTCGTCAAATTCGATCCCCCTTCGAACCCCGAAATGGCGAGCGGGGCGGAGGTCATCTCCACGAAGTTCTTCCACGCGTTCGGTTATCACGTCCCCGAGAACTACATCACCAGCATCCGCCGCGAAGAACTGGTCCTGACCCAGGCGTCCGAGCGGGAGGACGAGGATGGACACGAGCATCGCATGCGGCCCCAGGATCTCGATGCGCTTCTGAAGAAGGTCTCGCGCAACGAGGACGGCAGCTATCGCGTGCTCGCGAGCAAAGCGCTGCCCGGCACGCCCGTCGGCCGGTTCCGTTACCACGGTACCCGGCCCGATGATCCGAACGACATCTTCCCCCACGAGCATCGCCGCGAGTTGCGTGGCCTGCGCGTGTTCGCCGCATGGTTGAACCACGACGACTCGCGAAGCATCAACACCTTCGACACGCTGGTGGAAGAGGGCGGCCGGAAGCTGGTACGCCACCATTTGCTGGACTTCGGATCCACACTCGGGAGCGGCAGCGTCCAGGCTCAGTCGACACGCGCGGGCAACGAGTTCCTCTGGGAGCGGCGGCCTACGCTCATCACGATGCTGACGTTCGGCTTCTACGTCAGGCCGTGGATCAAGGTGGACTATCCGGACATCCCCGCGGTGGGCCGCATCGAGGCGGAGTATTTCCAGCCCGACGACTGGAAGCCGGAGTATCCGAACGCCGCGTTCGGCAATGCCCGGCCGGAGGATCGGTTCTGGGCTGCCCGGATCATCGCGGCCATACCCGAGCAGGCCATCGGCGCCGTCATCGAAACCGCCCGGTACACCGACCCGGCAGCGACGCCTTACTTGAGAAAGATACTGACCGAGCGACGCCGGAAGATTCTGGTCGCCTACCTGAACGGCACCAGCCCTGTCGTCGATCCCTCCCTCAGCGCCTCGGGTGAGCTGACGTTCGGCAACGCAGCCGAAGAGGCGAACGTGGCCACGCCCGCCGAGCGTTACACGATTCAATGGTCGGCGCTCGACAACAACACCGGCGTACTGTCCTCGGTGGGTGCGGAGCAGTCCGTGACCGAACGTCGCGCGCAGGCGCCCCACGCGGTGCTCTCGGGCTCTCACGGATACATCGCCGCGCAGGTCCGCGCGTTCCACCCCGATCATCCCGCGTGGTCCCAGCCGTTGATGGTCTACTTCCGGCGCACCGGGAGCGGATGGCCGCTCGTCGGCCTCGAGCGGAACCGCTGACCGGCGGTTCGTGCGGTCGGTCTTGGAGAGCCGCGTTCACCAGTCAGCCTTCGAACCGGTCTTCGACGTTTTCTGGTCCACCTCGACACGAAGGGCGCTGACCGCGTCGCTCGTCGCGGCAGCGGCCGTCGTCTTCGTCTTCAAAGCCTCGAGCGAAATGCGGGACTTCGAGGTGTACTGGACGGCTGGCGCGCGCGCCGCACGAGCCGAACCGCTCTACCGAGTGGAGGACGGCCACTTCGTCTTCAAGTACCTTCCGGCCTTTGCCGTGCTCGCCGTGCCGGCGGGCCTGCTGCCGCTCTCCGCGGCCAAGGCGTTCTGGTTCCTTTTCTCGGTCCTCCTGATCGTCGCGTTGTTCTCGCTGAGCATCGAGGTCCTCCCTGAAAAACGGAAGCCGGTGTGGACGTTGCGCGTCGTCCTGCTGATCGTGCTCGGCAAGTTCCTTGGGCACGAACTGATCCTGGGCCAGGTCAACATCCTCATGGCGACGGCCGCGGCCGCCGCCCTGCTGGCGATGAAGTCGACCCGCGAACCGCTGGCGGGGGCGCTGATCGTTTTCGCCATCGTCCTCAAGCCGTATGCGGTGCTGCTGCTCCCGTGGCTCCTGGCGCGGCGACGCCGGGGCTCGATTCTCGCCGCGTTCGCCGGCTTCTTCCTCGTCTTGATCGGTCCCTCGGCGCTCTACGGCTGGAGCGGCAGCCTCGCCCAACACCACGCCTGGTGGGAGACAGTGACAACGACGACCGCGCCGAACCTGTTCGTGGCAGACAACGTGTCGCTCGTCTCGGCGTTTTCGCGCATCCTCGGGCCGGGCGAGGCCGCGGGATGGTGGGCTGCCGCGAGTTCGGTCCTCCTGCTCGCGCTCGCCGGCGCAATCTTCCTGTTTCGCCGTCACGTGCGATGTCCAGAGGGACTCGAAGGCGCGCTACTGCTGACGCTGATGCCGCTGCTGTCGCCGCAAGGGTGGGACTACGTGTTTCTGTTGTCGGCGCCGGCCGTTGCCTATCTCGCCAACTACGAGGACCGGCTGCCGCGGGCCTTGCGGGTCCTGGCGATCGCCGCCCTGGCGGCTATCGGCCTGAGCCTCTTCGACGTGATGGGCCGATCGGCGTATCGCGCGTTCATGGAGGCCTCGATGATTACGTGGCTCTACATCGTGGTGGTTGCGGCGCTGGCGGCGCTCCGCCTGCGGAAGGTCGCCTGATATCATTCGGGCATGATCAGGCCGACCCGGCTGGTAATGGCGGCAATCACGCTCACGCGGACATCGCTGGAGCCGCTGCCGGGTCCTGGTGTTCCGCCGGCGCTCGCCGGGGAGCGAGCGCGCCGGGTCAGCGAGCTCCGCTCCGGGCTGCACTTCGGCGTGCCCGAGGCGATGGACGGACGCGACGCTCGGGGGCCACAGCTCCACGAGCGCCGCGCAGACGGTCAAGCAGCTTCTGAGCTCGCTGCCCGCAGGCTACCCGGACCCTCTGCGCAGGATCATCCTCACATCGGCGGACGATCTGTTCCGGGCCACCGGCCCTGCGCGGTGAGCCTATACGGTCTGCTGCTTCTTGCGGTTGCTCCGACGACGCACGTACAGGATGCCGACAATGCCGATCAGGATCGCTGCGACTGCAAACATGTAAGTGACCTCCCAAGTCGGTTGACAGAAGGCAATCGTGGTACCGCAGACGGCTGGGGATTCGGATGGCGGCGTGTAATTCTCTGACGTGCAGGGGCTTAGACGCGGCGGCCGGAGCCGCACCCCGCGCAGACTGCGCCGATCTGCACCGGGGTAGAACGGACAGAACTGTGAGGGCGATGGCAATGCTGAATGCTGAATGCTGAGTGCTGAGGGTCGACGGGAGAATGGTGGATTGCGCGAATCGGCATGTCGCTTCAATGCCCTGCACTCGGCCTTTGCCGTTCAACCTTCAGCCTTCAGCATTCAGCATTCAGCATTCAGCCCTCAGCATTCAGCATTTGCCTTATGCCCATTCGCATCCTGATCACCGGCGGCACCTTCGACAAGGAGTACGACGAGCTGACCGGCCGCCTCTTCTTTCGCGACACGCACGTACCCGAGATGCTCCGGTTGGGCCGATCGCGCGTTCCGGTGCAGGTCGAGACGGTCATGATGGTGGATAGCCAGGAGCTGAACGACCAGGGGCGAACGGCGATCGTCGCGCGATGCGCCGCCTGCAACGAGCGGCAGGTCGTTGTCACTCACGGAACGGACACGATGGTGGAGACCGCGCGGGCGCTCGCCGCGGCCGGGCTCGCCGGTCGAACCATCGTGCTCACCGGCGCCATGGTGCCCTATGCCTTCGGCAGCTCCGATGGGTTGTTCAACCTGGGGAGCGCGCTGTCCTTCGTGCAGGTGCTGCCACCCGGAGTGTACGTAGCCATGAACGGGCAGCACTTCTCCTGGAACCGCGTGCGAAAGAACCGCGAAACCGGGATCTTCGAGGCCATAGATGGTCAGGATTGATTCGAAGCTGCCATCGGTCGGGACGACGATTTTCACCGTGATGTCGCGGCTGGCCTCCGAGCTCGGCGCCATCAACCTGTCCCAGGGCTTTCCCGACTTCGACTGCGACCCGGCACTGATCGATGCGGTCGCGCACCACATGCGCAGCGGCCGGAACCAGTACGCGCCGATGGAAGGCGTGCCGTCGCTGCGCGCGGCGATCGCGTCCAAGTACGAGACCTTTCACGGGCGATCCTACGATCCCGAGACCGAGGTCACCGTCACGTCCGGCGGCACAGAGGCGCTCTTCGACGCGATCGCTGCGGTCGTCCATCCCGGCGACGAGGTCATCGTCTTCGAGCCGTGCTATGACTCGTACGTGCCGGCGATCCAGCTGAGCGGCGGGACGCCGGTCGTGGTCTCCCTCACGTTCCCGGAGTATGCGATCGACTGGTCGGCCGTACGGGGCGCCCTGACCAAGCGCACGCGGATGCTCGTCATCAACTCGCCGCACAACCCTGCCGGCGCGATCCTCACGGCGGAAGACATCCGCGCGCTCTCGGAACTTGTCGACGGCACTGACATCCTGATCCTGGCCGACGAAGTCTACGAGCACATCATCTTCGACGGAGTCCAGCACGAGAGCATGGCGCGCACGCCCGAGCTCGCCGGCCGCAGCTTCATCGTCGGGTCCTTCGGCAAGACGTACCACACCACGGGGTGGAAGGTCGGATATGTCGTGGCGCCTCGGTCGCTCACCAGCGAGTTTCGCAAGGTGCACCAGTTCGTGACGTTCGCGACGAACACGCCGGTCCAGCATGCGATCGCAGATTTCCTGGCGGCGCAGCGCGGCCTCCGCGAGCTGGCGCCGTTCTACCAGGCGAAGCGTGATCTCTTCCTGCGCCTGATGGAAGGCTCGCGCTTCAAGCCCCTGCCCTGCCGCGGCAGCTACTTTCAGCTGATGGACTACTCGGCCATCACCGATGAGACCGACGCCGAATTCGCCATCACGCTCACGAAGGAACACGGGGTGGCCTCGATCCCGACGTCTCCCTTCCTCTATCGGCAGGCCGCGCCCAGCGTCCTCCGTTTCTGCTTTGCCAAGAAGGACGCGACGCTCGAGGCTGCCGCATCGAGGCTCGTCCGGGTGTGAACGCCCATGATTCGGAGGAGGATAGAGATGGCTGCACGGACCACGTTCGAGAGCTACGCCTATGCGGCCTTGCGCATCGTGACCGGGTTTCTGTTCTTGTTCCACGGTCTGCAGAAGCTGTTCGGGATGTACGGCGGCCAGGCCATGCCGCTCATCTCGCGGGCGGGCGCGGCCGGCATGATCGAACTCGTTGGAGGCGTGTTCGTCATGCTCGGGCTGTTCACCTCACCCGTGGCCTTCATCTGCAGCGGCGAGATGGCCTTCGCCTACTTCCTGGCGCACGCGCCGAACGGGTTCTGGCCGATCGTCAACAGAGGCGAGCTGGCAGTGTTCTACTGCTTCGTCTTCCTGTACATCTCCGCGCGCGGCGCCGGTCCGCTCAGCCTGGATCGCATCATCAGGGGAAAGAAAGGATAGGGACATGTCCAGCCAGACCTGCTGGCGCCTGGTGACCGTACTCCTCGCGGCCGCGCTTGGCACGGCGACCGCCTCCGCGCAAGCGCCGCCGCTGCTCGGGGAACAGGCCGCACGCGCTCTTGCGTCGGAACTGTCCGGGGAAACGGCCAAGCGCAACCTCGAACAGATCACGCGTTATCACCGCATGCGCGGCTCCCGTCAGTTCAGGCTGGCGGCCGACTTCATCGTCGCGCAGCTCCGGAGTTACGGGCTCCAGGACGCGAAGGTCGAAGAGTTTCCCGCCGACGGCACGCAGTGGTATGGCACGCAGCGGGCGAGGCCCGCCTGGGATGCGGAATTCGCGGAGCTGTGGGAGATGCAGCGGCGCAATGGTGCGCTCGCGCCGGTCTCCAGGCTGGCCAGCTTCGATGCCATGCCCGTCACCCTGGCCCAGGACAGCGAAAGCGCAGAGGTGACGTCGGAACTCGTGGACGTCGGGCAGGGGACCAGCGAAGCAGACTACTCGGGCAAAGAGGTTCGAGGAAAGCTGGTGCTCGCTGCCGCGCAGCCGGGTCCGGTCGCAGAGCTGGCCGTCGCCAGGCACGGTGCGGCAGGCATCCTCAGCTACGCGCAGAACCAGCGGACCGCATGGTGGGGCGACGACGACACGCTGGTGCGATGGGGTCATCTCGAGACGTTCGCGCCTCACAAGACCTTTGCGTTGATGGTCTCTCTGAAACAGGCACGCATGCTGCAGCGACGTCTTGCGGCTGGCGAATCGATTCTGCTCCGCGCATCCGTGAAGGCCGGCCAGCACGCCGGCGCGTATTCCATCGTCACCGCCACGATCCCTGGCGCAGATCCGATTCGCGGCAGGGATGAGATCGTCTTCAGCTGTCATCTGGATCACCAGCGCCCGGGCGCGAACGACAACGCAAGCGGGTGCATGACCATCCTGGAGATCGCCCGCACCTATTCGAAGCTCATCGCGGAAATGCGTTTGCCCCGGCCGTCGCGCACGCTGCGCTTCATATGGCCGCCGGAGATCGAAGGCACCACCACTTACCTGAACGCCAGGCCGGAGGTGACGCGACGAATCAAGGCCGCGATTCATCTGGACATGGTGGGCGGCGGTCCGGACACGAAGGCCGTCTTTCACGTCACCCGCGGGCCGGCGAGCCTGCCATCGTTCGTCAACGATGTCGCGGCGTCGATTGGCGCCTTCGTCAACGAACAGACGATGGAGTTTGCAGCAAGCGGTGTCGCGAAGTACCCGCTCATTGCGCCGGAAGGAGGAAGGGAGCCTCTCCAGGCCGCACTCGTCGATTTCAGCTCGGGCAGCGATCACCAGGTCTACACGGAAGGGTCCTTCGGGATTCCGGCCGTGTACCTGAACGACTGGCCGGATCGGAACATCCATACGAACAGGGACACTCCGGCGATGATCGATCCCACCAAGCTGTTGCGTGCGGGGTTTGTCGCGGCCAGCACGGGATGGGTGCTGGCGAACCTCGATGCGGGCGACGCGCAGGCCGTGTTCGGAGTCATCCACGCGCAATCGTTCGAGCGAACTGCCGTGGTGGCGCGGCGGCAGATGGTGGCGGGTGCCGCCGCGAGCATCGCGCGATTTCACCTCTGGCACGAGCGAACGCTCCTCGACTCGATGTCGCGCTTTTTCGAGCCCCCCGTGGAGGTCAGGAACCGTGCAGACCAGCTCGTCGCGCAACTCGAAGGTCTCGTCGGGGATGGCGGCGCCCGCGTGCAGCCCTCGGGAGAAGGGGCGCTCGTTTTTTCCAGGCAGCCCGAGCCGAAAGGGCCCCTGTCCGTATTCGGGTACGATTACCTCGCCGACAAGTACGGCGCCGATCGAGCCGCGAAGCTGCAAATCAATTCGGTTCGAGCCCTGTGGGGAGACGGCAGTTACGCGTACGAAGTGTTGAATCTCGTCGATGGGCGCCGGACCGTGCTCGAGATCGCGGATATGGTGTCGGCGATTTACGGGCCGGTACCCCTTCCCGCCGTGCTCGAATACCTTCGTGCCCTCGAGGAGATCGGCATGCTCCGCGAGCGCGGCACGCAGTAGGGGTCAGCCCGTGACCTTGAAGCGAACGATTTCTTTCGCGGCTCCTGCGGCGCTCTTCGCGTTCAGCTCGATGGCGTACTCGCCCGGGGCGAGCCAGCCCAGCGGAACATCGAACTGCACGATGCCCGCGCCCACGGTTGCCTTCATGGGCTCGATCGGCCGCAGCGCCTGACCCGTTCGATTCAGGATGCGCGCGTCGAGCGCAATGGATGCGCCGCTTCGGGAATGCGTGGGCACTCGAAGCAGCAGCCGCTCGGTGCGCCGGAACTCGCGCGCAGGCACCGGGGCGGCAGCAGGATCGCGGCTGATCTCCCGGAATTCCCGGGCCGAGGCGCTGCGAAACACTTGCGGAGGGAGGATCAGCGGATCCGCGCGGCGGCTGTTCGGCACCTCGACGTCATGCGCCGCCGTGTCGATCTGAGTACCGTCGGCTGCGAAAATCGCCAGGTCGAGTTGAATGGGACCCGGCGGCGCTTCGAAGAATGCTGCCTCCTGTCGGCCCACCGCATCATCCGCGCGCGGTGCGCTGATTTCGTCCTCGAAGAGGAGGGCGCCTTCCCTGGTCGTCACCTTCAGGGCGACGACGGAGGGACGTTGAATCTTTCCGGGACCCCTCGATTCCGCAGGCTCCCAGGTAAAGGTCACCTGCTGGACACCATCCGCCGAAACCGTGAACCCGAGCCACGTGTCGATCAAGGGACTTCGTCTGAGGACCCGCCGGGGCGCCGCGGGGCGTCCTTCAGCACCGTGCGACTCGGAAGGGGCGGGGGCCCAATAACCCGTTCGCGCGCGCACTACGGCGTCGCGGCGGCGGGTCCGTACCTGCACGTCGTAGAAGCGGCCCGCGGCCGCGTGCGACGACGTATAGCTCAGGAGATAGTAGCCATCCAGATCGCGCGACACACGTTCAAGGCCGGCCTGCATCGCCGCCGCGCTCAAGACCGCCTCCCCGCCGGTCTCCCCTGCGAGGGTTTGAAGGAACCGCCGGCTGTTGTCGACTTCATCCGCCTCATCGCTCGGACCGGCCGCACCGGCTGGATTGAAGGCATACACCGCAACGTGCGCCCGGCTGGCCGATCGGACGAGCCCCTGGACGTCGGGAACCCTTCGGGCTCGCTCGTGCATGCGCGCACCCGTGAAGCCCTCGCTCACCAGCACGATTGCCGCGCGATCCGGGGCCAGCTCGCCGAGCCGGGAGGTCAGGGCACGCAGACCTGACATCACAATCTGGGCGCGGGCTGCCCGAACCGTCTCCGGCGCACGGCCGATGTACTTTTCCTCGAATTCCGTGCGGGCCTCGTAGTCGCCCTTGCGCCCACTGAATTCCTGGATGGCCTGCCTTGCCGCAGCCGACCCACGAGTGAACCTGATGTCCGTAACCGACTCGAGGGGTCGGAGGACTGCGATCAGGTCCGATGGACGGATGTGCTGATCCAGGAACCGCGAGAAGGTCTCGCGGACCCGCTCGCTGTTCGGTCCTGCGCTGACATGGAACTCGTCGAGCAGCAGCGCGAAGACCCTTGCTCCGGGCTCACGGGCCGCGAGCTCCTCGTCGAGCGGCGACGCGATCGGCGGCAACGCGGTGGTTCCCGCAGGCCGCGCGGCGGCACTCCGGAGCTCCACCGCGTGGAGCTTCTGCACGACGCCATCCTCGACTACCTCGAAGTCGCCGGGCTCGAGATCCAGGATCGGCCTGCCCAGACGATCGGTGACGACCGCATCGATCCGGACGACACGCGCGAGCGGGGTGGGATCGGAACCGCCGGCGCCCGAGGTGCCCGCCGGTGACACACCCGGGGTGCTCTGGGCAGACGCGGATGCGGCTGCCATCCCAAGGAGGACAAGGATCGCGAAACGGAGCAACCAGCGACGTCCCATCTGGTGGTCCTTCGGGGGCCCGTGCGCGCGTCAGCGTGGCAGCGCGATGCCCAGCAGCGGCGCGATCTCGCGAAGCTTGCCCTTCACGATGCGCATGTTCCGGGGTCCCATTCGGAGGAACTGGCGCTGCGCCCCGCTCAGTGACTGGAGCTTCGGCTCGGCGAATTCCCAGGAGACGCTCTTCGGTGTCAGCATGACGTCTCCGTCGATATCGGGCGTGTTCAACAGCTCGACCAGCGCGCGCTCCATCGCTCGATCGAAGTCGCCGTCAGGGTATCCAAGCTCCCGATAGGCGTCCTGGATGCGCGGCTTCAACGTCGCGTACAGCCGCGCCGTTCCCTCGGCATCCAGCGCGCCAACGGCATCCGCATATTCATCGTAGCGCCGATACGACCGCGCATCGATGCGCGCGATCTCCCCATCTTCGTCCGCGATGAACTCACCCGTGGGCCGGACGGCTCCAAGATGCCGCGCTGGCGATCGGCCGTTCGAGATATTGACGACGACGACCGTGAAGTTGCGGATGAGCTGATCGGTCGTGAGCCACGCGGCCACTCTGGGATGTGACGACAGCGCGCTCACGAGCTGTCGAACCACGGGATCCGTCTCGCCCAGCGGAGGCAAGTCGATCTCCTCGCCGGACACCGGTTCGAGGGGCTGCGCCTTGTCGGCCTCCGCAACCTGCTGCTCGGTCTGCACGCGCACGTCCGATGCAGGTGCGTTCCGGGACGCCAGGAGGTTCCAGACCAGGTATCCCACGACGGCCAGGAGCGGAATCAGGAGGAGCAGACGCCAGCCGAACCGTCTGCCGGGCGGAGGCGGGTCATACGGCTTGTCGAGCTGGAGATCGCTGAAATCCGCCATATGGGCAGTCTAGCACTCAGGGTCGGGGGTTCAAGGTTCAATAGGTTCAGGGTTCAATGGTTCCGGGGTTCAAGAGTTCAAGGGTTCAAGGGTTCAACGGTGCATCATCGGGTTGATCGGGTCCAGGACTTAACCGGCCTGAACCCATGAACCCGCTTGGACACATGAACCGTGAACCCCATGAACCCATTGAACCCTGGAACCCCTTGAACGCCTTGAACCCTTGAACCTATTGAAACCCATGATCCGTCAGGATCGGCAGCCAGCCCTGGTCGCTGCTGAAGGAAGCGGGCTTGATGTCACCCAGCCGCTGGCCCCGCGCCACGCAGGCATCCACGTAGGCGCGGTCCGCCCCTCGCCTGGTTCGAACGACACGCCCCGGCAACAGCTGACGCATATCCACGCACCAGGCGTAGTGGAGATTCTTCCGCAGCTCGCGCTCGAATGCAGACTCGAGGCCCGGCAGCGGCACGTCGGTTTCGACGAACAGCGTGTACGACAGCCCACCGGGCAATGCGACCGGCGCCACCATGGCGAATCGCGGCGTGGGCCTACCCTCGAAAAGGGTGCGCAGGACCTGCGCCACGAACCTATCGGTCAGCTTTTCGCCGAACAAGTCCGAGACGCAGTCGTCCTTGCCCACGAAGCGGATCGACGGCGTCCGCTTTATCCAACCGTCAACCTCGATGCGATCGCCGAGACGATAGCGATACAGTCCCCCGCCCGTCGTCAGGACGACCTGATACTGCTTCCCGGCCTCGAGCTCGTGTGCGAGGTGCGATCGATCGTCGGCGTCCAGGAACTCGAGGAAGTGCGAACGCACGGCCAACGGATGCAGACCGTCAAACGGGATGGAGACGATACCTTCGGTCGCTATCAGTCCCTTGCCCTGCAGGCAGACCCCCGGCAGAAGCCCCGCGAGATGATCTGCGTGGGGACGCGCCGGACCGTCCTGCCAGCAGCTGACGACCGCGAGGCGCGGCCACAGCCTGGACGGATCGAGGTTCGCGAGACGACGGAGCGCGCGTGCGCGCTCTGGAGCGGGCCGAAGGCGTGCCCGAAGCGCGGCCAGAACGGCAGGGGGAACGTGGGCCGGGGGCGACAGCGTACCGGCGGCGATGTCGTCCGCGATCGTCCCAATCCACTCGGGCAGCGCGTCGAGAAGCCTCGTCAGAAATGACGGGTGCCACACGGAGATCAGCCGAAGGTCGCCGGCGCCGACGAGAAACACCAGCGAAACGTATCGGAAGGCCGCAGGATCCGTGACCTGCGTGACCCCGTCCGGCGCCACCACGACGGCGCGCGCCAGCGCCCGCCGTGCCGCACCGAGGTACGCGCTGTCCTCGTCGAACCCGATCGGAACGACGCCGGTCCGATCCTGCGCGATTGCGGGCGAGATGGACCAGTACGAGCGCCCGCGCTTCGCGGAGGGATGCACCAGGTGGAGGTCGGCGATCCAGGCGTCAACCGCGCGTCCGAACTCACCCTGCAGGTGGCGGGTGAACGGCAGGAGCTTCCGGGCTGTGGCCGAGCCGCTCGAAGGCGTGAGCCGCTCTACCGCGTCCCTCGTCAAGACGCCCGGCTCGCCGGCCCGGATGCGCCGGATGAACGGCTCCAGGTCCTGGTAAGCCATGAGCGGCACTCGCGCGCGAAACGCCTCGACCAGGCCTGGCCCCTCCTTGCCCTCGAACAGGATCCGGGCAAATCCGAGCTCCCGTCCGATCGCGGTGTCGCGGTTCCGCTCCAGGCAGCTCGCGAGCCGCGAATGCTGCGCCGCCAGCGGGTCCCTCAAGGCGGCGCGAAAGCGTTGCCGCTCGGCCAGGCTGGCCCCAATCCAGAGGATGTTGGCGGCAGCCGCCACGACGTTCATGCGCGTCCTCAAAGCGCCTTCGCGATTCGAAGGCCGGCCGCAGTCAGGTTTTCCTCCGCGATTCGCGCGAGACAGACCAGCTCGTCTCCGTACACGTAACCAGGGTTACGCTCGAGAAAGAAGGCCACATGCGGATCGAGCGCTCGCCGCGCCGGCACGTCGAGCAGTTCCGGCGCAAGCACCTGGGGCCTCTCGAGCCGGACGATTCCCGTCTTCCCATCGTACCGGCCGCCGAACTGTGTGGCCGCGAGCGATTGCATCACGCTTCGATCGGCGGCCGACGCACCGTCCCATCGCGGAAAGAACTCGCGAAAGAAGACCGGGAGAAAGCGGTATGTGCGGAAGCCCGACGTGAGGAGCAGCCAGTAGACCTCCCGGTTGCCATAGAGCGGGGTGAGCTGCCGCACCGCGCGCAACCAGGTCAGAGGAAGGACAGGGCTTCCCCACCACTCCCGCGCAACAATCGTGTCGCCCGAATACACGACGGTGAGCGCCCTGCCGGCAATCGTCTCCGGGTAGACGAGCAACGTCGAGAAGCCACGGAGCACGCCGCGCTGGTCCTCGAGGAGGATCACCCAGTTTTTTTGAAGGAGATCGGCGTCGAACGTTTCGCGGTCCACGCCCGTGAAGTGCGACCGCAGCAGAAGCAGCATCGAGCTCTTCCGGTGCGCGTCGAGCGCCTCACGCGGGACGAACCTGCCGCTCAGCCGTCCGGTCAAGGCAATCGAGTTCATAACACCGCGATCTCCGGCTGCGAGGGGCGCTCGTCGAGAGCATCCGCCGCGCTCGCACCATCCGGCCAGAACACCACGTAGAGCACACTCTCATAACTCCGATGCACGAAGGCCCGTTCGATTGGAGCCGTGAGCGGGCCGGCCGCCGAGAGGCCGAGCGCAACGTAGTCGAGTCCGCGCGCTCGTGCGACACGCAGCGCCCCGCCGACGAGCGCGACCACGACGCCGGGATCGTCGTCGTCGACGGCAAGATGCGACAGGTAGGCGAACTGAAGCTGGCGGCCGACTGGGGGAAGCCGCGCAATGCCCGAGATCGGCGCCAGGAGATTGATGCATCTCCGCCAACGCCCCAGAGCCGGCGAGTAGCCACGCACGACGACCTGCTTGAACGCCCGCTGGTCCCAGAGGGCCAGGCACCCGGCGACGGACCCCCGGCGCAGCGCAACGACAAAGTCCTGCGGCGTCAAACCGCGCACACGGTCGGGCGACTCGAGATCCGGAGCGGTCCAGCGCGGTGCAAACTGATAGCGCGGGCTGTTGCGCGAGAGAACTGCGGCGGTGGCGGCAAGCTCGATCCGATCGCCGCGCAGGATCTCGATAGCGTCGCGTCCAGCGCGGGCGCGCCGTGCCGGTATCACGAGCGTCACGAGTCTGTCGACGGCGCGGAAGGCCGGCCAGCCGAATCTCCGCTGCTCGAGCAGACGCCGGGCTGCCACGTTGTCGGCCACAACGCTCGCCAGGTAGATCGCAGCACCGTCGCGCCCGTGCAGCGCGCGGCAGAACTCGAACCCCCCGGCGAGAAGATCGGGCTGACGGCGGAACGACGCCGCCAGCCTGAGCTGTCCGAGATACCCGACGCGCGACGCACGGCCGTTGACGTACCGCTCCCTGGACGATCGGCTCGCCATCCCCGCTATCTGTCCTGTCTCGCGATGGCGCGCAACGATGACGTCGTGCACATCGCCTTCGATGCCTGCGGAGGCGAATGCATCGGGCTCGCGCTCCATCGACAGGCTGACACTTCCAGGCAACGGCGTCTCCCGCAGGAGTTGGCGGATATCGGCATCGTCCGGCTCGCGGGCAACGCTGAAGGTGAAGCGCCCCCCGTCTCGCACGGCGCGACCGCGCGCCACGAGGGCCCGGCGCTTCAATGTGCGCGCAGCAGGGAGCCCGTCCATGCTTCGTCTCCGAGCGGAAAGCCGTCGCGCCTCGTGGTATCGACACGCAGCATGCCGTTGATGGGAAAAAAATGTCGGAACATGAATCCGTTTGCGCGATTCACGCCGTCGAACCCGCGGCGGACGATGCTCGACCATGCGTAGAACGAGCGGCGTGCTTCCAGACACTGCCGCTGCAACTCTTCCGCCGTCATCGCCAGCGGCTCGAATGGAACCATGTTGTATCGATACCGGCCATCGAGCCACCACTTATCGAACAGGAGCCGCCGCTCGGCGCTCAACCGCCCGTAGAGGGGCGTCCCGGGAAATGGCGTGAGGTGGTTGAACGCCGCGATGTAGAAGCGATGTTCTTTCGCAAACTCCGTCGCCCGCGCGAAGCTCTCGGTGGTGTCGGCATCGTAACCAAAAATGAAGGTCGCGTACAGCCGGAGTCCGTAACGCCGAAGGTTCGCCAGCGCGGCCTCGTATCCGCCGCGCATCGTGTTGAAGCTCTTGTTCATGGCGGCGAGCGCAGCCGGATCCAGGCTCTCGAATCCAATCAGCAGGCCCTGGCAGCCGCTGCGGGAGATGAGGGCGAGGAACTCTTCGTCGTGCGCGGCGTTGATGCTCGCCTGACTGACCCAGCGAACCCGCAGCGATGCGAGCTCTCGAAAGAAGGCCTTCGCCTCGGCCATGTTCGACGTAATGTTGTCGTCAACGAAGAAGAACAGGGCTTTCTCGCGTCGAAGCGAGGCGACCTCGGACAGGATCTCGTCGGCAGGACGCCGGGTCTGCGTGCTGCCAAACATGGATTGCACGGCGCAGAACTCGCAGCGGAAATGGCAGCCGCGACCCGCTTCTACGAGACCGATCGGCAGATACCGCTTGCCGCGGAAGATCCGGCGGTCGGGCCGCAAGCCGCAGAGTGAAGGCCGGGCGGCCGCCCGGTACACAGGCTCCAGCCGCCCGTGGCGGACATCATCGATGAGGACGGGCCAAATCGTCTCGGCCTCGCCCACGACGACCGACTCCGCGTACTGTGACACCTCCTCCGGACAGAGCGTCGCGTGGAACCCGCCCATGACAACCGGCACGCGACGGCGGCGGTATTCCGTGGCGATCTGATAGGCGCGGCGCGCTGTATAGGTCTCCACGCTGATGGCCACGAGATCGGCTGGCTCGTCGTAGGGAACCGGCTCCATTCGGTCGTCGTAGAAGCGCACCTCCACGTCGGATGGGGTCAATCCGGCAATCGTCGCCGGCGGCAGCGGTTCCATCTCCCAGGATCGGATGTAGCGGTGCCCGGCGCGCCGCCCGATGCAGGGATGGATGAGCGTGAGGCGGAGGGGGGGCATGATGGCACTTGTCACGTGCGGCGTGTCACGTGTGACGTGCCACGTGCGAGATGCGACGTGCGACTTGTCACGTCCGACGTGCGACGTGCACGTGCGACATGCGAGGTGCCACGTGCGACGTGCGAGGTGCCACGTGCGACGTGGGGGCCACCGATGATCCAGTCGCAGTTGTAGAACCGATGCAGGTTGTGGGCGTAGAACCTGTACGCGAGATTGGTCGTCAGGCCCACCCAGGGCGGCGCGGGGGAGCCGCGCAGACGGCTGGCGATCGACGGCATCGAGTAGGCGTACTTCCACGCCTGCTCGGTGCCGTCCTGCAATTGCTGGATCGTCATCCCCGCCGGCTGAAAGACCACGTGCTGGCCGTCATACAGCTCCCAATTGCGCGTGAGGATGCGGCCTTCCTGTTCGAGGCGCCGGTGGAGCGCGGTGCCGGGAAATGGCGTCACGATGGCGAACCGCGGAAGGTCTATCCTTGCGTCGACGGCAAAGCGCGCCGTCTCGAGAAACACGTCCGGCGTGTCATGATCCATGCCGAACACGAAGCAGCCGTATACGGCGATCCCGTGCGTGTGCAGCAAGGCGATCACCTCCGTGAAGCGCTCGGGCCGGTTGAAGCCCTTGCTCGATTCGCGCAGGTTCCTGGACCGGATCGACTCGAAGCCAAGGAGCAGACCGCGGCACCCGCTGCGCGCCGCCAGCTTCAGCAGTGGCTCATCGTCTGCGAGCAACACCGTGGACAGGCCATACCATCGCACGCCGAGCGGAACCAGCGCTTCGAACAGCCGTGCAGCGTAGTCCCGGTCGGCGATCAGGTTCAGGTCCACGAAGATCAGCTTTCGCGCCCCGTGCTGCCGGATATCGGCGACGACTTCCGTCACGGGCTTCTGATAGGGCCGCCGGCCCCAGGCGGCAGGGACCACGCAGAAATCGCAGTTGTGGATGCAGGCGCGGGTGGCTTCGAACACACTGTTCGTGAGGTAGTGCCTGGCCGGTAGAAGGTCACGCCTGGGAAACGGGCGGTTCGCGAGCGACAGGTCAGGATCCTGCACGTAACGGGGCCGCATCAGCCCCGCACCGAAGTCGCGAAGAAGCTGCGGCCAGGTGTCTTCGGCGTAGCCGGCCACCACCGCATCCGCATGCGGCTGTGCATCGTCGGGAATCAACGTCACGTGGGGTCCGCCGAGCACGACGGGAATCCCGCGCGCTCGGAGGCGCGATGCCAGCTCGTAGGCGCGGGGAGCGGTGCCGGTGATCACGGTCATGCCCACGAGGTCTGCGTCGAGATCGGCTGGAACCTCCTCGATCCCTTCGTCGATGAGGACCAGTTCCGCCTCGAGCTCCCGGGGAACCAGCGAGGCCAGCGTCGTGAGCGTGAGCGGCGCATACCGGAGCGAGCGGCGGAAAATGCCGCCCCGGTGGCGGTAGAGCGGGCCCTTCGGTGAAATCAGCGCAATCCTCACGGCCGGAGCCTCCTTGCTCACCCTGGAGATTAGCCGACCGGCCCGCGAATGCCATGAGCGGGCGCTGAAATGTACTCAGAAACAGTGAGGCGTGCGGGAACGTGGGGGCATTCTACCAGCCATCCTGGTCCCGTACTCCATCAGGGCACCTCGTCGATCGCCCTGGCGGATGACAGGTTGACCCAGCGCTGCTTCGCCCCGGCGTCCACCTTCATCCACGCACCCGGGCCCAGCTCGACGACGGATATCTGCTGGCGATCGCCGGTAGACCACGTGATCTCGTATCGGCTCCCCTTGCGGACGAAGTCCGGCGAGGCCACGGACACGGTCGGTGTGTTGGCCACACGGACGTCGACGGGGTTGGTGACGACCATCTTCCACTCCCCCGCCTGATGCGCGATGACCAGCGGGGTGTTGCCGATATCGACCGTTCCCGCCACCTTGACGATCCCGGTTCCAAACCCGGGCAACTGCTGCGTCTCCTGCGCGAGCGCGATAACACCCACCCCGATGATCAGGGCCGCTGCTCCGATAGCCGCCGGCATGCGCATGTTCTTACCTCCTTCGATCCGGCGCGTGCGCCGGCTCATGACATCGACTGTACGCCGATTCTCCGTCTCACCGCATATAGACCCGCCAATCGCTGACGAGGTTGGGTGGTAGAGGCCCTGACCGACTCGAATCCGGGCCTTTGAGTCAGGCGTTCGTTCGAGGCCGGGCAGGTGGCGCGCCGGAGACGCGCGATCGATTCGTTTGAAGAGAATTGTTTCAGACCGGGCTCGAGGAGAGCGGCCGCGATCGTTCCGGAGGCTCGGTACCCCGCCGGCGCGAAGCTGCTGAACCCGGCTGGACAGCCGGCCGCACGCCGACCGGTCGGGTACGCACCCGCAGCATGACGACGAGGCAGGCGACACCGGCAGCCGCCGCCAGATGCTTCAAAGTATGCCCGCTGGCGATGCCGCCAAACGCGAAGATGGGCCCGTCGCTCAGCTCGAAGCCTTTGGCGATTGCATACGCCCCGAGCCCGGCAACGAGGTATCGAGTTCCTCGATGGCGTGCCGGGTAGAGCACGAGCAGCAGCACGATCACGACCAGGGAGCCGAACTGAACGAGGATGTACGGCCGCAGGTCCCCGGCGTTCCGAATCTCGGTCCAATACCAGTACGGAACGCTCGCCGCGCCGGCAACGAGGAGCGGGACGAACAGCCGGCGGCTCAGCGGCACGCTGACACGCTCCGCGAGCAACGCCGCCAGCAACGCGACGAACGCCATCGACATCGGCAGCCGGTCCCAGACCAGCCGGGCGTTGTCGGGCGCCAGATGATAGTAGCTGGATCCCACGGCAACCAGAGCCACGTTCGCAAACAAGACGGCGTAAGGCCACCGTTCCCAGCGATCCGAAAAGGGGGATGAACGGCTGGCGTGCGTGGCGAATGTCGTGGCAAGGCCGAGCAGGCCAACGGCGGCGAACGGGATGTTCGACAGGACATCGAAGCCGTTCGGAATCCCGAAAAAGGGACGGCCATCCACCATCAGGTGAGCGGCCGAGCCCTGCGGAATGGGCGCCAACGCGAAAACACCTGCCACCATCCCCACCACGGTCAACACGAGACCGGCGTGCCTTCCGGACACCGACAAGGACATCAATTGCTCCGATTCGCTCGAGATAGGCGCCCAGGACCGACGCGATCCGATTGAGCACCCGAGTGGTTCATCGCGACGGTTTGGTGGCCAGATACATGAACCGCGAGAGGCGTTTCTCGCTGGCCAGCGTGCAGACCGTGTCGAGGAAGCGCTGAAACCCATCGTACGATTGTTCGCCCTCCAACGCCAGAAGGTGTTCCCGCCGCCGGGCCCTGGCGTCCCGCCACTTCCGCGACACGGACGCGACCGCCCCGGTGACATCGCGGACCTCGCGGATCGTGAAGCCGCTCTGCTCCAGCAGGCGCTCGTTGTGCCCGACCGGTGTGAACAGAAAGAACCCGATGGAGCTGCGGAGTCGAATCTCTTCGTTCGACAACTGACCCGTCACGACGATCGGATCCGTGAACAGCAGACGCCCGCCGGGCTTCAGCGCACGATACCAGTCCGTGAGAACCCCGAGGCGGCCCGGAAGGTGATTGATCGCGTCGTTACAGAAAACGGCATCGAAGGACTCGTCGGGAAACGGGAGCTGGCCGGCGGCGTCAACGACCTGGAACGAGAGCAGGGAGGCCATCCCCTCGCGTGCGGCAAGCTGGTTTGCGGCGTCGATACCATGGACGTTGATGTCCACGCCGACGCAGGACGATCCGGTTTCTCTCGCCATCCGAAGCGCAACCCCTCCCGAGCCGCACGCCACCTCGAGCGCCTTCTGGCCGGGTCCAAGCCCGAGCCGTTGGAACCACTCGAGCGCCTCCCGCAGCGTGATCCAGCTCGCCTGACCGAGATCCTCGCCATAAGTTTCCCGGCGAATGTCGGTCTGGACGCTCGCTGTCAGGTGCCCGTACTGGCTGTCGTAGAAATTGACTTCCTTCATGGTGTACCGCCCTCATCGAACGATCGCGCGGACGTCACTGCGGCAGTAGATGGTTTGAAGAGCGGGCTCGAGGTACATAGGGGGGACGGTTTCGGCCGTCGAGCGGTCAACGACCACCACACCGCCCGGCCCCGGCGCCGGGTTGGCCTCTCGGACTGCCACCGCCAGCTCTTCGTACGGACGTGTCTGCTGGCGGAAGTCCCGTGCGCTCTTTTCTGCGAAGACGGCGAACCGCACGGAGACACCGGCGACGACGAAGATCGTCACGATGCGGGCGACGCGCGGGCTGAAGGATCCCATGGACGAGGTGTACAAGCCGAGCATCAGATCGGCGAGCACCAGGGCAAATCCTGCGGCGGGCAGATAGAGATACCGCGATTCGATCCCCCATGTGAACAACGAGGCGGGCGCCAGCGTCACGAAGATCCACAGGACCGAGAACCTCAGTCGTGGCCCGGCGCGTACCACGAGCGCCGCCATCACGGCAGCTATCACGACGTACGACGTCAGCGCACGCGTCCACACCGAAAGGGCGACGATGTATCGGAACATGTTCGGCACGACGTGCCAGCCGAATCGATAATGGCCCTCCTGGACCAGGTAGCTGCGACTGTTCACCACGTACGCGATCAGTAGATAACCGATGAGCATGGCCGCAAACGGTAGGTATCGCGTCACGCGCCTCGGGCTCAGCATCTCCCCGAGCGACGACCCGGCCTGGAGAAGCACCGTCGCTTCGAGGGCGACCATCATCGCGAGCAACGTCGCCGAGCTTTCGTGCGTGAGGTGACAGAGAGCAAACGCGACCAGCGCGAGGCCGTAGAACCACGGGCGCCGCCGCTGCAGGAACAGGAGATACATCCAGAGCGTCAACAGGTACCACAACGCCGGCAGGAGATCGGTAATGGCCCCCACCCATACGACGGCTTGCACGAACCCGGGCTGCACGCAGAAGAACAGGGCCGTCAGCGAGGCGAACGACAAGCGCCCGGAGAGGTCGCGCGCGAACAGGAAGAGCAGCAGCGTATTGACGAGGTGAACCGCGATGCTTGCCAGGTGAAACGGCAGCGCCGAACAGCCGAAAAGCCTGCTCCCGACGTGAAAGTAGACTTCGATGACGGGGCGATAGAAATGATCGTACCGATCGAGCCGCAGCACGTTTGCCAGCTCGAACTGGGGTGCCTGCTGAAGCCACTGAAAATCGTCGTTGTAGAAGTAAGTAGTGACAGCCTTGTGGTAAATGAACGCGACGGCCAGGATCAGCATCAGCCCCCCGCCGGCTACGACGAGCAGGCCGGAAGGTGGTACGTCTTGCTGCCTCAAAAAACCCTGTGTAACCGGGGGTGACATCTGGACGGTCAACGAGCCTCCCGGAACTCGAGCCACAAGCCGTGGGTGCTCGTGGGCGGCAGGAAGACGCTCGTTGCAGTGGAAGGCGAAGCTTGCGCGACAACGCCCAGCACCTTGCGGACCCTCGCAAGGCTGGCGACACGGAGAGCCGCGCCAACGATGCGCCGGCCGGGTACGAGCTGGCGTGTGCCGGGCAGGAATACGACGGCGCCCTCGCTCAAGTGCGCGACCTCGGCTTTGACGCGATCGGGCACGTGGACTTCGGTGACCGTGAGGGCCGCGCCCAGCGCCTCGAGCATCGCCCGCTCGTGTGACAGATCGTCACCCGCGAGCCACACCTCGATCAGCGACTCTGCCCCGTTCTCGTGCGCGAAGTGCTCCGGCCGATCCGTCGGCGATCGATTGCGGCCGCCGAAGAAGATGTAGTCGAGCGGATGCGGATCGGCGATAGCCAGGTACCCAGGGTTGCGGCGGTAGCCGACCTTCGTGGCAGCGAGGCCCTCTTCGACGCGATCGAGCGCCGGCGCGTAAAACGCCAGAAACGCCGGACCGTCGCCCGCGCGAAGATGACGCCGGTATTTTGTCGTCAGGGAATCACGCTCCTCGGGAGCCGTGATCAGCTCGAGCTCGGTGCCGTCGGGAAACTTGACATGCTGATTGCGGATACCGTTGGCGTGGGGCGTGCCCTGCTTCAGAGCAAACCCGAGCTCGCGATACCGCTGCGCCGCGCGATCCAGATCCGTGACCGCGATCGGAATGTGATCCAGACCGGCGATCACAGCTTCCTGCAGCACTGTTCGCGGGGCGGCGGGGTGGTGCGCACCGTCTGTGGCGATACAGTGGGCGAGGAGGAAGGATATCGCGAGGATCGTCCGCGCCAGTCGTTCGTGACCCCTCACGGCTTGTTTCAACCGGATGCTCGTCCGCCGATAGACGGTGGTTTTCATGAATCACCGGGCGCCGTACTCTACAGCGCTGACGCCGGTTCACCAACGTGATGTTCGGGGACCGGCGACGAACCCCCAATGGCCTTGACATGTGACCGATTAGTCACATATAGTGGGCCCCATGGACGCGGTGTTCAAGGCCCTTGCGGATTCCACCCGGCGGGGCCTGCTCGACGAACTGTTCAGGCAGGACGGCCAGACCCTGGGTGCGCTCGAGCGACGTCTGACGATGACACGATTCGGCGTCATGAAGCACCTGCGAGTGCTGGAGGAGGCGGGCCTCGTGGTCAGCCAACGGCGTGGCCGCGAGAAGCTGCACTTCCTGAACCCCGTGCCAATCCGCCTGATCCACGACCGGTGGATCGACAAGTACACCGAGCCTTGGGCCGCGATGCTCAGCGGGCTCAAAAAGGGACTCGAGGAGGGCTTCATGGAAAAGATTTTCGAGATCTACATCAAGACGACCCCCGAACGACTGTGGCACGCAATCACCGACCCGGAGATGCGGCGCAAGTACACGTTCGGGGTTGGCGTCTACTCCGACTGGAAACCGGGTTCGTCCTACACGGGACGAACCTCGGACATGACCGTCTCGCCCGGTATGCCGATCAGCGAGGGCGAAAACCTCGAAGTCGATCCGCCTCGGCGGCTGGTCCAGACCTTCAGGGCGCTCTGGAGTGATGATGTCAAACGCGAAGGAACCTCGAGGGTGACCTGGGAGATCCAGGCGGTCGGCGATTCGTGCTGCCTCAGGGTTATCCACGACCAGCTCCGCGAGGGGGCCAACGACGAGCTGTACGGTGGCTGGCCGATGGTGCTGTCCGGTCTGAAGACCCTCCTCGAAACGGGAGAAACGCTGACGACGCCGGGATCGCTGATGTATCTGACACCTTAGGGAGCCTGATGGTTCTGGCCTATCCGTGGCTGCGCCGCGCGGGAAACCGGCGGCGTATCCGGCCACGGATAGGGCGATCACCCTCGACCTGGCTGGCGAGCGCGTTCACCAGAGTGTCCGACAGCCAGTCCTGATAGCGGTCTGGCGTCCAGCCGCTCTCGAGCACCAGCATGCGATAGACGTCCCGGCTGGTGTACATCCAGAGGATCTGCCGCGCTTCATCGAATCCGAGGCCCTGCTTCTCTTTGGACTGGGCGAAGAGCAGCCGCACGCGCTCTTCCTGCATGTCGAGCCGGATCTTCTCGAACTCCTGCTCCAGCTTCCGGAGCGCCGGTGAGAACGCGGTGGCGCCGCGCAGCAAGCCCAGCTCCGAGCGTTCGGCCTCATAAACGGCGCGCGCCACCTGCGGCGTCAGCGCAATCAGCTTGACGGGATCGGTCACGCCCCGCAACTTCGCCCGCGCGCTCTCGAAGCGCTCGCCAAACAGCGCCGCGGTCATCAGCGCCCGGAGAATGCCCTCCTTCGATCTGTAGACCGAATACACGGTGGGCACGGAGACGCCCGCCTTCCGCGCGATCCTCGCAATCGTGACCGCGTCGATGCCATGCCGCACGAACAGCCCCTTGGCGGCGGTCAGAATACGCGCCCTGGTGGCGTCGGCCGCCCGGCTCCGTACGCGTGACACATATCGTCTCCTGGATGTTTGCGCCATAATTGAATATAGTTTAATATATTTAATTCATGATAATGCGGGGGCGCGCACGGCGTCCGGTGGACCCAAGCGAAACGCGAGGCTGATATGACCCACACTGTAACGTCTCGATCGTCGGTGGCCCTGAACCCGACGGCGCCGGCGGCGCGGCTCGCCGCAACGGGCGTCTGCGCCGTTGCCCTGATCATTGTCGCCCTGCACGGCGTCAAACCGGAATTCGAACCGTCCTGGCGGTTCATCAGCGAATACGCCATCGGCCGGCATGGCTGGATCATGAAGCTTGCGTTCCTGATCTGGGCCGCGAGTTGCGCCGGACTGGCGCGGGCGGCGCACGACGTCGTGCGCACGCGATCCGGGAGAATCGGTGTGGCGGTCTTGCTGATGGTCGCCGCCGCTCTCGTAGCCGCCGGCCTGTTTCCGCAGGATCCCGTCACGGCAAGGGCCGGCGACACGACGACGGCCGGCGCCATCCACGCCGGGGCGTCGATGATCGGGATACCCGGTATTCCGCTCGCCGCAATGCTGATCAGCTCGAGCCTCTGGAGGTCGAATTCCACCTGGGCGACTCACCGCCGTGCGCTCATGTGGTCAGCGCACGCGACGTGGATCAGCCTTGCGATGATGATTGTCTATCTCGGGTGGGCCGTGCCCCGCGCCGGCGGGTTCACCAACGAGGTCTGGGCCGGCTGGATGAACCGGCTGGTGGTCGCAAGCTACCTGGCCTGGCAACTAATCGTGGCGCGCCGCATCGCGGCGACCAAGGCGGCCGAGCGCGCGGGATAGGTGCAATCGCGGCTGTTCGGCCATCGCGGCCGCGCCGGGCTAGTGGACCGTATCAGCGGAAAGTGAAGTGTCACCACTGGAATGCAGCGGCGGTTTCCGGGCCGTGACGACGGAGCGGCCCGCTTTAGAAATCGAGTAGACAGTCCACTAGTGCCATCACTCGGATCCGAACCGACCCTCGATTTCGGCAGACGGAACACCGCGGCCGAGGTTCGTGAACGTGCCGCGCTGGGCAATCTCCCTGGCAGCCTCCAGGAAACCTGACCAGGCCGCGCGCGCCAGCGCGCCGCCGACGCTGATTCGCCGAACGCCCGCCTCGGCGAGCTGCGTCACCGTGGCAAAGCCACTGCTGACCAGAACGTTGAGGGAACGCGGGGCGACGGCCTGCACGATCGCCCTGATGTCGTTCATGTCGCGGATCCCCGGCGCGTATAGACACTCGGCGCCCGCCTCCGCGTACGCGGTGAGCCGGCCGATCGTCGCGCGGAGATCCGGACGGCCGGCGATGAAACCCTCGGAGCGGCCGGTGAGCAGCACGCCGGTTCCACTTCGATCGATCGCCTGTCGGGCGGCCTGGACACGCTCCACCGCGAGCGTGAAATCAAAGAGCGGGTTGGACGGATCGCCGGTGGAGTCCTCGATCGAAAGCCCCGCGATTCCCGTCATCACTGCCAGGGCGACGTTGGAGGCGACCTCTTCCGGCGCCACCGCAAAGCCGCCCTGGAAATCGGCGTTGACCGGGACGTCCACGCTCGCAGCGACCGCCTGCAGGTGCCCCAGTACCTGCCCCAGCGGCACCTGTCCATCACGGCGGCCCACCGACCAGGCAAAGCCGGCGCTCGTCGTCGCAAGCGCCGGAAACCCAAGGCTGGCGAGCACGCGCGCGCTGCCGACGTCCCACGGATTCGGTATCACGAAGCAACCGGACGCATGGAGCTGGTGGAACGTGCGGCAGCGATCGGCGATGTCACTCATGGTGTCCCGGGCACGCCGATGTCTTCGTTCCACAACTCAGGGGAGCCCTGAATGAAACGCGACATCAAACGGATACATGTGGGGTCCTGGCGCACGTCAACGGCCACCCCACGGGACCGCAGGAGGTCCTCTTCGCCGAGAAACGTCTGGTTCTCGCCGATGACGACCCGTGGAATGCCGTAGAGAAGGATGGCGCCGCTGCACATCGGGCACGGCGACAGCGTCGTGTACAGCACCGACTCACGATACACCGCGGCCTGTTGACGGCCGGCGTTGTCGAGCGCGTCCATCTCGCCGTGCAGGATGGCGCTCCCGCGCTGGATACGCCGGTTGTGGCCGCGCCCGATGATCTGCCCGCGATGAACGAGCACGGATCCGATCGGAATGCCACCCTCGCGCTCCCCCTGTGCAGCCTCTTCGATGGCCGCCTCCATGAATGCATCAGCCACGTCGTCGTCCCTCCCCGAGCCCCGAGCCCCGAGCCCCGAGTCCCGAGCCCGGGCCACGGATGTTTCTCAACGCCTATCGTCCGACGGCACGTCGGCGTCCGTGACCTCGTAATGCTGGACGGTCGGCTCGAACTCGAGCAGGTAGTCGCCATCCTCGGGATAGTACTGGGCCTGCGAGATGTCCTCGCCGGCGAACGCACGAACGGCCTCGAGCGAGGGCCAGTAGCTCTGTGTCAGGAAATGCGCGCGGTCACCATCGAGGCGTCGAAACACCCGCACGCCCAGGTTTCCGGGCGTGGACCTGTAGTCGGGGATGGCTCGCTCGTGCAGGAACTTCCAGTACGCGTCGTAGTCCTCGGCGCGGGTTATGCCGTGCCAGATGCGGGCGATCATGATTGTCAGTGCGGGCTGTGCAGACGCTCCTCGCGTCAGGCTGTCGCCAACACCACCAATACCTGCGCGCCCGACGAATCGACATCCGCTGGCCGCGTGGATGATAGCATGCGGACCTCGGCTTAGCAGGATGGGGCCGGGGCGCGCCGGCGGGGTTGCACGAGCATCGACGCACTGGAAAACTCTCTACCTCCAACTGCCCAAGGGTCTCACGGTCGCCTCCTTGGAGGCTAATCTGGGAGACCGATTCGGGAGCCGGAATCGAGAGCTCGCTGAAAACGCGACCGCCGCGGATGGGGAGGAGTCCACCCGCGGCGGTGCTGCTCAGCCGGTTGGGAGTTTCCGGCTGCATCACGATGCTCAGAACCGACGCGGCGGCGGCGAGCTCATGAGCGGATTGGTCGAAGCTGGCTTCGAGGAGCTGTCGCCGGCTGGCGCAACCCGGATCGCCACTCTGGCGCCTGCCTCGATCTCACCCTCGACGATTTCGGTAAACGTGCCATCGCTGACGCCCGCCCTCACGCGAACAGGGTGCAGACCGCCGTCGAACAACCACACTGTATGGACGTCTGCCGGCGCACTTTGGTTGGCGGCGCGCTCACCCTGCTGAGAACCGAGGGCCGCGAGCACATCGGTATTGGGCCTGAACCGCAGGGCCGCACTCGGAACGCGTAGCGCGTCATTGCGCCGGGCCGTTTCCACGCTGACGTTGGCGGTCATTCCGGGTCTCAGCTTCAGGTCCGGATTGGGCGCGGTGATGATTGTCGCGTACGTGACGACGTTCTGCTCGACGACAGGGTTCAAACGGACTTGACGGACGACGCCCTTGAAGACGTCACCGGGATAGGCGTCGACGGTGAACGTGACTGCCTGTCCATCCCGAATCTGCCCGAGATCGGACTCGTCCACGCTCGCCTTGACCTGCATCTGGGCGAGGTCGGCAGCAATCTCGAACAGGGTGGGCGCAGACAGGCTCGCGGCCACGGTCTGGCCGACATCGACGTTCCTGGCAATCACGATCCCATCGATGGGCGCCGCGATCACGGTCTTCTGCAGGCTGACCTCGGCCTGCGACAGCGAGGCCCGCGCCTGCGTCACCTGGGCGCGCTGGGCGCGCAGCTGTGCCTCCGCCGACTTGCGCGTCACTTCCGCCGTCTCGAGATCGCTCGCGGAAATCAGCTGCCGATCGGCCAGCTCGCGCGCTCGCCGCCCCTTGGCCTCGGCATCCGCCAGGGCAATCGTCAAACGCTCCTCGTCGGCCTGTGCGCGTGTCAACGCGGCGCCCGCCTGCTCGATCTCGGCCTGCACGAGCGACGGATCGAGACGCGCTACGACCTGTCCCTTCTTGACGATCGAATTGAAATCGGCGTACAGCGCCTGCACCGTGCCGGAAATCTGGGTGCCGACCTGGTTCGCCGGATCAGCGGTGATGGCGCTGCTGATCTTCAGGCCGGCGCACAAGCGCCTTCGAGCGCTCGAGCAGGCGGCCACCGCGCTCGGCGAGGGAAGAACCGACGTGCGCGCGGTGGAAACGGGCGGCGACGAGGTGACGTCGCTGGCTCGCGCCTTCAACCGGATGGCGGACGATTTGAGCGCGCGCGAAGCGGCGGTGCTGGCATCCGATCGCGCGCGCCGTCAGCTGCTCGCGGACGTGTCGCACGAGCTCATGACGCCCTTGACCGCAATCCGCGGTTACACGGAAACGCTCGGCATGCCCAACCTGCGGCTCGACGAGGCGACGCGCCTCCGGCACATGGCCATCATCGAAGAGGAGACGCAGAAACTGGAAGCGATCATCGGCGATCTCCTCGACCTGGCGCGACTCGAGGGTGGAGGCGACACGCTTGCGGTCGAGCCCGTTAGGATCGCCGAGCTGTTCGGCCGCATCACCGACAGGCACGGCCCATCGATTCGAGACCGGCGGATCGACGTGCGCATCTCGATCCAACCCGACGGGCTCGAGGTCCGGGGCGATCCACATCGCCTCGAGCAGGCCCTGCAGAATCTCGCCGCCAACGCCCTGAGGCATACGCCCGATGCCGGCAGGTTGGAGCTGGACGCCAGACAGGTGCCAGGCGGCGTCAGGATTTCCGTCCAGGACAGCGGACCAGGCATTCCGCCCGAGCACCTGGCGCGGGTCTTCGATCGCTTCTACAAGGTCGATACGGCGCGCGCGGCCGCGGAGGGTTCGTCAGGAAGCGGCCTCGGGCTGTCCATCGTCAAGGCCATCGTCGATCGTCACGGCGGGACGGTGATCGCCTCGAACGCGGCTGGTGGCGGCGCCGTGTTCGAGATCACCCTGCCTGGCTGAGGCGTGCGGCCGCCCGCTGCCACCGACCCAGGCAGGACGTGATGGACACTACCTGGCCTCGATTGCCGGTGAGCCTCCGCCTGTTGTGAGGCTCACGTTCAAGGTAACGGTCTCGCCCCGCCGCACCTCAATCGATCGCGTGTAGGTGCGGAATCCCTCCTTCCGCACCTCCAGACGGTGACTGCCCTCGGCGAGGTCGATGAAGAACCGGCTCTCACCTTCCGGCCGGTCCCACTCCTCTCCGTCGACCAGCACGACCGCGTCGTCGGGCTGCACGCGGAGCGAGAGCGTGCCGGGATCCGACGGCTGGTCCCGGCCATACGAGCGAGAGGGCCGTCGCGGATCGTCGCGTTCGCGCGTGCGCTCGGCAGGCGTGCGCTCCGCAGGTGTGGGCCGGGGCTCGTTCGCTTCGCCGGTTGCGAGCGGCTCCATCACAATGGCAATCCTCAGCGTTGACCGGGGCCGGAACAGTACTTTCTGACGGACCGTACGATAGCCCTCGAGGTAGAGCATCAGCTCGTGTTCGCCCGCTTCCACGTGCAGGCGCTGCCAGTAGCCGTCGAAGTCGTCCACGATGCCGACGAAATAGCCGTCTACGAAGACCTGGGCATTGCGAGGGGTGACCTGGAGCCGCGCCGAACCGGCAATATCGTACACGGGGTACCGATAGCCGTACGGCGGATACGGATACTGTGCGTACAGTCCCCAGTAGTACGGGCTGTAGAAGCCTGGGTAGAAGTAGGGACGGTAATAGTAGTACGGACGGTAGTAGTAGCGGGGAGCGACGACCACCACCGGGCGGCCCGGCGTCCGGCGCACGGCCCGCCGCTGCGCTGCCGCCTCGTGAGGCCAGAAGGCGATGGCCGAGCTGACGGCCAGGATGGCCGCGCCAATGATCCGGATGTTCGGCGTCACCGAAGGACCTCCCAGTCGGGCAGGCGTACTCAATGCCTGAGCAATCGAGGTGCCACGGCTGCGCTCGGCGAGCCGGAATCCACGCGTACAACTCGCGCCGCGGGAGGCACTTCCAGACGGGTCGGGGTGCGCTTGCACCAGGCGAATCGCATCCGCTGGAATTCCGTCCACCGGGGGCCACACGTGTGTAACTCGACGAGGACAGACCAGGGTATCGCGCGATCGCGTGATCGAGCGATCGAGCGATCGCGTGATCGCGCGATCGACATCGCGTGATCTAGGCCATCGCGTGATCGAAGCGGTCGCGTGACCTAAGGGATCGCCTTCCGGATGGTCCGGCTCAACTGACCGACTGGTTGGCCGTTGATGCTGACGACGGCACGAAGACTGTAGTCGCCTGGAACCAGCGCGGCCAGGGGAACAACGCCGGAGGCTCGCAGGACCCCGGGATCTGTCGTGGCGGTCACAACGCCAGGCACATGGGCGATGGCAGGGCCATCGGACGCGATGGCGATCTCGAAGGCCACCGAGGCGGTCGAAGTCTGCGGAACGGCTCCGTACAGCTCGAAGAAACCCATGGCCGTTGGCTCGGCCCCGAACTGCAGTCTGGGCACGAAACCGCGTCGGCTCACCCCCGGCACGAGGGCACTGGCTGCCAGCGGCCCGGCTCGAGCCAGCGCCGCCTCGAATTCGTAATCGGCCGCACCCCGGCGACCCAAGCTGTCCAGGGCCGCCACACGCAGCCGGTAGCTGCCGGGCGCGGCGACGCCTGCCGACGCGAGCGGGGACCGAGCGAGCTCGCGCTCGTTTGCGGTCCACTGCGCGACGAGCCGCCCGCGACTGTCGACCAGTCCGAATGCCGCGGACGTGATCGTCGCCAGCCGATCGAGAGGCTCGGCAACCGCCACGATCTTGAGTTTCGAGTCTCCCGGATTCGCGGAGGCGAAGGCCGCCGCGCGGAGGGGCAGATCGCGGTACATGCGTCCGTCGCGCAGCATCGCCTGCGGGGTCCGCGATGTCGGTATCGACCGCGAGGTCGTTCGAGGAATCGCCACGCGCGGCCGCACGCGGACGGTCACCTCCGGGCGCGAGACCTCCACGTCGACGCGATGCGTCAGCCCGTTGCGCTCCCCGTCCTCCGGCTCGAACGCCACCAGGTAGTACCCGGATGTCTGCCGTGCAACGATCTCGAACGCGCTGTGATCCGAAGGGGTCAGCCGGAGCAGCAGGCCGCTCGTAACCCCTGCGAGGCTTTCCACTCCCGCCAGCTCTTCGTCGGAGCTTCGGAACCGGCTCGCGGCCGGATCGGTGAACGCGTTGGCGGCGGAATCGATCACGAGATCGTCGGCCTTGATCACGTAGAAGTTCGCGCGTGCGTCAATCGCCGCTTTTCCGACCTCGTCGTAATGGACGGCCCTCAGCTCGCACGGACCCGGCGGCCCCGAGAGCGGCGCATCCCGGCGAGGCGTGAGAATTCCCCCGGAGACGAACACGATCGTCGTCGGCGTGTCCACGCCCGTGAGCCCTTCGAGCAGCCCGGCGAGGGAGTCGAGCGTGTCCCGCGTGCGGCAGGATTTTTCGGATTCGCTCGCGCGCTGCGAAGCCTGACCCGAGATGTTCGCCAGCAGTTTCCTGACCCGCGCGTGATCCCTGGTGAGGTCCATGAGCAGGCCACCGCGAGGCATCGTCACGAGCGCGACGCGATCTCTTGGGGACAGACCCGCGACGAACCCGGAGGCCGCATCCATGGTGTGGCGTGCGATCGCGGCGCGCAGCGAATCGTTCTCGATGATCAGGATGATTGCGCGGCCCGCGTCGCCCAGATAATTGGTGCCGAACGGCGGGCGCAGTTCGACCATGGCCGCCTCGCCCGAACCACGAGCCGGCACCCCCGCGACCTGCACGTACTGGAACGACTTGATCGGGCGCGGCCGGCCGCCGATCTTCAGCGCGATTTGTTCCAACTGAAGGTCGCCGACCGGCTGGCCGTTGCGGTCGAACGCGGCGAAGTCCACCGCGACGAGATCGATACCGGCCCTGATAGGCGTATCCTGCCCGCGCGGGCGCTCGACGACGCTTGTTGCCATCGCTGCGACGGCCAACGACGCGGCAAACCAGGGTCTCCCGGGCACGAGGTACAGGATACATCCATCGCGCGATCGCGCGATCGAGCGATCGGGGATTGGGTGATCGGGCGATCGAGCGATTGGGGGATCGGCCGTTGGCGGCGGCGCGATCTGGTGGTTCGCCCGGCTCGGCTAAGGCTGGCCGCCTCGGCTGTCCGAATCCACCGCCTCTTCGAGAAGCATGAACGGTGACGGCGCGAGCGGCTCGAGCATGCGCGCCTGCCAGCCAGGCACCATCGCGTCGAGCAGCATGAAGAGTGCGAGACCCTGATCCTGCGACCAGTACTTGCGGTTGTCGCGGACGAGGGCGAGCGCCGGTACGCCTCGGGAGCTGCCGCGAGTCTCGGTGAGGCGAAAGGCGGCCCACTGCGCCACCCCTTCCATCGTCAGGAACACTCCTTCGATCTCGGCGTACACGGCATTCCCGCCGGTGAAGTACGTGGCGTGGCGCTCGCGCTTCACAGCGAGCGCTTTGATCACGAGGTCGCGACGGATCTTCGGATCGCCGGCAAAGGCGGCCCGGTAGAGCAAGTCACGCTCGCGATCGATCGCCTTCGAGAATCCCCGCTCCTTCCCGAATCTCACCTGAATCACATCATCGGTGAGCCGGCCCGGTACGTCGTTCGTGCGTATCAGCCCGCGCAGCCGGCGGTTGATTGCCACGAGATGTCGTGCGTGCGTCAACTCGTGGACGAACACACCCTGCAGGTATTCGTCCAGGAACGGCTTCATCGCATGCTGCCGGTCGGCGCGCCACACCGTGGGCATGGACATGACCAGGAAGGGCAACCGGTCGTTTCGATAGAGTTGCGTGCTGGCTTTGACCTCGATGGGAATCTCGATCCGATTGGGCAGCAGCACCGTGCCCTGATGCGGCGTGGCCCGGACGTACAGGGCCTCGCCGGCGAACATCAGCGGGCTCGCCAGCATTCGCGAGTTGGCGACGAGCGGAGGATCGGTCGGGGCGATGTCCCAGCTGCAGCGGGCATCGTAGAGGACGATCCACGGCAACGGCCGTCCGTCGAGCTTCAAGTAGTCTCGCCGGACGACCTCCCACCCATCGAGGGCGCGCTGCACCCATCCTCGGTCGGCATCCGTGAACTCGCAGGCGCGCTCCGTGGCCGACACGGGCGCATGGCCGGCAGCGATGGCCACCAACGCCGCGAGGGCGAGCACGCCGACGAGCGCTCGGGGGCCACCAGACACACATGTGCCTCGGGATCAGGGTTTCTTCACGCGCAGCCCGTCCATCGCGTACATCCCGCGGCCGTAGGTCGAGATCACGATGATGTTGTCGCGGGCCTGATATCGGAGATCGGAGACCTGCGTCGAGGGAAGATTCCCGCCGAGCACCTGCCACGTCTTCCCGCCGTCGGTCGAGATGAACGCACCGAAGTCCGTGCCCAGGTAGAGCGTGCCTGCGCTTGCCGGATCTTCGCGTATCACGTTGACGGGACCGGCCGGCAGGTTGGCCGCAAGGCTCACGAACGTCTTACCGAAGTCCGTTGACTTGTAGACATAGACGCCGAAATCGTCGTCTTCCCGGCCTCGCTGCGTGACGTAGAGCGTCCCATCGTCGTGTTGCGAGGGGACGATGCGTGAGTACCACCGGCGGGTTGGCACGTTGGGGCTCAGGTCGGTCCATTGCTTGCCGGCGTCGCGGGTCACGTGCAGCCGTCCATCGTCCGTGCCCGCGTAAATAAGGCCCTTGACGCGCGGCGATTCCTCGAGCGCAGTCACCGTTTGATACGGAATCGCGTTGGAGCTCTTCAGCAGCATCTCGTCCGAATTGTTGGCCGTCAGATCCGGGCTGATGCGCTCCCAGGTGTCCCCACGATTGGTCGAGCGGAAGACGTACTGGTAACCGGTGTAAATGGTGCTGGTGTCGTGTGGCGAGACGACGACAGGCGCCATCCACTGTGCGCGGAGCTCGCCGCCTTCGGCCTGGGGCCGGATGTTGGTCACACCGGGACGCGGTCCGCGCCCGCCGCGGCCCCGGCCCTGCCCGCCCCAGCGCCACTCCTTTGACACGCTGAGGTCCTCGCGCGTGAAGTTCCCGTAGAAGCCGTGGGAGTACACGATCTCCGGGTTTTTCGGGTCGATCGCCTGGTTCGAGCCTTCCCCGCCGGGAGCGCTGACCCACTCGACCGCCGGGATGCGATCGCGGCCCGCGGCGAGGTCCACTCGGCCGCGATAGCTTCCGTGGTCCTGAATGGAGCCGTATGCCCAGAACGACGTGCTGGTGTCGAGCATCACGTTGTAGAACTGCGCGCCGGCCGCGGTGTTCGCGAACTGCCACTTCTTGCCGCCGTCTTCCGACCAGTAGAAGCCGCCGTCGTTCGCGTTGTAGAGAATCGACGGGTTCTTCGGATCGATCCACAGGCCATGATGGTCGCCGTGCATGCCGCGCAGGGTCGTGAACGTCTTCCCGGCGTCTCGCGAGACGTGGAGACCCAGGCCCATGCTGTAGATCGTGTCGGGGTTCGTCGGGTCTACGCGAATCTGTCCGAACACCCACCCATACGTGCCGGAGTGTCCGGTCATGAAGTCGTTGCTCTCGGACGCCTTCCGCCACGTCTTGCCCTTGTCGTCCGTGCGATAGATCTCGGCGGCCTTGATTCGGCTCTCGACGATGGGGCGGCCATAGGCGTCGCGCTCGTTCTCGCGCGCGGGACGGCCCTCGTCATAGTTGTCGACGAACGCGTAGAGCACACTGGGATTGGAGCGTGAGACGTCGATCCCTGTGCGCCCCCGGAACCGCGCGGCCGGCAGCCCCTCGCTGGCCTCGATCCAGGTTGCGCCGCCATCGGTCGTTCTCCAGATTCCGCCTTCGCTGTATCCGGGCTCGACGCGCGGATCGCTCCACTTCCGGCGGATTCGCTGCCACATCGACGCGTAGAGCGTGTTGGGATCCGACGGATCCATGACGAGGTCCGCGGCGCCGGTCCGGGGACTCCGATAGAACACCTTCGTCCAGGTCTTGCCGCCGTCAGTGGTCTTGAACACACCGCGCATCTCGTTGTCGGTCCAGGCGTGCCCGGTCGCCGCGACGTACACGATGTCCGGGTTGGTGGGGTGCACGACGATTCGAGCGATGGTATGCGTGTCGGTCAGGCCCGAGTGCGCAAAGGTGCGTCCACCGTCGATCGACTTGTAGATGCCGACGCCAGCCATCGATGCGCGAAACAGATTGGCCTCGCCGGTGCCGATCCACACGATATCGGGGTTGGACGGAGCGACCGCGACGTCGCCAATGCTCGTCGATGCCTGGTGCTCGAAGACGGCCTGCCACGTCGCGCCGTTGTCGTCGGTCTTCCAGACGCCGCTCGTCGCGTAGCCCACGTAGATGCGGCGCGCGCCGTTGCGGTCCGCCACGTCGATGTCAGTCGCGCGGGCGCTGATGTTCGTGGGGCCGAGGTACTGCCATGGAATAGTGCGATAGGGTGACGACTCCGCCATCGAACGGTACGTATCGTACGCCTCGAGGAGGTACTCGGCATCTGCGCGTGCCGGCGCCTGTGCCCGCAACGCGGGCAGGACTAACAGAGCGGCGGCGGCCGCTATTCCGCCCATCGAGGACACTCGTCGTCGCATCGAACAACCTCCGTCCGAAAGGGATCAGCCTATCATGGCGCCGGCGCCTTGGTCCCGCGTCGATCCCTCAACCTATGTTCCCGGTCGGTGCGCGAGACGGCTTGTTGATCGGGAGCATCGCCGCCGGTTCTCAAGGGATCGACCGCATGCGGCACTCAGGGGGTTGAGGGGTTCAAGGGTTCAGGGTTCAACGGCCGCCGGGTGGCGGAGAGGGCCGGGACCACCGGCACGCTGGAAAGGGCGCGCTCACGCCGTATAATAGCGGCGCGCGCCGGGGCGCATCCAGTCCGCGGAAAGGGCCAAGCCCACCCGACGCGTGATACATCGACGGCACGCTCCTTCCTCGCCTGATGCTGCGGACCACAGGCCGTCAGCCCGCTTCCGCGGGCGGGGAGGTTGCCATGCCGACGCGGCCCCTGCCAGACGATCCGTCCCTCGAGCATCTCAGGAAGCAAGCCAAGCGGCTGCGGAAGGCCGTGCAGGAGGGCAATCCCGCGGCCGTGCGGGAAGTCGAGGAATTCCATCCCCGGAGGAAACCGGCGACGACGCGATTCGCGCTCACCGATGCCCAGCTGGTCACGGCGCGGTCCTACGGGTTCGCGAGCTGGGCGACGCTCACCCGGCATCTCGCCGATATCACGCCGCTCATCTGGAACCCGCCTCCCGCTCCAGATCCCGGGTCGAACGTGGATGTGTTCGTCAGGCTGGTCTGCCTGACTTACGCCGGCTGGCATCGGTCGAACCCCATGAGAGCGCTCCGGATGCTCGCGGCGGATCCTGGCCTCGCCCGTGCCAGCATCTACTCGGCCGCCGCGGCGGGAGACGTCGAGGAGGTACGCCGGAGGCTCGATCGGGATCCGTCGCTCGTGAACGCCAAAGGCGGTCCGCTTCGGTGGGAGCCGCTGCTGTATGCATGCTATTCGCGGCTGCCGTCCACGAGTGAAGAGCACCCGACGCTCGACGTCGTGCGACTGCTGCTGGCGCGAAGCGCCGATCCCAATGCCGGGTTCCTGTTCTCCGGCCGCTATGCGTTTACCGCGCTGACCGGCGCGTTCGGCCGGGGCGAGGACTGGGCCAACCAGCCGCCGCATCCCGAGTGCGACGCGCTCGCGCGGCTGCTGCTCGACGCGGGCGCCGATCCCAACGATGCGCAGGCGCTCTACAACCGCCACTTCCAGCAGAACGACGACCATCTCCGGCTGCTGTTCGCCTACGGTCTCGGTCGGGACAAGGGCGGGCCGTGGCTCAAGCGCCTGAACGAGGAGAGCTCCAGCCCCGCGAGACTGCTCGTTCAGCAGCTCTGCTGGGCGGCCATGCACGGCTTTTCTGAGCGCGTGAAGCTCCTGGTCGAGCGTGGCGTCGACGTGAACACGCCGAGCCTCCGGGACGGCCGCACGGCGTACGAGGAGGCGTTGCGGGCAGGCCATCAGGCGACCGCCGAGTATCTGCTCCGACACGGCGCGAAGAAGACCGAGCTCGATCCGCTCGAGACGTTCGCGCTGGCGTGCATCGCCGGGCGCCGCGACGAGGCCCGGGCGAGGCTGGCCGAGGATCCGTCGCTGCTCGATCGGATGGGGCATCATGGGCGCGTCGAACTGCTTCACAGGGCCCTCGACGCCAGGCAGCCGGCGGGCATTCGCCTGATCGTGGAGCTGGGCGTGGACATCGACGCCATGGTTCCGGGCACGGGGCTCGACCGCACCGCGCTGCACAACGCGGCCGGCTGGGGCGGCCTCGAGATGGTGAAGCTCCTCCTCGACCTGGGCGCCAGTCCGACCTTGCGCGATCCGACCTATCACGCGGCGCCGATCGGGTGGGCCATGCACAATCAGCAGCGCGACGTGATCGAATACCTGCTCCAGTTCGCGGACATCTTCGGCGCCGTCCCGTGCGATGGCGTCGAACGGGTCGCGCGCCTGCTGCACAAAGATCCGTCGCTGTCGAACGCGCGCGACGACGACGGCGATCCGCTGGTCTTCTACCTCCATCCGGAGATGACGCGTCTGGAGGAGACGATCCAGCTTCTCGTCTCGCACGGCGCCGACATCAACGCGCGGGGCCGCGACGGCAGGACACTGGTCGATCGCGCGCTTGCACGCGGGTGGATCGAGTTCGCCGATCTCGTCCGCGGGTATGGCGGACGGCCCGCCGCAGAGCTGGCTGATTGAATCGAGCATCCGGCCGGGCTTGCGATTGTGGACGTCTGCGCTGACATCATCCGCCGCGGTGGTGCCCGCTCCAACGCTCCGGAAGTGAAGGACGGTGCGCTCGCGAAGGACTCACTCTTGGTTCCCGCGGCAACGATCCCCGTCTGGGCGCGTCGCGTCCGTCCGCAGAGCTCTAATCCAAGCGGGCGCGATCGATTTCGCGGCGATGGAGCCCCGGCAGTCGGTGCAATGAGGTCGCAGCGGCGCGCGACTCACTTGGCATGTCAGGCCGACGTGGGCATCCGCCCGCGGCAGACGTGGCGACTTCAAAGGGCGTGCGGCGCGGCCGAACAAGGCGATGAACCTTGGCTTGACGACGCTCTGCGAAAAGATTCGGGGAGCCCATACCCAGGAGACATCACGACAACGTGCAAGAGCTCGAAGTCGATCCCGTGAATCACACCCTCCCGGCGGCTTCGCTGCGGATCCACTCAGCGATGCGTTCGCGCGACCACTCGTGGTCGTCGTTGAGGTGCACCATCAACGCGGCAATCGGCAGGAACTTGTGACAGCCGCCGGGACAACGTCGCGCAGTGTTCTCGAGGAAGTCGAACAGCCGCCACACACGCGGATGAAACCCGCGCACGTCTCGCGGCAGGAGGAAGATTCCCTCGTACGCGGCGCCGAGCGCGTCAGACCCCCCGTTCTCGCCGAAGTACTCGCCGAAGGACTGAACCGGCCGGCGCTCGACCCCCGTCATGATGGCCCGCGCCAGATCGGCGGCTTCCTCGTTGTGGGAGGCAGCGACCATGGGGCACCTCGCTTTTCTGCCACGATCCTAAACGCTCGGATGGCGAAGTCAACAGCGCTCGTCACATAGTCCGCCCCTTCCCGACTGCGCCAACCCGGCGCCTCCGCTCATTCGCTGACTCGAGGGATGAACCTCTTCAAGTCGTCGTCGGCAGCGTCGAGCGATTTGACGAACGAATGCTGTGTCTTGATCTTCGTGTAACCAAGGTCCTCATAGAAGGCATGCGCGGCAGTCCGGCCGACACTCGACCAGAGGCGGACGATCGAGCAACCCTGCGTGCGGGCCCAGTCCTCGGCACGGCGCATGAGCAGCCGCCCGAGTCCCGTACGCCGGTGGTGCTCGTCCACCACGAGTCCGCCAACGACCACGAACGCGTCGACCTCTACGAATTCGGCGACCGCAGCGTGGAGCCACCCGACGACGCGGCCGTCGTCGGCGGCGACGAAGAACTGTTGATCGGGCCGAGCGAGCATGCGCGAGAGCTTCGCCACAACCATCGACGCCTCGACGTCGTACCCGAGCTGCGCGGCGAGTCGCGCAATGTCGTTCGCATCCGACGTCCTTGCAGGTCGCACAGAAATCGCCATGTGGTCCGTCCGATCGGCGAGCCAGACTTGCGGCCGACGTGTGGTCGCGGCTGGCCGGGCGGCTAGTCGGTCCGCAACGCCACCAGCGGATCCACTCTTGTCGCGCGCCGGGCCGGAAGGTAGCACGCGAGGGCTGCGACGGCAATCAGGAGCAGCGGGACGGCGATGAACGTCGCCGGATCCCTCGGGGTGATCGAGAACAGCATCCCCTTCATGAGATCCGTGATCGCGAGGCCGCCGGCCACGCCGAGCGCGGCGCCGGCGATCGCCAGCATCAACCCGCGAGCGACGATCAGCCGCATGACATCCGAGCGGCCGGCCCCGAGCGCCAGCCGGATGCCGATGTCCCGCGTGCGCTGGGAGACCAGGTACGCCATGACGCCGAAGAGCCCGACGCATGAGAGCAGCAGCGCGACCAGCGCGAAGGACGTCAGCAGGTACATGTTGAAGCGTCGCGGCCCCAGCGACTGCGCGATCAGCTCCTCGGCGCTGCGCACGTCGTAGACAGGGACCTGGCTGTCGATCGAGCGGACCGCGTCGCGGATCGACGTGACGTAGGTCTCCGGCGCCAGCGCCCCGCGCAGAACCAGGTGCATCGGGTTCCAGCCAGCGTACATCTTCGTCGAGCCGTACACCATCGGCGCCGGATCCGAGTCGAGACCGGCGCCCCGCACGTCGCCCGCGATACCGATGATGGTGCTCGGCTGATTCGTGAAGCTGCGAATGATGATCGTCCGGCCCAGCGCGTCCTCGTTGGGAAAATAGCGTCGGGCGGCTTCCTCGCTGATGACGGCCACCGGCTGCGCCCCTGGCGCGTCGCGCTCGTCGAAATCCTGTCCGCGCAGCGGAATCCCCATCGTCTTGAAGTAATCCGGGCTCACGAGCCGCCAGTCGGCCCCGAGCGCCGTGCCGCCGGGGCGAACGGGCGAGCCAGGCAGCTCGATCTCGCTCGACGTGTTGCCGCCGCTCATCGGCACGATCGAGGCGACGGCCGCGGCCTGAACGCCGGGGAGCGCACGGACGGGGGCCAGGAGACGCTCGTAGAACGACCAGAACGCCTTGCCGTCCTCGTAGCGGGTCGATGGCAGCTGAATCCGTGCCGTCATGACGTGGTCCTGTCGAAAACCGGGATCCGTGTGCTGGAGGTGCCACAGGCTGCGCACGAGGAGACCGGCGGCGATCAAGAGTGCCACGGAGAGCGCCATCTCGCCGACGACAAGCGCGCCGCGAAGGCGCTGGCGCGACACGCTGGTTCCCGAGCCGGCGCCTCCCGCTTTCAAGGTGTCGTTCAGACGCGGGCGTGACGCCTGCAGCGCGGGCAGCAGCCCGAACAGCACGCCGGTCGCGAGCGCCGCGCCCAGCGCGAACGCCAGCACACGCCAATCGATCGACACTTCCTCGATCCGATCCAGCGTCGCCGGCGCGGACCATGTCAGCAGCTCGATGGCGCCATAGGCGATCAGCAGCCCGCTGAGGGCTCCCACGAGCGCAAGCAGCATCGCCTCGACCAGCAGTTGCCGGACGATCCGCGTGCGGTCGGCGCCGAGCGCGAGGCGGATGGCCAGCTCGCGCTGCCGCGCCGCACCGCGTGCCAGCAGGAGGCTCGCGACATTGGCGCAGGCAATGAGCAGCACGAGCGCGACGGCGCCGGACATAATCAAGAGGGACTGGCGTGTGTCGGCGGAGATGAGCCAGTCGTAGAAGCTGGCGAGCCGCACGGTCCAGCTCTCGTTCGAATCGGGGAAATCACGCTCGAGGCGCGCGGCGATCGAGGCGAGCTCCGCATGGGCCTTCTCCAGCCCGACACCCGCCTTCAGGCGGCCGATCACGAGCAGCCGATGGTCGCCGCGCGATCTCGCGGGATCGGGCGCCAGCGGGACGACCAGATCGAGCGTGGGTCCGCCCCACGTGAACGATTCGGGCAGGACGCCGACAATCGTGTAGGGGTTGTCGTTGAGGACGAGCGATTGGCCCACCGTCTGGGCGGCGCCGCCGAAGCGACGCTGCCAGTAGGGATGCGTGAGGACGACGAGGCGTGTGTTGCCGCCGGGCCGATCCTCGTCCGGACGGAACATCCGGCCGAGGGCCGGATCGATCCCGAGGGTCGGGAAGAATTCGGCCGTCACGGCCCAGCCGCGCACGATCTCGGCGCCCTCCGAATTGCGGGCCGTGAAGCCCGCACTCGTCATCGCCGCGAGCAACTCGAACGAGGTGTTCTGCGCGCGCCAGTCGAGAAAGTTCGGGTGCGAGGCCGCGAACTCGGGCCAGCCGCCCGACGGGTTGCTCTCCCAGATGCGGACGAGACGATCGGGATCGGCGAAGGGCAGCGGCCGCAGCAACACCGCGTTGACGACCGTGAAGATCGCGGTGTTCGCCCCGACGCCGAGCGCGAGCGTCAGGCACGCGAGCATCGTGACGCCGGGGCGTCCTCGAAGTGCCCGCGCTCCGTCGCGGACGTCGTACCGCAGCGCGTCGAGCCACCCGCCGCGCGGACCGACGGGCGCGAACCGGGAGGGCTCCGTCAATCGCGAAGGGTTGATCCGGCGGATCTCCTCGGCGAGCCTGACGGGATCGCTCAGCTCCTCCAGCGCGTCGCAGTAGGCCTCGGGTTCGGCCCTCCCCTGCGCGAGCAGCGCGCGATATCTCGCATCGACGTGCTGCGCGATCTCCTCGATCAGGTCGGTCCGCCCCGCCAGCTCCCCGCCGAGCGCCCGTCCGACCTCCACAGTCCAATTACGCGTGTCAGACATCGCCCACCTCGACGATCCGGTTGATGGCCGCGACGAAACGGTCCCAGCCACGGCGCTGGTCGGCGAGCACACGGCGCCCTTCAGGCGTGATCCGGTAATACCGCCGCCTGCGCTGGGCGGCTTTCTCGACCCACCGCCCCGCGATCCAGCCGCGCTTCTCGAGCCGGTACAGCAGGGGATAGAGCGAGGCAACCTTGAACCGCACCGCGCCCTCGGAGCGCCGCTCGATGATCTGGCTCATCTCGTACCCGTGCCGCGGCCGGTGCTCGACGAGCGCCAGAATTACAAGCTCGGCGCTCCCCTTCTTCAGCTCGCGGTCCAGGATGCGGGCATACACATGCATCACAGCGATATATTGCTCAAAAGTATGTCAGGAGGCAATAAGAATCTCCCGTAGTCCGTGGTCGTGGTCCGTGATCCGTGGCAACACGGACCGAGGACTCAGGGACCGAGGACCAGGGACCGGACCCAGGGACCGAGGACTCAGGGACCGAGGACCAGGGACCGGACCCAGGGACCGAGGACCCAGGGACCGAACAGGGACCGAGGACCCAGGGACCGAGGACTCAGGGACCGAGGACCCAGGACCGAGGGACCAGGACTCAGGGACCGAGGACCAGGGACCCAGGGACCGAGGGACTATTTGTATCGAGTCCCCCGCTTGATCACAGCGTCCACGCGCTGGAGCAGCGCGATGTGGCGCAGCACGTCGCC
>DASTBU010000070.1:0-4029 GCA_035711845.1 Vicinamibacterales bacterium
AACCGCGACTCCCAGCGTGGCCAGGTCTGACACAGGGTCTCCCGTGGTCGACAGCGGCGGCGCGAGGCCGCCGATCGGTCCGCCCGCTTCCGGCCTGAACTTCAGCAGCATGTCGTATTCACCCTTGAGGCCGGTCTTGTCCACCACCAATCGGTCTGCGTATGTGCCGAGCGTGGTCGCGATCTGCTCGAGCGTCCGCCCGCTGGCGTTGAGCGTCACGCCCTGCGGGCCGAAGAACCCCCGCTGGCTGCACGGCACGCGCTCGTCGATGGTCGGGGTCGGCCGCGGCGGATCAGCCGGCGTGGCGGCCGCGGCGGCACGCTCTTTCCGCAGCGCCGCGCAGTCGACCGCGGTCGGCTTGAGGTCAGGTCCCAGACGGCCGTCGGCCCGGAGAAGCACAAGGTTGTAGAGCGGCATTTCGCGCGTCTCGAGGTGCGCCTGCAGCTTGAAGCGCTCTATCAGCAGCGCCTGAATCATCTGCCGGCGCTGTTCATCGGTGAACGTGCCTGCGGGCTCTTTCGCGACGATGTCGAAGCGATCGCTCGCGAGCCAGTCCGGACCGCCGACGATCTGATGGTCGCGCAGGTTCCACGCGTTTGTGATCGTCACGCGCAGTGGCACGTTGATCGCCTGGTACTGACCGCGGCCGCCGCCAACGATCGAGGCGCCCGCGTCCGGCCCGGTGCGCTTGACCGACACAACGTCGAAGGTGAGTCGCGCAGGTTGAGACTCCTGTGCGTCCCCGGCGAGCACGACACACAGCGGCACGGACGCCCAGAAGACCGCATACACGAATCTCAGCGTGTCGGGGCGTCGGCCTGCCGCCGCCGTTCTCACAGGTCCTCTCATGGCTGCCCTCCGTCGGTCGCGACGCGCGTAGTGTCCCACGAGTCACGTCGTGTCGAACGGCGACCTGCGGACGGCTGCGTCGCAGCCGCAAGGGCTCACGGACAAAAAAAGGCAGAAGGGTGAGCAAGCCCGCCTGATATCGGTCTTCCGGATCAGTTTTCGGCCGGCCGCTCAATATGCTCGACAAATAGGACCGGAATCGGTGCGCGCCTGCTCTCGAGCTTCAATCCCAGGACTTCTCTCAGTGCCGTGAAGAGTTCCGAATCCGGGCCGACGCGGGACAGGCCCGTAAAGTTCGAGGACACCGAACGGGGGAATTCGAGGTCAACCGTGCCGGAGAGTCCCGTCTCGTTGATCACGGGTCTACCAACCCGGCTCTCCAACGTGCGGACGAACCTCTCAATGGGGTGACCGACCAGACGTAACGCGTCATCTCCGAACTGCGGCACACACTCGCGTCTGCTCGCCCGCTCACCGTTCTTCTCCTCGATCAGGTCGGTGCAATCCCTGTCGGAGACTCTGATACCGTCGCCAAGGCGGCCGTCTCCGTACGCGCGGACGAGCGCATAGACAGGCCCCTCGCGCAGCTCCTCGCGCACTCGGAGCTTGAAGCGCGTCGCGAGCAGATTCCGGAGCATTTCCAGAACCGCGTCAGGGGCAGGCGACTGTCTGCCTGAGGGCGCCACGTTTGGAGCCACAGCCTCGATCTCGAACCGGTCCTGATTGACCCATTCGGGCCCTCCCAGGACCTGCTCGGGGAGACGATACCTGTCGCCATGGGCCTCGCGGATCAGCCAGGCAGCCGTCGCGTTTCTTGCTTGGAAGCGATTGCCGCGAAACGTCCTCGACGGTGTTCGTTCGACGATGTCCTGCAGGGACGTCCCAGGCCGCATCGGCGGCGGCTGTCTCTTGACGGACGCCACTTCGAACGTCATTGCCGCACCGGCCGGCTGTCTCACACTCTGTGCGCTCGCCGTTTCGAGCAGCGGCAGCACGGCTAGGATCGCAATGGCGGGAAGGGGCCCGCAGCGCCTGGTTCCAGCTCTCGGCCGCATATCGACTCCTTCACCGGGTCAGCATACCCATGTCGCGAATGCGTCGCGGCGAGGTCACCGAGCCCCAGTCTGGCAGGAACCTCGCCGTTGCGTTGCCGCCTTCTACGCTTGATCTTCGCGAGCGACCGACAGTCTAGCTCGGTGTGCACTCATTGAAGCACGTCGAGTCGTCTTTCCCGTAGAAACACTTGCAATCTATCCAGCAGTTGCACACCTGGTAGCATTGCCACACACCCAGCTGGGAGTGCTCGCACGAATAGAAGCACGAAAGGGGGTCCGAGCAGATATCCTGCGCATTCACTGGTAGCACGAGCCCCAATTGGCGAAGGGCAAACGCGGTGCCGAGTAGCAGAACTGCTCGCGTCACGGCCGTTGTTCTCTTCAACATGGCGCCTCCGTGTCGATGCCACGTGCGCTTCCACGTCTCAGCCGACTGCAACGATCATCGGCCAGGGGGCCCACTGCATCGCGAAAGGACTCCAGTACGCATGGACACCGACACGGTGCCTCAAAGGTCAACGGCGATGCGCTGAAGTCACCGCGTCTTATAGACCGGCCGCAGCGCGATGCCAATGCGTGACGCGCTGTACGGAATGCACGTGAATGCCTTTGCGCAACGGACGGGGACTCGAAAACGTGCGACGTACCACTCGACATCCGAGTACTCGGCCCCGTCAGAACCACCACCACACTGTCGGCCGGAGGCCCGCAAACGGTGTTGAGAGCAAGTATCTGTAACCAGATGTTATGGGGATGCGATCACTGCCCGCCGCGGGCACGCTGTAGTTCACGATGCCCGCGGTGTAAGTCATGGGCCGGGACGTCACGGGTGCCGCGGGAACCGAACCGTACGAAGCGGACCATTCCGGTGTGACACCGTGCCTGGTTGGTGCTGCCGAGCACCGAATGGCCGCTCGGTGCAGCACTGGCAGAGGCGCCGACCGGATTTGAACCGGGGAGGGAGGTTTGCAGTCTGGATCCGGCGCCTTTCGTTGGGCTTTACGCCACAGCCACTTAGCGAGTTCGCCAGGAAAATTGCGGTGTTTCGCCTACGACAGGTACGACGACTACGCCGGATTGTATGGAGACAGGGACAGAAAAGGGACGGCGCTAGTTAGTTGGGCGTTGGTAGCTCGACATGGTCGATCACGAGCACTTCGACGGGGGCCTGACGCGGTTCGAGCTTCAAGCCAAGCTGCTCCTGTATCGCCGTAAAGAGCGTCGGAAAATCGGCTGGTGCGTCTGGTCGAGCCGCATACCTCAGATCCCATTCGTAGTTTCCCGGAAGACCCGTGGCATCGACGATAGGTCTATCGACGTAGGGTTGCAGACGCTGCGCCAGCACACTCACTGGCCCCGCGCGGCGCGCAACCATGACGCCTGCGACCATCGGACCGTTCTCGTTCAACGGATTGCACCAGCCAACGCCATTCGCGTCCACAGGCTCTTCAATGGCGCGACCCGCATTGCGCTGTGCGACGTACGGCTGGCAGTCGAACCTCGATGGCGCCAGTTTAGGCCCCAGGCGGCCCGGTCGGGCGACGGTCAGTGCATACACGGGCATCTGGCGCATCTCGCGGCGCACGCGCAGCTTGAACCGATCGGCGAGCAGCGCACGCATCATCGCGCGGCGGTCATCGGGCTCTGTGTTGTCGGGCGGCTTCCCCTGGACGTCGAATTTCGGCAGGTTCGTCGCCAATTCGCCCGGGTTGCCGATGATGTCCACATAGCGTCCCGGGTCAAATTTGTATCGCTCTCCGTACGCGTCGAGCTGATACGCGTCGCGAATCAGGACGCGCAGGGGCACGTTGATGTAGGTAACGGGACCGCCGAAGGGCGGTATTTGGATCTTGCCTCCCGGAGCGCCGCTGACATTCCGTTTCACGGATGCGACCTCGAACTTCTGCGCAGACGTCGACGGAACTTGCGCGGTCGCCACGGCGGATCCCATCAGAACGAAGAGCGTGGCGCCCAGACGAGTTCTCACTACACCCTCCGGTCACGGTGCATACGGGTGGAAATGGTACCAGCAGACGTGTTACCCGATTGTTACCTCGTTGTTTACTCAGAAAAGCCGACCGCTCCGTCTACTTCGATCGGTGCGTCGTTACGACGGATACGAGAG
>DASTBU010000071.1:0-2596 GCA_035711845.1 Vicinamibacterales bacterium
CGCTGCCAGATTCCGAACCCCGCTGGCGCAGTCTGATGTTGCGACTCCTCCGTTGGGTGGCGCTCTGAAGGGCTTCTCGGGTGTTGAAATTCCTTCCTTGTCGTTTGGATCGGAACAGTCGTGAAGATTTGGTCCCACTCGACCGTCGCTCCGTGCACGCCGTAGCTCCAGGATCGGCATCTCGCGTGTCTCGGTCCTGACGCGCAGCGTGAATCGATCGGCCAGCAGCGCCTTGACCATCTCGCGCAGTTCCGTCTGCGACACCGCCCGGCCGGCTCGTGCAGACACGTCGTATCGATCCGTTCGCACCCAATCCGCGCCGCCAGTCAGTTGGAAGTCCTGCACCTCATAGGCATAGGTAATCAATCCGGCCACGGTTGTTGCGCGGTTGAAGATGCCGCTGCCCGCCGGTGCCGCCGCTACGGCAATGCCTGTCACGGGCGTCGTCGGGGGACGCCACAACTTGATCGACGCGACTTCGAATCGAGCCGCTGGAGACTGCTGCTGCGCGGCGAGAGGTGGACGGGTGGCGACGACAATCAGGGCGAGGAGCAGCCCCAGGCGAGTCATACAAACCCTCCAGCGCGGATTGTAGCGCCGTTGAGCCCTTCGGCAGACGTGAGATCCTTGCCGGCGTGAGCGCCGTGGAGGTGATCCGGCGGCGGCGGTTTCATCGTGCGGTGTTTGCCGCCGCCGGCGCGTACAACATCGCCTGGGGGCTGCTGTCCATCGCTGACCCGCACTGGTTCTTCCGATGGACGGGCTTGCCGCTGTCCAATCATCCGGCTCTGTTCGCGTGTCTCGGCATGGTTGTCGGGCTGTATGGCGTCCTGTATCTCGATGTGGCGCGTGCGCCTGAGCGTGGGTGGCTGATCGCCGCGGTCGGGCTCGCGGGGAAGATCCTCGGCCCGATTGGCCTGTCGACGCTGGTCTGGAGCGGTACGTGGCCGCCATCGACATTCCTGTTGTGCGCGACGAACGATTTCATCTGGTGGATCCCATTCGCGCTGTACTTGCACGATGCGTGGCCACTATTCCGAGCTGGTGGTTAGTCCCGCGTCGGTCGGTGCCACGGCTCACGCCCGCGATGCGGTATCGTTGCGAGCGTGAAGACCTGCGCGCATGTGACGCTCACGCTCGCCGGAGCAGGTGTCCTCGCATTGTCAGCGCATTCGGCAGCCGTCGCCCAGTCGACGCCCACGGCTCTGGCCCGCGAGCGCGTTGCCGCCTACGTGCAACGGTTCGTAGACGACCTCACCAACGTCGTTGCGGAAGAGCGATACGTTCAGGAATTCCGCCGCGCGGCGGATCGCAGACGGCTGCGTTCCGACTTTCTCCTCGTGAAGTACCCGGGGGAGGAGCGCCGGTATCAGACGTTTCGTGACGTCCTCGAGGTGGACGGCCGGCCGGTGCGCGAGCAGCAGGCACGGATCACGCAACTGTTCCTCGAACCGTTTGCCAGCGCCATGAAGCGTGCGGAAGAAATCGAGGTCGCGAGTTTTCGCCAGAGCCTGCGTCGCGGGCGGCTCGTCGATCCGCTCCAGGCGATTGCGTATCTGCAGGCGTTTTACCAGTCGCAGTTCGAGTTCTCGGTCGCGTCGGCCGATAGCCGTGCTGGCGCAGAGGTGATTGCACTGAACTTCACGCAGATCACACCCGCAGGCTTGTCGCTGATCCCTCTTCGCGGAAAGGCGCTCGTGGTGGAGCAAACCGGCCGCGTGATCAGGACGGAGCTGACCGCCGGGTCCGGTTCCAACGTACGCGTCACCACGACCGAATTCGGGTTCAACGCGGCGCTCCGGATTGACGTGCCGCTACGTTTACGCGATGAGATGCCGGTCAGCGGCCCAGACGAATTCATTGGCACCGCCGAGTACGCAAACTTCCGGCGGTTCCAGGTGCGCGCGGAAGAGGAGATCAAGGTCCCGGCGAAACCGGAGCAATAGCGCGAGGAAGGTTAGTCCGGCGTCGGTCGTTCAACGGAGTCGATTACCAGCACGTCAACGGGACCGCGCGACGGCTCAAGGCGCAGTCCAAGCTGTTCCTGAAGCGCCGTAAAGATCGACGGGGTATTGCTGTTGGTGGCGCCTGTGCCTACATCTGAGCTCCACTCGAGCTCAACGTCGAACGGGCCCTGTAAACCGGTTCGATCAACCACACCGCGGCTGACCGCCATGCTCAACGCACTGATCACACGAGCGAGAGGTTGCCCTTTGGAAATGATCCGTCCACCAGCGGGACCGACGCCGAACAATGCTGCACAGGGACCATCCGGCGAGAACGTCAGGGGTGATGCCGACTTGGCGGCTGCCGCACAATCGGCGCTCGATTGTTTGAGGCGGGGGCCCAATCGCCCATCGGATCGGGCAATCACCACCGTATAGATCGGCTGGTCCCGTGTCTCCCGACGCACTCGCAGCTTGAACCGCCCCTCCAGTAATGACTGCAACATCGAACGTTGCTGCCCAGGCGCAGCATCGTCCGGGATCTTTGCGGATATGTCGAACCGTTCGCGCGTAATCCACTCCGGCGCGTCCACCACGCGAAACGCGGGGACGCCATACGCATTGACGATCACGTTCTCCAGAGGAACGTT
>DASTBU010000072.1:0-25080 GCA_035711845.1 Vicinamibacterales bacterium
ACCAGGGACTCGGGACTCGGGACTGGGGACTCGGGACTGGGGACTCGGGACTCGACCAAGGGACCCGGACCAGGGACCCTGGACCCAGGGACTTAGGGACTTAGGGACTTAGGGACTCAAGGATTATCAATGAGATTCTCCATCCTCGGATCAGGCGCCGTTGGAGGCTACTACGGAGCGAAGCTGGCGCAGGCCGGCCATGACGTCACATTCATTGCGCGCGGGGCGCACCTGCAGGCGATCCGTGAGCGGGGCCTCGAAATCCGGAGCCCTGCGCTGGGCGATCTCACGGTGCGCGCGCGCGCCGAAGAGGACACCGGCAAGGTCGGGCGCGTCGACACGGTGATCGTTGCGATCAAGGCATACGACAATGCCACCGCGCTTCCGCTCGTGACACCTATGCTCGGACCGGAAACCTCTGTGCTCACGCTGCAGAACGGTGTGGACAGCGTGGACGAGCTCGCGGCCTGCGTCGGGCAAGAGGCGGTGATTGGAGGCACCACGTACATCGCCACGGCACTGGCGGCGCCGGGCCGGATCGAGCAGACGGGCACACACCGTCGGATCGTGTTTGGCGAGGTGTTCGGCCCGCTGCCGCGATTGAGCGATCGAGTACGACGCATCCACGATGCGTTCATGGGCGCCGACATCCAGTCTGAGGCCGTGGCCGACGGCCGCGTGCCGATCTGGGAGAAGTTCATTTTTCTCGTGCCGCTGGCCGGATTCACCGGCGCCGCGCGGCTGCCGATCGGGCCACTCTGGGCGGACCCGATGATCCGGGAACGGTTTCTCGACGCCTGCCGTGAGGTCGAGCGGCTCGCGCGCGCGGAGGCAGTCCCGGTTGCCGGAGACGTGATTGAGCGAGTCAGCAGGTACATCGAGGGAATCCCCGGATCCATGAGGTCATCGCTGCTGATCGATCTGTCTCAGGGCAAGCGCATCGAGGTCGAGGCGCTCCAGGGGGCGGTCGTACGCCGCGCGGCAAGGGCCGGCGTCGCGGTCCCGATCATGTCGACACTGTACGCAGTGTTGAAACCGTGGGCACACCCACCCGCTCGACCAGAGCCTTGAACCGTGGCAAGTCGCGCAGCGCTTTCAGGCAGGGCTCGACGGCGATGAAGACCGATCCGCCGGCCTTCCGATCCACGAGCTGCTCGAGGCGGTCGAGCGCCAGATCGTACTGGCCCAGGTGTGTATAGATGACAGCGTAGGCGAAGTTCACCATTCCGCCTGGTGCAGGCGGCGCGGAATCGAGGAGGTCGAGTCGCTTGCGCCAGTACGCCTCTGCGCCTCCCTTTCGGACGGCCTCGAGGAGCGACTCGGAATCCACCTTCACGCCGAAGCACCCTTGATCGCACGCAACCCGTGCTGCGTCTTCGAACCGACCGAGCTCCTCGTACGAGCTCAGGAGGAGCTTGGCGCCCTCGGTGAAGCCGGGTGTCAGCTCCTGGGTACGCAGTCCTTCCTGGATCGTGTCCTCGAAGCGTTCCGCGAAGTGGAGCGCCCAGCAGACGCTCATGTTGATCAGCAGCGACAGCGGATCGAGGCGCTGGGCGGCACGGGCCTCCGTGATGGCGTCCTCCGTCCGCCCGAGTGTGATGAGGAAGAGGGAGTACAGCGCGTGCGGCAGCGCGAGCTCGGGATTGATGCTGATGGCCCGCCTGAACGAACGTTCCGCGCCCGGCCAGTCGTGATCCCAGAACAGGCGCGACAGCCCCAGCGACGCATGAGCGTCGGCGACGTGCGGATCGAGCTCGAGCGCGCGGGTCGCCGCTGCTTTGGCGCGCGGAAAGCCCTCTTCCGGTTCCACCGCTCCATAGTAGGCCAGCGATCCGAGCGTGTCGGCCAGCCCCGAATACGCCAGCGCATAGGTCGGATCGATTGAGATGGCGCGCTCGAAGTGCTCCAGCGCGCGCCTGAAGCTTTGAGGCGACCAGTTGTTCCAGTGGAACCGCCCGCGCAGGTACTCGTGGTACGCCTCGGGATCCACGCTCGGCTTTTTTCGCAGGCGTTTCTTCTGTGCTCCGGTCAGTCGGAGCCGAAGCGCCTCGGAAATCTGCCACGAAATCTCCTGCTGCACGGCCATCAAGTCGCTGACCGGCTGGCGGAACTGTTCGCCCCAGAGCTGGGATTCGGTGTTCGTGTCGACCAGCTCCGCCTGGATGTTGATGTAGTCTCCCTGCTGGGCGATGCGTCCGGTCAGAATGGTCCGCGCATTGAGCGCCAGTCCCACGGTCGAGGGATCGGCCTGGAGACCCTTGTATCGGAACACGAGGCTCCTCGGGACGACCCGCAGGCCGCTCAGCTGCGAGAGGCTGTTGATGATGCTCTCGGTAATGCCGTCTGTGAGGTACTCGATGGCGGGGTCGGCGCCGGCGTTCACGAACGGCAGCACGGCGAGCGACTTGCCACGGGGCCGCGGCCGCCGCCTGCCTTCTCCCGATCCCGAGCCACTCTCCAAGGCGCGCAGTGCGAGCGCCAGGTCGCTGGCGGATTCGAATCGGCGCGAAGTCACCCTGTCCAGACATCGGAGCAGGATCGGTCGCAGCTCGTTCGGAAGCAACGGATCGAAGGCACTGAGGTCCGGCCCCGTCTCGTACATCAGCCTCGCGATGACCTCCTGCGGTGTACCGCCGGCGAAGAGCGCCCGGCCGGTCAGCATCTCGTACAGCACGCAGCCGAGCGAGAAGATATCGCTCCTGGCGTCCACCCGCTGTCCCGTCACCTGTTCGGGGGACATGTAGCCAAACGTGCCCATCACGACGTTGGCCGCTGTCACGGGCATCGTGGGGCTGTCGGGCGAAAGGGGCGAGTCGAGTCGTTGAAGGGCCAGCCCGAAGTCGAGAATCTTCACGCCACTATCGGAGGTCAAGAAGATGTTCTCAGGCTTCAGATCCCGATGAATGACGCCCCGTACGTGCGCCGCGGCCAGGCCTTCGGCGACCGCCGCGGCGATCCGCACGGAGTCGCGCCATGGAAGCGCACCGTGCTTCAACCGGCTTCGGAGGGTCTCTCCCTCCAACAACTCCATGACGGCGACCGGAACCCCATCCACCACGGCGAGCTCGTGTATCGACATGATGCTGGGGTGCGACAGGGCAGCGACCGCGCGCGCCTCGGTCTCGAAGCGACGCCGCATGTCCGGATCCGACGCGATGTGAGCCGACATGACCTTGAGGGCCACGTCACGGCCCAGCCGCGAATCGTGTGCGCGATACACTTCGCCCATCCCGCCGGACCCGAGGGGTTCGACGATTTCGTATTGGGCGAAGCGCTTACCGGATGGGAGAGACATCGAATGCGCCGATGTCTCTATTCTAATCGGTCCGCATGCGTGTCGCGGCTGAGCCTGCTGTCGGGCAGGGCACGAGACGCAGTGTGAGGAAGCGAGGCATGCGTCAGACCCGCCGAGGCAGCCCTTCAGTCGTGATAGCTCAGGCTGCGGGTGACCCGGCGATAGGCCCCGTTCGGCTCCGGCTCGAACACGTTGCAGTGATCCATCTCCCCGCCGTAGATGTGGAGTGTGATCGAGGTCCCGTCGGCGCTGGCGTTTGCGAGCATGTGGTACTCGAAGGGCGGGATCAGGCAGCCTGCCGACCCGCGAGAGGCTGGCACGCGGCGCTGCGGCGCGAAGCGATACGTACCATCGCTTTCCGACAGCAGATCGTACTGCGTGACTTCCATGCGGCCGTCCACCACGCATTCGACACACCAGATGCCCGCGTGATCGTGAAGCGCCGTCTTCTGGCCCGGTCCCCATGTCATCACGACAGCCGTGTACCGCCCCTGCGGGTCACGGTACAGGAGCCGCCTCGCGTACGTATCCGGCCTCGACACGCGAAACGAGTCCGGCAGCGGCAGGCCGTCGCATCGCAAGGCGTCCTGCAGGACGTCCTTCACCTTGTGTGCGATGGCCGTGACGTTCTCCGCCCCGACGGCCTCGTCCAGCCTGGCCCGGATTGGTTCGAATGCAGTCGACGAAATCTGGGTCATCGCGTGTGCTCCAGCATCCAAGGGCTGTCCGTACGCCTCTGACGTCGACGAATGGGCCGCGCATCCAGTCCCCTCGTCGGGGGAAACCTCGGAAACATGGGGTAAGATCGTCCCTGCCGATTGTCCAGACGAATGATAGCACCGCGCCCGGTCGCGGTTCGATCCACGCGTCCCGTGGTCCCCGTCGTGTTCAGTTGCTGATCACTCCCGCCACAATCGGGCTCGTCATCGGCGCCGGCGCCGTTGCCGGATGCCTCGGAGCGCTGCTCGGCATAGGCGGCGGCGTCTTTCTCGTTCCATTCCTGCAGTTCGTGGTAGGTCTGCCCCTGAACGTCGCGTCGGGTGTCGGCCTCATGACCGTCATAGCCACGTCGAGCGTGGTCTCGGCCGGCTCCGCCGGCCGGCGTCTCGTGAATCTTCGGCTCGGCATGCTCATGCAGGTGGCCGCCTCTGCCAGTGCGCTCGCCGCTGCCGTATTCGTCGTGAGGATTCCCGAACGCACGCTCTACCTTCTCTTTGCCGCGGTGACCGCGGCGATTGGCCTCCTGATGCTCGCCCGCCTCGAACGGCGCAACGTGATTCTCGACGCGTCACTCGATGCCGGGCCGTTCGGCGGCCGCTTCTACGAGGAGGAGAGCGGCCGCGAGGTCGTCTACCGGACGCGTCGCGTGCCGGCCGGCGTGGCCGTGTCGCTCGTTGCCGGTTTTGTGTCAGGCTCGCTCGGTATCGGCGGTGGCATCCTCCAGGTCCCGGCGCTCAACGCGTGGTGCGGCGTGCCACTCCGGGTTGCCGCCGCGACGAGCGCGGTGATGATCGGCATCACCGCGGTGTCCTCCGCGCCGATCTACTATTCCCGTGGCCTCATCTCCCCGGCGCTGGCAGCCGCCGCGGTGCTGGGCGTCCTGATCGGATCGCGCGCGGGTTTCTGGTTCGGCGGCCGCGCGAGAGCGAAGTGGCTGAAGCTGCTCATGGCCGCAGTCCTCGCGTTCGTTTCGGTGGCGTACCTCGTCAAGACGATTGAATGAAGGGCGATCCGCGATTCTCCGCTCTCGAGAGACTGTTGGGACGCCTGATGCTGGCCGGCGTCACGTCGAGCGCTGCCTGCCTCCTGATGGGACTTGTATTGTTCCTGACCGGAGCGGCGATGGCCGCCACCGTCGTCATGACGATCGGGCTCGTGATTCTCATGGCCACACCCGTGCTCAGGGTCCTCGTAGCGGTCGTGGAATCCTTCCGGATGCACGACTGGTTCTTTCTTGCGTCCACGCTCTCGGTGGTCGTGCTGCTCGGTCTGACGCTGATGTGGTCGCTCAGGGGGGGGTAGTCCGTCATGCGCGCGCCTCGCCGGAGCCTTGGCGAAGGCGGGCGGGGCGAAGCCCCCATCTACTTATGGAAGGCAGTGCTAAGGCGCCTGGAATCGGGACTCACCAGCCGTCTTCTGCAGGGTCTGCGCCACCCAGGCCGTCGCCAGCATCCCGGCAAGGGGCTTCAGCAGAACAACGTGTGCCGGCTTGAACGCGTTCCGCCGCCGCGAGACAACGCTGAGCGTTCCAACGGCACGCTCGCCGGAGATGAGCGGGACGATCAGAGCGGAATGAAACCCGGCCGTCGACACGACGTTGGCGTCGAGGTGATCGGCGGCCGACTCTGCCATCTCGCCGCTGATGAACGGCTCGCGCGAGCGGACGACGTGACCGATGATCGTCCCCTCGACCTTGAACATGACCTCGGGCCGGCCGCGAGGGCGTGACTCGTCGCCGTTTGCCCGGGCCGTGTAGGTCTGAAACTCCTGGCTATCGTCGGACAGCAGGGCAAGGCCGACGCGGTCGCAGGGCACGAGCCGGTCGATTCTGGATGCGAGTTCCTGAAAGGCGAGCGGCACATCGAGGGAGCGGGCGAGGGTGTCGAGGACCGCGTTCTGCGTCTGCAGCTGCGCGACCTCGTTCAACGTCGCCTCGTGTGCCTGTTCGTGCTGCGTCAGCGTTCGCCAGAGCCACGCGATCCGCCGCGTCGCAAGTGCGGCGAGCACCAGCAGCGTGATCCAGACGATGAGAAACAGGATCACGACTCCCGGCCGATGGGTGATGTCCGGGGACAGGCTCCAGAGGAGGGCCTGCACCGCCCCGAACGCAATCAACAGCCAGATCGCCCAGACCGGCGCCCGGTCCCTTCGAACATCCATGTGGCTCGTCCTACTCGGGCGTGAAGCGATACGCCGAGGGAACCGGCCGGAGCGGGCGATCGAACCACATCGGTCGGCGGAGCCCGCCGGGCCCGGGCGCCGGCCTCGTCTTCTCCATCCACTCTTTGTAGGCCTGGTGCGAGGCCGCGGTATCCACGACGACATCCCCGTACGCGTCGTCGGGCCCGGCCTTCTCGAGCGTGACCCGCTGATGCCAGCAGTGCATGCCGCTGACCGGATCGGGCTGGACGGGAAACGTGAGGTTCTGGTGCACACCCACCTCGCTCCACCAGACTCTGCCGCTGTCGGGATCGTCGCTCTGGAACGGCCTGGCGCCGTGTAACTGCTTCATTACGTAACGGCCATGCGGGTCCCGCACGATCCGGACCAGCGACGAGGCGGCACGGGCGCCGCCCTGGTCCTCGTGGAGACGCCACCGCCCGAGATGATGAGACATGCCGAGCACACCAGGCCTGATGCCTTCGGTCACCCAGGCGCGAGTGACGAAATAGCCGATGCGAGTCCGCACCTTGACGAGATCACCGGTGGCGATCCCGATTCGCCGCGCATCCTCCGTCGAGATCCACAGCGGGTTGTTGTGAGAGATCTCGTAGAGCCACTTCACCGGCGAGCGGGTGTGGATGAGGGTTGGCAGCCGGAAGTTCGGCAGCAAATCGAACTCGCCCTCCGCTCTGTTCATCTCGCGCCAGTGGACGTGCCCTGGCATGTAGCGGGGAATGGCATGTTCGGGCCAGCCCCATTCGACGAGTGTCGACGAGTAGAACTCGAGACGTCGCGATGGCGTGTTGACACCGGCGCAGGCCACGCCGTCCACGATCACACCGACGGGCAAGCCGTTGCGAAGAAGCGTCTCGCCGGATCCGTCCCTCGTCGTTCCCTCGAGCTCCGAGGCGTCGAGCGGGCGCTCGAACGCGCGGCTGTAGGTCTTGTCCGACACCTTGAAGACGCCGTACTTCCGCATGTAGGCGAGCGGCGAGAGCTGCTCCCGCGCGGCGGCCTCCGGAAGGCCCGGCACGGAATGCTCGAAGATCCAGCCGTAGTACTCATCCATCGTGATCGGCTGGTCGGGCCGGACCGGCGACTCGAAGTACTGGCGGATTCCGAGCGAGCCGTCGGGGTCGATGCGCCAGCTCAGCGCGATCCAGAACTCGCTTTCCTCCCAGACTTCACCGGGGTTCGATTCGTAGCTGGCGGACACCTGCTCACCGCGCTTTTCCCGGGCGACCCTGAGGACAGGCTGGCGGAACCCGAGCCACTGGCCGGCGTGCGTCTCCTGGCTCATGGTGTCGTGACGTTCCGTCCCGAGCCCCATGGGGAGGATGTAGTCGGCAAACCAGGCGGTCTCGCTCCACGTTGGCGTGAGCGCCACGTGCAACCCGATCTTTTCCTTGTCCTGGAGCACCTCCATCCAGGAGAACCCATCAGGGTTCGTCCAGAGCGGGTTGTACACGCGCGTGAAGTAGACATCGAGCTTCCCCCGTCCTTCTTTCAGGAAGTGCGGCAGCAGGAAGCTCAGCTCGAAAAAGGCGAGCGGGAACTCTTTCGGGAAGAGCAGCTCGTTCCAGTAGCCGGGTGGCGGCGGCGGGTTGGGGTGTTTCGGAACGAATTTGTTCGTCACGTGCATGTTCATGCCGCCCACCGTGCCGAGCGATCCCGTGAGGACGACGAGGAGATAGACGCATCGGGTGATCTGCCAGCCCCAGAGATTCCCGGAGGCGGCGGCGCGCCAGTTGTGTGCGGCGAAGCGGGTTCCGGCTCGGCCGATTGCGCGCGCGGCAGCCCGTATGCGCCCGGCGGCCACACCGGTTTCACTTTCGGCGAACTCGGGCGTGAACTGCGCGTACTCCTGCTTCAGCGCGTCGATGAACGAGTCGAACGACTCCGGGAGATCGGGCCGTTCGCTCCTGAGATACGCACGCCAGTTGACCCACTTGCGAACGAACTCGCGGTTGTAGAGATCCTCCTCGAGGAGGATGCGGGCGATCGCGAGCAGGATGGCGCCCTCGGTGCCAGAATACGCGGGCAGCCACATGTCGGCCTTCGCGGACGAATTCGAGAGCCGCGGGTCGATCACGATCAACGTCGCCCCGTTCGCTTTGGCCTCGATGATCCGCTGCGCGTGCGGGTTGAAGTAGTGCCCCGACTCCAGATGAGACGACAGCAGCAGGATCGTCTCCGCATTGGCGTAGTCGGGCGAGGGCCGATCGGCGCCGCACCACAGGAAATGGCCGAGGCGCGCCGACGACGAACAGACGTTCGTATGGCTGTTGTGGCCGTCGATTCCCCACGCCTGAAGGACGCGGCTCGCGTAGCCGTCCTCGCCCGGCCTGCCGACGTGATACATCACTTCGCGCCTGCGGCCCTCGAGGATCGCGCGGCGAATCCGTCCGCCGATATCGTCCAGGGCTTCATTCCAGGAGACCTGCTCCCAGCGGCCCTCCCCTCGTTCGCCCGCACGCCGCAGCGGGTAGAGGATGCGGTCCGGATCGTCGAGCTGGTTCGGAGTTACCACCCCTTTCGCGCACGTGCGCCCGCGGCTGCCGGGGTGCACCGGATTGCCCTCGATCTTCCGGACCTCGAGCGTCTCCTGATCGACGTAAGCCAGGATCCCGCACGCCGACTCGCAGTTGAAGCAGATGCTGGGAATGATCCAGTACCGGCGCCGGTCTTTCTTCGGCCAGCTCGTGGATTCGAAGTCGACGTAGTTGTCCCACTCGGAGGGATCGGGGTGGCTGCGGAAGGTAGTCATGGTGGATCGCTATCTGTCGTGCCGGCGCGGACCGCGTCAGTTCAACTGAGCGGCACCGCCTGGCCGGCCTCGACCCAGATGTATTCCCAAATCGCGCCGCCGGCGAGCGCGAGCAGGGCCGCGCTGCTCGTCAGCCCGGCGCTTGCGCCAGCGCCGATCGTCAGGAGCACCACGATCGGAAGGAGGCCGCCCGCAACGACCGTGCCTCCCCAGAACAACCGGGCGTACGCGCCGCGGCGGATCGTCTCCACCGCGATCTCGTGGTGCCGGGTCGGGCTCGGCGACAGGAGGTGCTCGAACGCCAGGATGACGAGATGGGCCAGCAGCGCAGCCACGAGAACCTTGCCGAGCAGGGGGACCGCACCGGCCGTGCGGCCACCCATCGGCACGGCCACGAGCAGCAGCGACGCCGCTCCCGCCGCAACGGATTGCGCCACGAGGTCGATGGCGGCAGACGGCCCTTGCCACAGATCGCGCCCCAGCCCCTGGGCGAAGAGAAACCCCGTGTACGCCGAGGCCAGGATCGCGACGATGACGGTCGGGAGCAGGAGCCCGTCGAGGACGAAGTTCGATCCGATCCAGCCGGCCGCCAGCCACATCGCGCTGAGCGCGCCGTGCGCCGTGAGGAACCACGCGCCCCATACCATCCAGGACCGCCAGTTCGAGCGCGTCAGGATGTAGTAGAACCGCTCCGGCCGCTCCAGATCGACGATCAGCACGACGGCCGTCAGCGAGATGAAGACGATCGAGATCGCTGGCGCGGCGAGTGTCGTCAGCGCACCGTGAAATCCCATCCACCAGAGCAAGGCCGCAACCAGCATCGCGCCCGTGGACACGGCTTTGAAGAGCAGATAGAGCACCATGTCGATGCCCCAGGGCTTGCCGTGCGGCACATCGTAATCGACACGCGGCGCGGCGGGGTCGCCGGCGTCGGGCTCGGGGGCACCCAGGGGACGCAGATGGACCTGTCCCTCTTTGTAGATGAGCGGGCGCACCGCCACCTCGGGGCGGATCGCGCTCTCTTCCGCTGCGACGTAGAACACGCGCGGCCCGGTGCCCTTCTCGGGCTTGCGGACGGTGAAGGCCTCCCGCTGCACGATCTGTGACACTTCGCTTGCCGGATCGTCCAGATCACCGAATATGCGGCACTGGGTAGGACACACGCTCACGCACGATGGCAGCAGCTTGTTCTCCACCCTGTTCGCGCAGAAGTTGCACTTCTCGGCGGTGTGCGTGTTCGGATCGATGAACAGCTGATCGTACGGACAGGCCTCCATGCACGCCCGGCAGCCGATGCACGACTGTCCGTTGAGATCGACAATCCCGTCGCGGCGTTTGAAGAGCGCGCTGGTTGGACAGATTCGTACGCACGGCGCGTCGGTGCACTGGTTGCACAGCACCGGGAAGAAGAATCGCCGGGTGTCCGGGAACGTGCCCTTCTCGACGGTCTTCACCCAGCAGCGGTTGACGCCTATTGGAATCTGATGTTCCGCTTTGCATGCGATCGTACAGGCGTGGCAGCCGATGCACTTGCGGAGGTCTATGGCGAACCCGTAGTTGGGCATGAGGCGAAAAAGACTACGAGACTATATCGCAAAAGGCCAGCAGGGCTGCCTTTCTGGACTCCATCGGCACGAGGGGGAACGTGTCGAGAATGTGCTCGAGCTGCGCTTTCCCGACGCCGTAGACGCGTGCGGCGGTTGCCTGGAGTCTCGCGGCAAGGTCTGGCTTCGCCGGAGTACTGGCCAGCAGAGTCGCGAGTCCGGCGAGCTGACGGAAGCCAGCGTCGGTGTGCGGAGGACGGGGTGCCGGCAGACGGCTGATGACGCCAGCCCCGACGTGGGTCGTGATTCTCGGCCGGATCAGGTAGTTCGCCACGAAGCTGTTGAAGAGCCCGCAGAGATACTGCTGGCTCTCGTCGTCGAGCGCATCCTTGAGACAGAACAGCGTGTGCGTGGTGACGACTCCGGCCGGGACGATGGCGGCGATGAGCGACAGCCGGTTGCTGGCCGAGGCGACGTCTCGGTAGGCGAGGCGCGCCCGTCCGAACGTCTCGGCAGCGTTCAGCAGCCTGTTGGCTGCCGAAAGACGCACCCGCAGCGTCGAACTGTCGAGGTCGGCTGAAAATGGCGACACGTGCTTACCCTCGATGACCGGGATCGTCCGGCCGCTCGCGCGGCCGGCTTCGACGAAGTGCGCTCGATCGTCCGTCGCGTTCAACTCTCGGCCGAATCGCACGTTCCAGCCATTCTCGTCCGCGAGCGTCGGCCAGCGGAACGCCAGATCGCTCACGATCGCGACGTCGCGGGTCGTTCGAAGCTCCGGTACGGCCATCGATGATCCGCTGAGCCGCTCGATCAGCCCGCGCGACAGCAGCACCGCTTCGCTGTCGCGGCCGGTGTCGGGAAGCGAGTCGAGCATCTCGGGTGTTCCGATCCCGAACCGGCAGGGCAGATCCGTCGTCCGTCCATCTTTCGTCGCCGAGAGGATCAGGAACCTGAGCCCGCGGTGTATCGGGAACACGCCCTGGCGGTTCTCGATGGAGATCAGTCCATCGACCTGCATGCGATCGAACAGTGCTCGCCGGAGCGGCGCGCTTCCGTGATCGAGAGCGAAGCCGGAGGGCAGGACCATCCCGAGGCGCCCACCGGGGCGAAGGAGTCCGGCGGCGCGATCGATGAAGAGCTGATACAAGTTCGCGTGACCGGTACCCTGAAATCTGTATACGCCAGACGATCTGGCAAAGGCGTGCAGACGCGACGCGTCGTCGCGCCGCCTCGTGCGGGCGTCCGTCGTGCCGCGGTCGGCACGCAACATCTCCCAGGGCGGGTTGCCCAGGATCGCGTCGAAGCCGGCTGGTTCGAGCGGCTGGCCCTCCGCGTCGTAGAAGATCTCCGGATATTCGAGCGTCCAGTGGAAGAAGCGTTCCTGCCCGGCTATCTCACGAGCTTCCGCCAGCAGTGGCGCCGCTGCAGCGGCCGGCAGCGAACTGCCGCGACCGAGCAGTCCGTCCATCAACGCACCAAAAGCCAAGGCGGCCTGCCTCCGGCTCGCGGATCGAAACCATCCGGCACACCACAGGTCGGCCGCCGCCTTCCACCGCATCAACGCCGAGGACGTGTGCGTGAGCCGGGCCAGGGCCTGTTCCTTCGCCCTCACACACGCGAGCGAGTCGTCTGGCTCGAGAGCTATTTGCGATCGAATCGCGACGGCTGCGCCAATGGATCCCATGGCTTGCGTTCCGTCGAAGAGCGGCAGGTCGGCCGGCCTGACACCTCGTCCGGCGGAGGGTGGTTGACGACGCAGATCTTCGAGCGTCGCGCCGACGAGGCTGTTTCCGACACGAAGGCGATGATCGAGGAAGCTCAGCGGCCGGTCGGCCGAGAGCGTGGCGAGCCAGAGTGAGAGCCGCCCGAGCTGGACGGCCATCGGATTGAGGTCGACCCCAAAGAGGCACCTCTGCGCGATGGCACGCCTGAACTCCACGCGTTCGTGTTCCGTGATGTCGCTGGCCGCGAACCCGCCCTCGCGCACGAGCGCGGCTTCGTACGCGGCGGCGAGATAGCGACAGGCCGCCACCAGGAACGCGCCGCTGCCCATTGCCGGATCGAGCACGCGCAGCTTGAGGATATCTTCGGCCGACGCGTCCTGGACCAGGGGCGCGAGCGTGCGACGGACGACGAACTCGGTCAGCGAACGCGGCGTGTAGAAGGAGCCCGTGGCCTTGCGCGTTTCGGAAGGGACCAAGAGTGGCTTTGCACCCGGACTGGCTGCAACCGGTTCGAGCGCGAGCAGGCGCTCGTACACCCCGCCGAGCTGCTCGACGCCCAGATCGCCGTACGCAACACGGACACGCCCGGTCCTGGCCGGCCGCGTGGTCAGCGCGAGAACCGCCTCCCTCACGGCGCCGTCGTCGAGCGCGAGCGTGTCGGCGAGCGGTGACTGAGCGGGCGAGAACAGGCGGCCGTTGAACGGAGGGACCCTTAACGCCCCGGACGTGCAGCCCTCGTGCGCGAGGCGCGCGATTGCCTGCAGTGTTTCCCAGAGGCCGCGCGGCCGAGGGGTGAACTCGACGCGATCGCGCAGCGCTTCAATCGTGTAGCCGTCACGGTACACAGGATGCCAGCGCGGTACGAGACCCCGCGCTTCGGCGAACAGGAGGAACAGGACCCGGTAGATGACGATCAGCGCCTCGTCGAACGTCCGCGACGCGTGCACGCTTCTGCCGGCTCCGCGACGGCTGGTCGCCGTTCCGAAGGCGTTGAGCAGGTGAACCAGGCCGTCCTGGACGCCTTCTTGAAGCGCGGTGCGCACCTTCGTTCTGTGTTGCTCCGAGAGCGCGACGGCCCGGTCGAGTGTCGAACCGTCGGCAGGCCCGGCGGGAAGCGCAGCCTCGGCGCGGACCAGGCTCCAGAAGATCTGGAACGCCTTCTCATCTTCCAATGTGGCTTCCAGGGCGAACTGCATGAACCGGCCCGAATACGTTCGACGGCTGTCCACGATCCGCACATCTGGTCCCGACACGCAGAACGACCAGCGTGCGTCGAGTCCGATACCATGCCGGACGGCGGCCCGCCATGCGGCCGACCCGTCGCGGCCCCACCCGGTCACGACAAGGCCCGCGGCGCCAGGGCCGCGAGCCTGCAGCGCTGCATTGAGCGCTTCGCCGCTGCCGGCGAGCGGGATCACCCGATATCCCAGCTGTTTGAATAGCGGCGCCGCGACACGATCGAAGACCGTTCGCGCGCCAGACGCAGGTCCGAGCTGGGTACGGATTCGGGCATGCCAGGATCGAAACCGGCCCTGTCTGGCGATCGTCTCTGTTCGATCCACCAGTAGCCCTCGATCGCTCCCGACTCCCTCCAGGGCTTCGTGCGACAAGAGCGTACCTGACAGCCCGGCTATCATCGTCGGCTCACGCGGAGCGCGGCAGCGAGGATGACATCCACGCCGAGAACGCACCCGGATGTCGGACGAAGTGGCTGCGAGCGGTGCAGTGATGCAGAGTCAGCGGCCGGTCGACCCCCTCCGTGGGGCGCCCGTCGCTCGAACAGGCCTGGCTGCACGAGCCGCCGCGCGGCTGCGGCTCCCATGCGCTCCATCAGCATGCGTCTGTTGCGGATCGATTCTTCGACCCGGCCGTGGACCGGAGAGGCTTTTTCGAGCGCATCGCCGACAGCCCGGGCGATTGCGCGGAAAACCGCTGGATGGGCTGGCGACAGGAAGGGCTGCACCAGTCGGCGGAGCCGACGACGCACCACCCGCGCCGGGTCGCCTTTCACGAAGGCGAGCGAGAGCGCGAGCACTTCCGTGTGGACCCGGAGACCCGCCGGTGACATGAGCGCGATCAGATAAATGAGGATCAGTTCGGGATCGCTTCCCGGGCGCCTGCGCACGATGGACGACACCATGGGCCGTGTGATACGCGCGGGCTCCGGGACTGTTCGGGCCCGGAGGTGCGCGCGACGAGCCGAGAGGCGTCCGACTTCCTCTTCGGCTTCCTCGCGAAGCTGGATGGTTGCTGTTGCCGCGGTATGGCCGCCAACCGGCGTGGTGGCTTCGGCGGGTGGGTGGACCGCGCCGCCGATGACGATCTCAGCCACCCTGGATTCCGTGAGGCTGGCGGCGAGCGCGGACGGTCCGTGCCCCATGGCCTCGGCGTGCCAAGCCCGCCGCATCAGCGGACCTACCACGATGCGCTCAGCCGTCGTCGCGGCGACGAGGCCAAGTTCGTGCGCACGACGGCTCTGTCCGAGGCGATCGACTCTGCCGGCCCGCTGTTCGAGTCGCGACGCGCTCCAGGGCAGCTCGTAGTGGACGACCAGCCGGCACTGCGCCTGGAGGTTGAGCCCTTCGGCCGCGGCGTCGGTCGAGAGGAGCACGGCCGCCCCTTCGTTGAACAGCTGGTGCACGCGGCTGCGCTCCGCGGGGGGCATGCCGCCGTGCAGCAGCAACACCGGCCTGTCCTTCGCCAGGCCAGCGGCCAGGCGCCGCAACGTATCGCGATACTCCGTGAAGACGATGGCTGGTTCGTGAATTCGATTCAGGAACCGGCGTACGAACCGCGCCTTCGACTCGTTCTGACTGGCGCGCTGCGCGGCCTCCGCGATGGCCGCCAGCCATCGCTGCTCGCGCGAGGCACGCGCCAGCCCTGGCGCGCCGAGCACCGCTACCCTTTCGACGTCGTCGTCGAGCGGGTCCTCATCGCCGATCGGGAGCCGCAGCTGATCGTGCGCTGGTTCCGTCCGCCCGGCCAGCAGGGCCATCCGTCGCCGTACAGAGAGGGCGAGCGACGCCGCGCTCGAGAGCGCCCGCTTTCGAAGCACGATTGCCGCGAGCCGCGCCAGGTCGTCGCCTCGCGTGGCTGACTCGTGCCACACGGCCGCTGTGTACCGCTCGAGCAATTCGTGCATCCGTACTTCCGCATCGGTGGGACGCACCGCCAGGAGCCGGCTGCGGCGTGTGCTCGTGCCGCCCGCATCGCGCCGCGAGCGCACGAACAGCAGGATTGGCGGCTCGGCCGGGTCGATCCTGCCGAGCGCGCAGAGCGCCGCGAACTCGGCGGGGTCGCCTGCGTGCGGCGTCGCCGTGAGCAGCACTACGCGGGTCGCGCGCGAGGCAATCGCGTGTGCGGCGGCACGTCGGTCGGTCCGCGACGACGACGCGTGGGCTTCGTCGACGACGAGGAGGTCCCACATCACGTCTTCGAGAGGCCGGAGGACCTCGGGCCGCTTCACGAAGTCCTGGGACGCGAGGTACACGCCGGGCAGACACCAGGGATTGACGTCGGACGGCCGGTCGCTGGCGACCGAGCGGAGCCATGTCGAGTCGGAGGGGATGGTAGGAAGGCTGAAGAGCCGGCGGAGTTCGTGCGCCCATTGCTCGCGGAGCCCTGCCGGAACGAGGACGAGCGCGCGAAGCGCGGGCTGCTGCGACAGCAGTTCCGAAATCAGGATGCCGGCCTGGATCGTCTTGCCGAGCCCCACGGCGTCCGCAATCAGAACGCGCGTGGCGCCATGCCTCAACACGGCCAGCGCCGGCTCGAGCTGGTACGGGAGCAAACGGATACCGGTTGATGCAACAGCCTCCAGACCGCCTGCAGGGCGCCTGAGAGCCGAGAGGCGTTCCACGTACCGGATCCATTCCGGCACGCCCACAACACGCACCGCGTCGCGGACCGGCAACGATATGAACCTGTCGAACGGGGAGAGCAGGGTTCGCGGGCGATGAGGTTCGCCGTCGGGGTCGAGATACAGGGCGACACAGTTGGCGCCGCGCTGGTGATCCAGGAGGGTCCAGGACATGCCGCGGGTGGCGAGGCGCTGTCCGCGCTCCCAGCTCGGGGACTGGCGCTCGACGTTCACCACCGGCGTGCCCATGCGGGACGGGTGCAGGCAACATCGATGCCCTGGCGGTGATCGACATTGATCGAAGAGAATCCGCGCTCGGCGCAGGGGCAGTGGCAAGAACTGCCAGCCGACCCGCCGGGAGAGGTTGCGAAATCTGATCGGATAACGGACTAACGGTCGGCGGCGCGGGCGGCCCCCGTACCTGACTGGCGCAGCCTGCGACGGGAGACAATCAGCGGCTTCTTCCCCTCGATCCTGGCGGCCGGCGGCTGGTCGAGTGCGCGCACCCGCACCCGGCGGATGCGGCATCCGCGCGGATAGCTGATGACCGCCACCTGCGGCGGCACGCTCAGGCCGGAGAAGAAACGCGAGAGCTCGTCCTGCGGGGCCAACTCCTGATCGGCCGGCTGCGCCCGGCGGTCGACGCGCGCCCAGTCCGACAGCGGCATCAGGCGCAGGATGCCGGTCGGCTCGTCGTGCTCGGCGCGGAACTCCGCAAACGGGTCGTCGGAGGCTGCGGCGATCGCGTGCCGCTGGCGACGCTCCTCCTGCTGCCGCGCCTTCTCTTCTTCGCGACGGCGGGCTTCCTCTGCCTCCTGCTGCCGCCGGTCCTCGGCCTGGCGGCGGCGTTCCGCCTGCTTTCGGGCTCGCTCCTGCTGAACCGCTTCTTCGTCGGTCCGCTGCCGTGCAGTCCGCTCTTCTTCCTCGCGGCGCTGCCGCGCTTCTTCTTCGCGCTGGCGTGCGACCGCCTCGAGCTGCCTGGCCTCCTGGCGCTGGCGCTGTTCCTCTTCCTCGCGGCGCCGGAGTTCTTCCTCTGCGCGTTTGCGGGCGGCGGCCTCGAGCCCGAGCTGCTTGCGCTCGGCTTCCTCGCGCTCGCGCGCGGCCTTCTCCTCCTGACGCCGTCGCTCCTCTTCCTCGCGCTTCTTTCGCGCCGCAGCTTCCGCCTCGAGGCGGCGGCGTTCCTCGTCCTCCCGGCGGCGGCGCTCTTCTTCCTCGCGCTTTTTCCGCGCAGCGGCGTCGGCCTCGATCCGTCTCCGCTCTTCCTCTTCACGCCGTCTGCGCTCCTCTTCCTCGCGCTTCTTGCGTGCAGCCGCTTCGACTTCGATCCGCTTCCGCTCTTCGAGCTCGCGCCGCTTGCGCTCCTCTTCCTCGCGCTTCTTTCTCGCCGCGAGCTCCGCTTCGAGCCGTTTGCGTTCCAGTTCCCGCTGCCGGCGTTCTTCTTCTTCGCGCTTCCGGCGGGCGGTCGCTTCGGCCTCGAGGCGCTTGCGCTCTTCCTGCTCGCGGCGCCGGCGTTCTTCTTCCTCGCGCTTCTTGCGGGCGGCGGCTTCGGCCTCGAGGCGCTTGCGCTCCTCCTGCTCGCGGCGCCGGCGTTCTTCTTCTTCGCGCTTCCGGCGGGCGGCCGCTTCGGCCTCGAGCCGCTTCCGCCCTTCTTCCTCGCGACGCCGCCGCTCGGCGTCCTCTCGCTCCTTGCGCAGTGCGGCCTCCGCCTCCAGGCGGAGCCGTTCCTCTTCCTCGCGCCGCTGGCGTTCCTCCAGCTCGCGCTGACGCTGGGCGGCGGCTTCTGCCTCCAGACGTCGTCGTTCTTCTTCAATCTGCCGTCGCTCTTCGTCGATCTGTCGCCGGCGCTCTTCGAGCTGCCGCCGTTCCTCCTCGGCCTCTCGCTCGCGCGCTTCCCCTTCGGCCCGTCGCCGTTCGTCGGCTTCGGCGGCCAGCCGCGCCAGTTCCGCCTCTCGCGAGCGTGTTGCCTGCTCCTCCTGATCCTCGGCGAGCACCGCGAGAGGAACCTTCGTAACGAGCGACAGCGGTGTCGGCGCGTCGTCATCGTCGGCCGGCGGTGCCGCTGCTGCCTGTGCGGCATCGAAACCGGAGGGTGCGGGCGCAGCCTCCGGGGTCGGAGGCGGAGCGGGCGGGGCGGTGCGGTCGACCGGGCGCCACTCGAAGGGCGAGGACCAGGCCGACGCTGTCGAGGCCTGCGGCTGAGCGTCGGCGTCACCAGCACCACCGGCCGCCGCGTGGTCCGCCGGTTCCGCCGGGGCGGCCGCCTGTCGCACCTTGACCTCGCGCCGGACGTCGCCTCTCTTGGCCGCGGCCGCCGCTTCCGATCGCCGCTCCGACGCGCGATCGAGGTATGTCTTGATTTCCTGACCGAACAGGTGCGGTTCGCATCCACCCATCACGGGTTCGGCTTCTTTCTTCCGAAGGAAACCGAACAACCCGCCGCCGCTCCGCTGCTCGTTGTCCTCGGCGCTGGAGGCGAGCTGCGGGATCGTGTAGGTCTGGAGGTGCGCGGCGCCGTCGAGCGTCCGGAGGTAGTTCTGCAGCTCTTCTTCATCGCGGGGTGAGAGGAGCGCGGTAACGAGGATGATGTCCGGAACCCGGCTGGCGATGGCGGCGATGGCCGCATCGCGCGAATCCACGAGCACGAGCTCGGCCCGCACGTGTTCGCGCACGACTCGCTTGAGGATCGTCGCCTGGCGGTGCTCAGGCTCGATCGCGAGAACGAGAGACACTTACGTCCTCACCATGAAGACGAACAGGACGGCGCCGACGGTGGCAAAGATCAGCAGGGGCGCATTTTCGATGCTCTGGTAGCGCACTGCCGTCACCAGGGCATGACCGAGGTCGCCGGCGCGGTCGCTCACGGTTGTGCCCGCATCGCCGCCCGAGAGCAGGGCGCTGAAACGGTCACGGACACGCGGATCGACGAACACGAGCCCTGCCAGCACGATCACGAAGACCGAGAGCGAGAGCATCGACTGGCGAAGTCCTGCTTTCATAGTTCCCCTGGACGAGCCGGAACGCGTTTCGTCATCTGCGAGGATCCCGCGCAAAACCGGCCTCGTACCTGCGTCGAAGGCGGCCGCCCTCCCGCGTAACCAGCCTTGGGTTCGCAAGTGGCATGCCGCGCCGTGCGCAGCCCTGACGATCGAGGTTAACCGTTGGCGGCACAAAGACTAGACCGGGGTGGCGTGCGTGGCTGACGCCGGGCTCGCGCCAGGACCGCATGGGCACTGTGATCAATTTCGCGATGCCGCTTACGAAAGTGGGGCCTCGCCGCGCGCGGGAAGCATGGCGCCACCAGACCCGCCGAGCCTCGGCGGGCCGCGAAGTGCCCTCGCAATCGAATGTGGCGCAAGGAGTTCTACCTCCGCCGGGACAATCCAAGCCCGTCCGTGGCACAGCCGTTGCGATTGGCCGGCCCCGGTGACGCGGCACGCGCCGCGCACAGTTCAACAACGCGGCGTTGCCGCACTTCGCACCGCACAGGGCGGTGCTCAACCTCGGGGGAGGAACTCTCATGTCGATGCTTCTGACCTACGTGAATTCGTTCGTTCGTGATGACGAGGGGCAGGACCTGCTCGAGTACGCGCTGCTCGTGGCGCTGATCGCGCTGATCGCCATCGGTGCGGTTGGCATGGCCGGCGGCGCGGTGAACACGATCTTCACGAACATCGCCGGGAAGCTGACGACGGCGGCGGCTTCGTAACGCCGGCGCTCGCACAATTGGGGCCGGCGCTCTGGCGCCGGCCCCGTCTTTTCTCGAGTCGGGACGGAGAGCCCAGGAGCTTCAATCATGCAATCGCCTGTTGCTGTTGCTGCATTCAGGAGAATCGTCGACCTCCGGTTGCGCCGGGACGATGAAGGTCAGGACCTTCTGGAATACGGCCTCCTCATAGGACTGATCGCGCTCTTTGCCATCGGTGCCGTGACGACGGTCGGTAACACGATCAACTCGGTGTTCTGGGAGGCCATCGCTGCCGCCAATTACTAGTCCATCGTTCACGGCCCTGGCCGTTGGCGTGCTCGTTGCGACCGTAATCGACATACGAACGCGCCGGATACCCAACGGCCTCACCGCTTCGATGGCGGGCGTCGGGATTGGGCTCGCAGCAACAGGGTTGAGCGCGGTTTCGCTCGGCGGGGCAGCACTCGGATTCGTACTCGGCCTGGCGCTCATGCTGCCGGGCCACATGCTTGGCGCCACCGGCGCCGGAGACGTGAAGTTGATGGCCGCCATCGGCACCCTCGTCGGCCCGGGCATCGTCGTCAACGCGTTTCTCTTCACGGCGGTGGCGGGGGGAATGCTGGCAGTCGTGGTTGCACTGAGGCGCCGGAGGCTGTCGGCGACCCTGGCCGGAACGGCCAGGATGATCGCGGCGCCAACGGGCGCGCAACAAGAGATTCGATCGGCAACCGCATCCAGCCGGTTCGCATACGGTCCGGCGATTGCGGTCGGCAGTGTGCTGGCGGCGCTGGTGGGGTAAGCGGTCGCACGTCGCACATGCACGTCGCACTTCGCACGTGGCGGATCGCACGTCGCACATAGCACATCGCACGTAGCACGTGAAGGGGACACCGATGCATAAGCGACTCATCAAGAACCAACGCGGCGCCGCACTGCTGGAGACGGCGATTACGCTGCCGCTCATTCTTCTGGTGTCGGTGGCGATCTTCGAGTTCGGCCGCGCGTACCAAACCTGGCAGGTCCTGACCAACGCGGCCCGCGAGGGCGCGCGCGTCGCCATCATCAACGGCACGACGCCAGAGGCGATTAAGGACGCCGTGAAGACCTACGCAGAGGTTGGCGGCCTGACCGTGACCGACGATCAGATCACCCTCGACCAGTTCAAGCCGTTGGGAGAGTGGACCGGATCCGAGATCACCGTCACGTATCCATTTGACTTCATGGTGCTGAACCCCGTGGCCAAGATGGTCGCGGACGATTCGAAACTCGGCGAGTCGCTGGCGATGACAGCGGTCGCTGTGATGCGGAACGAAGGCTAATTACCGAGGGACGACATGCGCAATCGAATCTTTGCCGTGCTCGCCATCGCCATCCTCGCCGGAGGCGGACTGGCCTATGGCACGTACAACCTGATGCAGAACCAGCCGGTGAAGACCGTGTCCACCCCCACCCAGCCGGTGGTGGTGGCGGCCGCGGACCTGTCCCTGGGCGCCGAGATCAAGAAGGAAGACCTCCAGGTCATGTCCTTCCCGGCCGGACAGGCCCCCGAGGGTACCTTCGCCAAGCCGCAGGACATCCTGGGGCGCGGATTGATCGTGCCTGTCGTCAAGAACGAGCCGATCCTCGAAGCCAAGCTCGCGCCGAAGGAAGCGGGTGCGGGCCTGCCGCCCGTCATCCCTGAGGGCATGCGCGCCGTCTCCGTGCGCGTGAACGAGGTGGTCGGCGTGGCCGGCTACGTGCTGCCCGGCACCCGCGTGGACGTCGTCGCGACGGCCAGCCCGCTCAACCAGCCCGGCGACATGACGTCGAAGGTCGTGCTGGCCAACGTGCAGGTGCTGACCGCGGGCACGCGCCTCGAGTCGAACGAGAAGGACGGCAAGCCGATGCAGGTGACCGTCGTCACCCTCCTCGTGACGCCCGAGCAGGCCGAGCGCCTGGCGCTCGCCAGCAACGAGGGCAAGATTCAGCTCGCGCTGCGCAATCCGCTCGATCAGAGCGCGCCGGCGACGCCGGGCATCCGGCCCGCCGGGCTGCTCGGCGCGGTCCGTGCGCCGGCCTCGACCCCGCGCAGCACCTCGGCGCCGAGGGCCCGGCCCGGCCAGCCCGTGACGGTCGAAGCGCCTGCGCCCGCGCCCGCGCCGACTGTCGAGATCATCCGCGGCGACAAGCGCGCGACGGAAGTCATCAAGTAGCACAGTACGAACGAACAGTCATCAATCGAAGGTTTCAAGTTGAACACAGTGATTCGGCAGACACGAATCGGAGGAACCCAAATGATCGCGGCACGCACGACACAGTTCTGGCGATCGCGGCATCGACGCCGCCGGCCGGCCGCCTTCTTCGCGGCGCTGGTCGTGTACATCATCGTGGTCCTCGCGGCTGTGCCGCACGCACAGGCGCCGCAGGCGTTCACGCCCGCCAGTTCCGGCGCGGCCGCGTCGCGCCCGATTCGCGACGCCGCCAGCGGAAGCGAGATCGACCTGCTGGTTGGGCGTTCCACCGTGCTCAACGTCGGGTCGCCCATCGCCCGCGTCTCGCTGACGGTGCCCGACATCGCCGACGCGATGGTGACCGCGCCGACGCAGCTGCTGATCCACGGCAAGCAGCCCGGGATCATCTCGCTGTTCGTCTGGGACAAGGCCGGCGCGATCAAGACGTACGAAGTCAACGTGCGTCGCGACCTCACGCCCTTGAAGGAGCAGCTCAAGCAGCTGTTCCCGGTCGAGACCATCACGGTGCTCGGCAGCGGCAAGGACATCGTGTTGTCCGGCGTCGTTGCGGGACAGTACGTGGTCGACAAGGCGGCCGAGGTGGCTGCCGGATACGTCGAAAAGAAGGACAACGTCGTGAACCTGCTGAAGCAGCAGGAAGGCGTCGCCTCCAACCAGGTCCTGCTGCGCGTCCGGTTTGCCGAGGTGAGCCGCAGCGCGATGCAGGAGCTGGGCGCGAGCCTCTTTGCGAACGGCTCGGGCACGAGCGACCAGTGGTACGGCCGTACGGCGCCTCCCGGAGTTCCCGGCCCGACGTTCGACGATGGACGGCTGCTCTTCAGCGACTTCCTCAACCTGTTCGTCTTCAACGCCAAGGAGCAGCTGGGCGGGGTGGTTCGCGCGCTGCAGACCAAAGGGCTGTTCCAGAGCCTCGCGGAACCGAACCTGATTGCGACCAACGGCAAGGAAGCCAGCTTCCTCGCCGGCGGCGAGTACCCCTACCCGGTGGTACAGCCGAGCGGCTCGGGCGGCAACTCGGTGACCATCCAGTTCAAGGAGTTTGGCGTTCGCCTGAACTTCACGCCCACGGTGCTCGGCGGCGACCTGATTCACCTCAAGCTGCGGCCCGAGGTCAGCGCGCTGGACTTCGCGCAGGCGGTGGAGCTGGAAGGCTTCCGGATCCCCGCGCTCTCGACCCGGCGCACCGAGACCGAGGTCGAGCTGCGCGACGGGCAGACGTTCGCCATCGCCGGGCTGATGAACAACACCGTGACGAGCACGATGTCGAAGATTCCCGGCATCGGCGACATCCCGATTCTCGGGCTGCTCTTCCGCAGCAAGGCGCACCAGAAGAACCAGACGGAGCTCGTCGTGATGATCACGCCGACGATCATCCGCCGCGGCCAGTCCGGAGTGTCCGAGGGCCTGCCGTCGCCCGTCGAGCCGTATCTGGACCGTCCGAACAAGACCTATCCCAACCCCGACGCCTACACCGGCTCACCGCGGTACCCGGCGAACCAGTCGCCGCGCGGGGGGGACAACAACAATCCGCCGCCGAGCCCGGCGCCCGCGCCGGTCGCGGCCGCGCCGCTGCCCTCGCGGCCCGTGGCCGCGCAGCCGGCGCCGACGACGACGCCGCGGTCGATCACCGCGGTTCCCGCGCCCGTGAACACCTCTGATGCCTCGGCTTCACCGACCGCTACGCCGGCTCCGCAGCCGACGAAGCCTACGTCCTCGGTCCAGACGGTGAGTCCGTTGAAGGCCGAAGCGCCCGAGTCGAAGCCGGCGCCCCTCACCAAGGCGCAGGCGAAAGCTCTCGAGAAGGCCCGCGAGGAACAGCGCAAGGCCGAAGCCGAACAGGCAAAGCGCCGGGCCGAGGAGAAGCGCCAGGCCGACAAGCTCGAGAAGGAGCGGGCCAAGCGCGAAGCGGAGATTGCCCGGAAGAACGCCGAGATCGCGGAGAAGAGAGCCGAGGAAGACAAGAAACGCGACAAGGCGCTCGCGGAAGCGGCAGCCCGTCTGAAGGAAGCCCAGGCGGCCTACCAGGCGGAGATGCAGAAGAAGGGCGGTAAAGGTGACCAGCAATAAGGCCACCTGGGGCGGATGACCCGGGTTGCTACGGTTCGGAGGGGGCCGCTATGACAAGAATTCAGCGAACGCTGAAAAACGAAAGAGGCATGAGCTACGTGTTCGTCGGGCTGGGGCTGACCGCGTTTCTCGGCGCCAGCATGCTCGCCATCGACGTCGGCATGCTGATGACCGCGCGCAACCAGGCCCAGAACGCCGCGGACGCGGGGGCGCTTGCGGGGGCCGCTGCGCTCATCTTCGACGATTACGACGACAGGTCTACGACCGGCCCCGCAGTGACCAGCGCGATCGCCGCGGCCACCCAGAACAAGGTCATGGGCGGCGACGTCGTCGTCGAGCCTACGGACGTCGAGTTTCTCAATGACGAGCTGGGGCAGCCCAACCGCGTGAAAGTGACCGTCTACCGCACGGCCGCGAAGAACAACTCGCAGTTCCCGACGTTGATTGCTTCCTACTTCGGGATGCCGACCGCGGAAATCTCGGCGACCGCGACGGCGGAAGTCTCACCGGCCAACGGGATGACGTGCGTGAAGCCGTTCACCATCCCCGACAAGTGGGTAGAGGTCGGGGGGGACGCACCCTGGGACAACAACGACGTATACGACGCGTTCGACAACAAGGGCAATCCGCTGCCGGCCTCCGAAGCCGACGTGTACATCCCGGCAACCTTTCCCGACGGTACGGAGAATCCGGACTACAGCGGCTACAACAACGAAGTGCACAAGGGCACGAAGCTCGTGATTCGCGCCGGCACCGGCAACAACATCAACGTGAGCTTCTATTTCTCGATTGCGATTGCCGGGATCACCGGCGGCGCCGAGTACGACTGGAACATCGCAAACTGCAACAAGCACGTGATGCATCGCGACGAGCTGCTCCTGCAGGAGCCCGGCAACATGGTGGGCCCGACGATCGACGGCATCGAGGAGCTGATCGCGAAGGATCCTGACGCACGCTGGAGCGACGGCTGCGACTGCGTGACCGGCAGCAATTTCGCGACGAGCCCACGCGTGTTCCCGATT
>DASTBU010000073.1:0-16571 GCA_035711845.1 Vicinamibacterales bacterium
CGGAGGATGCTGGTCGAGGATCGATCGGTCACGTCGCGAGTCTCCTTGGCGCCCGGTTCAGGCTGACGATGAGTGCGGGATCGTCAGAGCTTGTACAACAGTCGGGGCAGGTCCGACAAGAACCCGAGGCGCCGACAGGGAACTCGATCGCCCCGTCCGACGTATTTGGCCTACAATGCAGGCACAGGGACAGGCTCCTTAAGGCACCTGTCCCCCTAAGGTGCCTGTCCCTCTAGAGTGACTGTCCCCCTAAGGTGCCAGTCCCCTTAAGGGGACTGTCCCCATATGTACCTCGGCGAATTCGAGCAGATCGTCCTGATTGCCGTGCTGAGGCTCGGCGAAAATGCCTACGCGATCCCCATCCGCGAGGAGATCGAACAGCGGACCGGTCGCAAGATCGCGCGCGGCGCGTTGTACACCGCCCTCGACCGCCTCGAGGCGAAACGCTGCCTCCGATCGAACATGAGCGAACCGCTGCCCGAGCGCGGCGGCCGGTCCCGTCGTTACTTCACCGTCACATCCACGGGTCTCGCGGCGGTTCGTGCCACCAGACAGTCGCTGCTGCGCCTCTGGCAAGGGCTCGAGGGGCTTCTCGAATCATGAGCCGCCCCAGGCGCCTGCCACCCGCTCTCGCCGAACGGGTACTCGCCGCGCTGCTCGCGGCCCCCGATCAGCGCGAGTCGATCCTGGGAGACCTGCACGAGGACTACGTCGCACGCGCGCAGACCTCCCGTGCCCGGGCCGCGGCATGGTACTGGTCGGAATCCACGCGCATCGCCACTCGCCTTGCCGCCCGCGCGGCTCTCGACTGCTTCCGCCGTTCGCCGCGGCCGCAGCCATATCCGACACCTTCCGGAGATGCGCTCATGCGTACCCTGGGACTCGAGTTTCGCCACGCGCTCCGCGCGATCATCAAGCGTCCGGCGCTCTCAGGCATCCTGATCCTGACAATGGCGCTCGGGCTGGGCGCAAACGCAGCGGTATTTTCGATGATCGACGCGCTGGTGCTTCGGCCGTTCACGATGCCGGACGTCGACCGAATCGTGATGCTGTCGCACACAACGCCAGATGACATCGATAGACGCGAGACCGTCTCCCCCGCGGACTTCATCGACTGGAAGAAGCAAACCGATGTCTACGAACGTCTGGCCGCTGTCGAGTGGTGGAACGCCAACCTGGTCGGACGGGACGAGCCCGAGGCTGTTCTCGGCTTCCGGGTCTCGGCGGACTTTTTTCCCGCAGTAGGCGTACAGCCAGCGCTCGGACGGTTCTTCATGGCTGATGAGGAAACGCCAGGTAACGATCGACGCGTCATTCTGAGCCACGGCCTGTGGCAGCGGCGCTTCGCCGGCGACACGGCCATCGTCGGTCGCGCCGTCCTGATCGACGGCGCGCAACTCGAGGTTGTCGGCATTGCGCCCGAGGGTTTCGATTTCCCGATGGGCGCGCAACTGTGGGGGCCGCTCGCGTTCGACGCCAAGACCGCGGCGAACCGACGGAGCCGCTACCTGACCGTCATCGGTCGGCTCGCCGCCGGTCGAAGCCTCGAGGACGCCAAAGCACAGATGGCCGTGGTAAACGATAGGCTCGAGAAGCAGTATCCCGACTCCAACCGGGGCTTCGAACTCCGCGTCTACACGCTCGCGCAAGGGATGCTCGACGTCGGTCTGGGTCCAATCCTCTCGTTATGGCAGGCGTCCGCTTTCTTTGTCCTGCTGATAGCAGGCGCGAACGTCGCCAGTCTGCTTCTTGCCCGCGGTGCAGAACGCCATCGCGAGATGGCGGTGCGCCTCGCCATCGGCGCCAGCCGCGCTCGCGTTGTACGCGGACTGCTCCTCGAGAGCCTGATCCTTGCCCTTGCTGCCGTCCCGCTTGCGATGGGTGTGACCTGGATCGCTCTCGATCTCCTCCGCGGCGCAATGCCTGCCAAGATTGCGCCGTTTGTCGCGGGATGGAACGAAATCGACGTCGATGGCCGCCTCCTGGGCGTCACCGCGCTGGTGGCAGTGGCGACAGCGATCCTGTTCGGCCTCGTCCCCGCATTTCAGGCCGCCCGACCGCGACTGGCGGAATCACTGAAGGAAGGTGGACGCACATCCACGGCAGGCAGCCGGCTCTGGTTGAGGCGGGGTCTCGTCATCGCCGAGCTCGCGCTCGCGCTGCCTCTGCTCGTGACCTGCGGACTCAGCCTGTTGAGCGTTCATCAATTCCTCAACGGTCCTCAAGGCTACAACCCCGAGCAGCTGCTGACGATGCAGGTCGCGCTCCCGGACACGACTTATCCCGACGATCGGGCGAGGCGGCAGTACGCGGACCGGGCGGTAGCGGTACTCTCGAAGCTTCCCGGCGTCCGGGTGGCGGCCGCGATCAACAACATGCCGGGCGGGGATGGCAATTCCGGGCGCGCAGTAGAGATCGAGGGGCAGCCGAACCCCGATCCGGCCAACCCTCCGCGCGTCGATTACCGGACAGGCACACCTTCTCTGTTCGCAACTCTCGAGCTTCCGCTCCATGCCGGCCGGGGTCTCGCCGATCAAGACCGGGAGAACACGCTGCGGGTCGCCGTGATCTCGCAGTCCCTCGCCCGGAAGTACTGGCCGGATGTCGATCCGCTCGGACGCCGGCTCAAGCTTGCCGACGGCCCCTGGCTCACCGTTGTAGGCGTGTGCGGCGACGTCATCCACCACTGGTTCTCACGGCGCAACTTCCCCACTGTCTACACGCCCATGGCTCAGGCTCCGTCGGGGAACATGGCCCTGCTGCTGCGAACGTCCGGCGATCCCGGGTCCGTCACAACCGACGCCCGCCGTGCGCTTCGGAGTGTGGACACCGTTCAGCCGGTATTCGAGGTCATGACGATGCGGGCTGCGCTGCTGGACCGGACGCTTGGCTTGCGCTATGTGGCAGGCATCATGACCGCCTTTGGCGGACTGGCTCTGCTGCTCGCGGTGGTGGGCGTGTATGGTCTGATGGCATATATGGTCACTCAGCGTACGCACGAGATCGGCGTGCGCATGGCGCTCGGCGCGACCGAGCGCGACGTGCTGCGCCTGACGGTTGGCCAGACGGGCCGCCTCGCTGCCCTTGGCGTGGGTCTGGGGATCGCGCTCGCCCTGGCACTCAGCCGGCTGATCGAAGCAGGATTGCTCGGTGTCGCGCCCAACGACCTCCGCATCGTCGGAGGCTTCGCCGTCGTGTTGACTGCATCTGCGCTCGCCGCGGGATATGTGCCCGCCCGCCGCGCAGCGACACTCAACCCGATCGTCGCATTACGGTCAGAATAAACAGGAGTGATCTAGACCCCATCCGCCTCCGCCCGTCCGCGAAGTGTTCCATCTCCAATTGCAGCCAGGTGGGGCAGCCCGGCAGCGCTCGTGCTGACAGCTGACAGTTGATAGCTGGTAGCTGATAGCTGGTAGCTGGCAGCTGGTAACTGATAGCTGGTAACTGATAGCTGGCTGATACCAACGAGCGTGTATCATTCACCCGTCGGGCGCCGAGCCGCCCGTTGGAGGTTGATGATGCGACGAATCCTGACAACGTGCTGCGCGTCTGCGCTCACGCTTGCAGCCCTCGAAACGGTCCCTCTCGCCCGGATCCAACAGCCCGACGAGACGCTGCTCAAAAAAGCCCGTGCGATCCACGAACGCGTGATTACGATCGATACCCACGACGACATCAACGCCCGCAACTTCACCGCCGAGACCAACTACACTCAACGGCTCGATACCCAGGTCAACCTGCCGAAGATGGTCGAAGGCGGACTCGACGTCGCTTTTTTCATCGTGTACGTCGGGCAGGGGCCGCTGACCGCGGAAGGCTACGACAACGCGTACAAGCAGGCGACCGAGAAGTTCGACGCCATCCACCGCCTCACGAAAGAGATCGCGCCCGACAAGATCGAGCTGGCGCTTACGGCGGCTGATGTCAGGCGGATCGCACAAGCCGGGAAGAAGGTCGCCGTGATCGGCATCGAGAACGGCTACCCGATCGGCGAAGACATCAAGCGGGTCAAGGAGTTCTACGACCGGGGCGGCCGATACCTGTCGCTCGCGCACAACGGCCACAGCCAGCTCGCCGACTCGAACTCGGGCGAGGCCAGCGGGGAGTGGCTGCACAACGGACTTTCACCCCTCGGCCGACAGGTGATCGCCGAAGCCAACCGACTCGGGATCATGATCGACATCTCGCATCCATCCAAGCCATCGAACCTGCAGGCGATCGCGCTGTCGAAGGCGCCGGTGATTGCCTCTCACTCCGCCGCGCGCGCGCTCGCCAATCACAGCCGCAATCTCGACGACGCGCAGCTGCTCGCTTTGCAGAAGAACGGTGGTGTCGTGCAGACAGTGGCGTTCAGCAGCTACGTCAAGGTGGCCACCCCCTCGGCCGAACGGACGGCTGAGGTCACGAAGCTCGAAGAGGAATTCGGGCTGCCTGCCGGTACGCTGCGTGGCCGGGGTGGGCGCGGTTTCGGGCGGGGCGCAGGAAGGGGCGCCGGGAGAGGCGCGGCAGCCGACACCGCGACAGGTGCACAACGGGGCCGCACCGGCGGACGCGGTGCGCTCGCGCAGCTGTCCGAGGAGAAACAGGCGGAAGTCCAGAAACGACTGGCGGAGATTGACGCTCAGTTCCCCCCGCCTCCGCGCGCAACCGTGAAAGACTTCGTCGATCACGTCGACTACATCGTCAAGAAGATCGGGATCGATCATGTCGGCATCTCGTCCGACTTCGACGGTGGCGGTGGAGTCGAGGGCTGGAGCGACGCAAGCGAAACCTTCAACGTGACGCTCGAGCTCGTGCGCCGCGGCTACACCGAAGAGCAGATCGGGAAGATCTGGAGCGGAAATCTGCTGCGCGTGATGGAACAGGTCCAGAAGGTGGCGCAGGAACTCCAGAAGGCGCGAAGCGAGGCAGGAGAGTCTGCAAATCGTCGATGAGCCCCAATCGCTAATCGTTCGTCAGAGCAAGGCGCCTCACACATCCATCCGGACGGTTTCGGCACCGGGACCGTCCGGATGTTCTGCCATGCCGTTCATTGTTTCACCAGCTTCACAATCAGTCCGGTCAGGACGATCACGGCGCCGGCCAGGAGAACCCAGAACGACACTGGTGAAATGAAGCCTTCCCCGCCAGGGACGCTATCGACAGGCGACTCGGCGCCCGGCGCGACGTCCCGGGCGGATGCGCCCATTACCTGCTGCGCGAGCAGCGCCAGATCGTACTGGGGCAGCTGCAAGTCATCCCGGCCATAAACCAGCCGCAGAGCGGGCCCGGAGCGCTGATAGTAGCGGAGCCGATACGACGGCAGGAGCAAGCCTGCGGTGGTGATCGGCAACGGTGCGTTGTCCCCCTCGTCCACTATCAGCACGAGCGTCGATGCATCGATGGAGTCGACTTCGAGGCTCAGGGGTCGCGCTGGTGCCCGTTGATCGCTGTGCTGCCATATTTCAGACGCCAGAAGCTGGAACCAAGGGTCGCGGTGAGCGCGATCGGGCGGCCGCTCGATGCCGAGCTTCACCGTCCGACGAAACAGGCGAGCCGGGGTTTCGAGAACGATCCTCGCTGGCGGGAGTTTCTGATACGGCAACGCGATCTCGTAAAGCGTCAGCTGCCGGCCAGGCGCGGGTTTCAGGTCCGCCACTCGCGTGTCCGCAGGCGCCAGGGCGAGATCGATGCGCAGCGGCTCGTCCCGGCGTTCGACGAGATAGGGAATCTGGCGGTCGGTCTCGTCGAGCAGGCGTAGGTCGGCAAAGCGCTGCGCGGGACCGCGGCTGTGCGCGAGAACCGCAGCGTCGAGCTGCAGTGAGACCAGCCCGGCGCGCGCGTCGGCGATGGACCTCACATGCCGGAAGCCGCCCGCGTCGATCGGCCCTCCTGTTTGCGGCGTCCCCTCTGACATGCCGGGCGGCACCGGCTCCGACTCAATCAACGCTCGAGCCGGACCCCACGTGGCTTCGGGCACTCGCGCCACATCGATCGATTGCCTCACGGCCTCGAGATCGTAGGCAGGCTGCTGCAGGGTGCGATCGCCATAGCGCGCAATCAGCTCCACCGTGGATGCCTCGAAGTAGATCGCCGGCAGATCGGCCAGCACCGCCAGGATGCGTCTGATCTCCAGCGGCGCATTACTGCCATCGTCCACGAGCAGTTGGATGTCGGGTTCGTGAGGCGGGCTGATGGGCACGTGCAGATCGGCGGCCTGGGCGCCGTCCCGGACGACACGGCTGAGCGTGGCGTGACCAAGCTCGATCGGCGCCGCCTCGAACCCGGCGAAGCGCGATTCGGTCACCCGCGCCTCGCGGAAGACATGTCCACCTGCCACGTCGAGCTCGAGTGCGATGACGGGCAGGCGCGCCGCGGGCATCCGCACCCGGTAGCGGCTGCGTCCCGGCTCGCTCGGTTGTGCGTCGAACGCCAGCTGAATCGGAGGCTGGACGGGGAGCTGAACCCTGGCGGCGCGGCGGGCGCGCACACGCCGTGGCAAAGGCACCCGGCCGCTATTGGTGTCGTTCCACGTGACGCGTACGTACCGGTAGGCGCCTGCGGTGAAACCGACTTCAACCTGACGCAGCCTCTCCGCGGGCAAATCGAAGAGCGTCGCCTCCGGCGCCAGTGATGTCCAGCGGCTGCGATCGCCGCTGCCTTCGACCGACAGCCGCTTCAGGAATGGAGCCGGGATCCCCTCGACGCCGATCCTGTCGATGGTCTCGCCGCTCCCGAAGTCCACCTCGAAGCCGCTGGTTTTCTTCGTGGGCTGCACGGGCAGCACACGACCCGGAATCCACTCCGGGTCTGCGGGCGATGAGTGCACGAGCAAGTAAGGAACCGCGCGTCCCGCGCCGTCGAACAACCGCAGGTCGATCAAGCCGCCCTCCGCCAGGATTCGGTCCCCCCGCCGAATCACGCGGAACGGCGCCCCGCCGGCGAGCAGGAGTGCATCGATCGGCAGCCTCTGTGCGCCTGGCGGAGCCGCCCTCGCAGGCCGCTCGAACGCAAATCGCCCCTGCGAGGGCTGCGTCGGGGTGGATTGCGCAGCGGTGTGAGTGCCCCATGCGAGGGCGACCAGCAGGACGGCCGGGACAGGTCGAGGTTTCATGCTGACTCCCGTGGCCTGGACAATACGAACTTCTGCAAGGCCAGCGACACGAGCGCGAGCGACATCGCCAGTCCGACGAACGATGCGACGCGATACAGCCCCTCGAGCGATCGGAGGTCGTACAGGAAGCACTTGAACGTCGTCACCGCAATGAGCGTCACGGCCGCGACGCGTGCGGTACGGTTGCCCAGGTAGATCCCTGCCGCCAGCAGCATCATCCCGAAGGAGAGCCAGCCGATTGTGTATGTGAGGTCCTGCGAGAGCGTGACGCCAAACCTGAACGTCACAGTTGGGCCTGTGGCGTAGAAATCCGCGATCTCGATGTTCAGGAGGAAAAACAGCAACACCACGCCTGCGGCCGGCAGCAGATGCGAGGGGCGTGGCAGCCATGCCGTCAGCCGATCCTCTGTCTTCGACAGCCACCACCCCGCGAGCATCATGGCCGCGGCGCCGAGCGTGTAGGTGTACAGATACCAGTTGACGATCCGCATCGCTCCACGGGGTTCGTACGTCAGTATCTCGGGATTCAACGCGAGCCGTACGAAGACGACGGCGAGCAGCGCCACGGCGGCCAGCAGGAGGCCGCGGTGCGGAATGCGCCGGTAGAGCCACGCAAGCGCTGCACCCTCCATTGCCCAGCCGAGCGTGATCCACTGGTGGCTGAGCTGGAGCGGGATCGCAACGGTGACGAACGCCAGTGCCGCACCAGCCACCAATGCCAGCCGTCCGATGTCACGCTCTCCCACCGCCTGGATCGACAGCAGGTGGCGGAGCAGGATCGCCAGGACGCCACCAGCCACGACGGGGACGACGCCGATCATCCACTCCAAACCGCCGGCCAGAAACGCGGCACGCGCGGCAAAGAAAAACATGGCACTCGCGATGACGGCAGCCAGATACGGCTCGCGTGCCACGCTCGCGCGACGACCGAGCGCGATCGGAAATGCCGCAAAGACTGTGAAGAGTGCGCCGGCGAGAATCAACGGCTCGAACCAGCTCGCGCCGCGAGGCAGGCTGAACTGGCACTGGAGAACAGCGATCCAGGCAGGCGCCACTGCGACGAGTGGCAGCATGCGCCAGCGGTACCTCGCCGCCAGCCAGAGGAGTGCGCCGATGTTGACGACCTGGACGATCACGACGGCTGCAAACGGCGGCGTGCCCCCTCCACCGGCAGCCGCAAGTGCGGACACCTCGCCGACCAGCAAGGCCCCTGCGGCACCCAGTCCCACGACGCGCTCGTCATCGCTGCGCGTCAAAGGAATCGAGCCGAGGGCGTACGCGCTGACTGACGCCGACGCAGCCAGCGCAATCAGGCCGTACGGCGGAGCACCGCCGGCAGATGACCACGCGGTGATCACGACCGCCGATGCAATCACACCCGCGGCGTGCAGCATCATCACGCGGGCGAACAGCGCCGCCACGCTGGTTGCCAGCGTCAGAACGACGAGGGAACCGAATAGCGGCCAGGGCGGCAACGCCCACTGCCGATTCAGAGCGAGGAAGGTCAGGAACAGATGACCGGCCAGTGCGAGATACAGCCCGTTGGAAAACGCCAGTGGCGCAGAGCCTGTCCTCTCGCGTCTCTCGTGCGCTACGGACCACCCGTGACCGGCCAGCGTCACAAGCGAGAGGCCCGTGAGCACGGTCAGTGACGGGATGACGCCCACGCTTCCGGCGGCTTCCCCCCACCAGATCGCGAGCACGACCCAGGACAGCAGGCTGCCCGCCTGCGATATCAGCGGCAGCCCGCCGGATGCGCTTTCGACGAAGAGTGCGGCATTGAGAACCGCGAGCAGCAGGGCCAGCGCCCAGATCGCCGCAGGCGCCACGGTGCCCGAGGAAATGAAGACCAGGAGAAGCAGGCTGGCAAGCAGCACCGCACCTCCGCCCCAGATCGGCTCGAGTTGCTTCCCCAGCCGGCGGGCTGTCAGAGGCACCGCGAGCGCCACCAGTCCGAAGACCGCGTAGATCGCCACGGCTGTTCCAAGCCGTTGCGGTGTCAGATGAGTAGCGGACCAGGTCGCTTGCGCGGCAACGGTGAAGAACGCGGCCACGTGGTACAGCGAGCCCATGCGCGCGACGATCGCCCGGCAGGCAATCACGAGGACGAGCGCCAGCAGGATGAAGAACATCGGCCACGGGTGCCCGAAGGCAGGCTCGACCGCGGGAATCACCGCGAACACGAAGAGCAGCATCGATCCAGCGAACGGCGTCCGCTTTGCGGTGTTTTCAAACGGCCGGCCGAACCCGCGAGCGACCTCGGGCGCAAACAGGAAGAAGAGAATGTACGTGGCGGTGAAGCCGAGCAGGACGTAGCGCGCATCCGAGCCGTACGAGACCGCCAGCCACAGCGCGACCGACAACAACGTCGCAACGGTGCCGGTCGCGTGAAGCAGCTCCTGACCCCGCGCGATGGTAATGGCGAGGAGGCCGAGATCGATCAGGAGCACGAAGCCGAACAACAGCGCCGGGCGCGCGCCGTACTCGGGAATGGCCGCGAGATATACGGCGAAGAGGACCGGCAGCGCCGCCGATATGAGCGCCGTTCGGTTGACGTCGGAGACGGGGACCGGTCCGACTGCGCTCGTCGGGGTCCGGGTGAGCAACAGTGCGGCGATGCTCACGACGGGAAACACCACGAAGATGCCCATCGCCAGCGGCAAGGTGCTGGCATCCAGATATGCGAGGACCCACCCCCACTGATAGAGCGTGGTGAATAGCAATGTCAGCCAGGTCAACACCGACCACCGCCTCCGATATGCAACCCACGCGAGGCCGACATTCAACAGCAGGAGATACGCGAAGAGAGGCACGGGCCGGTTCTCGCCTGTCGAGAGCAGTACTGGCGTCGCGAAGCCCCCAAGCAGACCGAGCACAGCGATGAACAGCGAGTCGCGGCGAATCGACAGCATGACGGCAACCGCGGTCACCAGCGCGAGCAGGCCGAAGGTCACCGGTGAGGAGATCAGATTCCAGAGCGCGTGGGCCGCGAAGAAGGTCGCAAACAGGATCGCGACGGCCGCGGCGTCGAGCGCATTCGCGGTGATCGGATATCGCCGCGCTGCCTTCAGCTCGCACGTCACCAGCAGGGCAACGGCAACGAGGATGCCGATGGCCACGCGGACAGGCGGCTGTAGCCAGCCGCTGTCGATCGAATAGCGCAGAAAGAAGACGGCGGCGATGACGAGTGCTATTCCCGCGATTGCGGAGAACAGCTTGACGCCCACCAGGCTCTCCCAGTCGAAGGCGGGCGCAGACGGTACCGGTCCAACCGGCGGTGGTGGTGGAGGGGGCGGGTACAGGGGTAGCGCGCCCACAGGGTCTCGGACCGGTTCTGGAATCGCTTCACGTGAAGGACGTTCGAATACGGGCGGCGGGTGGACTTCCTCCTCACGCGCAGATACAGGCTCTGTGGCGAGCGACGGGGTCTCGAGGACGATTGAAGACGGCAGCTCCGGCGTCGGGTAGGTCCCGACCTCTTGCACGGGTTCAGGTATCGAGGGCGCTGCGGGCTCGACGCGCTCGACCACCGGCGGTGCCTCGCGCGAGGTCTGCAGGGCAGCCAGTTCGGAGGTGAGCCGATCGATATCTCTCCGCTGGTCGGAAACGAGGGCCTCGAGCTGCGCGAGCAGGCGACGTGTCTTGCGCGTGGACAGCCAGCTCAGGATCGGCAAGACGAAGGGCACCGCCAGCAGCGCGAGAATCAGTCCGATCAGAGTCTCCACCTGCGCCTCCGTTCACGACTGTGTCTGGGGGAGCTGCCATCTTACACGGCTCTTACGTACTTGATACTCTGGCGAGGCCCGGCGAGTGATGACCGGGTCGTGAAAACTGGTGAAAAAGGATGTCAGGGAGCGACCAGACCGATAGGGGGAACGCTGTAGGATCCGGAGTGCGAAGGAGTTCCGGGCCACTCGTGATTGGCGTGGCAGGGGGTTCCGGGTCCGGGAAAACGACCGTAGTCCGGAGGATTGTCGACAGCCTGGGCGAGGACCGGGTCACTGTGCTCGAACACGATCGCTACTATCGCGATCGCAACGACCTGCGGTTCGAGGAACGCGCGGCGCTCAACTACGATCATCCAGACTCGCTCGAAACGGATCTGCTCGTGGACCATCTTCAGCAGCTCCGCGCCGGGCGGTCCATTGAGGCGCCTGCCTACGACTTCGCGCGCTACCTTCGGGAGCCCTCGAGCGAAACGATCATTCCGCGCGCGGCCGTCATCGTCGAAGGCATCCTCATCTTCACTGACGCGCTGCTGCGGCAGTTGATGGACGTCAAGGTCTTCGTGGACACCGACGACGACACGAGGTTCATCCGGCGGCTGCAGCGGGACATCACGGAGCGAGGGCGGAGCGTGCAGTCGGTCATCGACCAGTATCTGGGGTCGGTCAAGCCGATGCACCTCGAGTTCGTCGAACCGAGCAAGCGGTACGCGGACATCATCATCCCGCAGGGCGGCCACAATGCGGTCGCCACGGACATGCTGCTGACCCTCATCCGTAGTCTCGCGTTGCGCTAGTGCAAAAAATGCTCGAACATCGCAGATTATGCACAGGGGGACAGGTGCCTTAAGGTGCCTGTCCCCTTAAGGTGCCTGTCCCCTCAGCCCGTCGCACCAAACCCACCCCGTGAGTCCGACCGCAGGTCCGTGGCTTCTTCCCACTCGATGCGCGGTGCCGGCAGCAGGATGCCCTGAGCAAGCCGGTCGCCGACAGCGACGTTGACGGCAGCGCCCGTCACGTTCAGCACGGCAATCTTCACCTCGTCGTGTGGTCCACAATAGTCGGAGTCGACAACCCCCACCCCGTTCGCTACCAGCAGTCCGCGTTTCAGCGCTGTGCTGCTGCGGGCGAAAATGCCTAGGAACATCCCTGCCGGGACCTCGATCACGAGACCGGTCGGCACCAGGCGCACCTCGCCGGGCGCGATTGTCAGACCTTCGGACGCGGCCAGGTCGAAGGCGGCAGAGCCTTCGGTCTGGTAGTCCGGTAGCGAGACGTGCGGCTGCACTCTGCGGATGCGAATTTTCACGGCTGGTGTACGAGCGTTCGAGGCACCCTGACCCAAAGCAGGCCGACGGATCGGCTCTGCCCGTCCTCATCGCGATACAACGCGGTGAGAACGGGCAAACAAGCGCGATTGCTACTTGCCCGCCAGTTGATTCGTGGTAGTCGTCGATGTCTTCGGCTTGAACATCGCGGACACATCGCGACGTCCCCGTTCCAGGTACGGCACGCCCTTCTCCATCCATTCCGGCTTCGGCTTGCCAAGCAGATGGTGATCGAAGAATTCATCCTGATGCACGGTCCAATGCTTCATGTTGTCGCGGTTCCGCAGGCCGTGCCTCTCGCCGTTGTAGTTGAAGAAGTAGGCCTCCTTCCCGAGGCGCCGCAGCGCCGAAAAGAACTCGATCGCCTGGTACCACGGCACCGCATCGTCCTCGTCGTTGTGGATCGTCAGGTAGGGCGTCTGGACCTTCTCTACCCAGAAAATTGGCGAGTTCTCGATGAACTGCAGCGGGGCATCCCATGGCGGTGCGCCGATGCGGCTCTGCGTCTTCTCGTACTGAAAGGCGCGAGACATCCCGGTGCCCCACCGGATTCCACCGTAGGCGCTGATCATGTTGGACACCGAGGCACCCGCCTGCACCGCCGCGAAGATGTTCGTCCGCGTGACGAGATGCGTGATCTGGTATCCGCCCCAGGAGTGTCCCTGGATTCCAATCCGCGCCGGGTCGATGTAACCCTGCGCGACGACGGTGTTGACCGCGGGGATGACACACTTCTCGGCGGCCTCGCCCGGATAGCCGGTGTCGTACACGATGTCCGGCTGGAGGACGACGTAGCCGTTGCTGACGTAACGGGGGATGCTGATGCTGGTGCCCGGCGCCGGCGCGCGATAGGTGTGCAACCCCTCCGACAGCTCCTCGTAGATGTACACCATCAACGGATACTTCTTGCTCGGATCGAAGTTGTCCGGCCGAGTCAGAATGGCTCGAAGCTTCTTTCCGTCGGCGTTGATGTAGTGAATCAGCTCCGACTTGCCCCAGACGTATTCTGACTGCTGGGGATTCGCGTCCGAAATCTTCTTCATGTCCTTGAAGCTCGTATCGGTGACCCAGAGGTCGGGGAACTCGTCGAAACGCGACAGAGTGAGAACCACGCGATCCGAGTTTCGGGCCTTGATGATCTGTCCGAACGCCTTTGAAACCATTACGATTTTCTGTGGCGACGCCGGGCCGGTCAGGCTGGCACGGTACAATCCGTGAGACTCCGTGGCATCGGCGTTGGCCGACAGCAGGAGCGGTGTATCCGTCGGAATCGCGCGCTGCTCCGGGTCGAGCGAACGGTGGCGGAAGACGATCGCCTCTTTCCGGCCAGCGCCGTTGGTGACCATCCGGGCGCCGCTGCCATCCGGCTTGATTTCCCAGATGTCGTACTTGTCGTAGAGCAGGACGGATCCATCGTTCTCGGTCCAGCCGGCGGAGCCGTAGGACGGCGGCAGGTTCGGTGTGTCGTGATCCTCGCGCCAGAAGTTGACCTTCAGCTTCTCCGTGAGATTGGCCTTCGCACCGTCCGCCAGGCGATGCGTGAACCAATCGGCTTCCTTTTCATCGAAGTACAGCAGGTACTTCCCTCCCGCGGACATGGACGGCGTTCCGCGCCAGCGCTCGAGGACTCTGCTGGCCTTCCCGGTGTGCAGATCCACGACCGAGATGTCGCTGTACGTGCCGTCCCAGGAAACTTCGCGGCGGTAAGGGAGGTCGCTCGTCCCGATTGCGGCATTGGCATCTTCGCCCGGATCCACGTTTGGCAGGTCAAACGTCCCGAGCTGGACGAAGCGCTTGTCGGCCAGATGCACGACCGCCCGATAGCTTCGATTGCGCTCCTGCTCCAGACGCACCTGCTGCATAGACTGGAGATGCGGGTCCTGGTAGTGCCAGATATCGACCGACCGGGGCTGCGGCGCGTCTTCCGGCGGAGGAGCCGGAGCCGGCGGCGCCGTCCCCAGATACAGACGGTGACCGTCGTCTGAAAACCGAGGAGCGGCTTGATCGCTGACAACCAGGCCCTCCGGCATGCCGCGCGTCGAGGCCGACACCAACTCCTCTGCCCGAACCGTTTGGGCCGATGCGCTCGAGGCTGCGGGGCTCCAGTAGTACAAACGGTAGGGCGACACCAGCTTGTCGTACTCCGCGTGATCGCTCAGGAAGGCCAACTGCTTGCCTGCCTTGTCGAACGCGAAGCTCTTGTAGTTACCCTTACCCTTCTGCAGGCTTACGGTGGTCCCATCACTCATCTGCCGCGCGAACGCGCCGTCCTCTTCGGCCTTCTGGGACGATACGCCGTATGCGATCCAGGAACCGTCGCGGTCCCACGCGTAGTCGTTCACGAGAGGAATGGTAACGTCCAGCCCCGTCGTCAGGTTGCGCAGAAGGAGGTCAGACCCTGGATCCTTTCGCTTCTCGCGGGGATTGCGCTGGCCTCGACCCTCGGCCTGCTGCGATCCGCGGCCTGCGGGTTGGGCGCCTCGCCCGCGCCCGCCCCGGCCGCCGCGCCCTTCAGCACCCGCGCGGGTGCCCTTGTAGAGCGCCACCCATGTGGACGACTCCTCCGGCAGACTGATCGCGCCAACCTGTTCGACGGTGCTGACCTGCCCCGACGGCAAGGCCATGATTCCCGCTGAATTGCGTGGTGGGCGCTGTCGGCTGCCCTGCTCCAGCCCTTCTTCCACACCCTGCCGCTCGCGACCGCGGTTCGCCTGTTCTTCCTTCTCGTCTTCGGCTTTGGTGGGAACGATTGTGAACACGACGAACTTACCGTCGGGCGTGAAGCTCGGGCTGGTGCCACGCGGATGCTTGAACTCCTGTCCCGTTTGCAGATTCCGCACGACGAGTTGTCCATCGAGGCCCTCTGCGCTCAGTGCATACGCGAGCCATTGCCCGTCACGGGACAGCGTCGTGCCCTGAATCGACCACCAGGCGTCATACGTGTCGTAGGTAAGCGGTCGCTTGCCGGTCGGGGCAGCGGGTTGGGCCCACATGGGCCAGCTGGAGCACGACAAGACGAGCACGGCGCCGCAGAGGATTGCCGTCGCATGCCGTTGAAGTCGCAGACGCATCGGGAGCACCTCTTTGCGAGGCCGCCGAGACGGCGGGACGGAAGGTGGGCATATTATTGCCGAATTGCGCGGACGGGCGTGCAGAAACTGCAACAGGGGACGGGCGCCTTAAGGTGACTGTCCCCTTAGGGTGCCTGTCCCCTTAAGGCACCAGTCCCCTTAAGGGGACTGTCCCCCTCTCGGGAGAATCGCCATGCAGCAGAGCGGACGGACGGCGGTGTGCGCCGCGGCCATTTGGGTGTCCACCGGGTTGATGTCGGCGCAGGAGCGCCCCCGGGCGCGGGATCTCGGGATCGCGCCGGGCATCGGCGCTCCGGGGCCGTTCAACGCCATCACTGACGTCCCCGGCGTGCGCGTGGGCCAGACGACGATCGTCTCGGGCGAGAATGTCCGAACGGGGGTGACCGCAATCCTCCCGCACGCCGGCAATCTCTTTCGCGACAAGGTCGCCGGGGCGGTCTTCGTCGGCAACGCCTTCGGCAAACTCGCTGGCTCGACGCAGGTCCAGGCGCTCGGCACGATCGAGGCGCCGATCGTGCTGACCAACACGCTCTCGGTCGGCACGGCGCTCGAAGCGACGGTCCGGTGGACCATCGCGCAGCCCGGCAACGAGAATGTCCGATCGGTGAATGGGCTGGTCGGGGAGACGAACGACGGCGGCCTGAACGACATCCGCGGACTGCACGTCACCGCAGAGCACGTGATCGCCGCGATCACGGGCGCCAGGGACGGTCCGGTCCAGGAGGGCGCGGTAGGCGCGGGAACAGGAACGATCGCGTTCGGCTGGAAGGGCGGAATCGGCACCTCGTCGCGCGTCGTTCAGCAAGGCGACCATCAGTGGATGGTCGGCGTGCTCGTCCAATCGAACTACGGCGGACGCCTGACGATCGCCGGCGTGCCCGTCTGGCGGGAGATGTCCCCTGGCGGCGCACCCGGTTATCCCCCGCCCTCCGCCGACGGATCCTGCATGATCGTCGTCGGCACTGACGCGCCGCTCGATGCGCGGGATCTCGAGCGCCTCGCGGCACGCGCTATTTTTGCGATGGCGCGGACAGGCTCGACCTACTCGAACGGCAGCGGGGACTTCGCGATCGCCTTCTCGGCGCATCCGTCGCTGCGCGTCACCGGCGCCACAGCCCCGCAGGCTCGAACCGTGCTGCCGACCGACTCGATCTCGGGCCTCTTCGAAGCCGTGCTGGACGCCACCGAAGAAGCGATTTACAACTCGCTGCTACGCGCGACCGATACGACCGGCAACGGCCGCCCGGTTCGCGCGCTGCCGATTGCGGAGCTTCGGGGTGTGCTCAAGAAGTATGGACGATAGGGAGGGATGGACAGTAGTCACGTACGA
>DASTBU010000074.1:0-2809 GCA_035711845.1 Vicinamibacterales bacterium
CAGGCGCAGATCCGCCAGATCGCGTGGGCCTGCGCCAGCTGGTCGCGCAGGAACTCCACGTGCTCCGGGTGGTCCGGCACCTCGGGAATGGTGCCGACGCCGGAGAAGATGAAGAACAGGCCGCGGAAGGTGCAGGCGGAGCGCACGCCGAGCTCGCCGCGGCAATCCGCATCAGGGATTCGGGCGAGGCGCGCTTCCTGCCGCTCCTGGTAGCCGCCCGGGCCATACCAGCGCTTCGTGTCGTGGTTGCCCACCGCGACGAGCAGCGGAAAGTCGGCGCCGAGCTCCTCCGTGATCATAGCGTCCCAGGCGACCGCGTCGTCCTGGTAATCCAGATCCCCGAGAAGAAGGACCAGATCGGCTTCCTCCGCCTTGATCATCCGCAGCACGGCGCGCGCTTCTGCCGTCAAACCCTGGTCGCCGATGAAGGCGACGGTCAACGGCTCTGGCGCACCGGCCGCCCGCAGTGCCGCATTTTGCCCGGCGCCGCGCTCGGTCGGGGTGCAGGCGAAAAGGATGACGGCAACCGCCGCCGGCCCGGTCGTCCGGACGTAGCCCTTGATCATCGGCCCTCTCGCGCGATCGATGGGTGGCGCTCCGGAGTATGCGTCCGGGAGCGGCAATGTGAAGGGGGCTACGGCCTTCAAAGCAGGCCTGCGCGGGGCTACCTCGACCGCCGGGAACGGGGGCGCGGCCTGGCTGGCGGCATCCCCGGCACCGACCTGGACCCGCGGCCGCTTCGGCCTTAATATCACGAATCTGTCGCTTACCCCCGATACGGTCGCGGCGAACTCGGATCCGTGATCGCGTTGAGCCGGCAGAGGGGGTGCGGCGGATGAAGGTGTTGCGAGCGCTGTCAAGAAGCAACGTCGAGGGGATCGACAACCGCTGGCAAGGACGTCGGCTGCACCAGGCGGAAGCCGCGGCGACATCGGGCGTGAACGGACGACCCCGCTACGGGGGTGGGATCGCTGCGTGGAGGCGGGCTCAGAACGGCCTGCTCGATCGATGTGCACTCGGCACCGCTCCAACGGACATGTTCTGGACAGGCGTGCTTCCGGCCACGAAGCACGGCGCCGGTCGAGGCCGTTGGTATATCGCGTTGGTCGATCAGGATGGCCAGGCTGCCTGGAAGGCTGAGAACGTGTCCGGTGCCGAGTGTCCAACAGATCTTTCCCAAGAGACGGATCTCTCCCAACAGGATGTATGCCTGCTGCTCGATCGTGTCGCCGAGCTGGAGCGTGAGCTTGCCAACGCGAACCGGTATCTCGAGGCCTGCCGAGAGGTCATCGGCGCTCGCGAGGGCGAGCTTCTGATCGACGCGATCCGCAGGCGATCGCAGGAGTTGGCGCAGTCGTCATCGCGCTGAGGGGCGCTGGAACGGCCCCCATGTGAGGACCGACGGCCCATCGGGGGTACAGCGCGGGTGATCGCCCATCTCGAGCCGCGCAGGCCTGCGCCGGCGGTCGTGCCGAGATATCCCCGGCGCCGCGGCCCCGCGACGCTTGTGCCGTATCGACCAGCTCGCGCCCCGGGGCAGTCGCGCCGTCGTTGTGGGGCGCGAACGCTCAGGACGACCTCAGAACGTCGCGGACAGGCCAACCGACACAAGATTGCGATAGAACTCGTCCTCGCTCTCGTCCGAGAACCGTGTGCTGAATCGGTAGCTGAGGTTCAGCGCGACGTTCTGCAGGAGATCGTAGCTGTAAGCCACTTCGGCGCCGAAGTTGTGGTCGGTCCGGTCATCGTCGACGAAATCGCTGCGGTTCACGTCGACGCGTCCCAAGATCGCAGATGACCGCGTCAGCGGCCGATTGATCGCGGCGAACGCGCCCGTCCTGGTCACCAGGGCCGCCTCGTCGTCCGTCGTCTGGTCGGTCGAGTGCGCGATGCCCACGCGCAGCAATGTCAGTCGATCGAGGCTGATCCCGTAGGCGCCGCCGAGGCTGGCGGTGAGGGTCGGTACGTGTCTGTCGTCGCGCTCCGAGTCGTCGAAGAAGACGCCTGCGTAGCCGGCGCCGAGCCGGGCCGAGAACGTCCTCCCCAGCGCGATCTCGGTGCCCACGTCCGCCCGGACGATCTGCGAGTCGCGACTGCCGCCTTCGCCAGACTGGTCGTAATTGTTGATCCCGTAAGCCGTATCCGCAAACAGCGTGAGCCGCCTGGAAAGTCGATAATCGACCCCGGGAGAGATCGTGTAGCTGGTGCGATCCTGCTCCGACGCCTCGTCGCCGTCGTCGGCCTCGCGCCGGTGCACGCCGCTGGCCAACTCCCACCCGAGGCGGTTGTATCTCTGCGCGTAGGCGACCGCGCCGGAGCCCGTGATGATCGTCGGCTGCTCCTCGGCGCCCGCCTCCTCCTCTTCCGGGTTCTGGGCACCGCGCGCGACATTCGCTTCGGCGCTGAGCGAGCTTCGCCGCGTCAGGTCGAGCCGGCCGTCCACGCCGGCGGCGAGTGAAAGCCTGTCGATCGTATCCTGGTCCAGATCGTCATGGGGATTGCCGATCGACGCGCCGGCATTGAAGCCGAGGCTGTGGCGCTCGAACTGCGACTCCGCCCCCACGCTGCCTCCAATATTGCCAGTGATGTCGTCGTCGCGGTCGTCGTCGCTCGCCCTTATGTTGTCGTCGTAGGTCGCCGCGACGTCGACACTCGACGACACCGCGAACCTGCCCACCCGCAGCCCCCGCCCGCGTGGGCGCAACCCCTCGAGCGCGTTTCGGGGAAACAGCACTTCGGTGTTGAGCTCAGGCCTGGCATCGGGCAGCAGCCTCTCGGTCAGCGAGGGCTCCGGCAGGAAGAAGGGCAG
>DASTBU010000075.1:0-91849 GCA_035711845.1 Vicinamibacterales bacterium
GAAGCGATTTACAACTCGCTGCTACGCGCGACCGATACGACCGGCAACGGCCGCCCGGTTCGCGCGCTGCCGATTGCGGAGCTTCGGGGTGTGCTCAAGAAGTATGGACGATAGGGAGGGATGGACAGTAGTCACGTACGATGTGCGACGTGCGACGTGCGACGTGCGACATGCAGGGCCGCAAATCGCACGTCGCACGTGAATCACCGCAGCCCCAAGCCCGCCGGCACGGTCAACGTGATGTTGTGCTTCGCGAGCGCGCTGCTCAGGGCCGATGCCTTCGTGAGCAGACCGTTCGCCTGATCGAAGAGCTTCGGGACCTGCGCCTTCGCGTCGGTGTAGGCCGTCAATGCGGCCGCCGTCGGCCACATCCCAGCCATCAGCGCGTTCTTGGCAGCCGCGGCACGCTGCAGCGGATTGTCAACAGCGCCTCCGCCGCGGCCGCCCCGGCCCCGCCCTCCGGCCGGAGGCGCGAACTTCGGCGCCAACTCAGCCAGTTCCTTGCGCACCGCGTCGAACATGGCCTTCACGTCCGGTGGCAGATCGCTGCGCCCTTCGAACTCCTTGGCCAGCTCGCCCATCCGGGTATTGAACGGAGCGAGCGAGTTTCCGATCTCGGTTCCCCGGCGCTGCAACTCGTGCATCTCCATCGCCATGTCGAACATCTTCCGGCGCTCGGCATCGGTCAGCACGACGTCCGGATCCGCGGTCACGCGCAACGGCTTGGTATCGACTGTCTTTCCATCGACAACGAGCGCGACGGTGTAAGTGCCCGGCAACACGTAAGGACCCGCGGCGCCACCGCCGCCACCCCCGAAGCCTCCAAATCCGCCACCACCGCCGCCGCAACCAGCGCCGAACGGGCTCTCCTGCTGGCCCGCGCCGCCTCCGCCTTCACGTCCTCCACCCGACTCTCCTCCACGACCGCCGCGGTCGACTGGCGCCGGCGCCGGCTGCACGCGCAAGTCCCAGCAGGCCGACTGCATGCCGGCCTTGTTGCTGGTGGCCAGCACCGGACCCGAGATCTCCCGCGCCTCCCGGCCCGTTGCATCCGTGATCCGCAACTGCACAGCACCAACGTCCTTCTTCAGGAGCCACGTGATCACCGCCGCCTGCGGGGGGTTTTCGCCAAAGAACGTCTGGTCGCCCCAGAACTCGTAGTTACGGTCCCTCGCCGGGCGACGGAACATCGCCGCCGGCGGCGGGCTGAACAGACTGGCGTCGGTTGACCTCGCCTGCGCCGCGGCGTATTCCTGGATGGGCGCCAGGTTGTCGAGAATCCAGATCGCACGGCCGTGCGTAGCGAGAATCATCGCGTTGTCGCGCGGGTGCAGCACAATCTCGTCGATGCGGACCGTCGGGAGGTTCGCCTCGAGCCGCTGCCACACCTTGCCGCGATCGAGCGATACGAACAGGCCCGTTTCCGTCGCCAGATACAACACGTCCGGATTCTTGTGATCCTCGGTCAGCGACCGCGCCACCTCGTCCTTCAGGTTCCCCACGAGGGGTTGCCACGTCTGACCGTAGTCGCTGCTGGCATAGACGTAGGTGCCGAAGTCGTTCTGGCGGTGCCCGTCGAAGGTCGCGTACACGGTGCCCTCGTCGAAACGCGAGGCGACGACTTCCGACACATACACACCCTGCGGGATCCCCTGAATTCTGTCGGTCACCTTCGTCCACGTCTTGCCCGTGTCGCGCGACACCTGGACGGTGCCGTCGTCGGTCCCGACGTAGAGCACACCCGCACGCTTCGGCGATTCCGAGAACGTGACAATGGTCGGCCACGCCGAGATCCCGTCGTTCCGCGACAGGCGAATCTCGCTGCCCTTCACGCCCATCGTGACGATCTCGTCACGATTCTGGCCGCTGGTGAGATCAGGGCTGATCGCGGTCCACGAGAGACCACGGTCCGTGGACCTGAACACCCTGTTGGCTGCGGCGTAGACGACCCTCGAATCGTGCGGCGAGAGCGCGATTGGCGTATCCCAGTGCCAGCGATAACCGGGCTCGCCAGGCGCCGGCTGTGGACGCACGCTCATTGTTTCCCCGGTCACGCGATCGACGCGGACGATGTTGCCGTCCTGGGACTCGCTGAAGGCGATTCGGTAGTCCCTGGGATCCTGGAGCACGACGAACCCGTCGCCACCCTGCAGGGTCGCCCAGTGATGGTTCGCGATGCCCGCGGCGCCGCGCACGGCACTGGGCCCGCACCAGTTGTAGTTGTCCTGCATGCCGCCGCACACGTTGTACGGCGTCGCGTTGTCCACGCTCACGTGGTAGAAGAGCCCGACCGGCAGGTTCGGAAGAAATTGCCAGCTCTTTGCCTTGTCGTACGACACGGCCAATCCGCCGTCGTTGCCGATCAGGACGTGATCGGAGTTCGACGGGTTGATCCAGATGGCGTGGACGTCGTCGTGCGTGGATCGGGCCACGTCGGTGGCCATCGTTTTCCCACCGTCGAGCGTCTGGTGCAGGCCCACGCCTCCGAGATAGACGACTTCCGGGTCGTTCGGGTCGATGTTGATCTGGCTGAAGTACATCGGCCGCGGGTTCGCGTTGTTCACTTTCCGCCAGGTGGTGCCCGCATCATCGGATCGGTAAAGGCCTGTGGGAAGAGCGTTGAGCGGCTGCTGTCCACCTCGCCCTCCGGCTTCCTGGCCACCGGGTCCGCCCTGCCCGCGCCCGCCACCCTGGGGCGCCGGGCCCTCGATCAACGCATAGAGGATGTCAGGACGCTTACGGTAGACGTCGAGAGCGGTGCGTCCGAGGGGTCCGTCCGGAATTCCACCGGTCAGACGTGCCCAGGTCTCCCCCGCATCCGTGGATTTCCAGAGCCCACTGCCGCTTCCGCCGCCGTTGAAGCAGCACGCCGTGCGTCGGCGCTGATAGGTGGTGGCATAAACGACCGTGCTGTCGGCCGGATCGATGACGACCTCGTTGGCGCCCGTGTCATCGTCCACTTTCAGGACCTGCTTCCAGGTCGCGCCGCCGTCAGTCGTCTTGTACACGCCGCGCTCGCCTCCAGGACCCCAGAGGCTGCCGGTTGCGGCCACGAAGACAATATTGTTGTTGCGCTCGTCGATGGCGATCCGGTTGATGTGTCTGGAGGTGCGCAAGCCGACGTGCCGATAATGCTTGCCGCCGTCTGTCGACTTGAAGACGCCATGTCCCCAGGACACGCTCTGGCGATTGCTGGATTCGCCCGTGCCCACCCAGACGAGGTCCGGGTTCGACTGGGAGATCGTGACGTCGCCTATCGACATCAGCCCCTGGTCCTGCAGTTGCGGTTCGAACGTCGTGCCGTTGTTGACGGTCTTCCAGACTCCGCCGTGCGCGGTGCCAACGTAATAGACGGCCGGATTGGCTTCGTAGACGGCGAGATCGGAGATGCGCCCCGACATCGAGGCCGGACCGATGGAGCGGAAATGGAGCGCGCTGAACGGACCGCGCGCCGGCTGGCTTGCGGGCGCCTGTTCGCTTCGGCCGACCAGGGGCTGGGCAGCGAACGTCCCGGCCAGCGCCGTCGCCAGCCCGATGAAACGACATGGCCTCATGCGGAGTCCTCCCAAACGCCGAGATGGCGGGTGCTGGCTATCCGGTCGCCGCAGGGATCGTATTTACATCGGACACTCATGCTTGAGCTATCAGCTGCCACTTACCAGGCATCAGTAACAGTCAGCTCGAGCTGTCAGGTCGCTGAGAGCTTGAGAGCTGGGAGCCGATCCACCTGTTACGACCCGGCTTTTCTCAACGTCCGCGTGACCTTGCCCTCCTGGCCCTCCAGGCCGACAACCGCGCGCACGAGGTAGTCTCCGGGCTGGAGCTCCCCGAGCGGGATGGTCGCCGACATCACGAATTTGTCGGGCTCACTGGTGGCAGACGGCGTCAGTGGCAGGGCGTGCAGCGGTTGCCCTGCCGGATCCTGAAACACTTCCACGTATGCCTTCAGCGGGCCAGCCGGGCGACCGTACAATTCGATCATGGCCAGCGCTTCCGACTCCGTCCGGAACTGCATCACGGGCATGGGGCCGGCCTCCGTCATCTTCCCGAAGACGAGATCGCCGAGTCGAATCGGGCCTGCCTCGAGGAGCGCGGCGGCGACAGGTATGTCCACCGTACCAGGACGGCCGGAAACATCGGTCGACGCGACGCGAAGGCGGTACTCCCCTGCCGGTACTACCAGCGCGGCAATGGTCGTCGGCCCCTTCAGGTCCTCCGATTGCCCGTTCCACTGGGCTTTGTTGCTCCCGGCCTTGTCGTACATCACGATGGTCGCGGACTTGAGCGTCGCGGCGCTATCCACGGCCTCGAAGAGCGCCAGAATCCTGATCTTGTCGTCGCCGGGGTTGCGAGACGAGTACGCTGCCGCACGCAACGGGAAGTCATGGAACGCAGTGGCCACACGTATCATGTCGCGGGGCGTCACGGGACCCTTGCCGGGGAGCTTGGGCAGCGTCAAATCACGCGGAGCCCGTATGGTCGTTCCGCCGCGCGCGACAGCGACTTCGATTCGTTTGGCGCCGGTGCCGCGGTCCGACGCGTCCGGTTCGAAGCCAACGAGATAGTAGGCCGACGTGCTCCGGGCGATTCGAGCCATCTGCGAGGCCGCGTTGGCGCCCATCCGGACGTGCTCGCCATTGGTCGCCCCAGCAAGATTCTCGAGTCCGCCTGCGGCTTCCGGCAGCTGGGTCGCTGCGGCGTCCAGTACTTCAATGACGAAGAACGGCGCTCGTGAGGCCTGGGCCACGCCGCCGAGCTCGGTGAACTGCTCGTTGCGCAGCGGGCACTCCTCAGAGGTCGTCTCGGCACCCATCCGAGCTGTTTGCCCCGACTGAAATGCCGCAACCGACGTCGAGAAGAAAACGACAGCGGGTGGCGCCGCGGGGTTCGCCGCCGCGAAGACGGCCCGCAGCGCGCCGAGCGTCCTCGTCGTGCGGCAGCGCAGGTCCCCGGTTGTTTCCCGCGCCGATCCATGCCCCGCCAGCGTCGCGACGGCAGCCTTGACCTTCTCGATCTCGCGCGTCAGGCCCATGTTGACTCCTCCGAGCCTGACGCTCACGAGTCCGACGCGATCGCGCGGGGACACGGACGTGAGGAGCGAGCCAATCGCCTCCTTCACGGGCACTTCCTTCCCCGGGGTAACTGATTCTTCGTCGACGAGGATGAAGAGATCGCGGCCATCCGGCGCCACGACTTCGTTGGTTGTGAACGGCAGCGGCATCAACGCCGGCGGCCGTGTCGCGGTGGCGTCCGGACGCAGGTCCACGAGCTGAAACGTCTTGATCTCCCGGGACCGGCCGTCTACCTTCAGGGTGACGTCGCCGGCCTTCAGGTCGAGTATCGGCTGTCCATCCCCGGTGATCGCCCGGACCGGCAGCCTGATGGTCCCGCTACCCTGCTGCGCCACCAGCCCCGAGGACATCGCCGCGGCCGCGAGGGCCAACAGGATCGAAATCACCAGGCCAGAACGGCCAGAAGGTGGGTGTGACATGCGCAGAGCATACACCGGAGCACAGGTGCGCGGAATCGGGAGTGCCGCTCGCTGATTGCAGGCAACGGCTCCACCCTGGAGTCTCCGGGCCAACGAGCCACACGCGGCACGTTATCCGCCGCTGAAATCCACCGGGAGCCGCTCGATGGCCATGAGCGATTCGCGATGTCCTTCTGGACCTAATCCGTCGGACGCCCTTCCAGCAGTGGCGCGCTTTCCTCGAGCCGAGGGCCCTTCTCATCGCACACGGCAAACCGCGCCGGGTTGTTCGGCGCGCTGTACATCACCACGCCGGCATACTCGCCGCGCGCATTACAGATATAGAAGTTGATGTTGAAGTTGGGCTCGCCGCGCGCATTGAGCAGCCGCTTTTCGATCGTGTTGGCTTTGATCCGTTCGAGCGCGATCATCCCGGCATCTTTGGGATGCTGTCCGCGTCGCATCTCCTCGACGATCAGAAACGAACAGAGGTTGTACAGATTGGCCTCCCCGCGACCCGTGGAGCCGGCTGCCCCGACCGCCCCATCGACATAGAGGCCGGCGCCCAGAATCGGGGAATCGCCGACGCGGCCCGGTATCTTCCAGGCCAGGCCGCTGGTCGTCGTGACCCCGCAGATCTCCCCTTTGGCATTGACGCCGTTGCAGTTGATGGTGCCGTAGAAATGGTGGGCGTCCACGAACCCCTCGGCGATCATCGACTGTTCGACCTGGCGGAACGCCGCCTCGCGCTTGGTTGGATCGAGATAGTGCAGCGGATCCGAGCGTCGCTTCCATTCGAGCCACACGGCCCGCGACCTCTCGGTGTTCAGATCGTCCTCGATCTTGAAGCCCATGTTGCGCGCGAAATCCTGCGCATCCCTGCCGACGATCAAATGGTGGTCGGTCTCGTCCATCACCTTGCGGGCGACGAGGGACGGCGTCCTGACGCCTTCGATAGACGCCACGGCGCCCGCGCGCTTCCGCGGGCCATGCATGCACGAAGCGTCCAGCTGCACCACGCCATTCGCATTGGGCAGGCCGCCGTACCCGACGCTCGTGTCCTCAGGATCGAGCTCGACGATGTTCACGCCAGCGATGAGGGCATCGAGGACATCGTTGCCTTCGACCATCATCGCGAACGCCGTCTCCACGCAGGTCCGCGGGCCTCCGTTCTTGAAACGGTGCCCATTGGCCGAGGAAACCACGACCGGCTTCACGCTTCGCGGGGTCATCATCATGGGCGCCTGCGCGGAAGGGCGAGCCGCTGCCGCGAGGCCGGCGGCGGCACCGGTCAGCACGAACTCACGCCGATTCACTCTTCGAGACATGGGTGGCTCCGCTCTCAGTATCAGCTATCAGGTTTCAGCCATCGACTATCAGCTCCCAACTGAGAGCTACTGAGAGCTGACAGCTGAAAGCTACTTCGAACCGTCGATCATGTTCCATTTCCGGATCGTCTCCTCGACCAGGCCGGCAACCTTCTGGTTCACGCGGTCGAAGTATTGTCTGGCCTTCACGGGATCGAACTTCGGAAACCCCTGCCCTTCCTTGTACAGGCCGATGCTCGAGGGCGACGGATAAGCGCTCCATGTCCCCGCCCCGGGGTTCGCCGTCGTCATCTCCGGTCCCGTGTAGCGGCCCTGGTGGACCAGCGAGGGGTCGATGGCGAGCATGAAGGCGTTCTCGTTCTCGCCTGCGTGTCCGCCGTCTTCACCGAACACCTCGAGCGTGACGTCGGAGCAGTAGCTCCACCAGTTCACGACCAGCGTCCGGACGCCTGCTTGCCGGCCGACCTCGACACCGAGGGCGGACAGCACGGCGGTCTGCGGGCCGCCGTGACCGTTGATGAGGATGATGTTGCGGAATCGGTTCTTTGCGAGCCCCAGCAGTATGGCCTTGACGTAAGGCCGATACGCTTCCTCGGGGATCGTAAAGGCGCCCGGGTAGGCGTCCATCGAGCCCGTGATGCCATAGGGCACGACAGGAGCAATCATCGCGTTGACGCGCGGCGCGATCGCGCGCGCAATCGCAAGAGGGGCGATGATGTCGGCGCCGTTGGCCGTCACCCCGTGCGGCTCCAGCGTCCCGAACGGAACGAGCACCGTGTCGATCTTCCCGGGAACCAGCTCGCGGAACTCCATCCAGTTGATCCGCTCGAGCTCCCGAGTGGCCGGTGTTTGCGCGCGGGCCGGCCCCACCAGCAGGGCCAGGACGAGGAGACCAAGCAACGGGTGGCGACAGCTCATAGGTCGGCGTAGTGTAGCGGATTTGTTGACGGCTGCGGAAAAGGGCGGCTACGATCGGTGAGCCCATCGCCAGAACTCTGGCAATTCCTGGCACATCGGCACACCTGGCAAATAACGTTGGTCAGAAACATTTCTCTCGGTACGATTCGCGAAGCTGCGGGCGTCATCTACGAAGCGGCGGTCCGGACACCGCTCCTCAGGCTCCCGACCGAGCCGGGCCAGCCCGAGATTTACCTGAAGCTTGAAGTCCTCCAGCCCATCGGGTCTTTCAAGATTCGCGGGGCCTACAATGCGGTGCGGCGGTTGACCCAGGCGCAGCTCGCCGGCGGCGTCTGGACCGTGAGCGCCGGAAACGCCGCTCAGGGCGTCGCGCTCGCGGCGCGCACGCGGCAGGCCGCCTGCAGCGTGCTCGTCATGGACACCGCTCCCGAAACGAAGCTCGAGGCGATCGAGCGGCTGGGCGCCACCATCGTGAAGGCGTCTTACGAGGAGTGCTGGCGCACCGTCGAAGAGCACCGCTCCGGCCGCATGCGGGGGCACTTCGTGCATCCCTTCGATGACGATCTGTTCATCAGCGGCAACGGCACGATCGGGCTCGAGCTCGTCGAGGATCTTCCGGACGTCGACGCGGTCATCGCGCCGCTTGGCGGCGGTGGTCTGCTCGCCGGCATCGCCTGCGCGCTGCGGGCGCTCAGGCCGGAGGCTCTCGTGTATGCGGCCGAGCCCGAGACAGCGGCGCCACTCGCGGCCTCCTTCAAGGCGGGACGCGCGAGCTACTTCGAGAACTGGCAGCCCTCGTTCGTCGACGGCGCCGGCGGGCGCTCGGTGCTGAACAGCATGTGGCCCATGCTGCACGACTGGGTGGCCGATTCGCTCGTCGTGAGCCTCGACAGCGCGGCGCGTGCCATGAAGCGGGTCGCCGAGCGCGCGCACGTCATCGCCGAAGGTGCCGCCGCGTGCGCCGTGGCCGCCGCTCTTTCCCCGGAGCTGGCCAGCCGCGGCCATCGCAAGGTCGTTGCGATTCTGTCGGGAGGTAATATCGACCTCTCCCGTTTCGCGCACCTCGTGGGAGCATGCGAATGAAACAGGTACCAGCTACGAGCTACCAGCTACCAGCGATCAGACCGTTCGCTGAGTGAAGATGGCCCGCTGGCTGATTGCTGAGCCCCTTTGAACCGATAGCTTGAGAGCTGAGAGCTGATAGTTGATAGCTTCAACATGACCAATCCCGAACCCCCGGTCCTTCCCGAACGTCTTCGGCGGCTCCCCGAACTGGCAACCGATCTCTGGTGGACATGGAATGCCCAGGCACGCGTGGTGTTCCGGAAGCTCGACTATCCGCTGTGGCGACAGACTGCGCACAATCCGGTGCTGATGCTTCGGTTCGTCTCTCCCGAGATGCTGACGCTGGCGGCCGGCGACGAGGCGTTCCTCGGGGCGTACGACGCCGCGATGGACGCGCTCGACGCCGCCCGCAGCGCACGGGATACCTGGTGGCAGAAGCGGTACCCGCACGGCCAGGGTCCCATCGCGTATTTTTCGGCCGAGTTCGCGCTGCACCAGTCGCTGCCGATCTACGCAGGGGGCCTCGGCGTGCTCGCGGGCGATCACTGCAAGGAAGCGAGCGACCTCGGGATCCCGCTCATCGGCGTCGGGTTCATGTACCCCCAGGGCTACTTCCACCAGACCGTCTCCCCCGAAGGGTGGCAGCAGGAGATCTACGAACGGCTGAACTGGGCGGACGCACCCATCGAGCGCGCGATCACGCCAGACGGCACGCCCTGCATCGTGGCGGTGCCGCTGGGCAACCGCACCGTGCTGGCGGCGGTCTGGCGCGTCCGTCTGGGGCGCGTGAAGCTGTACCTGCTCGATACCGATCTCGACGAGAACGCGCCCTGGGATCGCGAGCTGTCGGCGCGCCTCTATGGGGGCGACCGCGAGACGCGCATCCAACAGGAGATCATCCTGGGCATCGGCGGCGTCCGGGCGCTCAAGGCGATGGGCTCGTCGCCGGCGGCCTGGCATCTCAACGAAGGCCACGCCGCCTTCGTCGTACTGCAGCGCATCCGGGATCTCATCGAGAAAGGCGAGACGTTCGAGTCGGCGCTGGAGGAGGTCCGGCAGTCGACGATTTTCACGACCCACACCCCGGTGCCGGCGGGCCACGACGCCTTTCCGTTCAACCTCGTCGAGACACACCTCGCCGGCGCGTGGGGAACGCTCGGCGGCTATCGCGACGCGTTCCTCGCGCTGGGCCACCACGACAACGGCACCGGGCCGCTTTTCAACATGACGGCACTCGCGCTGCGAACCGCGAGCTACGTGAACGGCGTCAGTCAGCTGCACGGGCAGGTCACTCGCGACATGTGGGGCCCGATCTGGCCAGGCCTCGGGGAGGACCAGCGGCCCGTCCAGGCCATCACCAACGGCGTGCACGTCCCGACCTGGCTGGCGTCCGAGATGGCCACGCTCTTCGACGGCTACCTGCCGTCTGACTGGCGTGAACGCCACGACGATCCGGAAATCTGGGAAGCCGTGCTCGGGATCCCCGACGAGAAGCTGTGGGAAGCCCGAACAGCGCTCCGCAACTACCTGTTCGCCTTCATTCGCGAGCGCGCGCGCCAGCGGTGGAAAGAGGAGCACGTCAGCGCGGCGCGTGTGGTTGCCGCCGGCACGCTGCTGGATCCCAACGCGCTGACGGTCGGTTTCGCCCGCCGCTTCACCGGCTACAAGCGGCCGGAGCTGATCTTCCACAACCCCGAACGGCTCGTCAGCATCCTGACGGCGGCCCGCCGTCCCGTCCAGATCGTCTTCGCCGGCAAGGCCCACCCTGCGGACGAGACGGGCAAGCACCACCTGCAGCAGGTGTACCGCCGCGCGATCGACCCGATGTTCGGCGGACGGATCGCGTTCGTCGACGACTACGATCTGCACGTCGCGCACTTCCTGGTGCAGGGCTGCGACGTCTGGCTCAACAACCCGCGCAAGCCCCTCGAGGCGTCCGGTACGAGCGGCATGAAGGCGTCCGTGAACGGTGTTCCGCATCTGAGCATCGGCGACGGATGGTGGGCCGAGGGCTTCTCAGGGAAGAACGGCTGGCTGATCGAGGGGCAGACAGACAGCGACGATCAGGACCTGGTCGATGCCGCCGACGCAGAAGCGCTGTACCAGATCCTCGAGCGCGACGTCGTCCCGGCGTTCTACGACCGCGATCAACACAACATTCCACGCCGCTGGCTCTCCGTCGTCCGGCAGGCCATCATCAGCATCACGCCCCGGTTCAGCGGCCGGCGGATGGTGAAGGAGTATGCCGAGAAGATGTACTCGAATACGCTGCACAGACACACCAGATCGACGAGTTGACGCCTTCGACATCCGTCCTGGCTGAAAGCTGATTGGCTGAAGGCTGACAGCTGCTAAGATCGGGGAGCCATGTCTCGAAAGACCGTGACGCAGGCGCGCTGCGCCCTGTGCGGTGCCAAGGAAATCTCCGAGCCTCGCGGCGAGGCACGTTATTGCCGCGACTGCTGGGACAAGAAGATCGCCGTCGAAGAGATCGTCGCGCGCGAGTTCGCCTTGAAGCGCTACATCCGCGCACATAGCGCGGAGAAATACCTGATCTACCACTCCACATTGAAGCGGCCCTGCGGTCAGCTGATCGTCGTCGACGACGGGTACGATCTGTTCCTGACGATGGTGCTCTACCCGAGCTTCGCGTGGGACGAGGCGGCCTATCACCTGGAAGGCGATCCCGAGGGCCGCACGTTCGCCGAGGTCCTGGTCGACCTCGTGGCCACCGAAGTCGTGGATCCATGGGGCGGAGGCAAGTGGCACCTGGAGGTGTTCAGGGCCGCGAATCCGGAGCCCGAAGACTGGAACGGCGAGATGTAAGAGCGCGCCGGGCCGGCCTCCCACCTCCTCCTCTCGCGCTTCCTCCGGATTGGATCTATAATTCTTCTGATCACACCCCTGAATCCGGGAGGTAGCCATGCGCCGCCAAATCTCGGTTCCTGTTCTGTCGTTCGCGTTTTTTACTCTCAGTCTGTGCGGCTCGGCGTACGGTCAGGCGAAGCCTGCATCCACGGCGCCCGCACCGCCGGTCAAATCCGCCAAGTGGATCGCGCCGCTCAAGGGCGAAGGCACCATCGAGGTCATCCGCGGCAAGCCAAGCAAGGTGGGCAACGAGATGGTGAGCCTGCTCAAGGTCAAGAACACGTCGAAGGCCCCACTGGCGCTCGTAACGGTCGAGGAGTATTGGTACAACGCCAAGCGTGAGACGGTGTCAGGAGACACCCAGCGCCACAAGGCCCTGCTCCAGCCCGGCGAGGTGGTCGAGATGACCACGAAGTCGCCGTATCGGCCCGATATGAGCGTGAACCTCTTCATGTTCAGGCATGCCAACGGCAAGCTCACGGCGAAGGCGGTGACGAAGTTTCAGTAGCGCCTGGGGACACGCCGGCGCAGCCGGCGGTCCATCGGTCCGCCGGCCCTTTCTCCACCGGCCGGGCGCGGTACAATCGCGCGCCATGACCGACCTTCGCTATCCAATCGGCCGGTTCACCCTGGAACGCGACGTGACACCCGACCTGCGTGTGAGGCTGATGGCGGCCATCGCCGACACGCCGCGCCACTTGCGGGCCGCGACAACCGGGTTGACCGACACTCAGCTCGAGACACCCTACCGCCCCGAGGGATGGACGATCCGGCAGGTCGTGCACCACGTGCCCGACAGCCACATGAACGCCTACGTCCGCTTCAAGCTGGCGCTCACGGAAGACAATCCCACGATCAAGCCGTACGACGAAGCGGCATGGGCGCGTCTGGCCGATACGGCACGCACCCCGATTGCCGTGTCGCTGGACCTGCTCGATGCGCTGCACTGGCGCTGGGTCGGACTGCTCGAATCGCTGAGACCGCAGGACTTTGCGCGCCGGCTGACCCATCCTGACCATGGGCTGGTGTCGCTCGACTGGATGCTGCAGCTCTACGCCTGGCACGGACGTCATCACACGGCGCACGTGACCGAACTGCGCAAACGTGAAGGGTGGACGTGAACGGAGTCAGTTGAGACCGGCGCGCCGCTCGGCGTAGGGCCCCGCGAACGGCAGCTTCCACACGCGGCCGCGGTACGCCTGGACCATGCACGTGGCCCACAAGACGACCCATGCGGCAGCGCCAATCGCGGCGAGCCACAGCATCCCCCAGAAGATCGCCGGAGAAATCAGGAGCATCAGGAACGCGAGGCCGAGGCAGATCAGGGCGGCTACACCCAACACTCCGAGACCGACGAGCGACTGCCACGCGTGGAACTTCACGAAGCGGCTCGTCTCCTCTATCGCCACCAGCAACGCGCCGGAGAAGGGCCCGGCCAGATAGGCCAACACGCCGGCCAGCGGCGGCCTCAGCCCCGTGGAGGAGGGGGCGGGCTCGTGCCGGCGTGGCGCCGTGGCGCGGGTCACCTCGTTCATCTGATCCGGAACTCGATGTCGCGCGAAGCGGTTGATCCGTCCGACAGCAGCGTCCGTGCCTCGACGCGCAGGACGTACCGCCCGGGCGCGAATCCCTTGAGCGGGATCGTCGTGGTGTGGCCGTAGCCTCCCGAAGCGCCCTTCAACTCGTCGTTTCGGCGTTCGCCCTCGGCCGCGAACACCACCGTTCCGGTGTCTGAAAGCACTGTCGTTTTGATCGAGACGCGATGCGGCGTTTTCGTGAGGTTGTCGTAGACCTCGGCAAAAACGGCGAGCACATCGTTCTGGGGGAATTCCCGGAGCGTCACCGGCGGGCCGGGCATCACCTTGGAGAAATCGGGATCGGGATTCGCCGTGGGAATGCGGTTGGCGCTCGCCGACGTGAGCAGCAGGCCGCTCATCGAGAGCGCCGCCTTCGAGAAGTCCGGCACGTCGAGGTCGGAGAGCACCGATCCCACGGCACCACTCCCGCCGTCGCGCACGCCCACCCGCAGCTGATACCGGCCGGGCGGAACCTCCAGCCGCCGCAGGATCCGCGTCCCGCTGCGGCTCACCAGCGCGTGGGTCTCGGGTCGAAGCCGCAGGTTGAGAAGGTCGCGTCCGCCGTCGCGGATTTCGCCCCGATCGTCCACCGCCAGGACCGCCACCTCCACGTCGTCGGCAAAGACGCCGTCCTTCTGGGTGAAGCGCAGCTTCGCTCCGTCCACCTCCACTGCCAGCAGGAGGGACGCCTTGTTGCCGCTCCCCTTCAGCGGGGCGGCAAAAACGCTGATACCGAGAGCGCTGATCGGCACCGGGCTCTGCATGGCCGCGGAGAGCTGCGCAGACGTGTCCTCGTTGACCGATGTCCTGCTGGCTGGCCGTCCCTTCGGGGCGACATAGCCCTTGCGGGCTCGAACCTCGAGGCCCGGTCTGGACACGCGGATGTCGATCTTCCGGAACCGTCCGTCGCGCCTCGTGTCGGTCGAGGTGTAACCGAGGACGTAGTAGGTGCTGTTCTCCGACACGATGCGGGCGAACGTCGTGCTGAAGTCGTTGCGGTTGACGGCCGCGAAGCCGCCGGTCTCGTTCGAAATCGTGCGGAGGCTGTCCTGCGACTGCAGCAGCTCCTGGTGGAGCGCGGTCGGAGAGATGATGGACGGGTCGTCGGGAAGCGCAGCGATCTCGATCGCTTCCTGGCTCAGGCCTCCCAGGCCGCGCGGATCCACGGCGTAGAAACTGACGTTGGCCCGGGTGGCCGCGGCAATGGCTTCCTGCGTCTCGTCCAGGATGTCGGACGCATACCGGTTCTGGACCGGGTTGGTCATGTCGTAATCGATGCCTTCACTGAAGAAGATGACGGCCTTTCGACGTCCGCGAATCCCCGCGAGGTAGTCCGCGACCGACTTGAGCGACGACAGGGTACGGCGTGCCTTCGAGGCACGTTCGGCTTCGCTGAGGTCACGCGGAGCGTCGAAGTCGGGCGTTCCACGCCTGAGGTTGTAGTCGTCCAGTTTCTCGAGGGTGGACGAGCGCAGCTTTTGCCCCATGAACGCGTCCAGCGCGCGCAGCAGCCGCGCGCGGCTGCTGGTGAATTCCTGGACGCCCTTTCGGGAGCCGCCGCCCGTCTGGACGATGGCGGCCACATCGTTGGCGCCGAAGTAGCGGGAGATGAACTCCCGCGCCGCCTCGCGAACCTGGACCGAGCGCGCGACATGCGTGTGCAGGTCGTCGAGAACCAACACGTATACGCGACCGTCGAACTCCCGTCGATTGCTGCGGACGTCGGGCTCGATCTCCGACGCTGCGAAGAGCGGCGCATCGGGCCGCTCCAGCGGAAGGTCGACCTGCGAGAAGTTCGTGACGGTCTGCGGTTGTCCTTCCTCGAACACCTGAAAGTCTTCCCTGGTCAGGTTGCGAACGGGCCGGCCCTGCGCGTCGGTCACAATCGCGTCGAGCTCCACGTAGTCGATCTCGACCCTGAAAGTGATCGGCGGCTGACCAGAGGCCGGTGGCGGTGCGGTCGCCGGCTGCTGGGCGGTGCTCGGCGGCTGCTGCGCGAGAGCGCCAAGCGAGCAGAGGACAACAAGAGCTGACGCGAGTGGTGTGAGACGCATGATCATCCAACAGGCAGGCTTCCCATTATGCCACTCGAACCCGCCGCCAGTTACCGCCGGACGGCCCAAACCTTACGAAGGCTTTCGTCGTCATATCCGCAGTGAGCCCACCGGGTATACTGAGCAGATGGCGTTGTCAATCGAGGCAGTCCAGCAAGCCCTCAGAGAAGACGGCCTGGACGGCTGGCTGCTCTACGACTTTCACGGCTCGAATCCAATAGCCGCGCGCGTGACGGGCGTCGCCGCCTCGAGGAAGCTGGCGACGCGGCGCTGGTACTACCTGATCCCCGCGAGCGGGACGCCACGGGGGCTGGTCCACGCAATCGAGCGTCATAACCTTGACGGGCTTCCCGGAGAGAAGCGTGCATATGCGGGGCGCCAGCAGCTCGCGACGGGTCTGCAGGATCTGCTCTCCGGCGTGAAGCGCGTGGCCATGGAGTACTCACCCGGTAATGCGATCCCTTACGTGTCACGGGTCGATGCCGGTACTGTCGAGGCGGTCCGGAACGCGGGCGCGGACGTGGTCTCGTCGGGGGATCTGATTCAGCGGTTCGAGGCGGTCTGGAACCAGGAGGCGCTGCAGACACACGTGGAGGCGTCCGAACGGCTCTACAGGATCAAGGACCGGGCGTTCGAGCTCATCCGCGAGCGGATGAAGGCGCGCGAGGCCCTCGACGAGTACGAATTGCAGGAGTGCATGCTCGGGTGGTTCGGCGAGGAGGGGCTCCAGACGGATTCGGGACCCAACGTATGCGCCCAGGAGAATGCCGGCAATCCCCATTATCAGGCGACCCGCGAGAGCCATCGGGCGATTCGACCCGATGAGATGGTTCTGATTGACCTCTGGGGTAAGCTGCGGAGACCCGGCGCGGTGTTTGCTGATATTACGTGGATGGCCTACACCGGGCCAACTGTGCCCGACGAATACGCCCGGGCCTTTGACGCGGCGCGGCAGGGCCGCGACGCCGCGATCGAGCTGGTGCAAACGGCGATTCGCGAGGGCCGCGATTTGCGGGGTTTCGAGGTCGATCGGGCGTGTCGGACCGTTATCGAACGGGCCGGCTACGGCGCCCAGTTCATCCATCGAACCGGGCACAGCCTCGGGGAAGACGTGCACGGCAACGGCGTGCACATGGACGATTACGAAACCCACGACGATCGCCGGCTCATTCCGGGCACCGGGTTCACGATTGAACCCGGCATCTATACGGACCGATACGGAGTGCGCACCGAGATCAACATGTTCATTGGTGAGCGCGAGGCGCGAGTGAGCGGACCGCGCCAGGCGGAGATCGTAACGCTGGCCTGAGGGTTGTCGGAACACGGGAGCAAGGCAGGAGAGGAATAATGTCCACGCGCAAGACCACGCTTTTCTACGCCATTCTGATTGCCGTCGCTTCAGCCGCCGTCGGCATGGTGATCGCGTCGCAATGGGGGCTGCCGCAGTCGTCTTCGGCGCAGACGATCAACGTCCCGGAGGCCAACAGCGCGCCATTGACCGGACCCATCGACGCGACGACCTTCCGGAATATCGCCAAAACGCAGGCGCCGGTGGTCGTATATATCCAGACGACGGCGAGGGCCCGCGGACGCGAGCTCACGCAATTCGGAGGCGACGAGTTCTTCCGCCGGTTCTTCGGCGAGACTCCAGGCGCCCCGTCGCAGCGCGGCCGTCAGGAGCCTCCGCCGAGCCAGGGCACCGGCACCGGCTTCATCATCGACAGGTCGGGCCTCATCCTGACCAACAATCACGTGGTCGAGGACGTGGATGACATCAAGGTGAGCCTCTATGGGGCGAATCTGCGTAACCCCAACGAAAAGACCTACGCGGCGAAAGTGATCGGCCGCGATTCGCTGACCGACAGCGCGCTCATCCAGCTGAGCGAAATGCCTGTCACCGAGCTGCAGGAAGCCAGGTTCGGCGACTCGGATCAGATGCAGCCCGGCGACTGGGTGATGGCCATCGGGAACCCGTTCGGGCTCTCGCACACCGTCACCGTGGGCGTCATCTCCGCCCTTGGCCGGCCCTTCCTGGGAGTCGCGGGACGCGAGCAGAACATGCTGCAAACCGACGCGGCGATCAACCCGGGCAACTCGGGCGGACCGCTGCTCAACATCAGGGGCGAGGTGGTCGGCATCAACACCGCGATATTCTCCGACCAGCGTTCCGGCAACCTGGGCATCGGCTTCGCCACGCCGATCAACACCATACGCAACCTGCTGCCGCAGCTGCGCGCCGGCAAGGTCACGCGCGGTGTCATCGGGATCGGGGTCGAGCCCTTCCCGCTCGAGAAGGACGTCGCCGAGGAATTGGGCCTGAAGAACGGCGAAGGCGCGGTCGTGCGGACGGTCGAACCGGGGCAGCCGGCGGCCCAGGCCGGGATGGAAGTCGGCGATGTGATCGTCGAATTCAACGGCCGGCCCGTCAAGGACAGCGATTCGCTCGTGGCCATGGTCGTGGTGACGAAGCCGGGCACGTCGGTCCCGGTCACGGTGCTGCGCAACAAGGGGCGCAAGACGCTGAACGTCGTCGTCGGCGAGCTCGATCTGGAGGCCGAGCAGGGACGCTCCGCGCGGCGGGACGAGACCGAGCAGGAACCGACCGGAACGGGTCTCGGCATGGATGTCGGGGCCATCACACCGGACATCGCGCGGGAGCTGGAGCTGCCGCGCGGGCAGGGCGGCGCCGTGGTCACGCGCGTCGAGCGGAACAGCGCCGCGTCGGCCGGCGGCGTGGCGCCTGGCGACGTGATCCTGGAGATCAACCGCGAGCCGGTCACCAGCCTCTCCGAGGTCACCAGCGGACTGCGGGCTGTCCCCGCCGGCTCGCCGGTGTTCATGACGGTATGGCGCAACGGACAGCGGGTGTTCATCATCATGCGGAAGCGCTGATCCCGCATTCTTTCAGTCGGGACGCGAGCCGTCCCGGAACTGGCAGCAAATCGCTGGCGGCTCACCGAACCGCCAGCGATTTTGTCTTTCATCCCCAGACGGGACACTGAATTCGGTCATCTTGACGCTCGAAGCCAGCCGCCTGCGCACCACCGTCCTTGCGCTGATCCGGGAGCGCGGCCCGCTCACCGTCGCTGAGGTCATGGACCTTGCGCTCTATCATCCGGAACGTGGTTACTATGCGACCGCCAGCCGGCGTTCAGGCCGTGCGGGCGACTTCTTCACGAGCGTGGATGTCGGCCCGCTGTTCGGCGCGCTGCTGGCGTCGCAGATCACCCAGATGGGGTCGGTGCTGCGCGAGCGGGGCGCAGCCGGTTTTCATTTCGTGGAAGCGGGTGCCAGCGATGGCCGGCTGGCGCGCGACGTGCTGGACGCGATCGCTATCGACTCGCCCGAGCTTTACAGGGGGCTTCGCGTCACGCTGGTCGAACGCAGTGCCGCGGCACGCGCACAACACCAAGAGGTGCTCGGACCGCACGGGCGGGCGCCGGCTGTCGAATCCGCCTCGGCGCTGCCACGAAGCGTGACCGGCGTGATCCTGGCCAACGAGCTGCTCGACGCGCTGCCAGTGCACGTCGTTGTGATGACCCCCGCGGGGCTTCATGAAGTCCGGGTCGGCGAGTCGAATGGGACCCTCGTGGAAGTTCTGCTCCCGCTCGCCGGCCCGGAGATCGAGCGCTACCTCGTATCTGTGGGTGTCACGCTGCCCGTGGGCGTGCGGGCGGAGATCGGCCTGGCGGCGGTGCAGTGGGTGGAAGAGGCGGCCCGATCGCTCGTCCGCGGCTTCCTCCTGCTCATCGACTACGGCCACGAGGCGGCGGAGCTCTACTCCGAGGCGCACGAGGATGGCACGCTGATGGCCTATAGAGCGCACGCAGCGGATCGGGTCAACTGGCTCGACGCGACGGGATCATGCGATTTGACCGCGCACGTCAACCTCACGGCAGTCCGGCGCGCGGCCGCCTGTGCCGGGCTGGTGCCGCTTGGACTGGTCGATCAGACGTCCTTTCTCGTGGCGCTCGGCCTGACAGAGCACCTCGACGCGGAACGGTCGCTCTCGTCGGTTCGGCGGCGGCTCGCGGCGCGCACGCTGATCGATCCGGCCGGACTTGGTGGCACGATGAAGGTTTTGGCGTTCGGAAAGGACGTCGGCATGCCGGCTCTGAGGGGTTTCGGGAACCGATGGATGTCCTAGTCACGGACCACGGTTCACGAACCACGAACCACGGGACAGTCCTGTATAATCCACCGTTTACAATCCGCTCCGGATGCATACCGCATCCGCGTGCGGCGGACGAAGGCGCTGCCGGACCTGTGGGGCGGCGCCGACACCCCTGCGAGGCGGCCAATGTCCTTGACGACGCTCGAGCGTGAGGTGAAGCTGCGGTTCGACTCCCCGGATGAAGCCCGTGCGGCGATACTGGCGGCCGGAGCAACCCCGCTGCTCGGCCGGCGGCTTCAGGAGGATTCGCTGCTCGACACCGAGGACGAGCAATTGCGCCGGCGGCGGTGTGTCTTGCGTGTCCGGGTCGAGAACGGGAAGAGCCGGCTCACCTTCAAGGGGCCGGTCCAACCTGGCCTGATGAAGCTCCGCGACGAGTTCGAAACGGTCGTCGGCGACGGATCGGTGCTGTTGCGCGTGCTCGAAGAGCTCGGCCTCCACGTCTGGTTCAGGTACGAGAAGTACCGCGAGGAGTTTGCGCACGAGGACGTCATCGTCGCGCTCGATGAAACGCCTGTCGGCACGTTCGTCGAGATCGAGGGCGGCGAGCAGGGAATCATGGCGATGGCAGAGGCGCTCGGCCGCGGACCCGACGACTACATCCTCGATTCGTACCGCGGGCTCTACCTCCAGCATCGGGAGGCGTGCGGCCTGACCGGCTCGAACATGGTGTTCCCCGAGTCGGATGCCGGCTAGTGGCCGTCTGGGGTTGCCGCTGCGCGGGCTCGTCCTCACGGCGGGGCACGGAACCCGCTTGCGGCCCCTCACGGACGTCCGCGCGAAGGCCGCCGTTCCCGTCAATGGCGAACCTCTCGCGCGCCGGGTTGTCCGCTGGCTGGCCGGACAGGGCATCCGCGACCTGATCCTGAACCTTCATCACAAGCCGGAAACCATCGCGGCGGTCATCGGCGACGGAAGTGATCTCGGCGTGCGCGTCCGGTACTCGTGGGAGCAGCCCGTGCTCGGATCTGCGGGAGGTCCGCGGCGTGCGCTGCCGCTGCTGATCGACGGCGGCGCCGACACGTTCCTGCTCGTCAACGGCGACACGCTGACCGACGTGGACATCGCCTCGATGGTCGAGTCGCACGCCGCATCGGGGGCGCTCGTCACAATGGCGGTCATCCCGAATCCTCAGCCCGACAAGTACGGCGGTGTGTCGGTCGCCGATGGAAACATGGTGACGGGTTTCCCGAAGGCGGGAAGCACGGCCGAGTCGTACCATTTCATTGGCGTCCAGGTCGCCTCGGCCCCCGCGTTCGCGGAGCTCCCGGACGGCGTTCCTGTCGAGTCGGTCGGCGCGCTCTACCCGCGGTTGATGAAGGAGATTCCGGGAAGCCTGCGCGCATACGTCTGCGGGGCGTCTTTCCGGGACATCGGAACGCCCGCGGACTACCTCGACACGTCGCTCGCGCTGGCTGCCTCGGAGGGAGACCGCCTTACGGGTAGTCGCGCCTCGATCGCCCGATCGGCGCGCCTGGACCGCACCGTATTATGGGATGATGTTGTGGTTGGCGACCGGGCCTCGCTGACCGAATGCATCGTCGCCGACGGCGTCCGCATCCCCGACAACGCGTGTCTGGAGCGGTGCGCGATCATCCGGGCGGATCGAGCTCCCCGGCACGGCGAGCAGGATCTCGACGGCATCCTGCTTCGGCGCTTCTGACATCGTGAGTCGCAGCGGAGCGTGAAACGATCGCTCCACACCAGCATCAGCGGCGCAGGCCTCGGCCACGGGCGAGGCTGTGCGTGTCAACGCCGGAGAGCAAGTAGTGCCGCACGGAACCAACCTCGGCCAGATGACGGAAAAACGACAAGCCGCAGTCTCGGACCAGCGCGATCGGATCGACACTTATCTCACGCGGAGCGGTCTCGCCAGCCGGTCGCCGCGAGTCGTGCCCCTGACCGGTGACGCCTCCGATCGGCGGTACTACCGCATCCTGATGTCCGATGCTCCGTCGATCGTCCTGTCGCTGTATGCGACAGCGTTCGAGTTCGACCGGCTGCCGTTCGTAAACGTCGCCCGGCTCTTGCAGTTGATGCCGGTGCCGATCCCGACCGTGCTGGGCCATGTGGACGAGGTCGGCGTGCTGGCGCAGGAGGATCTCGGCGACGTGACGCTCCAGGCGCACCTGGGCGCGGCGACGTCCGCCGAACACGCGGCCCTGTATCGGCAGGCGGTCGCCCTCATCGCGACGCTCCAACGCCGGGGCGCCGAGCTGGAGTCGCCCGACTACCTGCCCTACGGGATCGCGTTCGACGTCGAGAAGCTCACCTGGGAGCTGGACTTCTTCATCAAGCATTTCGTCGAGGCATACCGGGGCGCGGTCATCGCGCCGGCCGACCGCGACGAACTCCGGCGGGAGTTTGCGGTGCTCATCGAGCAGCTCGCGGCGGAGCCGCGCGTGCTCTGCCACCGCGACTACCACAGCCGCAACCTGATGCTCCACGACGATCAGCTCTACATCATCGATTTCCAGGACGCGCGGATGGGCCCCGACACCTACGACCTCGTGTCGCTCCTGCGCGACTCCTACGTCGACCTGCCGGAGCAGACGGTCGACGAGCTGATCGCCTATTTCCTCGCGCTCAAGGGCCAGACGGGCACGGAAGCCGGCTTCCGAGCGCGCTTCGACATGATGGCCCTGCAGCGGAACCTGAAGGCACTCGGCACGTTCGGCTACCAGACGACCGCCCGGCGCAACCCGGTGTATATCCAGTACATCCCACGCACGCTGCGCTACGTCCGCGACAACCTCGACGCGCAGCCCCGCTTCTCCCGCATGCGCGAGCTTCTGGCCGAGCACGTGGAAGAGTTCAAATAGACAGTCGCCAGTTTTCAGTTTCCAGTTCCAGTTGCCAGTTTCCAGGCTTGTGAGCGTCATGGGGTTGCGAGTCACGGGCGGGCAGCGGGCGGCTGAGAGCTGAAAGCTGAAAGCCGGAAGCTGAGAGCTGGAAGCTGGTACAATGTCTGGTTTACTGCTTCAAAACGCTCTTCATCCATGCGCTTCGGGATTTCCACGCATCTCTTTCATCACGTGCGCCTCGGCCGTGAGCATCTGGCACTGGTGGCGGCGTATGGCTTCGAGGCAATCGAGGTGTTCGCCACCCGCAGCCACTTCGACTATCGGGACCCCCAGGCGATCGACGCGCTCGCGCAGTGGCTGACCGAAACCGGCCTGGCACTTCATGGAATTCACGCGCCCATCACCGATACGTTTGGTGCCGGTGACGTCTGGAGCGCCACCTTTTCGAACGCGGTCAGCGACACTGCCAACAGGGAGGCCGCCGTCCGCGAGACCGAGGCCGCCCTGCAGATCGCGAGGCGCATCCCCTGCGAGGTGCTGGTCGTCCATCTCGGAACGCCGGCGACGAAGAGCAATCCGGGCGACAACAATCGCAACGCGGCGGTCCGGAGCGTCGACGAGATCTGCCGAATCGCGGAACCGTTGGGCCTGCGCGTGGCCCTCGAAGTGATTCCCAACCGGCTCTCGGATCCCGCGTCGCTCGTCTCGCTGCTCGACACGGATGTCGAGGCCCGTCATGCGGGGATCTGCATGGACTTCGGGCACGCGCATTTGATGGGGGATGTCGCCGACGCCATCGAGACGGCGTCGGAGCACCTGATTACGACGCACGTTCACGACAACCGGGGGCGCGAGGACGAGCACCTGGTGCCGTACCTTGGAAACATCGAGTGGGACGTGGCCCTGATGGCGATGCAGAAGATCGGCTACGAGGGCACGTACCTGATGGAACTGGCCGGAGGCGCGAGCCCGGCCACGATCCTCGAGGAGGCGCGACGGGCCCGGCAGCGGTTCGAGCGCGCGCTTGCACAGAAATGATTGCCTACATCGAAGATATCGCGCGCCTGGAAGGCCAGCCCGTCACGCTCCGCGGCTGGCTGCACAACCGGCGTTCGAGCGGCAAGATCCACTTCCTGACGGTGCGCGACGGCACCGGCTTCATCCAGTGCGTGATGTCCAGGCAGGCGGTGGGCGACGAAGCGTTCAAACGCGCCGATCACCTCTCGCAGGAGACGTCGATCATCGTCCAGGGAACGCCGCGCGCCGATGCCCGGGCGCCGGGCGGCTTCGAACTGGACGTCACCTCGCTCGAGGTCGTGTCCGAGTCGCACGACTACCCGATTGCGCCGAAGGAGCATGGGGTCGACTTCCTGCTCGATCGCCGGCACCTCTGGATCCGGTCGGCGCGCCAGCAGGCAATCCTCCGCGTGCGTCACGAGGTCATCGACGCCGTCCGCGACTTCTTCAACGAGCGCGGCTTCATCCTGGCCGACACGCCGATTTTCACGCCCTCGGCCTGCGAAGGCACGACGACGCTCTTCCCGGTCCAGTACTTCGAGGATGAAACGGCCTACCTCACCCAGAGCGGACAGCTCTACAACGAGGCCAACGCGATGGCGCTCGGCCGCGTGTACTCGTTCGGCCCGACGTTTCGCGCCGAAAAGTCCAAGACCCGGCGGCACCTGACCGAGTTCTGGATGGTCGAGCCGGAAATGGCGTACGCGACGCTGGACGACGTGATCGCGCTCGCAGAGGCGCTGGTCGCCTCCGTCGTGGCGCGCGTGCTCGATCGCCGTCGGACGGAGCTGAAAACGCTCGAGCGCGACACGACGAGCCTCGAGCGGGTCAAGGCGCCGTTCCCGCGGATCTCCTACGACGAAGCAGTAGAGATCCTGACGAAGAAAGGGCTCCCCTTCGAGTGGGGTGGGGACTTCGGCGCGCCCGACGAAACAGCCCTCTCAGAGGAGTTCGACCGGCCGCTGTGCGTGCACCGCTACCCGTCGGCGGTGAAAGCCTTCTACATGAAGCCGGATCCCGAGCGGGCCGAGCTCTCGCTGTCCGTTGACGTGCTCGCGCCGGAAGGTTACGGAGAGATCATCGGGGGCGGTCAGCGACTGGAGGACTACGACCTGCTGGTGCAGCGAATCAAGGAACACGGCCTGCCGCAGGAAGCGTTCGAGTGGTACCTCGACCTGCGCCGCTACGGCAGTGTCCCGCACGGCGGCTTCGGCATGGGCATCGAACGCGTCGTCGCCTGGGTCTGCGGGCTGGAACACCTGCGCGAGGCAATCCCCTATCCAAGGATGCTCTACAGGATTTATCCCTAGCCATGAAGATCGGTTTCCTCAGCCTCGGCTGCCCGAAGAACCTCGTCGATGGCGAGGTCATGCTGGGCATCGCGCGGGACGCCGGGCACGAGATCACGACCGACGCGGATGGCGCGGACGTACTCGTCGTGAACACGTGCGCGTTCATCGATGCTGCGAAGCAGGAGTCGATCGACGCGATCCTCGAGATGGCGTCGCGGAAGACGAACGGCACCTGTTCGCGGCTGGTCGTCACCGGCTGCCTCGCCGAGCGGTATCGCGACGACCTGAAGAAGGCCATCCCCGAGATCGATGCGGTGCTCGGGACGGGGGACGTGCCTCTCATTCTTGATGCTCTCGGGGCTCGGGCCTCGGGGCTCGGGGCTCGAGAGTCCATGGTGGCGGCCGCCCCACTTGCATTCTTTGCCAAGTCCCCAGGCGGCCTGTCCACGACCCTGAACTCCCAAGCCCCGAGCCCCCAGCCCCGAGCCCCGGATTACCTCTATGACGCCGACACGCCGCGTCTCCTGACGACGCCGAGGCACTTTGCGTACGTGAAAGTCGCGGAAGGCTGCGATTACACGTGCGCGTTCTGCATCATCCCGACGCTGCGCGGGGCATATCGGAGCCGGAGCGCGGAATCCATCCTGCGCGAGGCGCGGGCGCTGGCGGAGCGCGGCGTCCGGGAACTGCTCCTGATCTCGCAGGACACCACTTTTTTCGGCATCGATCGCGGCGAGCGGGGTGCCCTCGCCAGGCTCCTTCGCGAGCTGAACCGAATCGACGGACTGGCGTGGATCCGGCTCCTCTACCTCTACCCCACCACGATTACCGACGACGTGCTGGAGGCGATGGCCGACTGCGACAAGGTCTGCCGCTACGTCGATCTGCCGCTACAGCACGCATCCGCACGCATGCTCAGGAGAATGCGCCGACCCGGCAATCGGCAGTCCCACGATCGGCTGCTCTCGCGGATCCGCGACCGCGTCCCAGGCGTGACGCTCCGGACAACGCTCATCGTGGGGTTCCCCGGCGAAACGGCACAGGACTTCGCCGAGCTCGAACGCTTCGTCGCGGATACCGCGTTCGATCATCTCGGCGTCTTCACGTACTCGCACGAGGAGGGCACGCGGGCCTTCGACCTCGCAGACGACGTGCCAGCGACCGTCAAAACGAAGCGCCGCGACACGCTCATGGCGCGACAGAAGCGAATCGTCGCCAGAGCGCAGAAAGAGCGAATCGGGAGCGTCGTTCAGCTCCTGGTGGATGGACCGTCCTGCGAGCACGAGCTGGTCGTCCAGGGCCGGCTCGAGGGCCAGGCACCGGAGATCGATCCGGTCGTCTACCTCACCGAGTGCGATCCGACAGCGTTCGGCCCGGGCGACCTCATCCGTGCCAGAATTGTCGGCGCACGCGGGTACGACCTCATCGCCTCCCCAGCGGTCGGCGTCGGGCCTCAACAGCCGGAAAGCTCGGGCGGCGAGCCAGCGCCGCTCCCGGGAATCGAGATCTGAGCCCGCCCTGCGGGGCGGACCCACGGCGCGAACTGCCAACACGATCTTTACTGTGTTATATTTATGGGTGGCAGCTTCGAGTAAGGGTACCCGAGTGGGCCTGTGCCCACTTTTTGTTTTTAGGGGCTGTTTCCCCCGGCGTTCCGGGGTCAGATCTCGATTTTTGCAGCGCAGAAACCGGTCCACTGCCCGATTTGGCGTGAAAATCGACAACGGGACCCCTGATCAGCAGAAGAGTGGCGAGCGAACGGCTGACACAGGTTCGGGCGGCAGCCGAACGGGTTGCGCAGAGCTATGGGCTGGAGATATTCGATGTCCAGCTGCGCCGGGAGTCCATTGGGACCGTGCTGCGCGTGATCATCGATCGGCCCGATCGTGGCGTGCCGGAAGCGCCAGAGGATGCCGTCGGCATCGAGGAGTGCCAGCGAGTCAGCCAGGACCTGAGCGCGATCCTCGACGTCGAGGAAGAGGCGCTTGGCGAAGCCGCGCTGGCGCAGGAATACACGCTCGAAGTCTCGTCGCCCGGTCTGGATCGGCCGCTGCGGCACGAAGCCGACTATCGGCGGTTCGTCGGGCGTCTGGCAAAAATTGTCACCACGGAAGCGATCAACGGGCAGTCCGCGTTCGCAGGTCGGATTACGGACGTCAGGGCAGGTGACGTCGTGCTCGCCGAGGGCAGGCGCACGCATCACGTCCCCCTGGACCGAATCAAGCGCGGCCACCTGGAAGTCGAATTCTAACTGGTAGCTGGCAACTGGTAGCTGGCAGCTGGTAGCTGGTAGCTGGTAGCTGGTAGCTGGTAGCTGGTAGCTGTAAAAAGATATGGCAACGATCAACCCGCTGTTGCAACAGATCGACGCAATCGCGAAGGAGAAGGGCGTCGAGCCCGAAATCATCATCAGCGCCGTGCAGGACGCGCTGGAGGCGGCAGCGCGCAAACGCTACAAGAGCGAAGCGTTGCGGGCGCGGTTCAACCAGGAGAGCGGCCAGCTCGAACTCTACGCCGTGAAGAAGATCGTCGACGAGGTGACCGACCCCTCGATACAGATTTCGCTGGCCGAAGCGCAGCAACTCTACGGCGACGAAGCCGAAGTGGACATGGAGATCGAGTTCCCCCGTCCGACGGAGGATCTCGGGCGGATTGCCGCGCAGACCGCCAAGCAGGTGATCTTCCAGAAGGTCCGCGAGGCGGAGCGCGAAAACGTCTACGCCGAATACAGCCAGCGCATCGGCGAGGTCGTCAATGGCGTCGTCAAGCGCTTCGAGAATGGCGACATCATCGTCGAGCTCGGGAGGATCGAATCGCAGCTTCCGCGGAAGGAACAGTCGCGCGCCGAGAACTACACGGTCGGCGATCGCGTCCGGGCAGTCATCCGGGGCGTGAACCGCAGCGCCAAGGGACCGCAGATCGTTCTCTCGCGCACCGACCCCGCGCTCCTGATCAAGCTATTCGAGCAGGAAGTGCCCGAGATCTACGATGGCACCGTGATGATCCGCGGCGCGGTGCGCGAGGCCGGCGATCGGGCGAAGGTCGCGGTCTACTCGCGCGAGCGCGACGTGGACCCGGTCGGCGCCTGCGTCGGCATGAAGGGCACGAGGGTGCAGTCGATCATCCGCGAACTGCGCGGCGAAAAGATCGACATCGTCGAATGGTCGGACGATCCGATCGTGTTCGTCACCAACGCGATCAGCCCAGCCAAGGTCCAGCGCGTCTCCATCGTCGACGACGCCGAGAAGGTCATGGAAGTGATCGTCGAGGACAGGCAGCTGTCGCTGGCCATCGGGAAGAAGGGCCAGAACGTGAGGCTGGCCGCGAAACTGACCGGTTGGAAGATCGACATCAAGAGCGAGGAAGAGAAGCGCCGCGAAGTCGAGGCCCAGCTCGGCGCGCTGGAGCTCGGCGAACAGCCTGCCGACGAGGTCGCCGAAGGGTCCGAGTCGCCTGTGGAGGCGCAGGACGCGCCGAGCGAGGAGGCGCAGGCTGGGATGGACGAGGAGGAGCCGGCCGCGGCGGCCGAAGGGGCGCAGGCCGAGGAGGAGCAGGACGCGAGCCTGACCGGTGGGGAGCCGGTCGAATTGGCAGCCAGCGACGCGCAGGACGCGCACATGGAGGACAACGACACGGGGGCAGCCTCTGGCGAGGCTGTCGAAGAGGTGACCGCCGGAAGCGGCGACGAACCGGATTCAAAGGGCAATCAGTCGTAACGCGTTCGACACGCAGAACTTTTAATTGAATGGCAACAGTCCGGATTTACAAGGTCGCGGAGCTGCTCAACACGTCGAGCCAGGAAGTGATCGCGCTGCTCAAGCGCGATCACGGCATCGAGGTCAAGAGCGCATCGAGCACGATCGAGGAAGTCGTTGCGCGGCAGTTCGTTGAACGCCTCGCCCGTCAGCGCAACATCAGCGTTCCGTCGAACGCGTCGTTTGCCGACTCCCCCGCTGCGTCGAGAGGCAGGAAACCCGGGAAACCACCCGAGCCTGCCCGTCCGGCAGCCCCGTCGCTGCCGCCGCCGCGCCTGATCAAGAGCGCCAAGTTGGCGGCGCCGCCGCCCGAACTCGTTGTCGAAGCGCCGGCGGCCGAGCCGGCCGAGTCCGCGGCGCCCGTGGCGGAGGCGGCCCCCGAATTCGAGCAGGCGGAGCCTGCCATCGAAGCTGTGTCGCCGAGGGCTGCGCCAGAGCCGGTCGCGGAGTCCGAGCCGGCGTCGGTCGAAGAGCCCCTGGAGGCCGCGGAACCGCCGGCCGAACAGGCGCCGCCAGCCGCGGTGGCTGTCAAGGAGCCAGCGGCGCAGCCCGCACCGAGACCAGTCACGCCGGCACCCGGGCGTGTCGTTCCGCCGACGCTTCGTTTGCGTGTCGAAGATCCTCGGACAGGCCAAGCGCCTCCGGCGCCGCCCCGCCGTCCGGTCCTCGTGCGTCCGGCTGCACCATCGCCAGCCGGGTCACAGGCGCCGACAGGCAATCTGAGCCGGCCGGCGGCCCCGCGGCCCGGAACCGGCGCCGCCGCTCGTGCGCCACAGCGCCCTGGCGGGCCGCTGCCGCCCCGCCAGGCGCCCATGGGAGGACCGCGCCCGCTGCCCTCGCAGCCTGTGCGTCCCAGCCTCCCGCCGCGGCCCGGCATGCCGACTCCCGGATACCGGCCCCCGATGGGGCGGCCGAGTCAGCGTCCGAGCGGACCGCGGCGCGACCACACGCCGCGCGTGCCGACGTCCGCTCCGGCGCCGGCGGCGCCGCCACCGGTCACGCGCACCATCACGCTCGCGGAAGGGATGACGGTGGCGGACCTGGCCGCCAAGCTGGACGTGAAGGCCAAGGACGTCCTCCGGAAGCTGATCGAGCGCCGGATGATGATGACCATCAACAGCACGCTCGACGACGACACCGCATCGATGATCGCGCGCGAATTCGGCGCCGACGTCAAGATGCAGACGTTCGAGGAAGAGATGCTGCAGGTCGAGGCGGAAGACGTCAGCCCCGCAGATCTTCAGACGCGCGCTCCGGTGGTCACGGTCATGGGACACGTGGACCACGGCAAGACGACGCTGCTCGACGCGATCCGCTCGGCGCGTGTGGCCGAGCGCGAGGCAGGCGGCATCACGCAGCACATCGGCGCGTACGCCGTGCAGGTCAACGACCGCAACGTCGTGTTCCTCGATACGCCGGGCCACGAAGCGTTCACGATGATGCGGGCCCGCGGCGCGCGCGTGACCGACGTCGTCATCCTCGTGGTGGCGGCAGACGACGGCGTCATGCCGCAGACGCGCGAAGCGATCGACCACGCGAAGGCAGCGGGCGTACCGATTCTCGTGGCCATCAACAAGATCGACAAGCCGGACGCGAACCCCGACCGCGTGAAGAAGGAGCTTGCTGACCTGGGCCTCGTCCCGGAGCAGTGGGGTGGGCAGACCGTCATGGTCGAGGTGTCGGCCAAGAAGAAACAGAACCTCGAGCTCCTGCTCGAGATGATCCTGCTCGTGACCGAGATGAGCGAGCTGCGGGCCAACCCCAAGCGCAACGCGTCGGGCACCGTGCTCGAAGCGAAGCTCGACAAGGGACGCGGGCCGGTCGCTACGATTCTCGTGCAGGACGGCACGCTGCACGTCGGTGACACGTTCATCGCCGGCACTATCGTCGGCAAGGTGCGTGCACTCATCGACGATCGCGGCCGCCCGATCAAGACCGCCGGACCGTCGACCCCCGTCGAAGTGCTCGGGCTGGGCGGGGTTCCGCAGCCCGGCGATGCGTTCCAGGCGCTGGCAGACGCCGCCAAGGCGCGCCAGATCGCGTTGTTCCGACAGACGCAGGCCAAGGAAAAGGCGCTCGGCGGCAAGGGCGCGCGGCTCACGCTGGAATCGCTCCAGCAGCAGATCGCCGAAGGCGGCATGAAGGAGCTGCCGATCATCATCAAGGCGGACGTGCAGGGCTCGTCCGAAGTGCTGGCGGATACGCTCACCAAGCTGAGCGACGAAAAGGTCAAGGTGCGGATCATTCACAGCGGCGTCGGGGCCATCAACGAGTCCGACGTCCTGCTTGCCTCCGCGTCCAATGCGATCATCATCGGCTTCAGCGTGCGGCCGGATCGTAATGCCGGCGACGTCGCCGAGCGCGAAAAGGTGGACATCCGGCTGCACTCGGTCATCTACAACGTCGTGGACGAGATGAAGAAGGCCATGACCGGCCTGCTCGAGCCGACGTTCAAGGAAGTGCGCATCGGGTCGGCAGAGGTCCGCGAGACGTTCAAGGTGCCGAAGTTTGGCACGATCGCCGGCTGCATGGTGCTCGACGGTCGCATCACCCGCGCGGGAGACACCCAGGCACGGCTCCTCCGCGACAACGTCGTGGTCTACGAGGGCAAGATCGGGTCGCTCCGGCGCTTCAAGGACGACGTGTCCGAGGTCAGGGCCGGGATCGAATGCGGTATCGGGTTCGAGAAGTTCAACGACATCAAGGTTGGGGACGTGATCGAAGTGTTCGTCACCGAACGGGTGGCCACGCCAGCCTGAGAGACGTTCGCTCCCTCCAATGCCTGCCTCACGTCCCGCTCGCGTTGGCGACCAGATACGAATCGAGATTTCAGATCTGCTGGCGCGCCAGGTGAGCGATCCGGGCATCGGCTTCATCACCGTGACCCGCGTGACCGTCACACCGGACCTGCAGCAGGCCCGCGTGTACTACACGTCGCTCGGCGACGAGAAAGCGCGGCGGGAGTCGCAGCGCGCGCTCCAGCGCGCCGCGTCCTTTCTCCGGCGGCAGCTCGGTCAGCGGCTGCGCCTGAGGCGTGTTCCGGAACTGCAGTTCTTCTTCGACGAGAGCGTCGAGCGGCAGGACCGGATCGAGCGCATCCTGCAGGAAATCAGCGCCGAACGGGCCGGCCGTTCCGAAGCGACGGAGACCAGCGAGACCGATGAGCGCTCAGGAGACGATGACCCAGACAGCCCGGATTAGCGAAGGGTGGACCCGTCAGCGGGGTGTGTTCCGCGACATCTGCCGGACCGTGCTCGAGCGAGACGCATTCCTGCTGACGTCCCATGCGCGGCCCGACGGCGATTCGATAGGCTCCCAGCTGGCGATGGCTTTCGCGCTCGACGCCCTCGGCAAGCGCGTCCGGATCGTGAACGCCGATCCGGCCCCCGATCACTATCGCGAGTTCCCCGGCCTGGACCGGATCGAAATCGCCTCCTCGGTTCCCGCGGGCGCCGACGCCGACACTCTCATCGTGATGGAGTGCAGCGACCTGAGCCGCACCGGCGTCGCCGGCTTCGAGGGCCGCTACATCATCAACATCGACCACCACGTCGGCAATCGGATGTATGGAGCGCTGAACTGGTTCGACGAGACCGCCGCCGCGTGCGGCGAAATGGTGTTCGAGCTGATTCGCGCGCTCGACGTACCCTTGAGCTACGAGATCGCCACGCACATCTACCTGGCCATTCTCACCGACACAGGCTCGTTCCACCACTCGCACATCAGCCCGCGCACGTTCGACATCTGCCGCCAGACCGTCGAAGCGGGCGTCAACCCGGCAGCGATGGCGCGGCGCGTGTTCGACAGCAACAGCTTCGGCAAGCTGAAGCTGATCGGGGCGCTCCTCAACTCGATGGAACTCGCCGACGACGGGCGGCTTGCGGTGCTCTACATGGACGACGCCATGCTGGCCGCCTGCGGGTGCACGCACAACGATACGGAAGGCGTCATCAACCTGCCGCTCACGGCGCGAGAAATCCAGGCCGTCGTGTTCTTCAAGGTCGCCGCCAGCGGAGAGATCCGCGTCAGCATGCGATCGAAGTACGACGTGGATGTCCGGCTCGTCGCGACCCAGTACGGCGGAGGCGGGCACAAGAACGCCGCCGGGTTCACGGTCTCGGGTCCCCTCGCCGACGCGCGGCCGAAGATCATCGAAGCGCTGACACACGCCATCGCGGAAGGGCTCCAGAGCCGGCCCACTCCATGAACGGTGTGCTCGTGGCGGACAAGCCACTCGGACCAACGTCACACGACGTCGTGGCGAGGGTGCGGCAAACGCTCGGACTCCGTCGCATCGGTCATACGGGAACGCTCGATCCGCTCGCGACGGGCGTGCTCCCCCTCGTCGTGGGTCAGGCAACACGCCTGGCCTCCCTGCTGAGCGCTTCGGTCAAGGAGTACGCCGCCGACATTCGCTTCGGCGCCTCCACCCCGACGTACGACGCCGACGCGAGATTCCTCAGAGACGCCGTGACGGGCGCGCCGATCGAGCCCGGACCACCTCCGCCGGAGCCCCCGGGCTTGACCCGTGAAGCCATCGAGGCGGCACTGCCAGAATTCAGAGGCACCTTCCTGCAGGTGCCACCCGCCTACTCGGCCAAGAAGGTCGGAGGCATCGCAGCTTACACGCGGGCGAGGCGGGACCAGCCCGTCGCCCCAGCCCCCGTGAGCGTGACGTCGTACGAACTCGTGCTCGAGAGCTATGCCGCGGGGCTCGCGCGGGTACGACTGTCCTGTTCGGCTGGCTTCTACGTGCGCAGCCTGGCCCACGATCTCGGGCAACGGCTGGGGTGCGGCGCCCACCTCGAAGGCCTCAGGCGTCTCAGGGCCGGGGAATTCGCGCTCAGCGACGCGGTGTCGCTCGCCGAGATCGAGCGGGCGGGCCCGGCAGCCGCCTCGCACCTCATCCCGCTCGATCGCCTCCTGCTGCACCTGCCAGGGGTGGCCCTGACGGCCGGCGGGGCGCGCAGGGCCAGCCATGGAAGCGCCCTGACACTGGCGGATCTCGGGGAGGAAGCGGCGGGTGGCGCCGCCGGGGACCGCCGGGAGCAACGGCGCGTGCGGCTGCTGGATCCTTCGGGACGGCTTCTCGGGATTGCCGAGCCACGGGAGCCTGGCGTTTTGCATCCCGTAATAGTCCTGGTGTAAGATATTGAGTCGCTTGGGATTGTGAATTTCAGGCCGTGCAATGGATGGATTGGCGGACCGACCCGGCTTACGGCCCTCCCGAACCCAGCCACCCTCTCCAGGGTCACACTTCACATCCTGCGTTCAACGAGGTTCAACACAACGACGGCCCGGTGCGGCAGCGCAGTGCAGCCGAAAGTCTGGACCGTACGTGGAGGTTCGAGTGACTCTCAGCAAGGATCGCAAGACCGACATCATCGGCACGTACAAGACTCATACCGCCGATACAGGTTCTCCCGAGGTGCAGGTGGCGCTGCTCAGCGAGCGCATCAACTACCTCACCGAACACTTCAAGGCCCACGCCAAAGACCATCACTCGCGCCGAGGGCTGCTGAAGCTCGTCGGCCAGCGCCGACGGCTCCTGGACTACCTGAAGCGGAAGGATACCGACAGGTACGCGGAATTGATCAGGCGCCTGGGCATCAGGAAATAGGCCGGACTTCGTGCCGCGCGCTCGACGAGACGGCGCGGCGACCAGCCAGGTGCCGGCATCTCCCAGTCAGGCGAAGACCGGCCCGGGCAGCCCGATGCAGCCTCGCATCATCAGATTGACCAACGCAACGCACACCAGACGGAAAGCAGACATGCATACACGTAATCTTTCGGTCGGCCGGCAGACACTCTCAATCGAGACCGGCAGGCTCGCGAAGCAGGCCGACGGCGCGGTCGTCGTGCGGGCGGGCGACACCATGGTGCTCGTGACCGCCTGCGCCTCCCCTTCGGCTCGCGAGGGGATCGATTTCCTGCCGCTCACGGTGGACTATCGCGAATACACCTACGCGTCGGGCCGGATTCCGGGCGGCTTCTTCAAGCGCGAGGGCAAACCCAGCGAGAAGGAAGTGCTGACGAGCCGCCTGATCGATCGGCCGATTCGGCCGCTCTTCCCTACGGGCTGGCGGCATGAAACGCAGGTCATCGCGCTGGTCCTCTCGGCCGACGGCGAGAACGACAGCGACGTGCTCGCCATCACGGGCGCGTCGGCGGCGCTGGGGCTCTCGACCATCCCCTTCACCCGCTCGATCGCGGGTGTGCGCGTCGGCCTGATCGAGGGCCAGTTCCTGATCAACCCGACGTTCGAGGAACGGCGCCGGAGCCGGCTGGATCTGATCGTGGCGGGCAGCCGCGAGGCCATCGTCATGGTGGAGGCGGGCGCGAAGGAAGTCAGCGAGGAAGAGATGGTGCAGGCGCTCGAACAGGCGCACGCGGCCATCCGCGAGATCATCGCCAACATCGACGCGCTGGCGAAAGAGGCCGGCAAGGAGAAGATTCAGGTCTCGAAAAAGGAGATTGGCCGCGAGTTCTATCGCGAGGTCGAGGAAAAGGTCTACGTCGCGCTCAGCGAGGCGATGCGAATCAAGGGCAAACTGGAGAGCTACGACCGCGTCGACCAGGTCCTCGAAGACCTCATCGCCAGCATCCCCGAGGGGGAGGTCGAGCGCCGGACCGAAGCCAAGCAGATCTTCAAGGAGCTCAAGGGGAAAGTGCTCCGCGACGAAGCACTCGGGCGGGGCCGCCGGCTCGATGGCCGGGCCTTCGACGAGATCCGTCCGATTACCATCGAGGTCGGGGTGCTGCCGCGCACGCATGGGTCGGCCGTGTTCACACGCGGCGAGACGCAGGCGCTCGTCACTGCCACGCTCGGCACGGCCGAGGATCAGCAGAAGATCGAGATGATGGAGGGCGAGCAGTGGAAGCGATTCATGCTCCACTACAACTTCCCGCCGTTCTCTGTCGGCGAGGTTGCGTTTCTGCGCGGGCCGGGGCGCCGTGAAGTCGGCCACGGCGCACTCGCAGAGCGTTCGCTGACGCCGATGATTCCCGCCGAGGAGCAGTTCCCGTACACGGTTCGCATTGTCTCCGACATCCTCGAATCGAACGGCTCATCGTCGATGGCTTCGGTGTGCGGCGGCTCGCTGGCGATGATGGATGCGGGTGTGCCGCTCGGGGCGCCCGTGGCCGGCGTCGCCATGGGCCTGATCATGGACGAGCAGACCGGGCGCTATGCGGTCCTGAGCGACATTGCCGGCGCGGAAGATCATTACGGCGACATGGACTTCAAGGTCGCGGGCAGCGCTGAGGGAATCACCGCCCTTCAGATGGATATCAAGGTTTCGGGCATTACGACCGAAATCATGCGTAAGGCGCTCGAACAGGCGCGCCAGGGCCGGATGTTCATCCTCGAGAAGATGCGGGAAACGCTGAGCCAGCCCAGGTCGACCGTATCCGCGCATGCGCCGCGGATCGTGACGATCCGGATCCCGGTCGACAAGATCCGGGACGTGATCGGGCCGGGAGGCAAGATGATCCGCAGCATCATCGAGCGGACCGGCGTGAAGATCGACGTGGAAGACGACGGCCGGGTCAACGTGGCGTCGGCCGATGCCGCCTCGGCGCAGAAGGCGATCGGGATCATCCAGGATCTGACCGCTACGCCCGAGTTGAACAAGACCTACATGGGCAAGGTGCAGCGCATCACCGATTTCGGCGCCTTCGTGGAAATCATGCCGGGCCTCGACGGCCTGCTGCACGTATCGGAGATCGCGCACTACCGCGTGAAGGACGTGCGGGACGAGCTGAAGGAAGGGGAACAGGTGATGGTCAAGGTGATCAACATCGACCCATCGGGCAAGATTCGCCTCAGCCGTAAGGCCCTGCTCCAGCCGGAAGAGGGTCAGCAGGCCCAGCGCCGGGAGCCCGCCAAGAAAGACTAGCGATCCGGGATCCCAGACAAAAAGGCCCTCCCGGGCGTCTGTACAGGCAGACGCGATAATTGTAGAGGCAAGGGGTTGCAGCCGATCTGGTCTGCTCAGGTAGACAGAACTGCAATCCCGGGCCCTTTGCTGGTCGCGGATCACAGGCGGGCGGCCCCGGTGCGCCTCGCCGACGCTTCAGCGGAGGCGAGCGTCATTTCTGTCCCTGGGAGGGTGACCAATGCAGATGATGCGTCGGAAGAACGTGAGCGTGGTGGCGTTCGCGTGTCTCGGCCTGGCTGCCGTCATCTGGATCCGCGCCTCGGCCCGTGAGCCGGGTCAGATCCGCGAGTTCACGGTCGAAGGCAACCAGTTCGCTTTCTCCCCGTCGAGACTCGACGTCCAGAAGGACGACCTGGTCAAGATCACCTTCACCGCTCGAGACATGGCTCACAGTTTCACGATCGATGAATACCGGATAGCCAAGCGCGCCGGGCAGGGACAGTCCGTCGTGTTCGAGTTCCGGGCCGACCGCAGCGGCACCGTCGCCTTCTACTGCAACCTGTCTGTCGACGATCGGTGCCGCAACATGAAGGGGCAGCTCAGCGTCCGGTAACCGAGTGCGCGGCGCAACACTCCGTATGGTCCTTGGAGGGCCGGGCTGCCACCTCGTCCCATCCCGCCGTCCAACTCAATCGAGCCGCAGCACGCCGCTGGCACTTTCGACCCGACGGACTTCGACCAGGCTGCCCGGGTCCGGCGAAAGAGTCCCGACGCCGGGCCTGTCCTGATGCTGTCTGGCGGTCTCGAGACGTTCATCGAGGGGCGGATGGGTGTGGAAGAACCACACCGCCGTTCGTGACGGGCGGGCTTCCGCAAGGTTCTGCGAGGCCAACCGCCGCATCACCGACACGAAGGCAGCTGGCTGCCGGGTGAGCGCCAGCGCGAAACCGTCCGCGCGCCGCTCGTTTCGCCGGGACATCGCCTGGAGCAGCGGACGCGCGGCGAGCGACATCACGGCGCCAATCCCGATCAGCACCGGAAGCCCCGCGACATCGGATGGACCGTTCAGCCTCAATACGGGCCACATCGATCCGAGCGCGTGCGCACCAATTGCGAGGCTGAACGTGATGAGCGCCGATTCCGCAATCAGCGAATTGCGGATATCAGCGTGGACGTGGTGGCCGATCTCGTGCGCGAGGATGACTTCGATTTCTTCGTCCGAGTAGTCGGCGAGCAGCGTGTCCGACAGGAGAATGCGCCTGGTGGAGCCGGCGCCGATGAGTGCGGCGTTCGCCCGCCTTGACTTCTCCCCCAGGTCCCACACATGCACACCGAGCACGGGTATGCCGGCGCGCTGGCACAGCGCCGTCAGGCGCGTTCGCAGCGATTCGCGGTCGAGCGGTGTGAGCCTGTAGAACAACGGGAGGAGCGCAACGGGCGCAATTCTCGCGAGCCCGAAGAGCGCGCCAGCCAGACATGCCGCCGACGCAATCCACCAGCCCTGTGGCCACCAGCGCATCGTGGAGTACACGAGGACGGCGAGGCCTACGGAGGGAATCGCCACCACCGCCGCACCCGTCGCGAAACCGAGCAACCATGTCGAGAGCCCGGCGGCACCCAGGCCGTAGCGGCGTTCGAGAACGAACCCCTGGTAGAACGCCAGCGGGAACAGCAGGGCGTGATAGGCGACCATCAGTGCCAGCGAGTACAGAGCGACGGCTGCTGGATCGGATGGACCGCTGCCTGTCATGGCCACGGCGAAGTCGCGAAGCCGCAGCGATGCGTTGCCTCCGATGAACGCCCAGAGGAGGGCGAGCGCAGGAAAAGTCCAGAGCAGGAGGGCACGACGCTGGAGACGGTGGTAGCGGGTTGACTTGTCTTCGTTCACGTTTCTTAATGCTCGCGGGGCCCCACCCCCGCTCGCTCGCGCTCGGCGGCCCCGCTTCGCGGCGCTTCACTCCGTCGCCTCGCGCGGGCCGCAGGCGCCTGCTGATAGTCGAATCCTGCGCCGGGTGTAAGCCAATCGCGGGCTACGGACTACGGACCACGGCTGCGTCAGTTCAACTGGACAGAGATCAGCTTGGAAACACCCGGCTCCTCCATCGTGACACCGTAGAGCCGGTCGGCAATCTCCATCGTCTTCCGGTTGTGCGTGATCAGGATGAACTGCGTGTGCTCCTGCATTCCCTGCAGCATCTCGACGAACCGGCCGATGTTCGCATCGTCGAGCGGTGCGTCGATCTCGTCGAGCAGGCAGAACGGGCTCGGCCGGTACTTGAAGATGGCGAACATCAACGCCATGGCCGTCAGGGCTTTCTCCCCGCCCGAGAGCAACTGGACGCTCTGGAGCCGCTTGCCGGGCGGCTGCGCGATGATGTCGATGCCGCTCTCGAGCTGATCGCTCTCGTCGAGGAGCACGAGCCCTGCGCGCCCGCCCCCGAAGAGCGTGGTGAACGTGTGCTCGAAGTTCTGGTTGATGACGGTGAAGGCTTCCCGGAATCGCTCCTTCGTCGTCTTGTCGATCTTCCGGATGGCCTCGCCCGTCGCGGCGATCGAGTCGATGAGGTCCTTTCGCTGCGCGGTGAGGAACGTGTGCCGCGACTCGAGATCGTCGAACTGGTCGATGGCCATCATGTTGACGGCGCCCATCCGCTCGATCTTGGCGCGGAGATCGGCCACCATCTCGTCGGGGGTCAACGCGCGCGCGGGCGCCGGCGTTGATTCCTCCCCGGACGCTCGAGCGGCCGCTTCCGGCATGTCGTCCTCGAACTCCGCGGGCTCCGGCGCGTCGTCCACGGCTCTCGGGCTGGCCAGCTGACCATCGCGCTCGAGCTGTTCGACTTCGGCGGCGACCTCGTCGAGCGTTGCCTGCACGGCTTCCAGACAGGAGGCCGCCAGATGGGAGAGGTCCGATTCGGCGGTGGCGCGGACGACATCGAGCTGCGCCGCATCGTTTCGCACGGCCTCCAGGGCCCGGCGCGCCTCGCGAATCTGGCTGTCCTGCTCTTCGAAACTGGCGCGGAGGGCCTGCGAGCGGTCATCGGCCTCGCGCACCTTTTCCTTCAACTCATCGAAGCTCCGGAGACCCTCGTCCAGCCTGGCTTCCGCTGCTGCTACGGCCTCCCCCAGCTCGGATCGTCGCGCGTGGTTCCGGCGCAGCTCGTCGTTGCGCGCGGAAAGACGCGCGTCGAGCTCGACGGCCGCCTCCTCGAGCCGCGTCAGGTCCGCCTGCAGCGCTCCTGTCCGCTCGACGAGCGCCGCATGAGACGCCTTGGCCTCGGCGGCACGGTGCGCCTGCGCCTGCACCGCTTCGCGCGCGTCAAAGAGGCGCCGCTGCGCCCGATTCAGGTTGTCGTCGGCCGACTTCTGATCCATCTCGATGCGGACGATGGACTCGCGGGCCTCCTCCTGGCGGGCCTGCTGGGCGTGCTGTTCTTCGTCCGCGGTTCGGCGCTCCGTGGCGATCTGCGCCTGCTTTCGCGCAATTCGCTCCGCGGCTTCGCGGGCCGCTCCCAGCTGCAGCTCGAACCCGATCATCGCTTTTTCCTGCCGGTGCTGCTCGCCCTGAAGCGACATGATGGCGGACTCGACCGATGCGACGCTGACGTCGAGCCCGGCGATCTCCTCGCGAAGGCGTTCGACCAGGCTCCGCTGTTCTTCGCTTTTCCCGCGTAGTTCCTTGATCTCGCGTTTGGTCGCGAGGATCCCGCGGGCCTCGGCCCGAAGCCCACCTTCGACGACCGACGCGCCATGGAAGACGTCTCCGTCCAGGGTGACGACAGGCGATCGAGTTGAAGCCGCAGCCCTGCGCGCGGTATCGAAATCGGGTGCGATCCAGACATCGGCGACCAGCGCCCGGATGGCCTCGGCCGCAGGACCCGAACAGACGATCGCATCCAGCAGCGGGGTCAGGCCTTCCGTCGAGGGCGCTGGACTCGAGCCTGGAGAGACCGGCCACGCTCCGCCGGCCGCGATCACGAAACCCACGCGGCCGGAATCTCTATCGAGCGCCAGGCGCAAGCCAGCGACCGCATCCTCGTGACTCGGAACGACCACGTACTGAAGACGCTCGCCGAGGCAGGCCTCGACAGCGCGTTCGAAACGCTTGTCGACCTCGAGATAATCCGCCACCGACCCCAAATGACCAAAGTCGGCGGATTCGGCAAGCAGCGCCCGGGCTGCATCACCGTACTCGGCGCGCGCCGCGTCGAGCTCTTCGAGCGACTCGAGGCGCGCGACGAACGAGGCGAGATCGTGCTCGCATGATCGGAGAGCGCGGGAGCGCTCGTCGCGCTGCGCACGCGCGCCTGCCAACTCCGACTCTCGAGTCGCGCGATCCACGCGAAGACCATCCATCGCCAGCCGTGCGCGCTCCAGGGCGTCGCCGGCCGCCGCATGATCGCGCGCGGCACGCTCGTGCTCGACGCGCAAATCGGCGTCTTCCACGTCGAGCTTGGCGACCTGCTCAGCCAGGCGGGTGCGGGCTGCCGCCGCATGCTCCATGGCGTGGCGCAACGCCGTTGCGGCGTTAACGGCGGCGAACACTTCGCTCCGCGAGGCCTCCACGTCGGCCTCGAGTCCCTCGATCTGTCGTTGGGCGTCCGCATACGCGGCTTCCTCAGCCGACAGGGCCGCGGCCGCGTCGTCGCGCTCGGCGACGACGCGTAGCGAGGCATCGCGCCGGGCTTCGAGCTCCTGAATCGCGGGCTCCCGCCGTGCCGTCAGCGCCTGCACTTCGCCCTCGATCTCCACCGCAGCGGAACCGAACTGCTCGATCTGCTGTCGATCGAACGCAATCTGCTGCTGCAGGCGGCCGATCTCCAGCTCGCATCCATGGGCGGATTCGCGGGCGGAGGTCGTGGCGCCGTCGGCATCGGTGAGCTCGAGCCGCAGCCGCTCGAGGTCGTTCTCGAGCTCTGCCACGCGCGCGGCGGCGACGGCCTCGCGTTCGCGGGCGGCCGCGAGGCGCGTGCGCGCCGACGCTATCGCCTCGCCGAGCAGCCGGTACTTCTGTGCGAACTGCACCTTCTCCCAGCGCCGCAGCTCTTCCCGAAGCCGCTTGTAGCGACGAGCCTTCGCGGCCTGACGCTTGAGCGCGCCACGCTGCTTCTCGACCTCGAACACGATGTCGTCAACGCGCGTGAGGTTCTGTCGTGCGGCCTCGAGCTTCAACTCCGCGGCGCGGCGCCGGCTCTTGTACTTCGTGACGCCGGCGGCTTCTTCGATGAGCTGCCGGCGGTCTGTCGGACGGGCGCTCAGAATCTGTCCGATCTTCCCCTGCTCGATGACCGCGTAGGCCTTCACGCCCAACCCTGCATCCATCAGCAGATCCTGCACGTCGCGCAGCCGGCACGTCGTTCCGTCGATCAGGTATTCGCTCTCCCCGGATCGATACAACCGGCGCATCAGCTCCACGTCGCGCACGATGAGCGGGGCCTCGTCCTCGACGGCTACGGCGACCGCAGACATCTGCTCGATCGCGCCGTCTGCGGAGAGCTCCGCATGTCCGTTGCCGCCGTTCCCTGACACTCGGTGCCCCCGTACCGGGGGGATGGCGGGGACGCGGGCGGCCACGCCGCTCAAGCGCAACCGGACCTCGGCGGCCGCGGTGGGTTTCCGGGCGTCACTGCCACCGAAGATCACGTCCTCCATGCGATCGCCACGCAGGCTCTTGGCGCTCTGCTCGCCAAGCACCCATGTCAGCGCGTCAACCACGTTGCTCTTGCCGCAGCCATTGGGGCCGACGATGGCCGTCACGCCCGCGTCGAATGTGAGCTCCGATCGATCCGGAAAGCTCTTGAAACCAGCCATCTCGAGACGATTGAGCCGCATCAGGTGTCAGTCCCTTCCAAGATCCCCGAACAAGAAAACAGCCGCTTCTGGGCCGGGAGACACCCCGGACCCGGAAGCGGCTGGGATCGCTTCAACTTTCCTGGTTGCTGAGACTTCAGGATGACGTGACAACAGCCGGAGGGCCGGCCCCACATCCCGCCCCAAGCGGAATGGCCCCTGGACCCGGCGAACGGCCGTCAGTCTAACAAGCCCCCATACGTGGGGCAAGCGCAAAGTAAGGCCCCAAAATATAGGGCCGAATGCCCTACAGGCCCTTTCCACCCCGACTTGTGCGCACCCTCGTCAACTGCGTCAGCCGAATCGCGTCGGGGAACTGCTGCAGGGCGAACTGCGCTTGCGGGTCGAGCTTGATCAGGTTGCGCCGCGCCTCCTCCACGCCGAAGAGGGGGAGATCGATCTCGTAATGGATCATGGCACGAATGAACGTGTCGTCCTTGGCGAACGACTCGTCGTCGATGGCAATCCGCCGCTCCTTCAGCAACGACTTGAAGTCCTCGAGCATGGCGTCGGTGACGACAAAGCCGCGCGAGATTCGCTTCTTGTTCTTGTTCGCCGCGCCCAGCCGGGTATCGCCCTCGGCGGTGAACTGGTCGGCGAAGTTCGCAAAGCTCTGGCGAGCGTAGAGGGTCCGTCCGAAACGCGTGGGATTGAAGCCCTCTACAGGCCCTGGAAGGAACTTGTCTGGCTCGATTCCGCCGCCGCTGTAGACCTTCCGGCCCGCGTCGGTCAGCTTCATGTCCGCGCTCGAGTGCGGCCGCTCGGCGTTCTGGTCGCGCAGCGAGTAGGTGAGGTATTCGTCGAAGCTTCCGTCCCACGGGCGCTGAATCATCCGGCCGCTGGGTGTGTAGTAGCGCCCGGTCGTGAGCGCAAGGCCGGCGGAGCCCGTGATGGTGTAAACCGATTGCACGAGAGCCTTCCCGAACGTCGTCTCCCCCGCAACGAGGCCGCGATCGTGATCCTGGATGGCGCCGGCGACGATCTCCGACGCGCTCGCGCTGTTGCGGTTCACCAGCACCACGAGCGGCAGGTGCTGGTACTCGCTGTTCTGCTGGGCAAAGTACCGATTCTTGGAGTTGTTGACGCGCCCGTCCGTGTAGACGACCAGCTCGCCGCGCTCGAGGAAGCGATTGGAGATGCGGATCGCCTGATCCAGCGGGCCGCCGGGGTTGTCGCGGAGATCGAACACCAGACGCTTCATCCCTTTCGCCGTCAGGTGCTCCAGCGCGCGGCCGACTTCCTCGTCGGACGTTTCCGAAAAATCTCCGAGCTTGATATAGCCGGTCTGGTCGTCGACCATGATCGCGCCGCGGACGGTGGTGATGTTCACCTCGTCGCGCTCGATCGCGAGGTCGATGAGGCCGTCGTAGCCGATCCGGCGGATGGCGATGTCGACTTCGGTCCCCTTGGGGCCCTTCAGTTGGCTGACCGCTTTTTCGCTGGTCCAGCCCTTGGCGTCCTGATCGTTTATTCGCGCGATGACGTCCCGGCGGCGCAAGCCCTTCCGGTAGGCGGGAGAATCCTCGAACACCGACATCACGGTGATGTCGCCGTCGATCACCTGGATCTGGATGCCCAGGCCGTAGTACCGGCCTTCCTGGCGCTCGCGCAGCTGCTGATACTGACGCGGATCGAAGAAGTTCGAATGCGGATCGAGCGTCTTCAGCATGCCGTCGATCGCCCCGTAGACCAGACGATCCGATGGGACCTCCTCGACGTATTCCCGGTCGATCGCCGCCATCGCCGCGGTGAAGATCCGATACTGCTGGTCGATGCCGTCCTGACGTGCCAGCAAGCTGCCGCCAAAGAAGCCTCCGGCAAGGGCCGACAGCAGGACCGCCAGGATGACCGCGGGGAACAATCGGAAACTGCGCATGAAGGCGATCGTAGCAGACCAAATGTCACGATGGCAACGAGTTCGGGACAATCGCGGGCCGACTTACCTTGACCCCCCCGGGCCGGGTTCCTATAATGGATGGAGCCCATCCAAGGGCTGAAATTTCAAGGATTTGGCCCATGATTGGTTCCATCGGGATGCCCGAGCTCGTCGTCATCATGCTGCTCGCGCTGCTCATCTTCGGGCCCCGGAAGCTCCCCGAGCTGGGCCGGTCGCTGGGTAGGAGCCTCGGCGAGTTCAAACGGGCCTCCAACGAGCTGCGGAATACGCTCGACGAGGAGATCCGCATCGAGGAACAGCGCAGCTCCGAACGGCAGCGGTCGCCGGAGGCCACTCCGACCGCCGGAGCGGAGGAGCCGGGAATCCCGCGAGAGACGGGCAGCGCCTAGGCCGCCCGGATGGCGCTCGTTCCGTTCCCCTCCGCGTCGCCCGATCCCGCGCGCGAGAACCGGGATCTCGATTCGCACCTAGAGCCAACCGACCACGACGATCTCGACGCCGACGGCGCCAGGATGTCGTTCCTCGAGCATCTCGACGAGCTCCGCCGACGTCTGCTCGCGTCGGTCATCGCGCTCGGTGTCGGATGCGTCATCGCCTTCATCTTCGTGGGCCGCATCTGGGATTTCGTGATGGTGCCGCTCCACGAGCGGATGGGCACCGGGCAATTCATCTACACGAGCGGGTTCGAGCCCTTCATGCTCACGCTGAAGATCGGCGTGCTGGCCGGGCTCTTCGTGGCCTCTCCCTTCATCATCTGGCAGTTCTGGCTGTTCATCGCGCCCGGTCTCTACACCAACGAAAAACGATTCGCCATCCCGTTTGTGCTGTCGGCGACGGTTCTGTTCCTCACCGGTGCGGCCTTTTCTCACTACATCGCGTTCCCCTGGACGTGGGGGTTCTTTCTCAGCTGGCAGAACGAGTACATGCGCTTTCTGCCCACCATCGGCTTCACCTTTTCGATCTACGTGAAGATGATTCTGGCCTTCGGGGCGATGTTCCAGATGCCGGTGATCGTCTTCTTCCTCGCGCGCATGGGCGTCGTGACCGCACGCATGCTGATCAGGCATTTCAAGTACGCACTGCTGATTATCTTCATCCTGGGCGCGGTCCTCAGCCCGGGCGGCGACATCGTGTCGCAGGCGTTGATGGCGGGTCCGATGCTGGTGCTCTACGGCGTCAGCATCCTCGTAGCGTGGGCCTGCGGCAAGCGCCGACGGCGCGCGGGATAGATTGATTCCGGCCAGAATTTCACACTTTTGCACTCGACGGCGTTTGACGGCCCGTCGCCGAAAAGCTTATATTGACGAGTCATGTCTAATAGGATCATTGCGACCGCGATCGGCGCCCTTGTCGTCATCCTGAGCGCGTCACCGCTGCTCGCTCAGGCCAGCGCGCAGGCCGCGCAGACACCCACACCAACCGAAGAAACCCGCCCGGCGACGACCACCTTCCAGGGCGACACCGGTCTCTGGTTCGTGCCGACGGGCGAGATATTGCCCGCTCGCCGATGGTCGTTCAGCGTCTATCGCGTGAACTTCGATTACGAGCAGGGGTTCACCGACGTGTCGAGCTTCCCCGTGACGTTCGCCGTAGGCCTCGCCGATCGTGCGGAGATCTTCGGAAGCGTCACGGCCGTCAACCGGATCGATCGCGACGTCCGCCCGCTGTTCTTCCCGACCGTCACCGGATCGGCCCTCGACAACGGCGGCGTCGTCAACGAGTACCCGTTCGTCACCGAGGGGTGGTCCGGCAATCAGTTCGGCGACATCTGGGTCGGAGCGAAGGTGAACATCACCACCGAATACCGCCAGGCGCCGGCCGCGTTCGCTGTTCGCGGCATGCTGAAGATCCCCACGGCCAGCGAAGACGAAGGATCCGGAACGGGAAAACCCGACTTTGCGTTCGACGGCATCGTGAGCAAGGAGCTCAATCAGCGAGTCGAACTGGCGGGATTCGGTGGCTTCATTTTTCGCGGCGACCCCGACGAGTTCGATCTGCTGAACGGTTTCCGCTGGGGCTTCGGCGCGGGCTTCCCCACACGCCGCAACCTGAAATTCACCGCCGAGCTCCACGGCGAAATCTATATGGACGACGCCGTCGAAACCAAGGGAGTCAGTTTCCTGCCGGTGGCCTCCAATCAGGACGGGCCCGTGAACGCATCGATCGGCCTGACATGGACCGGTCGCAACGGCTTCTTCGCCGGCGCCGGGCTCAACTGGAACATGGGGTTGAGCGGCCGCGACGACTTCGGCAGCTTCGAAAACGAAACAGGGGACTCGCTGGGCTTCCAGCTGCGCCTCGGCTACCACCCGGGCGTGCGGGTGTACGTGCCACCACCACCACCACCGCCGCCACCGCCGCCGCCCGCCGAGAACAGGCCCCCGACGGTCACCGCCCGCTGCGAGCCCTGCACGGTGGAAGTCGGACGAACCTCAACCGTCACGGCGGACGCCACCGATCCCGATGGCGACGCGCTCACCTATAAATGGAGCGCGCCGGCAGGCACGTTCGCCCGCGACACGGATCGCCAGACGCCCTGGACGGCCCCCAACCAGGAGGGTCCCGTGCAGGTAACCGTTCAGGTCAACGACGGCAAGGGCGGGACGGCCAGCGCCAACGTAACGATTCAAGTGATTCGACCGGCGGTCAAGGAGTTCATCTTCGAGGACGTGCACTTCGATTTCGACCGCTACTCGCTCCGGCCAGAAGCCGTCCGCGCGCTGGACGAGGCGATCAAAACGCTGCAGGACAATCCGGAGCTCCGGATTGAAATCGAAGGGCACACCTGCAACATCGGAACGTCCGAGTACAATCTGGCGCTCGGCGAGCGCCGGGCCACCGCCGTGCGGGAGTATCTCGCGAGCCGCGGCATCGGCGCCAATCGGCTCAACGCCATCAGCTATGGTGAAGAGCGTCCGAAGCACGACAACGCGCGCGAGGAAACGCGTCGGCTGAACCGCCGCGCGGCGCTCGTCGTTCGCGTGCAGCGCTAGGCAAACTCGGTTCGAGCAGGCGCGATCGGGCGATCGCGTTATCGAGCAATCGAGCGATGGCTCGGGTGATCGAGCGATCGACGCGATCGGGCGATCGATCGCGCGATCACCCGATCACGCGATCGCCGATGAACTGATGGTCATCAAAGCGTCCGCCGCCTCCGAAATCCGCTCGCTCGTCCAGGCGCTCTCCGGCGACGACGACGTGCGGCGCGAGTCGGCTGCCGCGCGGCTGGCCGTCATCGGGTCGCGGGCGGTCCCTCACATCATTGCCGCGTACCGAGCGGAAACGAACCGTGCCACGCGCGTTCCCCTGATGCGGGCGCTCGAGCGAACCGCCGATCCTCGCGCGACAGCTGTTGCGTGTGCGGCGCTCGAGGAGGGAGGCGATCTGGCTGTGGCGGCGATCGGGGTCCTGCGCGTCTTGCTCGAGTCGCGCGAGGGTCAAACCGGGCCGCGGGCGCTGGATGCGTTGATGGCGGTTGCGCTCGATGCCGGCGTCGAGCACCGGGCCCGACGAGCCGCGATCGATGCGGTCAAGACCATCCCCGCCGTGCGTGAGAAATTGGCCGGTGCAATCGGAGCGGCAACGGAGGGACCGCCCGAGCGGGACAGTCTGTGGAAGGATGCGCTCGAGGGGCGTCTTCCAGACGATCCGCGGCTGCTTCGCGACGCGCTCGATGCGCACGGGCGCTCGGAAGCGCTGAGCGCACTCCAGAAGCTCGTCGACGCCGTGCGCGCGCGCGAGTCGCAGCCGGGACCGCAGCGCGCGGGCTGGCTGTCCCTGCGGGGCGCCATCCACCAGGCGCTGGCGCTGCGCGGCAGCCGCGTCGCGCTCTACGACCTGCGGGAAACCCTCGAAGCAGCCGGGGCCGGGTTACCCTCGTCGTTCATCGGCGCCGTCCAGCTGGTCGGCAATGCCGCCTGCCTCGAAGCCCTGGCGACCGCTCATGCGAGAGCCCCGGAAGCCGACGAGCGTTGGCGCGCGCAGCTCGCAACGGCGTTCCGCGCCGTCGCCGCCCGAGAACACGCGACCCGCCGCCACGCCGTGATCAAACGCATCCTGCAGCGCTGGCCGGAAGCCGCCCCGCAGTTGTTAGCGCGGCCCCTCAATACGCCTTCGCGAACCAGGCCTCGCCCGTCGAAGGCCGTCCGCACCTGATGCACGTGCCGGACACCTGCTCCGAGCCGAACGGGATGTTGCGAAGCGTAGCCTGCGTGTCGGCCTTGATCTGCGCTTCGCAGTCAGCGTCCCCGCACCAGCCCGCCACGACGAATCCAGGCCGGCCCTTCATGGCCGCCTTGAACTCGTCGTAGGTCGCGGCGCGGATGGTGTGATCCTCCCGGAACGCCAGGGCGCGCTGGTAGAGCGCGGCCTGGATCTCGTCGAGCAGGCTCACCACACGGTCGGCCAGCCCGTTGAACGCGATCGCCTGCTTTTCGCGCGTGTCGCGCCGCGCGACAATCACCTGCGACTTCTCCAGATCCTTCGGTCCGATTTCGAGTCGCAGCGGCACGCCGCGAAGCTCCCACTCGGCGAACTTCCATCCGGGCGTGTACGCTTCGCGGTCGTCGAGCATGACCCGGACGCCCCGTCGCACGAGATCGTCGCGAATCTCCCGGGCGCGCGGAAGCACGGTCTCCTGCCAGTTACCCCGCGGAATGGGAATCATGACGACCTGGTAGGGTGCGACCCGGGGCGGCAGGATCAGACCGCTGTCGTCGCCGTGCGTCATGATCAGGGCGCCGACGAGCCGTGTGGTGACCCCCCACGACGTGGTCCAGACGTGCTGCAGGGTCTTGTCGCGTCCCTGGAACTGGATCTCGAAGGCCCTGGCGAAGTTCTGCCCGAGGTTGTGCGACGTACCCGCCTGCAGCGCGCGGCCGTCTCCCATCAGGGCTTCGATCGAGTAGGTCCGCGACGCGCCGGCGAACTTCTCGCTCTCGCTCTTCTGGCCATCCACGACGGGCATGGCGAGCTCCGTTTCGGCGAACTCCTTGTAAATCGCCAGCATCCTCAACGTTTCTTCCTGGGCTTCGGCCTCTGTTTCGTGCGCGGTGTGGCCCTCCTGCCAGAGGAACTCGGTCGTCCGCAGGAAAGGCCGCGTCACCTTCTCCCAGCGGACGACGTTGGCCCACTGGTTGATGAGAACGGGAAGATCGCGCCACGACTGTATCCATTTCGCGTAGAGCGTGCCGATGATGGCTTCCGACGTGGGACGGACGACGAGCGGCTCCGCCAGCTCTTCGTCGCCGCCGCGGGTCACCCAGGCGACCTGCGGCGCGAACCCCTCGACGTGCTCTTTTTCTTTCATGAGCAGGCTTGCAGGGATGAACAGCGGGAAGTACGCGTTCACATGACCGGTCGCCTTGAACCGGCGGTCGAGCCCCTGCTGGATCAGCTCCCAGATCGCATATCCGTACGGACGGATCGCCATGCAGCCCTTGACCTCGGTGTAGTCGGCGAGCTCGGCGCGCCGCACCACGTCGAGATACCACCGTGAGAAGTCCTCGGACTGCGGGGTGATCTCGGTCACCATCCCCTGCTTCTTGTCGGTTCCCGCTTTCACAATCTCAGTTTTCGATTCGGGGCTCATAAATGTCAGTATCCAGCTTCCAGCTTCCAGCTTCCAACCTCCAACTTCCAACTTCCAACTTCCAGGGAGTTCCACTCTCAAGCTTCCCGTCCCAGACGTCGAGACTCTGAACTCTAAACTCTAAACTCAGCATTCAGAATTCAGAATTCAGCACTGCTTCGTCTCCTCTCCCCCACCCGCCGTTTCCAGTGTATATCGTCGCGCTCGGGGTAGTCGGTGCGGTAGTGCCCGCCGCGGCTCTCGGTGCGGCGCAGCGCTGCGCGCACGATGAGGCGGCCGAGCGTCACGAGGCTGACGAGCCGCCACGTCCCCAGATCGAGGGCTCCGGCCGGACCGTTCCGGCCCTGGAGATCCCGCCACAGCTCCTCGAGCGTGCTCAGCGCCCTGTGGAGCCCCTGTTCATCCCTGAAGAGTCCTGCGTGGCGCCACATGAGCGCCTGCACCTCGTGCTCGGCGATACCAAACGCTGCCGCCGCGCGTTCCGGCCTGGGAGCCGCGGTCGAGCCGGTCTCGTGGCTCGGGCGCTCGCCGAGGGTCATCGCACGGCCCGCACGCGCACCGAACACGAGCCCCTCGAGCAGAGAGTTGCTCGCGAGACGGTTCGCCCCGTGCACTCCCGTGCACGCCACTTCGCCCGCCGCGAACAGACCGGGAATGCTCGTCCGCCCGTCGAGATCCGTTTCGACCCCGCCCATCAGGTAGTGCGCGGCAGGGCCGACGGGGATCCTCTCCCGCGCCAGATCCAGCCCGGCCGCACGGCAGGTGTCGGTGACGAGCGGAAACCTCGTGTGCACGAAATCCGGGTCCAGATGCTGCAGCGACAGGTACACTGGATGCCCCGTGCGCTGTGTCTCGCGTTCGATCGCCCGCGAGACGCGATCCCGCGGCGCGAGATCGCCTCCCGGATCGTACTGGCGCATGAAGGGCTCCCCATCCTCGTTCAGGAGCCTGGCGCCCTCTCCACGAAGCGCTTCCGACAGCAGGAACCGGGGATGCCCCGGAACACGAAGCGCCGTCGGATGGAATTGCACGAACTCCAGGTCGATGACGCGGGCGCCCGCGCGATACGCCATCACGAGACCGTCACCTGTTGCCACGGGCGGGTTCGTGGTGTCGCTGTACACCTGTCCCGCTCCGCCGGTCGCCAGCAGGACGGCGCCCGCCCACGCGCTCCCCACCGTCCCGTCGTCGAGCAGGAACCGCGCGCCGAGACATCGGCCATCGTCGCGCAGGACCAGATCCACGGCTCGGGCGTGCGTGAGTGTCTGGACGCCTGGCAGACCAGCGACCTTGCTCCAGAGCACGCGGGAGATCTCGCGGCCGGTCGAATCGTGCGCGTGCAGCACCCGGCGAGCGCTGTGCGCGCCTTCGATTGCAAGCGCCGGAAAACCGTTCGAGTCTCGATCGAACGCGGCGCCCCACGCCATCAGCTCGCGAACGTAGCGAGGTCCCTCCCCGACGAGGACCGCCACGGCCTGCTCATCGCACAACCCGTCGCCCGCCGCGATGGTATCTGCCGCATGCAGCTCGGGTGAATCGTCTGGCCCCACGGCCGCGGCAATGCCGCCCTGGGCGTAGCCGGTATTGCCTTCGCGCGGCTCGGCCTTGGTCAGGAGCACAACGCTGCCGGCACCTGCCAGCTCCACGGCCGCCCGGAGGCCGGCGATGCCGCTGCCGATGATGAGGAAGTCTGCGCGAGGCTCCAAGCTGGTCCCGATCCAGATATCGTATCATTCAGCTATCAGCCACCAGCTACCAGCTACCAGCTTCCAGCTTCCAGCTACCAGCTTCCAGCTGTCGGCGACCGGCTTGCGGCGTTCCGCCTCCCGCTGGTAACGTCCCGTCCAGAGATGATCACACCCCCCAGCTCGACACAGGATGCCGAGCGCCTGGCGGTCTCGAGCGGCGGCTCGACCTACGGCGTGACGATCGCCCCAGGGGTGGCCCGGCGGCTGGGCCGGATCCTCGACGAGGCGTCGCTGCCGGACCGGCGGTTCATCGTGTCGAACCCCACGGTCTGGCGACTTCACTCCGCGGTGTTCGAGGGAATCACGAGCAACGAGCCCATCCTGATTCCCGACGGCGAGCGGTTCAAGAACCTCACAACGCTCGGGCGCATCTACGATGCGTTGATCAGGGCAGCGGCCGACCGCGCAACCACGATCATCGCGATCGGCGGCGGCGTGGTCGGGGATGTCGCCGGATTGGCCGCCGCGACCTACCTTCGCGGTGTTCCCGTTGTACAGGTGCCGACAACGCTGCTCGGGCAGGTCGACAGCGCGATCGGGAGCAAGGTCGGCGTGAATCATCCGATGGGCAAGAACCTCATCGGCGCCTTCCACGCGCCTGCAGCGGTTGTGATCGACGTCGATCTGCTGGGCACGCTTCCGCGGCGCGAATTCCGGGCCGGGCTGTACGAGGTCGTGAAGTACGGCGTGATCGCCAGCCGCGACCTGTTCGAGCGCGTGAGCCAGACGCTCCCGGCGTTGTTCGCGCGCGACACGAGCGCGCTGCTGCCGGTCATCGCCAACTGCTGCAGGATCAAGGCGGCGATCGTCGAAGAGGACGAGCGCGAGTCGGGAGCACGACGCACGCTGAACTTCGGACACACGGTGGGCCATGCCCTCGAGGCCGTCACGAAGTACCGCCGCTTCAGGCACGGCGAGGCGGTGGCCTATGGGATGCTGGTGGCTGCGGAAATTGCCGTGGCGCGGGGGGCAATGGCCAGCGAGGATCGAATCAGGCTCGCCGACATCATCACCAAGATGGGTCCGCTTCCGGCTGTATCGGACCTGCCGGCAGCCGAGATCCTCGAGGCGATCGGCCGCGACAAGAAGGTGATCGCGGGCCGGCTCCACTTCGTGTTGCCCACCGCGCTCGGATCGACCACACTCGTGACCGACGTCACGGCGGAGGAGCTGAGACGAGCGATTCCACGTGCGACGAGCTAGCTTTTCTTGACGTGCGACGTGTGACGGGCGACGTGCCACACGGGCGCATTCACTCCAGTCGATGTTCCTTCATCTTGCTGAGGAGCATCTTGTAGGTGATCTGCAGGAGCTCTGCGGCCCGGCCCTTGTTGTTGTCCGCTTCCTGCAGGGTCTGCTGAATCTTCAAGCGCTCGCCCTGCGCGGCGGCGCGGCGGCTCACGTCGGCCAGGCTGCCGGCGAGATCGAAATCGGACCAGGGATCCGACTCGCCGTTGTCCGGCGGTTCTTCGTTCTTGAACGACAGGTTCAGGTGCCGGGGTTGAATGGCGTCGCCTTCGGACAGAATCACCGCGCGCTCGATGCAGTTCTGCAGCTCGCGAACGTTGCCCGGCCAGCGATAGGCGACCAGCTGCTCGACCGCTGACGGCGACAGCCCGATCGGCCGTTTCTTCATGTCGCGGCAGAAGCGATCGATGAAGTAGCGCGCGAGCACGGGGATGTCGCCGGCGCGCTCGCGCAGCGGTGGGACCGTGATGGGAAACACCGACAGGCGGAAGAACAAATCCTCGCGAAACCGCCGGGCGGCAACCTGCGCGCGAAGCCCGCGATTGGTCGCCGCGACGAGCCGCACGTCGACCTGCACGAGCGCCGTCCCGCCTACACGCTCGAAACGCTTCTCCTCCAGCGCCCGGAGGATCTTGGCCTGCAGCGACAAGGGCAGATCGCCGATCTCGTCCAGGAACAACGTGCCGCGGTGCGCCATCTCGAACTTCCCGAGCTTGCGGGCGATAGCGCCGGTGAACGCACCCTTCTCGTGACCGAACAGCTCGGTCTCGAGCAGGGTCTCGGGAATCGCGGCGCAGTTGATGGCCACGAACGGTGCGTCGGCACGCGGACTCAACGCGTGCAGCGAACGGGCGAAGAGCTCCTTGCCCGTGCCGCTCTCTCCCTCGAGCAAGACCGTCGTGTCCGTCGCCGCGGCGCGCTGAAGCGAGACGAACACCTTCCGCAAGGAGGGATCCTCTCCCACCAGCTGCGGCGCTCCCCTCCTCACGGCCAGCTCTTCTTTCAGGAGGAGGTTCTCGGTGACGATTCGACGCTGCTCGAGGGCCCGTGCGACGAGCAGCAGCAGATGGTCGGGATCCACCGGCTTGGCCAGAAAATCCAGGGCCCCTTCCTTCATCGCCGCGACGGCATCCTCGATGCTGCCGTACGCGGTCATCACGATCACCGGAATCTCTGCATCCAGATCCTTCGACGCCCGCAAGACTCCGAACCCGTCGCCGTCGGGAAGCCGCAGGTCCGACAGCACCAGCGCGGGCTGCGCCTGCTGCAGGAGCTGTAAGGCTTCAGGCTGGCTGCGCGCTTCGAGCACGGCGTGCCCCTGGCGTTCAAGGGCGTGCCGCAGCATCGTGCGGAGCGAGTCCTTGTCCTCGACGATCAGTATCTGCGCAAGAGAAGTCAAGACAGGACGATCAACGGAGCCACCCCGGTGGGATTCCAGCTTTACGGGCCTCTTCTTCGATATCTGCGATCTGCTTCCTGTATTGGACGATTTCCGCCTGGACGCGCTCCATCTCGGCAATCGCCTTCTGGCGATCTTCGCCAATCCGGGCCCGCTGAACCGGATCGTCGCGGTTCACGAAATCGGTGGAGAGCACGTTGACACGGGTCTGCAGCGCCTCGAGAAAGACCTCGCTTCGCCTGAGACCGTCACGCGCCTGGGTTATCCGCTGCCGCCACCAGGCTTCTTCCTTCTCCTCGTCCTTCTTCTGCTCCGCCGGGTCGGCTGCAGCAGCCTCTTTCTGTTCCGTGACCGCCGCCCCGGCGGCTCCTTCGGGGGCCGGACCAGGGCTCGGCGCGGGCCGCGCGGACGAGGGCGGCAGGTCCTTGTTCGTGAGAACCCTCTCGCTGCTCTTCGCGGCCTTCCGGCGCGCCTGTTCTTTCCGCGCCACGTCTCCTAGAGGCGGATTCTGCGCGCTCGAAACCGCCGGCAGGATCAGAGCCAGCGCGGCGGCCATCCTCAGCGTTCCCAGCAGGCGGTTGTTCGAGTTGATCATGCGACCGACAAACCCTTGAAATCGTATCAGATACTGCCGTTCTCCAAGAACTGGCGACGAATGTAGGCGTCGCCCTCCGCCCTTCGCTCCGGAGCCATTAGCTGCCTCAGACAATCTATCGGCACGAATGGGCCCGCGGCGCAGCCTCGCTCGGGCCGCCTTGGGGCTCAGGGCACGCCGCGACGGCTCAGAACCCGCACGATTCCGTCCGCCGGACGGAAAATCGCTGCTTCTACCCTCCGCCGGGTGCCACCCGCGCCGTAAGCGTCGGCCGTCAGCAGCAGCCTGCCGTTACTGTCCCTTGTTGGATCCCCGTCCCCATCCCACCCGTCATCAGACACCCAGACGATGAGGTACGCGGGACGAGCCGGTACGCCCGCTGGAAGAACGGCCTCCAGCGAGGCATGGCCGAACAGGCGCCACCGGGGACTGTCGGCGCCGAACGCTCCTGGTCCGCTCGTCAGATCGCTCTCTGCCTGACGCCGAGCCGTCAGCGCGCCCAGATCCAGCGCCTGCGCATCAGGAGCGATCGGGTGAGTTTTCCCGTCGACGAACGTGCCCTGCGTGTTGGCAGGAGGTGGGAGAAGCACCGCGCTCCAGTCCGGCAGCGCGTCGAGATCGAGCAGCGCGCGTTCGAATGCCGCGTCGGCGGCAGACACCGCCTCCTGAACGTGCCGGTGCGCCCCGGTGATGAGTGTTTCCGTTCTCGTCAACGTAATCACCGCGGCGCCGGCGCCTGCGAGCAGCACGGAGATGAGCAGCACGACGAGAAGCGCCGACCCTGCCTCGCTGTTGATGCCGGTGCGCATTTCATCTCGCGGCGGCCATGTTCCGAGGCACGACGTCGAAGGTGACCTCGAAATCACGAACAGAGCTCAGCTCGCCGTCCGACGAGCCTGGATTGACGTAGTCGGCGCCCCGTCCGCGTACTTGTGACTGTCCGGCTTGCGCCCGCAGAGTGACGCGCACGCGACGGATGCGCAGCAGATCGCCGTCGAACCGTTGCGGCCAGATGCCGCAGTACGGACCGTCCTGGAACTGCGCGAGCGGAACGGCTACCAGGCTGCTGGCCCCGAGCGGCGCGAGCAGAGGGACCGGGGGATCGCCCGGCCCGTAGACGCAGTTGCCCGAAGGCTCCGCGGGAAGCGCGACGCTGGCCGGATGGGGATCCACGAAATAGGCGAACTCGAGGTGGACGATGTTGTCCACAAGTGGCAGGGCGGTCTTGAAACCGTCGTAGACCATCAGCCGATTGTTCGCGTGGTCGAGATAGTACACGCGCTGCTCGATCGGGACGATGGCCGTGGAGGCTTGCGTGTAGGCCTGCGAGAATGGCGGGTTGGGCGAGCCATGGGCAAGACCGGCGGCTGCAAGCGTCACGCTGAACAGGTCGTGGCCGGCTCCGAGCCCGCCGGTGTCGACGATCGCCGCGCGTGACCCTTTTGAGAATCCGCACACTCCGGCGGATGGGCATCCCGGTGTCGCCAGGTCCATCGGCAGATCGGCCGCGACATCCGGCAGATCTGCAGCCAGCCGTCCATACCAGCCCGCGTCGGAGACATACGCAATCGATATCCGGTCGGGAAAGGCCGCGAACTCCGGATCGGGCGACTCCGCACCAGTCCTGGCGGGCACGATCGGAGGAAAGTAGCTCGCAAGCGTCCCCAGGTGCCCGTGCGCGTCCCCAGCACCCGCGTCGAGCAGATCGCGCGCAATCATCCCGGCCGCGACGCGCAGCCGCTGACTGACATCCGCGGCATCCGGTTGAGCGCGGGCGAGCCGCTCGGACGATGCGGCAAAGTGGAACAGCAGCCCCGACGCCGCCAGGAGGATCGTGGCGGCGACGAGCGCCTCCACGAGGGAAAAACCGGACTGCCCTCGGAACACGGCTATCTACCCTTCCTGGTGTTGAGCGTCACGAGCAACGCCTCCTGCCCGGACGGGTGCGTCCAGGGCTGCCCGCGAGCGAGCTCCTGCGCAACTGTCGTGGCAAGAACCGACAGCACCAGCGCCCGGTCCGGGGCCGCGGGCAGCGGCAGGATGGACCAGCGGCGAATGAACATCGCGTCGGGTGGTACGGACGACCCGTTTCCGACCCAACGACCTCGGGAATCGAGGTAGTCGACATACGGCGGCATGTTCGTCGAAAGCGTCCCGGATGGGGAGGGCGCAAGCCCCGGGCCGCTGCTCGACGCCGGCTCGACGCTGAGGTCCGTCGTCAGGTCCGATCGCGGGACGGCGCCAGCGGCGAGCGGCTCGTACGTCCACACGAGCGAGCGCAACTCTTCGAGCTTACCGGCCGCGAGGATCGTGGTGGAAGTCTGGACGCGCGCGGCGTGTCCGGCGGCGACGGCGATGCCGAGCAGCTGCGCGACACCGATCGCGATCGAGGCCATCAAGGCCGTCGCAATCAGCACTTCGATCAGCGTGAATCCCCGTTGGGTGTTCTTCGGCACGTGCTACCGTCCGGCAACTGTGCAACAGAAGCGCCAGGACTGGCGCGACGCGGAATCCACGAAAGAACTCGCAGAATTGCTGGACGTCTGACATGCGGGGGTGCGGAGTGCGCAGAAACCGCGTGCGGTTCGGGCCGGTGAATGAGCAGTTTCTGCAACTGCTCACGAGGTCCGAATCCTATCGAGACTCGGTCGTCGCGCCCTTCAGCTGCGCGACGCGGGCCTGCACGCGCTCCGCGTCCGGTGCGTTCGGAGCGAGCCGAAGGTACTCTTCGTATTCCGCAACGGCATCAGCGTTCTTCTGCAGGCGCTCGTAGCTGAGCGCGAGCGCGAAGCGGAACGACGCGTCGTCGGGGGCCAGGTGGATGGCCCTCTGATATTCCGCAACCGCAGACTCATCGTCGCCCTTCTTGTGCAGCGCGAGCCCGAGATTGAAGGCCGTGGCGTAATCGTCTGGAAACAGGAGCTGCGCCTGGCGGTAACCGGCGATTGCCTCGTCCCACCGGCCGAGCAGGCCCAGCGCCCTGGCGCGGTTGAAATGGTACGCCCATCGATTGGGAATGATGCTGATGGCCCGTTCGAAGTACGGCAGCGACTCCTCGGTCCGGCCGAGGCGCACCAGGACCTGCCCGAGGTTGCTGAGCGACTCGGCGTCCTGAGGGTTTTTCTCGATGGCAGCCTGAAAGCCCTGGAGCGCGGACGGGTAATCCCCGGCCGAGTACGCGGTCGCCGCCGCCGCGGTGGAATCCATGAATGGCCGTTCCCGGGGTTCAACGGCATCCGGCTCGACGACTACAGCCCGCTGCCGCCGCGCCGCCAGCGGGTCGGACGGCTTTGCCGCGGGCGCGGCCGCCGGCGCCTCGGCATCACCCGTGAGCCAGAGCCCGCCCACGATCAGCACGAAGCTCCCAACCATCGCGGCGCTCCAGTGGACCAGACGACGGCTTCGCCGTGCAGCGGCCACGGGATCGCGCTCGATCAGCCATGTGCGGCACTTCGGGCACCGATCGTGATGGGCGCGGACCTTGGTGCCGCACGATGGACACTGCGTGCCGGACATCACCTGATTTCCCGCCAGGAGAGGATGCGGACGCCTACCTGGCCGATGCCGTTGTTGAAGTCTTCAGGATCCCCGAATGCCTCGATCTGCGAGCCCAGCGCGCCCGCTGTCCCGAAGTAGAGATGCTGATCGACGATGAATGGCGCCGTCGCCCGGCCCTGCAACGTGCGTACGATGGGACTTTCGTTCTTGTCGATCTTGTCGTTGCCGCTCGTGAACGAATCGTAGGCAGCGCCTCCCACATACGTGAGCGCGTACAGGTTGGCGGTGAAGTCCGCGCATGGCGTCGCGGCCGATTCCGTTGTCGTCGTGTAGAAGACGATATCGCCCGCCACCGACGGCGATGTCGAGGGCCGCTCGCCTGTCGCGATGCCTCCAACGTTGGTCACCGTGGCCAGGTTGATCGAGAACTTCACCGTCGCGTTCGTCTGCCAGGGATAGTTGTCCTTGAGCGCGATCAGCTTGAACGTCCCCACCCCGCCAGGCGCCGTCGTGGGGAGCAGGTCGCTGCCGGTCGCAAAGAAGGTGTAGACGTCCACGCTGCCAATGAACAGGAGCGCCGACGATGCGTAGATGGGCGCCCCGGCGTCGTGGATTGGAAGCCGCGTGATGCTGCCGGTCTCGGTCAGGTTGAACCGCCAGTAGCGTCCGTCGATGTCGCCGAGATACGCCTTCGTAACGATGTGCGAGCCGCTCTCCCCTGCGGCAGTCGGGTCGGCCTGGAGCGCGTTCTTGCGACCGTTGCCGATGACATCTCCGACCGAGAGGCATCCCATGGCGGTCGCGGCGTCAGGACAGCTACCCGTCAGGTTCCCGATCAGGCTGCCGGTATCCGGATCGAGCAGGTAGAGGACATTGCCCGCCCGCGGCGACCCAGCCAGGCGATTGGGGATGACGTCCTCGATGGCCGGAAAATAGCCCGAACCTGCGATCACCGCGCTGATCGATCGATCGGCGTTCAACGGACCCACGGCCGGGTCCGACCACGTGAACCCGACGGATTTCTCCGCGTCGGTCGCGGTCGCGCGGAGATCGCCATACAACCGGATCAGGCCTCCCGGTGTGCCATCCGACACCGAGAACGTGGCGCGGTAGGCAGGGTCGAAGTGCGAGTAATTCGGGAACGACCACTTGAACTTGATGGTTTCGTTCGGGGAATCGAAACTCGCGAGGAGCGTGTTCACGGCCGAGAGATCACCGACCGAGGGGTCGAGACCCATCCCGGCTTCCGTGACGTCGAACGACTGATAGAACGTGCCGCCCGGTCCCTGGCCGATAATCAGCAGCGTCCGCCACTCCCCGCCGATCTTCACCTCAGCGACCTTGGGCGAGCTGTCCACGAAATAGTCGAACTGCTCCACCGGCTGGCCGTCCATGAGCGTGCGGAGCTTTGGCAGCAGGTTGTAGGGAATGAACGCCCAGATCTCGTAGCCGGTCCGGGCGTCGATCGCGTGGATCATCCCGTCGTTCCCGCCGAAGAAAATGATGCTGCGCCGGTTCTTGTACTTCTCCGCATAGCTCCCCACCGCGTCCGATCGTCCGTAGTCGTCGTCGGGCGGCGGATCGAGCGACGGGGCATCCATCAGCGCGGGCGTGGACCCGATGATCGCGCCGAGCGGTTGCGATCGGACGTAGGCGACCAGAGCGGAGGCATCCACGCCGATTCCCACGTGAGCCGACAGCAGGCCCGCGTTGGCCGCGTTGAAGGCGACGACGCCGCTGCCGGGTACGAACGTGTAGATGTTCCGTTGTCCAGGATCGGCAGGTGCGCGCGCCATCCCCGCCAGGGCGGGCCGTGCGTCGAGATCCGGCCACAGCTTTGTACCATCGGCGACGAACGCCCATCCGCTGGGCTTCGTCCCATCCGGCTCGGGCTTGTAGGCGCGGAAGGCGCGGAGCCTGCCCTCGTATCCAGGAAGCGTGAAGCCGGCGGTGACGAGCACGTTGCTGCGTTGCGGGAGCGGCTGCGCCCCTGGCACCGAGAGGATGTCGGTGTTCGGCAGGAGGGCCCCCGTCGCATCCGGCGCGTTCTTCAGGTTGACCGTGCCAACGATCGGGCTGACCGGCTGGTATTCGCTGACAGCGCCGGTACTGAAGTCGGTGGAGCGGGAGAACCCGGTCTGCACCGCGTAGTTGATCGCAGCCGTCACGTCGCTGACCGAGGCCGCATCTGTGTATCGGCCGGCGCTGTTGGCGGCGATGCCCTGGAGCTCCACTTTATCCGCAGCTTTGACTTTCACGCCAATCACGTGGATGGGCACGCGCCGCGTCACCCCTCCACCGGTGACGTTCAGGAACGTGCTCGCGACGGGAAGCGGATCGTGGCTGCCGTCGTAGGCCGCGTCGCCGGCGTCGGCCCCGCCCGTAATGAGGACCACGATCGTGTTCCGGCACGTTCGGTTCGACGCGCTGTCGTTTGCCATGGCCGTCGCCGCCGCCGCCCGCGCATCGTCGAGCGCATGCGAAATCGGACGGTCCCCGTAGGTTGCCGCCTCCGCGCCGGCGGGGATCAGCCCGCCGTTCCCGATCGGGCGCGTCACCACCGACAGTACGGAGAACGACGTATTGTTCCCAGGGGTCACGACGAGCGCCCCGCCGCCGTACTGTGACTCGATGCTGAAGTTCGCAGCCGACACCGTGGGCGTGTAGATGCCGTAGCGTCCCGCCGCGCCGGCATTGCAGGGCGACGCGTCGGAAGCCAGTTGCAGCGTCAGGTTGTCGGTGATGCGGACTGGCTTGTCGCAATCCGGCGAGACCCTCCACGCCGGCGCGCTCTGGCGCAGCCTGATGAGGCCCCAGCGGAACGTCGGGCCCCGATTCTCGGTGACGGCCGCCTCGATGCCGCGTTTGGCGATCTGCAGCCGGGTCTCGTCCCAGAAAGTCGAGTATCCCGACGCGGTGTTCGCCACGGCGGTGATGTCGGTGGCGTACAACTTGGAGCTGCTGTCCTGAACATTTTCGTACTGGAGATTGTGGTAGACGCGCCTGTAGGTCGACGAGACGAGCGGAACGCCAAGGGCGGTCGCCGCACCCAGATCGGCGCCCGTCGAGTACGTATTCGGATCGTAGTAGCGCCCAGCGCCGTCTTCGAGCATCCGCAGCGAGGTATCGACCACCAGGATGACCGTCGGCGGAACGCGCTTGACGAAGAGCAGCGGATCGAGCTGGGCGAAGGCGGTCGACGACCACCACGCTGTTGCGAAAAGCGCCAGCGCGGCGGCCATGAGCTGTCTCCGAGCCTTGAACCACCGACCACGGACCACGGCGGAATCCCTTCTCTTCATCACTGCACCGTCAATCCACCGGTGGCCGAATTCATCCGCATGTTGGTCAGGCCCTTGCCCGGCGTTTGCACGGCGGCCTTGCGGGAACGCTGGTTCAACTCTTCCTGCCCGCGCTGCGCGATCTGGCCACGCTCGATCTCTGTGCCCGAGGTCCGAGCTACCGTTACTTCGATGACCTTGTGCGTTCCACCCGGTCCGTACGCCTCGGCGTGCAGCGTCAACGTCCCGTTCGTGTCGGCCGTGGGATCGTTGTCGGTTTCCGCAGGATCATCCGCCACCCACACGGCGACGTACATCCGGCTGTCGATCTGACCCTCTGGAAGGAGATCGCTCACCGGCGCCCAGGCAAAGGGCCGCCATTGCGGGTTGTTGGAACCCCACATGTTTGCGGTGTCCGTCACCTTCTGGAGCTGGCCCGTGGCGGTTGCGATCACACTGGCGTCGCAGCCGATCGGTATCGTGCCGCCGCCGGGGAGAGTCTTTGGCGAGCTGCAGTCGCCGTCCACGAAAGCGGAGCGCGAGGTGCCGCTGAGCACGTCGTTCCAACGCGGCACCATCAGCAGGTCCTGGACGACGCGCTCGACGGCCGCGTCGGCCGCGTACAAGGCCTCCTGCGCGTTGCTGTAGTTGCTCGCAATCATCGTTTCGGTCCGGGTGACCATGACCAGCGCGGCGCCGAGGGCCGTGAGCAGCATCATCGACATCAGCGCGATGATGAGCGCGGAACCGGTCTCGTTGCGGAGGCGAGCGGGCGACCGGGTCATGCGCGTCCTCATCGGGCGAGATTCAGGTTGCGCGGCGTCACGTCGAACGCCACGGTGTAGTCCGCGACCGCGCGTGTGCCGCCCGCGGCCGTGCCCGGGTTGCGCCACACCGATGTGTTCGTGCCGCGGAGGGCCACGTCGGAGACCTGGACACGCAGTGTGATCCGGATCTTGCGGATGCGGAGGAGGTCGGCGTCGAACACATTGCCGCCCCCGCCACACCAGGGGCCGTCACTCAGAACTGCAAGAGGCAACTCGGCAAGAGATCCGTCGTTGGTTGCAAGGACGCCCGGTCCGATATAGTTCCCGAGCCCATCGTAGAGGCAGTTGGCCACGCCGGACTGTGGTTTCGGGTTCAGCGGCGGATTCGGATCGCCGAAGTACTCGAAACGCAGGTCGACAACGTTGTCCACTAGCGGAACGTCGCTGGTGTAGCCGTCGTAGAGCCGCAGCTGCCAGGCGGAAGGATCTTCCGGACAGGCCCGGCCGTTGATCGGGCTGCACCAGTAATAGGTGTTGCTCACAATCTGGGTGACCGAGGCACCCACTTCGTAGGGAATGCTCAGGTCCTGACCGCGGTGCTGCAGGTGGGCGGCCGCGTTCTGCACTTCGGTGATCGTGAACACGTCAAAGTTCCCGCTGGTGTCGAAGACGATCACGTCCATGCCTTCTTCGAATCCGCACAACTCGTCACCCTTGGGACAGTTGGGCTCCTTCTTGACCTTCAGCTCGGCCGACACGTTCGGCATCGGGCTGCTGATCGTGGTCTGGGAGTACGTGTTCGGAATGTAGGCCAGGGTGATGGCGTCCGAATGAGCGCTGGTCGGATTATCCGGGTTCACGTTGCCCAGACGCCTGGGAATGACGGGCGCGAAGAAGTTGATCAGGGACCCGGTCACCGGCCCCTGATAGACGCCGGCGCCGGCCATGATCAGCTCTCTGAAGAGGGTCTCGGAGCCCACTCGGCTCCGCTGCTGCAGGTCCGCCACCTCGGGTTGCGCCTGGGCGGTCCCCTGGGACGGGTTCATCATCCCGAAGATCGCACCCGTCACCACCAGCATGATCGTCGAGGCGACGAGCAGCTCGACGAGCGAGTACCCCGATTCGGTCTGCAGGCGCGCGCGGACGCTCATGACGCCTTCCTCGTCTTGACGTTCGTCAGGAGCGCGTCGCCGGGCAGGCGTTTCCGCGGACCGCTGGCGTTCGCTTGCCGGACGAGCTCGTCGGCCTGCGGGCTCACGAGCACCTGGAGGATCAACGTGTTGTTCGGATTGGTCGGCAGCGGCCTGATGGCCCATCGGCGCACGTAGACCGCGGTTTCCGCCGAGGGCACCCACGAACCGTTCGAGTCGAGGTACTCGAAAAAGCCGGCGGTGTTGGTCTCGAGCGCATTCGAGGGTGAAGGGTTCAAGCCCGTGCCATCCTGCGTCGGCGGAAACACGGTGAGGTTCGTCGTGGTGTCGCTGACCGGAAGGCCCAGGCCGTCCGCGTCGAAGCCCCACGTCAGCGAGCGAAGCTGCTCCATCTTCTGCTCCGCCAGGGCGGTCGTCGACGTCCGGCCTTTCGCGACGAGGTTCGCGCGCGTGGAGACGGCAAAGAGCTGGGCGACCCCGAGCGACACCACGGTCAGAAGGCCGAGGGAGACCACGACCTCGATCAGGGTGAAGCCGCGACTACTGGAGCTGTATCCGTCCCGCACCATTGACCGTCATCGCTTTCGTTTTTTCTCTGCGCGCTACCGTGACCGTGACCGCTGAGGAAATGACTTCGGGCGAGACCGCGACGACCTGATAGACAGTGCCGTCGGGCCGGAACTCGAAGGTGGCGCTCGTCACGGTGGCGTCGTGCGGAAGTATCCGCAGCGGGCCGTCGTAGTTCGGCTGTGTCATCAGGTTCGTGTCGGGCGCCGGGTACGGGTAACCCGAGAGCTGGCACCGCGCCGACGAGCTGTCGTCGGACGTGCCCAGCACTTCCACCGTCCGGAAATACCCCTCCGAAGGGCAGTTGAACCGCACGCGGAGCAACCGGTTCGTCGACACCGACTTCAGGCGGGCGCTCTGCAGCTCCCGTTCGACCTCGCGGGTCGCGGCGCTCAGCTTGGAGTTCTCGGCAAGGTCGGTCATCACGGGAATGGCCACCACGGCGAGCGTGCCGGCGACGGCCACCACCATCATCAGTTCGAGCACCGAGAACCCGCGATCGAGCCGTGACATCTGGAACATTGTCGACAGGCAGTTGAGCAATGGCGCTGCCAGCGATTTCGTCGCGGCGCCATTCAACTCGCTAAGATCCTGGAGGAAATGCGGTTAGCCGCACGTGTGCCAGGGTCGATCACAACACCGTGCGCCGGGGGATGTACCGTTCTGTGACTGTGGGTTACAGCTATGAAATCTTGTGGGCCCTGAGCGGCAGCGACACTGCAAGTCGTGCGCCGCCGCCTTCTGCGTTCCCGGCGGTCACGCGCCCGTTGTGGGTCACGACGATCTTCTGGACGAGGGCCAGGCCCAACCCGGTGCCTTTCGCCCTGGTCGTGAAGAACGGGCGGAAGATGCGCTCGGCTATCGTCTCGTCCATCCCCGGGCCATTGTCGGTGACCGAGATGCGGAGGACGTTCTGCGCCCGATCGGCGGCTCCTTCGATCGCGATTCGCGGGGTGGCGCCGGACTCGACACAGGCCTCCAGGGCGTTCCGGCACAAGTTGCTGAACGCCTGCCGCAAAAGAACTTCGTCGCCGTCAACCTCGGCGAACTCGCCACGGATCTCCAGGGTCCCTCCGCGCGCCTGAACGTCCGCGCGGATGTCGTCGGCCGCTCGCGCGATCAACGCCGACAGGTCGACCGGCGTCAGCACCAGGTCGGTGGGCTTGGCGAAGTTCAGAAAATTGGTGACGACCTGTCCGAGCGCCTCGGTCTCCTCACGAATGCCGGCGACGTATGGCCGGTAGTCGGCCGGCAACCGCTCGGGATCCAGCAGCCGACCGTAGCCGTGAATCGTCGCCAGCCCGTTTCGAAACTCGTGCGCGATCCCGGCGGTCAGCTCGCCCAGACGCGCGAGGCTGTCCTTGAGCCGCAATTGCTCTTCGAGCTCCATGACCTCGCTGAGATCGCTGAACAGGCAAATGGCGCCGTGCGGGTTTCCGCCCTCGTCGCGGATTGGCGAGGCCGTCACACCGAGGTGAGCGGTTCCGCCATCGGCTCTCTGTATCCTGACCGAGCGCCGCACCAGCGGCCGGCCGGTCGTCAGGCACTGCGTCACGATCTCGGCCAGCGCCGACCCGCGCGAAAGGACGTCGGGGTAGCTTCCCGTGGCGCCCTCCTCGGAGACCTGGAGCAGCAGGCGGCCTGCCGGGTTGAGCGCCCTGACCTGACCGGCCCCGCCGACCACGAGCACGCCGGAGGTCATGCTCGCGATGATCTCGCTGCTCAGACGCTCGGACGCCTCGGCCCTGGCCTTCATGGCCCGCTCCTGGTTCCGAAGCTCTCCTACAGCCTGTTCCATCGCGGCTGCCATGAACGCCGTTTCGGTGCCCTCGAGCGCGGACGTGCGCGCCGCGCTGCGCGCCGCCGTAAAGAACTTCACGACCGCAAACGCCAGCACGCCGGAGAGCGCAGCCACGATCGCCGTGAGCCCGAGGAAGAGGTAGGCGGATTGCGTCATGCTATTGACCGGGGGGCTTCGCCCCGCCGGACCCCCCATCGCCGTCGCTCGCGGGGGCCCCAAAGCCCCGCTCCGCTCCGGCGGGGGCGCGCCTGGGGCGCGCCTGGTGCGTTATGCGGCCTCGCAACGCGTACGAGAGTCTCGTTTCGAGCCCGCAATGACGGCCTAAACCGCCGTCCGCCGCTCGCCCTCCGCTTGCGCCTTCCGCCTTGCTCTAACGGGAAGCAGAGAATCATACGTAATACAAGCCGACGTACCATGCCACGATCCGCTCGCCGAAGAGCGACGCGATGATCGCCCCGAGCGCGAGGAACGTGCCGTACGGCAGCGCGTACTTCATCCCGCCCCGCCTGGTCGCCAGCACGAGCAAGCCGATCACGGATCCGGCGACGGACGAGAAGACCAAGGTAACCAGGACGAGCTTCCATCCGAGAAAAGCGCCGATCATCGCGAGCATCTTCACGTCGCCTCCTCCCATGCCTTCCTGGCCCGCTAAGCGGAAGTAGGCCTCACCGATGAGCCAGAGCACGCCGCCTCCCACGATGACGCCGAGCAGGGCGGATTGCAGACCCGGCGGAAGCAGCAGGCTGAACGCAAGACCGACCGCGATGCCTGGCAGCGTGATCGCGTTGGGAAGCAGATGGTGCTCCAGGTCGATCGCGAAGAGCACGATGAGCGCACACGCGAGCAGCAGACGTGGGACCAGCAGGATATCGACGCCGAACGCGAAGTAATGGGCGACGAACACACCCATCGTGAGGAGCTCGACGATCGGATATCTCGCAGAAATCGACGCGCCACAGGTCCGACATCGTCCGCCGAGCACCGCGTAGCTGATTACCGGAATGTTGTCGAACCAGCGAAGGCTGTACCCGCAGCCAGGGCACCGGGAGCCCGGGCTCACTATCGACTGGCCCAGAGGCAGGCGGTGGATGCAGACATTGAGAAAGCTGCCAACGACGAGCCCGAGCACGGCCAGGAGAAGGACGGTTCCCCAATCGGTCATCGCGGCAGCACGCTCCGATTCATCTCCGACGGCATGGGCTGCAGATCGGAGGTCGCGGCCACCATGACACCGCCCGTGGCAGGGTCGAGCACGTACGGCGTGCCGGTGGGATCGACTGGAATCCCGGGGAGGATTCGCCTCGCCACGAGCCGGTCCCATGAGTGGAGCTGCCCGGCCGGCGGGGGGAAGCGACGAACGATCGCTTCGAGTTGATCGATGTGATCGAGCGCGTCGAGCTGCTGCAGGCGCCGCGCGGCGTTCCGCCTCAACCACGCTTCATCGGACTGCAGCATCTGTCCCCAGAGAAGCCTCGCGGAGGCGCGTTCTCCGCCCGCGCCCAGCATAGCCGCGGCCAGCGGCTGCAGCCAGTTCGGCGCACCCGGCCGGGCCGCGGCGCGCTGGAACCACGTGGCCGCCGCCTTGTAGTCTCGATAATGCCAGAAGTGAACGAAGGCGATGTCGTGGTAATACTGCCACCTCGCCGGTTGCGCGGCGATGCCTTTCTCGAGCAGCGCGATCGCCTGGTCCGGGCGTCCCGGCCCGCCCGGGTACGCCTCGCTCAGGAAAATCGCCCCGAACCTGTAGGCGATCGTAAAGAACGGATCGAGTGTGGTCGTGATGTCCAGCAGCGGCTGCAGCAGGTCGTAGTTCCGGTCACGATCCCTGGCCAGCCGCTCCCCGCCGTAATGCTGAATCGCCCGGATCCAGTAGACGTCCGACGCCAGCGCGTCGAACTCGAGGGCCATGCGTTGCAGGGCGGCACCGGAAGTGACATGCAGTGCCCGCCCCGCAATGAGCCGCTCTCGAGGGTACATGCGGTCCCGCGCCACCTGCAGCGCGATGGCGGCCAGGAATGCCGTGACGGCCAGGCCCCCAACCAGGAAGCCGCGCGGGGCGCCGGCGCCCGAGTCCCGTGCAGGCCCGGCGCGGGCGCTCACTTGAAATCCCGCCTGGAGAACACGAACGTGGACACCAGCAGGATCGCGGCGATATACAGGAGCCCGTAGGCGCATGCCATCGCGAGATATCCGGCTGACACCGGCAGCCCGTGCACGACCTGCATCTTCACGTCGAACGCGGACAGATCGGGGACGACGTGATAGATGAGGCGAGCGAGCCACGCGACCGGCTTCGAGCTCACCACAGCTTCGAAGTTCCGCAGATCGGCGTTGAACTGCCCGACCACGTACAGGCCCAGCGTGAAGGAGGCCGAGAGCAGCGGGCTGGAGAAGGTCGAGAAGAACAAGGCAATGGCGGTGACCAGCATCAGCTGCACGAAAATCAGGAGAATCGCCTTAAGCAGCGCCGGATCGACGCCTGGGGCCTCCCACGCGGCCCTGATCGCCGGCGCTTCGGACCACGTCATGTACCCGAGAACGGCGTACAGCGCCAGGCTCATCACGGCAATATTGACCGCCAGCGTCAGCACCAGCCCGGCGTACTTACCGGCGATGAACTGCGCGCGGCTGATGGGCTTGGCCAGCAGCGCGTAGATGCTCCGCCGTTCTACTTCCTTCGAGACCAGGCCGATGCCGATGAAGATGGCAATGAACAACCCGAAGAGCGACGTGGCCGCGAGCCCGAGGTCCTTGATGATCTTGACGTCCTGCCCGGCGGTGAGCTGACCGAGGAGCAGCGACGAGGCAATCAACAGGATGGCGAAGATGACGAGGTTGTACGGCACGCGGTCCCGCACCGACTCGCGAAACACGGCGAAGGCAATCCGGCTAACCGCCCGCATGCGATGACTCCCGCACCTCGGGCGCGCGGGCCGCGCCGCCCATCTCGGCCACGCGCCGAACGAAGAACTCTTCGAGCGTTTCCCGGACGGGATTGAGCGACACCAGCCTGGCGCCCATGGCAGCCAGGTCTGCGAGCACACGTTCCGGCGGGTGATCCAGCGAGAGTTCCAGCGCGTAGCGCCCGGCCGAGATTTCCGTAATGCGACGAGCGACCGGCTGCACGCGCACGAGCCCCTCCGGGCTGAGCGACGACACCACCAGCTCCCAGCCCCGGACCTCGAAGGCGAGCATGTCGCTCAGAAGCCCGGCGGCGGCGAGGCGGCCACCGACGACAATGCCGACACGGCTGCAGAGGGCCTCGGCATCTGCGAGGATGTGCGAGCTGAAGAAGATGGTACGGCCCTGATCCCGCAGCTCGAGGATGAGCGTCCGCACGTCGCGGCGCCCAAGCGGATCGAGCCCCGACATGGGTTCGTCGAGGAAGATCACCTCAGGATCGTTGAGCAGGGCCTGCGCGATGCCGACCCGCTGGATCATCCCCTTCGAGTATTTCCGAAGCTGAAGACGCCGCTCGGCGCCGAGGCCCACGCGATCGAGCAGTCCGTTGACCCGTTGGCGCCGCTCTGCCCCGGCGTAGCCGAACAGCCCGGCGAAGTAGGCCAGCAGTTCCTCGGCGGTGAGGTGATCGTAGAAGCTGGGATTCTCCGGCAGGTATCCGATGCGGTGCCGGCTGGGGACATCGCCGACCGGGCGTCCCAGGATCTCGGCGTGGCCGGCCGTGGGGAATATCAGCTGCATCAGCAGCTTCAGCGTAGTGGTCTTGCCCGCACCGTTGGGACCGAGAAAGCCGAACACTTCACCCGGCTCGATCTCGAGCGACAGCCGATCGAGCGCGCGATAGGGACGCGTGCGCCAGAACCCGACGGCGTAATCCTTCGTCAGCTCGTCGATGCGAATCGCCGGGGCCATGTGTCGGCTATTGGGCCCTCTTCAGCTCCAGCTCGATGATGACATTCAGGAACTGCGGCTGCAGGAGCTCGGGCAGCTTCCGGCCGTTGATGAAGAAGGTCGGCGTGGAGCCCACCTTCAGCAGCTGTCCGAGGCCAGCATCGGTCTTCACCTCCTCGAGCGCCCGGGCGTACTGGGCATCGAAATCCGCGATGCCGCCGACGCTGCGCACGCCGTCGCGCATCTGCGCGGGCGTCAGGATCGGCGGGCCCAGGTTCGCCCAGATCCACTCTTCGAGCTTGCCGGCCGTGCCCTTGGCGCGCGCGAGCACCATTCCGGCCGCAGCCTCGCAGGACGCATAGTGTCCCGCGTTCGCCCCGGGATTGCACTCCGGCTCGAGCGGGTAGTGCTTGATGACATACCGAACCTGGCTGGGATCGTACTTCGCGAAGACCGGCTTGTACATCTCGTGCGTCGCCTTGCACGCCGGGCACTGGTAGTCGTTGAACTTCACGACGACGACCTTGGCGCCGTCGTTCGGCACGGGTACGCTGACGACCGGCTGCATCTCCCACCACTCCGCGAGCTTCGCGCGAGTGTCGTCGGATACCGGGGCAAGCTGCACTGCAGTCGACGCGTTGGGCTGGCCGTCGCGGGGGAACGCCGCGATGACCGTCGCGGCGCCCGCCACCAGCAGCAGGGCCATAGCGAGGGCCAGCGGGTTCGACATCAGCGCCTTCAGATCGCGCGGCGTGCGACCGGGCAACGCCGTCATCGGGAACGGCGTGGCTCCGCCCGACACGATGAAAATCGCGACCACAGACACATACGTGATTGCGCACAGGACGCAGAAGACCCCGAGGACGAAGTAGGAGGCCCAGCCCAGATACAGCACGAAGGCGAGCGCAACCGTGGACACAGCAAAGATGTACGCGGGCGCGGTTTCCCGCGCGGCCGACGACGTGCGTCCGGCGATGCCGGCCATGAGCAGGACGAACACGAAGTACAGGAGCCCGACCGGGGCGACCGGGACACCCAGGAAGCTCCCGTACTGACTCATGTAGGCCTGCGTGCAACTGACGTTGGCGTTGACGTCGCAGAAGCTGCTGTAAGTCGGGTCCGTGAGCAACTTGTAATGGACGTAGGTCGAGGCAGCGGACGATCCGATGCCCAGCGCCGAGAAGGCGAGCAGCAACTTGCGGCTGGTGGGTTTCATGATGATGTCGGGGGCCAGGCGGCCTCGCGCCCCAAGTCTGTTGTACCGCGCATCTTGGCCGAGCGTCAAGATTTCGGGTCGAGCTCCCGGCCGTGCTGCGGGGTGCCGCGCTCCGGCATGCTGCCGTAAAAAGTCTCGACATCCTCGAAAACGACCCGGTCGGTGTTGGTCCCGAAATACCGGGAACCCGTGCCCCCCGGGACCGTTGGGTCGGCGGTGAGCTGATATCCGCTGGCAGGCGTCGCGCCCGTACAGGTCTTGACCTCGTCGTCGACCGGGGTCCCCGTCATCCGCAGCACGTAGCCGCTCTTGATCACCTCTTCCCCTTCGACAGCCAGATCCGGGCTGAGAAAAGCCACGCCGCTCGTCGGCATGGGCCTCCCCAGCTCCGCCAGCGTCGGGGCGTAACGCTGGTTGCCACACGTCTGCATATAGCCGAACTGGGCCTGGTTGATGGCATCGAGCGCCGCGATGGCGGCCGCCTCGCCCCCCCTGGCAACCATCTGCCGGTAGATCGCAGTCGAGATCGACAAGAGGATCGCCACGATGGCCATCACGATCAGGAGCTCGATGAGGGTGAACCCGCGGGTGCTTTTCACGATGAGCCTAATGTACCATCGCCGTCCGCCGTCCGCCGTCCGCCGTCCGGCTGGAAGCTGGAAGCTGGAAGCTGGAAGCTGGAAGCTGGAAGCTGGCAACTGGAAACTAGCAACTGGCGTCCGGCAACTCTATTTGAGCGGCGTTCCTGTGCCGTCGGCTGGCGGCGCGGTGCCGTCCACGGTGAAGTAGATCGTTCCGGAGGTCATGGTCGCGAAGCCGCGGCTGCCGGTCGTGCCAAACGTCAGAGGCAGCGCCGTCGCATAGTAGGCGGTCACGGTGGGTGTGCCGTTGCAGTCGTTCGGGCCGGCATCAGAATCGGTCGGATGGGCGACCGATGTGATGATGTACCCGCTCTTGGTGACGCCGTTCGTGTTGAGGTCGGGCGAGATGAACCCTTCCGCGCCACCGCCGCAGGAGAGCGCCAGGATGTCGAGCGTCGCGGCAAAACTGCCCTGTCCCGCGCCGGCCGAGTAGCTGACCTGTCCGCTGCTGATCGCGCGCATCGAGCCGACGGCGGATGATTCGTTCCCGGACATCCGGGCGCGAAGCAGACCCGGAACCGCGATCGCCGCGATGATGCCGATGATCGCCACGACGATCAGCAGCTCGATGAGCGTGAACCCCAGCTGGCTGCGCATCCGCATGTCTCTCCCCCTCGCACGGAACTCGCACTCCGCGTGCCTCGAGAGCTTGCCGTCGTCCGCCATCAGCCATCACCCTCTGCCATCCGCCGTTCGGTCTCTGAATCGCTCCGCTGGAAGCTGGCAACTGATCACCAACACCCTCTAAAAAAGAATGCCCGCTCGAGGCGGGCATTCCTTCTGGAACCAGATCAACGTCAGGCTTACTGGAGCGGCGATCCGGTGCCGTCGGCCGGCGGCGCGGTGCCGTCCACGGTGAAGTAGATCGTCCCGGACGCCATCGTCGCGAAGCCGCGGCTGCCGGTGGTGCCGAACGTCAACGGGAGCGCCGTCGCGTAGTAGGCGGTAATCGTTGGCGTGCCGTTGCAGTCGTTCGGGCCCGCAACCGAGTCCGTCGGATGCGCGATCGAGGTCACGATGTACCCGCTCTTTGTGACGCCATTGGTGTTGAGGTCGGGCGAGATGAACCCCTGCGTGCCGGCGGCACCGCACGGCAGTGCGAGGATGTCGAGCGTGCCCGCGTAGTTGCCCTGTCCGGCGCCAGCCGAGTAGCTCACCTGCGCGCTGTTGATCGCGCGCATCGACCCGATGGCCGAGGATTCGTTGCCCGACATCCGGGCCCGGAGCAGCCCTGGAACCGCAATGGCCGCGATGATGCCGATGATCGCCACGACGATCAGCAGCTCGATAAGCGTGAAACCCTTCTGGTTACGAACTTTCATGTTCTCTCTCCCTCGCGTGAATCGGTTTGGCCGCGTGAACCTGCGTTGACGTCGGACGCGACTGGCGCAGCCCAGCGGCCGACGCGGGTCCATTCAGCAACGGGGGTGCCAGCCTCATCTGGAGACGGCCTGTCGTTGTAAGTGGTTTGATAATGTGCGGTTAGCTGAACGGCCGCAACTTCGAACCGAACGCGACCTATTGTCAATTTTCGGTCGTCTGACAAATTCTGTCAACCGTGGCTGGCAGTTCATGTCGGTAGGTTGAAACCGGGACTCGGTGCTCGGGACCCGGGGCTCGAGCCCCGAGTCCCGAGCCCCGAGCCCCGACTCCTCCTACTTCAGCTTGTATTTCTTCATGTGGTACCGGAAGGACCGGAAGCTCATACCGAGCATCTCAGCCGCCTTGACCTTGACGCCGCCCGCGCGCCGCAGGGCTTCGGCGATGTACTCCCGCTCGATGTGCTGCACGTGCTGCTCGAGATCGATGCCGCTCTCCGGAAACGCCCCTTCGGGGCCAGCGACCGACCCGGCGGGGGAAACGGCGTGGCTTCCCCGGACGCTATCCGGGAGGCTTTCGGCGAGAATCGAGGGGGTGGTCTCGAGGGCGACCGCGCGCTCCATTGCATTCTCCAGTTCGCGGATGTTGCCCGGCCACGCGTAGGCCTTCATTGCGGCAACCGCAGCGCCGGAAATACCTGCGACCGACTTGCCCATCTGCTCGGCGAACCGCGCGAGGAAGTGCTCGGCGAGCAGCGGGATGTCTTCGGTCCGCTCGCGCAGCGCAGGCAGCCGTATCGGAATGACATTGATGCGATAGAAGAGGTCCTCGCGGAACTGTCCTTCCGCCACCAGCCTGGCCAGGTCCTTGTTCGTGGCGGCGATGATGCGGAGATCGGCCTCCACCTCGTCGGTCCCGCCGAGGCGCCGGAATTTCTTCTCCTGCAGCACGCGGAGGAGCTTCACCTGCACGATCGGCGTCATCTCGCCGATCTCGTCGAGGAAAATCGTGCCTTTCTCGGCGACTTCGAGCAACCCCTTCTTGTTCGTATCGGCGCCGGTAAAGGCCCCGCGCATGTGGCCGAACAGCTCCGATTCGAGCAGCGTCTCGGACAGGGCCCCGCAGTTGACCGCGATGAAGGGCTTATCCCTGCGCGTGGAGTTGAAGTGAATCGCCCGCGCCACCAGCTCTTTGCCGGTCCCCGATTCGCCGCTGATCAGCACGGTGCTGCCAGTGGGGGCGATGGTCTCGATCAGGCGGAAGACGCTGACCATCGCGTCGCTGCGGCCGATGATGTTCGAGAACTGGTGGCTCGTCTGCAGGGTCCGCTTGAGCAGGACGTTCTCGCGCTGCAGCTGGCGGCGTTCGAGCTCCTTCCGGACCCGAAGGCGCACCTCGCTGGCGGCGCTCGGCGACTTGTTGACGTAATCGGCCGCGCCCAGCCTCAACGCCTCGACGGCCGTTTCGGTCGAGGCAAAGGCCGTCATCACGATACTGATGATCTCGGGGTCGATCCGCTTGGCCTCGCGCAGCACATCGACTCCGTTCACCTCCGGCATGCGGATGTCGGTGATGAGAATGTCGATCCGCTCCCGCTCCAGAAGCGCGACGGCAGCAGCGCCGTCCTCGGCGAGCCGCACATCGTGCCCATCGCGCCGCAGCACGATGGACAGCAGTTCCCGCATCGACCGCTCGTCATCGACCACCAGCACTCGCGAGGTCGCCGCCGGCGTGTGTTCCTGGACGTGCATGTCAGTGTCAGTTGCCAGTTGCCAGTTGCCAGTTGCCAATTCCGGCTGTCAGTTACCAGTTCACAACTTCCAGCCGTCGGTGGAGCGCGGCGCGCTCTCGGTCAGCTCCGAGCTTCCAGTCTTTCGACAGCGGACGGCGGAAAGCGATCAGCTCGACGCCGCGACGCCAAGGGGCCGATGCTCCGACTCGGACGCCCCGCGCCCGCCCGGCGGCAGCGTGGGCAGCTTCACCGTCACCGTCGAGCCCGATCCTTCCTGCGATGTCACCAACAACTCGCCGCCATAGTCGCTGACGATGCGATGGACGATCGAGAGGCCGAGCCCCGTGCCTTTCGAGAATCCGCCTCGGAACGGATGCAGGATCTCCTCGAGCTGATCGGCCGGGATGCCGACGCCCTCGTCGCGGACCTCGAGCGTCACCTGGCCGGCGTCATCCGGCGATTCGGCGCTCGCTTGCACGACCAGGTTCAGCGTGCCACCGCCCGGCATCGCGCGAAGCCCGTTCGTTGCGAGGTTCCACACCACCTGACGCAGCTGCGATTCGTCGGCCAGGCACCAGACCGGTTCGTCGGGCACGCGGACCGCGATTCGGTGCGGTTCCTGACGCTCGGGACTGTTCTGGAGCAGCGTGGCCGTATCGGTGACCACGGTGCGGACATCCAGACGCGCAGCCGCGTTCCGCTGGGGCCGCGCGTAGGCCAAAAAGCTGCGGATCGTCTCGTTCAATCGCTCCGATTCCCGCATCACGATGTCCATCAGCTGCGTCTGCTCCTCGGTGAGGGGCAGCTCCTGACGGAGGATCTGGATCGATCCCGACATCGACGCCAGCGGGTTGCGGATCTCGTGCGCGATGCCGGCCGCCATCTCTCCCACGGCTGCCAGGCGCTGCTGCACACGGGCCTCTCGCTCCTGCCGGCGCGCCTCGGTAACGTCCTGAAAGGTGATGACGAAGCCGCTCTCCCCGCGCGGCGTCATGAGTACGGCCGTGCTGACGCCAAGCTCGATCCGCCGGCCGTCCTCGCGCGTGAAGAGGTACTCGACCCGCGGCAGCGGCGGCCGCGCGTCCCGAAGGCCGAACATGCCGTCGAATTGCACGGGCAACTGGAGCACGCTCTGCGCGGGCTGGCCAATCGACTCCCCCGCCGGGATACCGACGATGGCCTCACCCGCCCTGTTCATGGTCAACACGTTGCCGGCGAGATCGATCGTCGTCAGGCCGCTGGCAAGACTGTTGATCGCGTAGTCGCTGAAGGCCTGCAGATCGGCAATGCGATGGGAGGCTTGCTCGAGCTTCTGCCCCGCGCGCCGCAACCCTTCCGACAGATATCCGCTGAGCGCCGCCACCGCGATGAACCCGAACACGTTCAGGCCCACGGTGTACAGCGCGACGCGGGGCGGCTGCAGCACCTCGACGCCCGCCACGACGGGCAGCGCCGGCGTACCGAGGTACTGCGCGGAGACGAGCCCCGAGAAGAGCACCGCGCTCAGGACCCCGACCGTCAGCCCCCCCCGCAGCGATCGGACCGCGCTCGCCGCGATGATCGGAAGCGTGTAGAGCGTCGAAAAGAGGCTGGTCAGGCCGCCGGTCAGGTGAATCAGGGCCGAGACAATCGTGACGTCCACGGCCAGCTGCACGTCGATGATCCAATGGTGCTGCTCCGTCTGGCGGAGCAGCAGGCTGTACACAACGGTCAGCGCATAGGTCAGGCCGATCAGGAAGAAGAACGGGTCGATGGGCAAAGCTCCCGGCGAGTTGATCTGGGCCACGATCGCCAGCCCGAGCAACAGCGTCACCACTGCCGCCCGGCCGCCAATCAGCCACAACACCCTGCGCCGGAAATGAGTCGGCATTAGTATGATCCAGTTCCCAGTTCCCAGTTCCCAGTTCCCAGTTCCCAGTTCCCAGTTTCCAGTTTCCAGTTTCCAGCCGCCAGCTGCCTGCTTCCAGCTGCCTGCTTCCAGCTGCCTGCTTCCAGCTCTCAGCCCCACTCAGCATTCAGCCCCATTCAGCATTCAGCCCCATTCAGCATTCAGCACTCAGCACTCAGCATTGCCGTTACGTCAGCTTGCTGATCATGTCGAAGATCGGCATGTACATCGCGATGACGATGCCGCCGACGATGACGCCGAGGAAGGCGATCATGATCGGCTCGAGCAGCGTCAGCAGGCCGGCGACGGCCGTATCCACTTCCTCTTCGTAGAAGTCCGCAATCTTCGACAGCATGGCGTCGAGTGCGCCGGTCGTCTCGCCGACGTTGATCATCTGGACGACCATCGAGGGGAACACGTTGGTCTCGCGCAGCGGGGCTGCGACGGTTTCTCCGCGCTCGATCTTCGTGCGCGTGAGGAGGATGGCGTCCTCGATGATGGCGTTGCCCGACGTGCGCGCGGTGATGTCCATGCCGTCGAGAATGGGCACGCCGGAGGCGAGCAGGGTGGACAGGGTGCGGCAGAACCGGGCGACCGCCACCCTCCGCAGAATGTTGCCCAGCACCGGGGACTTCAGGAGCAGCGCGTCGATCGCATGACGTCCCGCTGGCGTCCCGTAATACCTCTTCACCGCGTAGCCGGCCAGGCCGAGGAGAATCAGCGCGAGCCACCCCCAGGCGACGACCAGATCGCTCGCGCGGATGACGACCCGCGTCGGCAACGGCAACTCGGCGCCAAGCCCCTCGAACATCGCGGCGAAAGTCGGAATGACCTTCCAGAGGATGGCGGCCACCACCAGGACGGCGATCGCCATGACCGCGATGGGGTAGATCATCGCGGACTTGACCTCCGACTTCAGCTTGACGTTCTTCTCGATGTAGACCGCCAGGCGCTTGAGGATCGTGTCGAGGATGCCGCCCGCTTCGCCCGCCGCGATCATGTTGGAGTAGAGGGGGTCGAATGCCTTGGGGTGCTTCTTCATCGACTCGGCCAGGGCCGCACCTGCTTCGACGTCCTCGCGAACCTTCAGGATCACCGCGGCAAAGTGCTTGTGGGGCTCCTGCTTGCCGAGGATGTCGAGGCACTGCACGAGCGGCAGGCCGGCGTCGATCATCACCGAGAACTGCCGCGTGAATATCGCCAGGTTCTTGGAGGGAACCGACTTGGTTCCCAGCTTGACCTTCGCCTCGGCCCTGGCCTTCGCCGGATCGATCCGCGTCACGTTGATTTGCTCGCGTCGCAGCGCTGCAATCGCCGCGTCCATGGTCTCGGCTGCACGCTCCCCGGTAACCGTCTGGCCTGTCCGCGTACGCCCCGAATAAGCAAATGTCGGCATAGAGTGCGATCCTGAAATTCGAGTCTCGAGTCCACAGTCACGCGCTACGCGGCGGAAACCGTCCTCACCGCCTGATCGCCGTGCCCGCGCGATTCAGCCCGGCGCCAGGGACGACCCCTGTCCCGCGGGTGATCATCTGTTCGAGCTCGTCCTTGAGCGACGAGGCGCCCGTTGCCGTCTCGAGCGTGATCAGCCTGTGCTGGTACAGCGTCGCCAGGCTCTGGTTCATCGTCTGCATCCCGAGCTTTTCCTGGCCGGTCTGCATGGCCGAGTAGATCTGATGAACCTTGTCGTCGCGGATCAGATTCCGGATCGCCGGCGTCGGAATCATGATTTCGAGCGCGACGACCCGTCCCTGGCCGTCCGCGCGCGGCAGCAGCGCCTGACAGACGATGCCTTCGAGGACGAGCGACAGCTGGGTGCGGATCTGACCTTGCTGATGCGACGGGAACACGTCGATGATGCGGTTGATCGTATGCGACGCAGAGTTGGTATGCAGCGTCGCGAGCGTCAGGTGTCCGGTTTCCGCGATGCGCAGGGCGCACTCGATCGTCTCCAGATCGCGCAGCTCGCCGATGAGCACGATGTCCGGATCCTCGCGGAGCGCCGCTCGCAAGGCGTTACCGAACCCATGGGTATCGGCGTGGACCTCGCGCTGGTTGACCAGACAGCCCTTGTGCTGGTGGATGTACTCGATGGGATCCTCGATGGTGAGGATGTGCTCCCGCCGTTCGGTGTTGATCTTGTCGATCAACGCCGCGAGCGTCGTGGACTTGCCGCTCCCGGTCGGTCCGGTCACCAGGACGAGGCCGCGTGGCCGGTCGGCGAGCGTGGCGATGACCGGCGGAATGGCCAGCTCCTGGAACGTCTTGATGCGCTCGGGGATGACGCGGTAGACGGCGGCAGCAGCTCCCCGCTGGTTGAAGACGTTGCAGCGGAAGCGCGCCAGGCCGCGGATGCCGAACGAGAAATCCAGCTCCAGGGTCTCCTCGAACCGCTTCTTCTGCGCATCCGTGAGGACGCTGTAGGCGAGCGTCTTCGTCTCCGCGGGGCCGAGCGGCGGCAGATCGAGGGTGTGCAGCTGGCCGTGCACCCGAATCAGCGGCGGCGTCTGCGTCGAGATGTGCAGGTCGGAGCCGTCGAGCTCGACGAGCGTTTTCAGCAGTTCAGGCAGTGTGGCCAATGGGGTCTCCGAATGCAGTTACCAGTTGCCAGTTTCCAGTTGCCAGTTTCCACTCCCGGTTGTCAGTTCCGGTTGCCAGCTTCGCGTTCCGCGCCTCCGGTTGCGATCCCGTCAGTCAGACTGGCAACTGGAGACTGGAAACTGGCAACTCTATTTGACCGTTTCCCTTGCGACCTCCTCGATCGTCGTGACGCCTTCAATCACCTTGCGAAGGCCGCTCCGGCGCAGCGTGATCATTCCTTCCTCGACCGCCTTGCGCTTCAGCTCCAGGCCCGACGCGCCGACGAGGATCAGCTCGCGCAGCTCCTCGGTGATCTCCATCACCTCGTAGAGACCGACCCGCCCCTTGTAGCCCGTGTTGTTGCACTTCTCGCAGCCGCGCCCCCTCCTGGGCACGACCTGCTGGGCCTCGTCCTGGGTGAACCCCGCTTCGAGCAGCGCCTGCGGAGGCGTGGGGTGCTCCTCCTTGCAGGCCGCGCAGATCCGGCGCACGAGCCGCTGCGCGCAAATCAGGTTCACCGAGCTCGCCACGAGAAACGGCTCGATCCCCATGTTCATCAAACGGTTGATCGTGCTGGGCGCGTCGTTCGTGTGCAGCGTCGAGAGCACGAGATGGCCGGTGAGCGCCGCCTTGACGGCGATTTCGGCGGTCTCGAAGTCGCGGACTTCGCCCACGAGGATGATGTTGGGGTCCTGTCGCAGGAACGAGCGCAGCGCGGCCGCGAAGTTGAGCCCGATGTTCTCCCGCACCTGGACCTGGTTCACGCCGACCAGGTTGAACTCGACCGGGTCTTCCGCGGTCATGATGTTCGTTTCCGCGGTGTTGATCTTCGCGATGGAGGAATAGAGCGTGTTCGTCTTTCCGCTCCCGGTCGGGCCCGTGACGAGCACCATCCCCCACGGTTTCGCGATTGCCGTTTCGAGCTTCTGCAGCGACTCCGACTCGAAGCCGAGCTTCGTCATGTCGAGCATCAGCTTGTCCTTGTCGAGCAGACGGAGCACGATCTTCTCGCCGAACAGCGTGGGCAGGCATGACACGCGGAAGTCGATTTCCTTGGTCGCGCCGTCCACGGCGAAGCGGATCTTGATGCGGCCGTCCTGCGGGAGCCGCTTCTCGGCGATGTCCAGCTTGGACATGATCTTGATGCGGGACGTGATGGCATCGCGGAACTTCATCGGCGGCGCCATGGCGTTGTAGAGGATGCCGTCGATGCGGAACCGGACCCGGAACTCCTTCTCGTACGGCTCGATGTGGATGTCGCTGGCGCCTTTCTGGATCGCCGACATCAGCATCAGGTTCACCAGCCGGATGACCGGCGCCTCGCCCCCCTGCCGCTCCAGCGAGGCGACGTCGATCTGCTCCAGCTCCTCGAGCACCTCGACGTCGTCGTCGACGATGGCCGCCGTTTCCTCGAGCGCCTTGGTGACCAGCTCGAGCGTCGCGGCGCTGGTCAGATTGGCCTCGTTGGACGGGATCGGCGCCGGCTTCCTCTCCTGCGCCTTGACCGCGCGCGGGGCAGCGCCGTTGGGGTAGTACTTGTGAATCGCCGCGAGGACGGCGCTCTCCGACGCCACGACCGGCTCGACGTTGTAGCCCGTCATGAACTTGATGTCGTCCATGGCGAACACATTGGTCGGGTCCGTGATCGCAATCGTCAGCGTCGCACCCGATCGGCTGAGCGGCAGGATGTGGTATTTCTGGGCGGTCTCCGCGGGAATCAGCTTGATGACGCTCGCATCGATCTCGAACTGCGTGAGATTGATCGAGGGGACACCGTACTGCTTGCTGAGGAGGGCGGTGATCTCCTCGTCGGTCACGAACCCCAGCGTGACCAGGTTCAGCCCCAGCTTCCCCCCACTGGTCTTCTGGTAATTCAGCGCCTCCTGCAGCTGCGCAGGCGTGATGCGCTTCTCTTTGAGGAGCAGCTCGCCGATCCGGACCGCCATCGTTGGGACTCGGGTTCGGTAGTAATCGCGCGGACCGGAGCACACGACCTCTCGCGATCCGTTTCTCTGCGGCAGGGAATGACTTGCTGGGGGAGCCTCATACTGGCATCGCTGACAATTTTTGTCAAGGCAGAGCTTCGCGCGAATGCCCGCAAACGCTGCCGGCGCCGTGGATTGATTGCACTTTTGTGAAAACGGATTCGGGACTCCGCCGTCCGGCGTCCGGCCTTCGGGCCTCCCTGGCCGTCGCCCGCCATGGGCCATCAACACCCAGACTGCTGTGAATTGGCGCTTCGCGGGACGCCGTCCCCAAACCGAGGCTAGAAGCCCGAGAGTAGAACCTGGAAGCTGGAAACTGGAAGCTGGAAACTCCTTCAGAACACCACCCGCGCCCCGACGCCCCATCCCCGGTCGGCCTGGTCGGATCCAAACGTTGCCTGACCGTCGAGGAACACGGAGCTGACGATGGCGTAGCTGCCACCCAGGGTGCCGACCGGCGCGCGGCCGCCGGGTTGATCCCCTCTGGTATTGAGGCGGAACCCGCCGCGCACGAGCGCGCGGCCGAGCACATGCGCCTCGGCGCCGGCGGCAAAATTGCGGACGAGCCCCGTGGTGCCCGGGACGCTGCGGAGGTCGAGATCGGCCGAAACGAGTATCCCCGCGCTGGGCGTCATCGCGACGCCGGCGCGGACCTGTCGGTGAAGCTTCAGCGATTCGGTCTCGCCGGGCGCGTCGAAGTCCGGTTCTCTGACGTTTCGAACGGTCAGGCCGGCTCGAACGGTCCCGATCACCGCAATCGCCCCGATGTCCGCATCGAACTCGGTCGAACCGGATCCGACGAGGTCGTCAGCGTCGTCGAGCAAATCGTCACGGTCCCGGACCGCGACGAGGGCCGTGGCCGCAACACCGCGAACCGCCTTGAGCGTCGTGCCTATCGCGATGGAATCGGTGAGCGATTGCACCAGAGTCACGCCGAAATGGTGGCTGATGAGGGAGGACACCCGCGCGACGTCCGCTCCGTCGAGGGTCCGCGGGGCCTCGAGCTGCCCGGCAGGAACGGCCAGCGATTCGACGGTCGTCGCCCTGAGGCGATAGTACGTGAGGCCGAGGGCGGGCATTCCCAGGCCCAGGAGCGTCGCGGATTGCGAGCCAGCCTGCGGGTCTCCTTCACGATTCGCTTTGGCCGAGTTGTAATCGATGACCCCGCTGAAAAATGCCCCGGTCGCCAGGCCGGCAGGGTTCCAGTAGACGGCGCTCGCGTCGTCGGCAACGGCAACGAAGGCGCCTCCCATCCCCGCCGCCCGCGCGCCGGCCACCTCGAAGGTCTGGGCTGATGCCGGCGAGGCGAGGAGCCCCAGCAGCCACCCGGCAAGCCCCGCTCCGGCCAGAGCGCGCCGATGCCACCTCGGCGCGGATGACCGAAATCCAGGAAATGGGCTCGAAACCGGCAGCTGGGAGCTGGAAGCTGGAAGCTGGAAGCTGGAGACGGGCATTCGCGCAAGCTTAGCGTACGGCATCCGCTGGACTGTCAGGATTCCGCCACTACATCCATCCCTAACCTGCAGCAGCAAAGGGACTTCTCTGGCCTGCACCGAGGAAACCGCGGCGGGGCTTCTGTCGTATTCAGTTTAGTACAATTGGCGACGACGCCCCGCTGCCAGGCCGCGGTTCTCTGGCATCCAGCACTCAGAAAAGCCATGACCAACACCTCCACTGCAAGCGGCATCGCCGCGCCGGCCGGCCTCCTGTCACGGTTTATTGGCATCATCACGGCGCCGAAGGACACGTTCCAGGGGGTCGTCGCCCGCCCGCGCTGGTTCGGCATGCTCGCGCTGACGACGCTCATCCTGATCGTCTGCACCGCGGGACCGATGTTCACCGAGTGGGGCCGACAGGCAGCGCTGGATCAGCAGGTCCAGACGTTGGAGTCGTTTGGCCAAACCATTGATGACGAGACGTACGCGGGCATGGAGCGCAGGATGAGCTTCGCCGCCTACACGACGGGCCTCGGAATCCTGATTTTTTCGCCGTTCATGGCGCTGGTCGTCAGCGCGATCCTGTTTGCGATCTTCAACGCGGCGCTCGGCGGCAATGCGAGCTTCAAACAGCTGTTCAGCATCGTCGTCCATGCGGGCGTCATCTCTGCTCTGTCCGCGTTGTTCTCAGCACCACTCAACTACGCGCGGGGCAGCATGTCGAGCTCGACGAACCTTGCCGTGCTCCTGCCGATGCTAGACGAGCAGTCGTTCCTGGCAGGATTTCTCGGAGCGATCGACCTTTTCATCATCTGGTACGTCCTGGTGCTCGCCATCGGACTGGGTGTTCTCTTCAAGCGGCCGACCGGGCGGATAGCGATCGGCTTGTTCATCGTGTACGCCGTGATCGCTGTGGGCATTGCGCTGGTCAAGAGCAGTTTCGGAGGAAGCAATTGAGCCGCAAAAAGAAAACCCTGATCGGCCTTGGGGTGGTGCTGATCCTCGGCGCCATCGTGTACGCCAACCTGCGGTTCAAGCGATCCGAAGGTGTCACGGTCAATGCGGAAGCGGTCCAGAAGCGACGGCTCGAATCGATCGTGTCCGCGTCGGGAAAGGTCCAGCCGAAGCGCTCGGTGAACATCAGCGCCGATACGAGCGGCCGGGTGACCGAACTGGCCGTGAACGAAGGGGATCGCGTCAAGCAGGGACAGTTCCTTCTGCAGATCGACCCGCGCAACCTGCGCACGCGCGTGGAAAGCGGCCAGGCGTCGCTCGAGGCGGCCCGCTCGACCGCGCAACAGCTCAGGCTCCGGCTCGAAGGCGCGAAGGCCGCGCTCAAGCAGGCCGAGGACAATCACCGGCGTCAGGTGGAGCTATCGAAAGGCGGGTTGACGACTCGCGAGCAGCTGGAACGCGCCGAGAACGAACTGCGGATCCGGCAATCGGAGCTACGCACGCAGCAGCAGGAGGTGGAGACGCAGAAGCTCCGGATGGAGCAGGAACGGGCCACGCTCGACAGCGCACGGTACGACCTTCACAAGGTCCGAATCGAATCGCCCATCGACGGCATCGTCACGCGCCGCAACATCGAGGCGGGCGAGACGGCGATAATCGGCACGATGAACAACCCCGGAACCGTGCTGCTCACGATCGCGGACATGTCCGTGATCGAAACGGAAATCGACGTGGACGAAACGGACATTCCCTCCGTGCACCTCGGACAGTCGGCCAAGGTCACCATCGACGCGCTGCCGGCCAGGACGTTCACGGCCAAGGTGACGGAGATCGGCAACAGCCCCGTTCAGGTGACCGGGCAGACGGCGACGCAGGCGACGAACTTCAAGGTCGTCCTCACGATCGACGGCGAGATCCCCGAGGTTCGACCGGGGTTCACCTGTACGGCGGAGATCACGACCGCGGTGCGCGAGAACGCCGTGGCCGTGCCCATTCAGGCGCTCGCCGTCCGGGAGCTGACGTTCGACGACAAGGGACAGATCGTCCGCCAGAAGAAGGATGAACGCCGCGGGCGATCCGCAATCCCGAGCGCGTCGGCCCAGGAACTGCCAAAGGGACACAGCCGGAAGGAAGAAGAAGGGGTCTTCGTGGTCCGCGGGACGACGGTGGAGTTCGTGCCGGTCAAGACCGGCATTGCCGGGGACAAGTACTTCGAGGTGCTCTCCGGGCTGAAGGACGGCGACCAGGTCGTCACCGGCCCCTTCAACTCCGTCCGCAATCTGGCGGACGGCGACGCGATCAAAGTGGCCCCGGTCACACCCGCGCGCCGGCCATGAACAAGCTCTTCGACGCCGTCTTCGTGGCGCTGACGTCCGTGTGGACGAACAAGCTGCGGTCTTTCATGATGGTGCTCGGCAACGTCGTCGCGGTCACCTCCATCATCGCGGTGGTGTCGCTCATCCGCGGGATGGACAGCTACGTCGCCAACGCGATTGTGGGCGAGGTCGGCGCCGGGACGTTCCTCGTCGAGCGCGTCGGGTTCGTCACCTCCGAGGAGGAGGAGGAGCGCGCGCGCCGTCGAAATCCGATCATCACCGTCACCGACATGCGAGCGATCAGTGAGTACTCGGATTACATCGAGGCGGTCATGGCGGAGACGGCCTCCTCCGCGAACGTCGTGTTCGGCGAGACCGAGCTCGAAAACACACGAATCCGCGGCGTCTCGGCCGACTATGCGGAGTTCAGCGGTTTCACGCCCGCGCTCGGCCGCATCCCGAGCCGTCTCGAGGTCCAACGGTCCCGGCCGGTCGTCTTCCTCGGCTGGGATACCGCCGAGAACCTGTTCCAGGGGCGCAATCCCCTCGACCAGGTGATCCGGATTCGCGGCACGCACTTCCGGGTCGTCGGCGTCGCCGAGCAGAAAGGGTCGGTGTTCGGCAATTCGCAGGACGAGTTCGCGGTCATTCCCCTGGGCGCGTTCCAGAAGCTGTTCGGCGCGCGGTCGTCGCTGACGCTCTCGGTGAAGCCGACGGATCCGGCAGTGCTGCCGGCCGCCATGGACGACACGCGCGTGGCGCTCAGGATTCGACGGCAGCTCGGGCCGAAGGAAGAGGACAACTTCGGCATGCTCACGTCGGACACGCTGATCGATTTCTGGCGCAGTTTCTCCGCCGGCATCTTCGCGGTCCTGCTCGGCATCGTCTCACTCTCGCTCGTCGTCGGTGGCATCGTCATCATGAACATCATGCTGATGGTCGTGAGCGAGCGGACGCGCGAGATCGGGCTGCGCAAAGCGCTCGGCGCGCGCCGTCGCGACATCGTCTGGCAGATTCTCACCGAATCCACGACGCTCTCGATGGTGGGAGGCGTGATCGGCACGGCGCTGGGCTTCGCGCTGGCCTTCGTCGTCGAAGCCTTCTCGCCGCTACCCGCCGCGATCGAGACGTGGTCGATCGTGCTCGGGCTGGGCATGACCGCGACCGTGGGGATCTTCTTCGGCCTCTATCCGGCAATGCGCGCCGCCAGCCTGGATCCGATCGAGGCCTTGAGGCGGGAATGAGCTCCGCGACCCCGCCCACGAACGAGCAGCGGACCGGGTCGCTGCGCGCCGGCCTGTTCGCCGAAATCCTGGCGATGGCCGTGGACACGCTGCGCGCCAACAAGCTCCGCTCCGCGCTCACCATTCTCGGGGTCGTGATCGGCGTCACGTCGATCGTCGCGATGACATCCCTCGTCCGCGGGTTTGGCGATCAGATGCACCAGCTGATCCGCCAGATGGGCTCCGACACCATCTACCTGCAGAAATTCGGCATCAGCAGCTTTGCGAGCGGCCGCAGCTTCCTCGATTTGCTGAAACGTCCGAACCTCACCGAGGAGGACGCGAAAGCCATCGCGCGCGCGCCGTCCGTGGCGATGGTCGGCCAGCAGCTCGGCGGCGGCCCGGGCGTGGGGCCCCAGCGGATCACCTATCGCAACGAGTCCACCAAGCCGATGATGGTCATCGGCGCGAGCGCGAACTTCGCGGAAACGAACTACATCGAGCTCGAGAGCGGCCGGTTCTTCGCCGATTTCGAGGTCTCGCACCGCCGTTCGGTGGTCGTGCTCGGGTACGCACCTGCCTCGACGCTCTTTCCGGGCACCGATCCGATCGGCAAGAAAGTCCGGATCGGTCAGACGGAGTTCACCGTCGTCGGGGCGATGGGCAAGCGGCCGAGCCCGCTGTTCGGCAATCCCGACGAGTACGCGGTCATTCCCGTCACGACGTACGAGAAGCTGTACAGAGCTCCAACCATTCGAGGCGTCCTGACCCGCATGCTGACGATCACCGTCGTGCCCAGGCCTGGCATCCCGCGCGACGAGGTCACGCGCGACGTCGAAGAGATCATGCGCAGCCGGCATCGCCTCAAGCTGGACGAGGAGAACGACTTCGACATCGTCACCTCCGACGCCGTGATGAAGATCGTCGATCAGCTCACGCAGGCGATCGCGCTGGCGCTCGTCGTGATTTCGTCGATCGCGCTCATGGTCGGCGGCATCGGCGTCATGGCGATCATGACGATCTCGGTGACGGAACGGACCCGCGAGATCGGGATCCGGAAGGCCATCGGCGCGCGACGCCGCGAGATCCTCGTACAGTTCCTTCTCGAAGCAATCTTCCTCACGTCGGTCGGCGGGCTGCTGGGCATTCTGCTGGGCAGTGGCATCGGCCTCGCCGTGAATCAACTCGCCAGCTTCCCGGTCTCCCTGCCGCTGTGGTCGTTCGCCCTGGGCTTCGGCTTCTCGGCGGCCGTCGGGATCTTCTTCGGGATCTATCCCGCCATCCGGGCGTCCAGGCTGGATCCGATTGAAGCGTTGAGATACGAGTAGGGGCGGCTTCCAGCTTCCAGCTACCAGCTTCCAGCTCGGAGTCCGTGCGTGAAAGGCGGCCGCGAGACCCATGGCCTACATCGGCTCTCGATACAACACCACTCCAAGCATCGCTCTTGCAGAGCTCGCCGGCCAGGCCTCAGGAGTTTGCGATGCAAGATTATAGAAACGTCAAGGCATGGCAAAAAGCGCATAGACTGGCAGTGGAGACGTTCGCAATCTCTGCATACTTCAAAGCGCCCACGGGCTGGGCGCTTCGCGACCAGATGCTGCGGGCAGCGATCTCGGTGCCGGCAAACATCGCGGAAGGGTGCGGCCGCGGTTCCGATCGCGACTTCAGGAGGTTCCTCTGGCATTCGTTGGGATCTTGTAATGAACTTGAGTATGATCTCCAACTCGCACGGGAAATCGGATTCCTGCCCTCCAGCAGCCATTCCAGGTTGAGCGGCCAGGTCGCAGAAGTCCGGCGTATGCTGATTGGATTGGTACGAAGTATCGGCGAAAAGGAGTGACCAGCCGACCGGCTCAGTACGGCTGGAAGCTGGTAGCTGGAAGCTGGTAGCTGGCAGCTGACACCGAGAGGATTCCGTCTATGAAAGTCTATGATGCCCCCAGCCTGAGGAACGTCGCTCTCGTCGGCCATTCGGGCGCCGGCAAGACGCAGCTGCTCGCTGCGCTGCTGTTCGATGCCGGCGCCGTCACTCGGCTCGGCCGCGTGGACGAAGGCACAACGGTCACCGACTACGACGACGAGGAAATCGCTCGGAAGCACACGCTGTCGGCCAGCCTGGCCCACACGGAATGGAACCGGACCAAGATCAATTTCATCGACACGCCGGGCATGGCGAACTTCCTGAGCGACGCGCGGGCTGCGCTGCGGGTCTCGGACACGGCGCTCGTGGTCGTGGACGCGGTGGCCGGCGCGGAGGTCTCGACCGAGAAGGTCTGGGCTGTCGCCGACGAGCTCGACGTCCCGCGGCTCGTGGTGCTGAACAGGCTCGATCGCGAGCGGGCGAGCCTCGAGCGGTCGCTCGAGTCGCTGCGCGCCGTGTTCGGCCGCACCGTGATTCCGATTCAGCTGCCGCTCGGCGAGGAGAAATCGTTTCGCGGCGTCGTCGATCTCGTCGGCCTGAAGGCGTGGACCTTCGCCGCCGACGGCAAGCCCTCCGACGCCGCGATCCCCGCGGAGCTCGAGCACGCCGTCACCGCCGCACGCGAGGCGCTCATCGAGATGGTGGCCGAGGCCGACGACAGCCTCATGGAGAAGTTCTTCGACGCCGGGACGTTGACGCAGGACGAGCTGGTCGGCGGGCTGAAGCGTGCCTTCGTCGCCGGAAAGATCTTTCCAGTGGTCTGCACGTCGGCAGCCGCAAACGTCGGCATTCAGCCGCTGCTCGACGCGCTGGTGACTTACGTCCCGTCCCCGGCGGAGCGCGCTGTCAAGGTTGGCGACGACCAGCGCGTCGCCGCGTCGGAGAGCGGCCCGGTGGCGGCCTTCGTGTGGAAGACCGTCGCGGACCCCTTCGCCGGCCGCATCACGCTGTTCCGGGTCATCTCCGGAACGGTGAAAGCCGACTCGACGATTCACAACGTGAGCAGGGACGTCAGCGAGCGCCTGGGTCACGTCGTGCTGCTGCAGGGCAAGAACCAGACGAACGTGCCGGAGTTGAAGGCCGGGGACCTGGGGGCCGTCGCGAAGCTCAAGGAGACCCAGACGAGCGACATGCTCGCGGATCGTTCGGTTGCCTATCGCATTGCTGCGATCAAGTTTCCCGAGCCGGTGCTCTCCTACGCCATCGAGCCGAAGAGCCGGGCGGACGAGGAAAAGATCAGCACCGCGCTGCACCGCCTGCAGGAAGAGGATCCGAGCATCAGCTACAACCGGGACGCGCAGACCAAGGAACTGCTCCTCGCCGGCCAGGGGCAGTCGCACATCGAGGTCACGGTCGCGAAGCTCAAGCGCCGGTTCGGCGTCGAGGTCAACCTCAAGCTGCCCCGTATCCCGTATCGGGAGACGATCACCATGGCGACGGAGGCGCACGGACGGCACAAGAAGCAGACCGGCGGGCACGGACAGTTCGGCGATTGCAAGGTCAAGTTCGAACCGCTGCCGCGCGGCAGCGAGTTCGAGTTCGTCGACGACATCTTCGGGGGCTCGATTCCGCGGCAGTACATCCCCGCGGTCGAGAAAGGCCTTCAAGACGCGCGGCTGCGCGGGTTCCTTGCCGGCTTCCCAATGGTCGACTTCAGGGCGACCGTCTTCGACGGATCGTTCCACCCGGTCGATTCGAACGAGTTGTCCTTCAAGATGGCGGCGTCGCTCGCCTTCAAGGATGGGATGTCGCGGGCCAAGCCGACGCTGCTCGAACCCATCATGGATGTCGAGGTGCGCGCCCCCAGCGACTTCGCGGGCGACCTGATGGGCGACCTGAACGGCCGGCGCGGCCGAATCGGCGGGATGGACACGCGCGGCAGCGCCACCATCATCCGCGCGAAAGTGCCGATGTCGGAGATGCTCACCTACGAGCAGCACCTGACGTCAGCCACCGGAGGCCGCGGCTCCTACCACATGGAGTTCTCGCACTACGAGGAGGTCCCGTCCCACCTGCATGGGAAGATCATCGCGGCCGCGAGGGCGGAACGCGGGCAGGAGGCGGCGGAAGAGGTCTAACTAGTGCTGAATGCTGAATGCTGAATGCTGAGTGCTGAGTGGAATGCTGAATCCGCAATGCTGAATGAGTGCGGCACTCCATTCAACACTTAGCATTCAACATTTAGCATTCAGCATTCAACATTCAGCATTCAGCATTCCCTTAGCTTCCCCCGGCTTTCCGGGGGGTGGAGGTCCGCTGGCCTTTGCCGTGGGTTTCGGGCTTGGCGGGCTTGGCCGGCTTGCCTCCGGTTTTCGGTCGGGCGGCCCTGGCTTGCTTGGCCGGCGGCTGTTCCTCGCCTCCCTCGGCCTCTCCACCCTCGGCCTTCTTGCCGCGCAGCCGCTCGGCCGCCGCCCGGAGGCGCCCGCCGACGCCCTTCGCCTTCGGCTTCGCCGCGTCCGTGGCCTCGACCTTCGCGTTGGGATCGTACTCGCTTCCCACCAGCTCGATCTGGGCGACCTCTGCGCTGTCCCCGCGTCGATAGCCGAGTCGCAGGATGCGCGTGTATCCACCGGGCCGGGTCTCGAAGCGCGGCGCCAGCGTGTCGAACAGCTTGCTGACGACCTCCCGGTCGTGAATGTCCCGCAGCACGAGCCGCCGGGCGTGCAGCGACTTCCCGTTCGTCTCGCCGCCGGCGATGCCGCGCTTGGCGATCGTGATGATGCGCTCGACGAATGGCCGCAGCTCCTTCGCGCGCGGCATGGTTGTTTCGATGCGCTCGTGGCGGAGGAGGGCCTGCGCCTGGTTCCGCAGCATCGAGATGCGATGCTCGGTGACCCGTCCTAGTTTCCGGTGACTCACTCTATGACGCATATCGAATCCTTGTTCGGGTCGGGGCCGGGGCTCGGGGCTCGGCCGCTCGCATCAGAGCTGACGAGCCCCGAGTCCCGAGCCCCGACTCCCGAGCCCCCAGCCCCGAGTCCCGAGTTCTACTCCTGCGACTGCGTGGCGGGCTGATCCAGGCGCATGCCCAGGCTCAGGCCCATGCCCGACAGGATTTCCTTGATCTCGTTCAGCGACTTCCTGCCAAAGTTCTTGGTCTTGAGCATCTCGCCTTCGCTCTTCTGCACGAGCTCGCGGATGGTCCTGATGTTCGCGTTCTTCAGGCAGTTGTAGGACCGCACCGACAGCTCGAGCTCCTCGACGCTCTTGTCGAGGTTCTCGTTGAGCGCGGCACGCGGCTGATCCGACGACGCGTCCTGCTGCAGATCGCCGGCATCCTCGAGGTTGATGAAGATGTTCAAGTGATCCCGAATCAGCTTTGCGGAGAGCGATACCGCGTCGCGCGGGGTCACCGACCCGTTGGTCCACACGTCTACCGTGAGCTTGTCGTAATCGGTGGCCTGGCCGATGCGGGCGGCCTCGACGAGGTAGTTGACCTTCTTGATCGGGGAGTGCACCGAATCGATCGGGATCCAACCGATGCCGAGGTCCTCGTCGAAGTTCTTGTCGGCTGCCACGTAGCCGCGTCCGCGCTTCACGCGCATCTCCATGTGGAGCTTGCCGCCCTCGGCGACGGTCGCGATATGGGCATCGGGCTCGAGGATCTCGATGTCGGCATCCGTCTCGATGTCGCGGGCCTTCACCTCCCCGGCCTTGTCGACGCGCAGGTACAGCGTCTTGGTGGCGTCGACGTGCATCTTCAGCGGGATCTGCTTGAGGTTGAGGATGATGTCGGTCGCATCCTCGACCACGCCCGGAATCGGGGAGAACTCGTGCAGCACGCCATCGATCTTGACGGCCGTCACCGCGGCGCCCTCGATCGACGAGAGCAGCACGCGCCTCAGCGCATTGCCGATGGTCGTGCCGAAACCCCGCTCGAACGGCTGCGCATAGAACCGTCCGAACCTGTCCGTGAGCGTCTCACGCTCGAACTCGAGCCGCTTCGGTCGCTGAAAACCTTTCCAGAGCATGGCTGCCGTTTCCTTTCGCGTTCGCGTACCGGACTCCCCGGTACGGCCAGACCTGCCATTTCGCTCCCCGCCTCCCACCGCAGGTCTGGTTTGGCTGCGGGCGGGGAGCTAGCTTGAAGAGCTACTTCGAATACAACTCGACGATCAGCTGCTCCTGCACGGGCAGGTTGATCTGCGCGCGCGTGGGCAGCGACGCGATCCGGCCCGTCAGGTTGCCGGC
>DASTBU010000076.1:0-27156 GCA_035711845.1 Vicinamibacterales bacterium
TCGCCCGCGAGGAAGAGCGCGTGCTCGATTTGCGCGTCGTGAAACCACGCTGACCGCAGGATCGCGGCAGGGCGGCCAGCCACGCACGCGACGGCCCGATGCCTACTCCCGCGATTCACTGGTGTTGAGCATACGACGCGGATGGCGCACGGCGGGGCCGCCCCGCCCGCCGCGCAGGCGCCACACGCGTGACAAGGGCTTTTGGCGCCGAGGACGGGTGGGGCTGCCGGGCGCCAGGACCCGCGTTCACCTCAACTACAAAGAAACTGATGCGACATTCGCGTCATGCGGCGTTCTTCACTTCGACTTCGACACCGAGGGTACGGAGTCGACGGAGAAGGCGCTTGGTGATCTGTTGTTTGTCGTGCTGCGCGAAGTACTGAGCACCCAGATCGTGGAATTCCGTGCCGGTCTGGAGCATATGATACGCAGCGGTGAGCATCGACGCGGCCACAGCCGGGATGGCCTTTTTCGGCCCGCGACGACTCTTGAGACGAACGAACTGCGCGTGAAAGTAACTCTCTTTGGTCCGAGCGGCGGCCCAGGCCGCTTGCACCATCGTCGTTTTCAGCCACGGCGCGCTGGGTCGCGTCCGCGTCGAGCGCCGTTTCCCCGCACTCTCGTCAAGCCGCGGCGAGAAGCCAGCCCACGAGACCAAATGTGCGGCGGTGGGAAACGGCCGGAGATCGTCGCCCATCTCCGCGAGCATGACGGCCGCCACGGTCTGGCTAATACCCGGCATCGTCGTCAGGAGGTCAACGGCGAGACGAAAGGGCCGGAGTGCCTCGGTCAAGCGCGCTTCCAGCGTCGTCAGCCCCGCCTCGATCGCGTCGATCTGATCGAGATGCAGCTTCAGCATGAAGCGATGATGCGCCGTCAGGCGGCCGTGAAGGGCGTCGACCAGTTGCCGGTGCGACGCCTTGATGCGCCCGCGCGCCAGGCTCGCCAGCCGCTCCGGGTCGGTCTCGCCGGCGATGAGCGCGTGCAATATGGCGCGCCCGCTCTGCCCGAGAATGTCACTGATCGTTTCGGTCAGCTTGATATTGGCGTCTTCGAGCGTTTTCTGCAGCCGTTGGGTGTGCCGGCCCCTCTCGCGCACCAGCTGTTTGCGCGTTCGCGTCAGGTCGCGCAACTCCTGAATCGGGGCGGGCGGCACAAAACTGCTGCGGATCAAGCCGACGGCCAGCAGGTCCGCAAGCCACTGCGCGTCATTCACGTCACTTTTGCGGCCCGGAACGTTGCGGACGTGCTGCGCGTTGGCCAACGTGAGTTCGACCTGGCCCTCGAGCAGATGCCAGACCGGTTTCCAGTAGACGCCCGTCGCTTCCATCGCCACGTGCGTGACCTGGTGCGACGTCACCCAGTCCGACAGTTCCAGCAACCCACGCGTGGTCGTCGGAACGGTCAGACGCTCATACGTCACGGATTCGTTCGCGACAATCCGCACGCAGGCGATGACCTGCCGTGCGTGCACATCCAACCCGGCACACCGTGCGTACATCAACTGCATCGCAGCCCCCACTCTGTCGCACTGGCGCGGAGTCCCCGGGATGCGAAATCTACAAGTCGTGCTCACCGGCCGGCCGGGGCGACACTTCGTGGTGCTCGCGGGACTCCAGGTCACACTCAAGTACGGGCTCAATGGCACCAAGTTGGAGCCGACCTCGCTGCCAGCGTGACGGTGCCAACTGTACCCTGTTTCCTGTCTCATGGTGCGGCGCGAGCGCATGGGACACTCAAGTGAATCGTGGGATTAGTGCGGATGCGCCGGTCGGTCTTGGTTGCGGCGCAGCCGCACCGTGATCATCGTGTGGGCGTGGCGCCGTTCCCGCGTAAGGGACATAAGGTGGTAAAATCTCCATTGGCTCCCCGCCAAACAGTTTCTACATGGATCGAGTGCCGGGTTATGCCTGGCTGATGGTCCTGGCTACCGTCGTTGTGGTGGCGGTAGCTGCGGCCGTGCCGTTCGCATCGGCATCCGGGGGAGCCGAACAGATTGTCGGATCGGTGCGCATCGGTATTGCGCCGCATCCGATGAGCCTCAATCCGCCTACGCTTCTCGGCAGCGGAGCGCTCGTCGCCACCGGGCTGCTGCTCCTGCTCTTCTTCTATCGGCGGCGCCTGTACATCCTCGGCTGGGTGAGCAGCTGGGTGTTGCTCGCGGCCTCGATGTTCCTCCTGGGACGTCCCTACCAGGTCCCGCAGGTGAGCTATCTTGCTTACGGCATCTCCCAATTCCTCGGCATTCTCAGCGCGCTGATGCTGGTCCTGAGCGCTGACGCGTATCCGTCGAGGCCCCGCGTCGGGCGCACCTACGTCTACGTGCTCGTGCCGCTTCTCTTGTGGTTCGCGCTCGCCCCGCTGGCCCTCGGCCCCAATACCGTCTTCGCTCCAGGGCACGTGCTCATGGCAGGCGCGGCGGGCGCCGCAGGGGTCGCGTACCTGATCCTTCTCCGTCACACGAAGATGATGGGCGCGGTCGTCGTGGGCGGCGCGCTGATTGTCATTGCCGCCCTGCACGTCTGGATCGTCCTGACGGTGCCGGCGCCGGATTCGCCCGGCGTGACGACCGGCCTGCTCGTTCGATGCGTGGCCTACCTGGTGATGGCGCTGGGCATGCAGCTGATGACCTTCGAGGACATGACGCTCGAGTTGCGGCGCACGAATCGCCGGCTCGAACGGGCACGAGGCCGGCTGCGCCGGATGGTCATCACCGACCCGCTCACCGGCTGCCGGAACCGGCGCTTCTTCGACGAAATCATCAATCGCGAGCTGCAGCGGCACCATCGCCACGCCATCCCTCTTTCGCTCCTGTTCGTGGACATCGACCGTTTCAAGGCGGTCAACGACTCGCTCGGACACGATGTCGGCGATCAGGTGCTCCGTCAGGTCGCCGCGTTTCTGCTCGCGAACATCCGCGAAGCCGATTACGTCTTTCGCTGGGGCGGGGACGAGTTCCTGGTGCTGATGTCGTGCGCGGAGGACGAAGCGCGCCGGCGCGGCCTCGCGCTGCAGAACGCGTTCGCCAGCGCGCCGCAGGCGAGATCACTCCCTCCGGGCGTCGGCCTCAGCATCGGCTGCGCCGAGGTCCAGGTCGGCTCCAACATCCTGGCGCTCATCCGGACCGCCGACGAGCGGATGTACGAGAACAAGCGTGCCCAGCGAAGGGTGCACTGAGTGGAGCACATTGGAGATTCGTTGATTGCAGATTGTCGATTAATCGGGGATTGGGGATTTACGAGTGGGAGGTTTTATTCGGGGATTCTCGATTGATTCGCGGATTGCGTACTCGATTAGGAAATTGCGGATTCATCAGGATTGTAGATTCGATGCACGCATTGGCGACTGGCCGGGGCAATGTCGCACGCAGAGACCCGGCCAATCACCGAATAAAATCTCCAATTGACAATCTGCAATCCAAAATCAATCCGCAATCCGCAATCGACGAATCTGCGATGCTCTACAACTGATACAGCATCAGATACACCACGACTCCGGTGACCGACACGTAGAGCCACACGGGCAGCGTCCAGCGCGCGATCGGGACGTGGCGCTCGAACCGCTCGCGCAGCGCGTAGTTCAACGTGACGAGCGCCATCGGCAGGATTGCCGCGGCGAGGACGACGTGGCTGATCAGGATGGTGAAATAGACCACCCTGATGGCGCCCTGACCGGCGAAGGGCCGCGACCCTGCGTTGGCGTGGTAGACGACGTAGGAGACGAGAAAGAGGGCGGAGGTGGCGAAGGCCGCGAGCATCACGCGGCGATGCTGCTCCCGCCGGCCGAGGCGGATGAGCCGGTATCCGATCACGAGCAGAATGGCAGCAATCGCATTCAGCGTCGCATTCACCGCCGGAAGATCCGCAATCGTCACGTTGCTCGTAATCCGTAAGTCCGTGCACGTCGCACGGGACTAGTCGCACGTCGCACTGCACGTAGCACGTCGCACCTGACAAGTCGCACGTAGCACGTAGCACGCCGCACGTCGCACGTGACAGGGCGCCCTCAAACCCTGTCCGCAATCATCAACATCCAGATGAGCGGAAGGTACAGGATGGAGCCGAAGAACAGGCGTCGCGCGTCGCCCGTATCGCGGGTCAATCCGAACCGGACGGCGGCGACGAGGAACAGGAGCGTCAGCACGAGCGCTCCGGTGAAATACTGCGTGCCGGCCATGCCGATGAGGGTCGGCGCGAGGCTGAGGGGCAGGAGCGCCGCTGTGTACCCGACGGCCTGGCGCGCCGTGCTACGCCCGTCGGGGTCGATCACCGGCAGCATCGGGTAGCCCGCCCGCGCGTAGTCCTCGCGATACATCCAGGCGATCGCCAGGAAGTGCGGCAGCTGCCAGAGGAACACAATCCCGAACAGCACCCAGGCGCCCTGCGACAGGGAGTCGCGCACCGCGGCCCAGCCGATCAGCGGCGGCAGCGCGCCGGGGATTGCGCCGATGACCGTCGAGAACGACGTGACCCGCTTGGAAGGTGTGTAGACAGCGACATAGATAACCAGCGTCGCGAGCGCGATGAGCCCGCTCAGCAGGTTGGCCCCGGCCCACAGCACGACGAAACCGGCGAGCGAGATCGCCACGGCAAACGCGGTGGCCTCCGGCGGCTGCAACCGGCCATCCGGGAGCGGTCGAAGCTTCGTCCGGCGCATCAACGCGTCCTGGCGCCGTTCGATGATCTGGTTGAACGCCGAAGCGCCGCCCGCGACCAGCCCTGTTCCGATCATCGTGGCCATGAGCGGCAGCGCCTGCCAGCTTTCCCCGCCCGCCATGGCATAGCCCGCCATCGCCGAGGCCACCACGAGAAAGTTGAGCCTGGGCTTGGCGAGCGCGACGTAATCCGACGTGCGGCCGCGTTCGGCCGGAATGGCGACCGCCTCGGCGTTCGACTTCATGGATCTCCGAATCTCCGTCTGGCCTGGATTTGCTGAGCGAGAGAAGCTTACTTCAATATTACGCCGGCAATCGAGGAGCCGAGCAGCCGGACCCGAGTCCTGCATTGCCGGCTCCCGACCTTGTCAGCTCAACTGAAACCCGATAGCTGGAAGCTGGAAGCTGGAAGCTGGAAGCTGGAAACTGACCCGTTTTACGTTCCCCCGGCCGCGCGCAGTTTCCGGAGGATGCGATCCTCGATCCAGTGGCTGTCCCACCACTCGACGGGGTTCACCATCCGGCCGTGCAGGAGCATCGTGAAGTGCAGGTGATCGCCGCCGGCGAGGCCGGTCATCCCGCTCCGCCCGAGGGTCTGCTCCTTCTCCACCATTTGCCCCGACTGCACCTCGATCGAGGACAAGTGCGCGTAGAGCGACTGCACGCCCATGCCGTGATCCACGATCACGCAGTTGCCGTAGATGCCCAGCTCGTCCGCGAACATCACCTTGCCGCGGTTGGCCGCGACGATGGGCGCGCCCGCCAGCGAGGCGAGATCGAAGCCAAGATGCACCTGCCGATCGACTTCCTTCCCCTTGTAGATGTAGGTCCGCTGGTCGGCGAAGGCCGATTCCACGGCCGTGTTGGTGAACGGGTGGAACACGATGCCCTGCCACAGGAGCCCGGGTGCCGTCTCGGCCGCAAACGATGCAATCTTCCCGGCATTCTTGCGCCGCAGGTCACCGTTGATGGCGAGGAACTTCGCGAGCGTATCCCCTTCGGGCTGGATCTCGGTCGTGCCCTCGAGGATCGCGGGGACGACGCGGTCGATGAACTTGTCGTCGAGCGCGATTCGGCTGCGCTTGAACGGTTTGGGGAACGTACGGTGATCGAAGTCCGCACGCGCGCTGTTGCCGGCCGGGTCCCGCGCGAACACGCGCATCGGTGTATTGACGTCCTGGTCGTAGAGGAGCGCGAAGAACGCCACGCGAACGGCCGGATCGGCGATACGGACCCCTTCGACGGTGATCCCCGACGCCGGATAACCGGGGTACTCGACATCTCCCACCACCACCCCCGACTCGACATCGTCCGGGGTCACGCGGTAGACGACCATCTCGGAACCGCCGAGGTTCACGTAGTGGTGCGTGGAGATCACCGACACGCGCGGCCGCTCGAGGCGCACCTGCACGTCGCGCGTCGCTGTCGACTGGAGCGTGCGCACGCCGTAGAGCACCGGCCGCGCGGCCGTGACGACGATGCGGGCGGCGCCTGCTTTGAGCTGGGGGACGGTTTTCTTGCCGATTTCGCCGCTCAGGAGGATCCGCTCGCCGTCCTGTTTCGTCTTCACCTCGCCCGGCTGGTCCATGGCGTACAGCGGGGTTTGGTTTCCGTCCTGCTCGAACACGATGCGAAGCGCGGACAGCTCATTGTTCGGTGAGCTCACCGAGACGTCCAACGGGCTCGCGGTGCCGACGAACTTGTCCGGCTTGCTGATTTCGATGGCGGGGCTCGTCATGCGACCGGCCACGAGCCACGCGCCGCCGGCGGCGAGGGCGAGAACCAGAATCAGACCGAAGAGGTAGCGCATGGTCTGATGATAATCGGTTCATGGTTCAATGGGTTCAGGGGTTCATCAGGTTCCGGGGTTCACTTGGTTCCTGGGTTCATTGGGGTTCACCGGATTCATAGTTTCACGGTTCATAAAGTCCAGGTCGTTTTTTGGTGAAGCCGCTCGGCCATGGACCATAAACCTGGACCCAGAAACGCTCTGGGAGCCTTGCGCCGGCGGCCGGGCGTTGATAAAATTGGAGATTCCTGTCTCGGGCAGTGCCGGTATCGTCTAGGGGTCAGGACACGTGGTTCTCAGCCACGGGACCGGGGTTCGAATCCCCGTACCGGTACCATTTCTGAATACGGACTTCCGGCTCCCTCATCGCAGATTTCGCGGCAGCCAACCGGTCAGAAGCGTAACCGATGGCGGTGGAACGCTCGCATCGTCCAGGAGACGGAGAAAGCGTGGCCCCGGCGCCACGGCGAAACCGTACGGAAAGCCCCCATCCTCGAACACCACACGGGGGCGCCCAATTACAGGCGTCTGACCGGACGTGAAGGGCACCGACAGGAGGCGTCCACCTTCGACGAAGTAATAAATCGTGTTGCCACTTCGGTCCCACTTCGGAAAGCGTCCTCTGGACACCGGATACGAGCGGCCGTGCGGGAACTCCCGAACGCGTACTTCCTCCCGGCCCGACTCCGTGGAGGTGAAGAGCACCCAGCGTCCGTCGGGCGAAATCGGTCCGCAGGTCTTCCAGTAGCGGTCGACCTGGAACGGCACCGGGTTTCCACCCGCCAGCGGCAGGAGCCAGAGGTTCTGCGCACGCTCGCCTGTCCGGTGTTCGCTATACAGGAGCCACTTGCCGTCGCGCGACACATCGCAGGGCTGTCCTTCTCCTTCAAGAGCACGGACCAGCGTTTCGTTGGCATCGCCAGGACGCCGTCGATAGATGTCGACCACGCTTCCACGACGTCGTGCCGAGTAGAAAATCTCCTGCCCGTTCTGGGTCCTGGTCCAGATTGGAAGCTGTTCATCATCATGTGTGTCGGTGCGACGTTCACGCCTGTCATGCTCCAGACCGATTTCCCACAGGTCGGATGTGGCCCGGTCGTCATCCATGATCGTTGCCACGGCCCATCGTCCGTCCGGCGAGAGAGCCAGCTCTGAGAACCGCGCGGGATCTGCTGCGCCGTTTTCGACGCCATTCAGGCTCGTCCACGTGAGCCGGCGTAACGGGGTGTCGTTCCCGGTCACATACACGAGGCTGCCCACACTGGAAGCAGAGAACGGTGCCGTCCAGCGTTGCGAGATGAGCACGAGCCCGGCGGCGATGGGGATAGCTTCGCCCGTCAGCCGATTGGCGGTGACGTCGAGCCGGCGGGCGACGAGCGTGCGCCCGGGGAATCCAACCGAGAGTACGAAGCCGGGAAGTGCATGGACGGCGCCGGACCAGGTTTCGCCAAGTCGTCGCGGCGGTGTGCCGTCGAGCGAGCCGAGGAAGAGATCCATCGGAGCGTTCTTCCATTCACGCAGTTGAGCGCTGTAGAGAAAGTGCCGTCCGTTGGGAAGAAAGGAGGGCCACTTGTGTGCAAAATATGCTGGTTCGAGTCTCGACACCTCCGTTACCGGTCCGCCGGTGGCCGACACGGTGCGCAGGACATCCCGCGAACCGAAGAGAATGAGGTCGTCCACGCTCCAACTGCCGCCGCGCGGAGACGGGGCGTCGCAGACGAAGGTCGGCGAGGCGTCCTCGGGGCGCATCCGCACCAGACGATTGTTGCCGAGGAAGAATCCGATCGAACGGCTGTCGTGCGACCAGAAGGGGTACATGGCCCCGGCGCTCCCTGGGAGTTCGCGGGCCGCGAGCTCGTCGGAGGCGCGCACCCAGAGGGTGTCTCCAGCCCTGAAGACGAGTTTCGTCCCGTCGGGAGAAAGAGCGATTCCGGCGGCACGGTTGATTTCGATTCCAGGCGGGGAAACAATCGTCGCTCGAATCGGCGGGAGAGAGGGAGGAGCCACTGTCGATCCGGACTGGCGAAACAGCAGAACGCCGGCAGTTGCGAGTGCCAGCGCCGTGACCGCCCATGCCACGGCTGCTCGCTGCCACCAGCGGGTAGGCGCCGGGAATGCGCCGGCGCCGGGGTCGCCCTCAGCGATCCCGCGCAGATCCAGCAGGACGTCGTGCACGCTCGCATATCGATCGTCCGGATCCTTCGCGAGACAGTTCCGCACGAGCCGGCCGAGTGGGCGGGGAGCAGCGGGGGTGAAGGAGTCGAGCGGAGGCTCTTCCCGCAGAATCGCAGCCATCACTGCGGCCGTGCTCGCGCCCTCGAAGGCGCGCCGGCCGGTGAGCATCTCGTAGAGCAGCGCGCCGAAAGCAAAGATGTCGGTGCGCGCATCGGCGGGTCGGCCTTCGATCTGTTCGGGCGCCATGTACTGGAGTGTGCCGAGCACCGCACCCGTTTCCGTCTTTGGTGTGACGTCCGCCGTCGTCGCGGCGGCAACGCCGGATGCCACGATCCGCGCGAGGCCGAAGTCGAGCAGCTTGGCCTGGGTCGCGTGCGCTTTGCCCGACCCGCTTCTGGCCAGCATCACATTACCTGGTTTCAGATCGCGGTGGATGATCCCCTGCCGATGCGCCCGGTCGAGCGCATCGGCGACCTCGATCCCACGGGCGAGCGCCTCGTGGAGCGGCAGCGGCCCTTTCGCCAGCCGCGCCGCCAGCGACTCGCCGTCCACGAGCTCCATCACGAGGAAGTCGATCCCCTGCGCGTGGCCGACGTCGTGGATGGTGCAGATGTTCGGATGATTGAGCGCGGCGACCGCGCGCGCCTCGCGCTCGAAGCGGGTGCGGCGCTGCGGGTCGGCGGCCCACGCTGCGGGCAGGATCTTCACGGCGACGTCGCGCCTGAGGCGGGTGTCGTGCGCGCGATAGACCTCGCCCATCCCGCCGGCGCCGATCGGCGCGTCAATGCGGTACGCACCCAGCTGCCGTCCCACAAGCGAGGGCGGCGAGGCCATGCCGACGATGGGTGTCTCCAGGAATGACGGCGCGGAATCCGCCGCCGCGAGCAGCGACTCGACCTCGGCGCGTAGCCCGGCATCGTCGACGCAGGCCTCGGCCAGAAACGCCGCACGCTCGCCGGCCGGGCGCGCCCGCGCGGCGTGGCATAGCGATTGGATTTGCCGCCAGCGGTCCATCATGAACCGGGGGACTTCGTCCCCCGGACCCCCTTACACGCTCGCTCGTCTCTCTTTTCTGAGCTCGCTGCAGCCACAGCCCTGTCATCTGCCAGTCGCGGGTAACCGTGTCGGACGAGATCGATGCGGTCGGCGAGCGTCGGGCCCTCGACCAGCTCGAGGATGAGCGCCTGCATGCCACTCGACTCCTCCAGGCCGTAGATAGCGGCAATGTCGGGATGATTCAGTGAGGCAGGGATTTCGGCTTCCCGCTTGAAGCGGGCAAGGCGATCCGTATCAGAGGCGAAGATCTCGGGCAGGACTTTCAGGGCGACGTCGCGATTCAGCCTGCTGTCACGCGCCCTGGACTTCACCATCCCGCCCGCACCGATGCCGGACAGGATTTGATACGGGCCGACGTTCGCGCCCGGGGGAAGAGACATGCAGCGACGCCAATTCTAAGCCAGGATCACCGCCCCCAGCTGTAGTCGCACTTCGCGAGGGCACACTGCGCGGTCAAGCCAGCGGTAGATACGGATCCGGTGAAACCCGCTCGAACACCGCACGCGTTTTGAACGGCCCCTTGACCCCCATTCCCTCGGTCGTGACCGTCAAGGTGGTCCCGTCACTCGATACCTCGTACCTGCCACCGCCGAGCACCTTTCCATCGAGCTCGACCGCCGCCTCGAGGGTTCGGGCATCAGGCCGGGTGCCAAAGGCCAGCGCGCCGGGAGGGACGCCGGGAATCGGCCGGCCGTTCAGGTCGACCAGCGGACGACGCCGGCCATCCGCGACGACGGAGACGGGGCGCTCCGCGACGGCCTGGCCATCCTTGATCCCGTAGGCAACGAGCAGATAGCCGGACTCGGTCGGTTCGAACCGCAGACAGGCCTGCGTGGGTGTATAGGCTGGATCCCACTGCGACTCTTCGATCTTTGCCTTCCACGTGCCCTCGAACATGTCGCCAGTCATGGTGAGCTCCTTCAGCTTTCCGGTAAGCGTTGCGAAGTACTCCAGTGGCAGATGCAGAGCGAGATCCCCGAACAGGCGAACGAGCCCCGGAAGGCCCTGGTCGCGCCAGACAATCGGGACGATGTCGCCTCCCAGGCGCTCGAGGCCGTCGCCGCAGATCGCGCGGAATTCATGAGGGAAGGCGCGCGCCACGAGTTGATACAGCCGGCGGCAGCCGTTCAGCCAGACGGTCATCACCGCGCCTCCTGGCTGCGCCTCGCCCGAAGCATCTGGACCAGCGCTTCGAGCCGCTGACTCTCCAGCTCGAGCACGCCGCGGCCGAGCGGCGTCAGCCTGTAGTAGCGGCGGCGGGCGTCATCGAATTCGGGCGCGGGCCGTTCTCCCGATTCCACGATCAGACCTTCCTGGATGAGCCGCTTCAGCGAGCCATAGAGGGTCGCCGGCCACAAGCGCACCTTCCCATCGGTGCGCTCCAGGACGTCCTGCATGACCCCGTAGCCGTGCTGCTCTCCGCCGACCAGCGACAACAGGATGTGGAACCAGTGGCTCCGGAGCGGGAGGAAGGCCTCGGGGCGCTTGCGCGGCATGGCAACTATATATCAAAAGATATCGATACTAGTCGAGAGCATTTGTTGCCCTGTGAGCGTCCAGCTCGATCCGGCAGATTCCTGCGCCGTATCACGCTGCGATCCCCGAAAATCGCAGCGACCAACCTTTCGCCAAACCCCGTACCGGTACCATCCTTCGGTCGCCTGGATCGTGAGCGAGCTACGGATGGCAAGCCATCCGTCGCTTTCGACTCACGCGAAGACTTGCAGTCAGCGAGCTCACGTCACTTCGTCCGATCCGACGAAGAGCACACGCGAGAGGTGTTCCGGGCGCGGGCGCGTCCCCGTTCGGAGGCGATAATCCGCAGGTCGTGGCGGGACACTTGTCGCTTATCACCCGACGCGCCTTCTGGCGGGCGCCATGGCGTTTCGGCGCACGTCCAGCCGACGCCGCGTCAAAGAGGGACGAAGCTCGTTCTTCTGGGTATGGGCGGCGGCCCGGGTCCGCGAAGGGCGAGTTCCGGTTCGGCGCAGGTCGTCGTGAGCAACGGTGTCGCTTACGTGATCGACTGCGGACGGCGTCCTCGGCCTGCGACGCGCGTGCAGCTCGATCTCGAGCACTGCGGCCACCGTTCGCTTCAGCGACGCTCAGCGCTTCAATGCAACTACAATGTGCGGCATCGCGCCTCTTGTTGGCCGCCGCGCCAGCTTACCCCTGGTCAAAAAGGACGGCGCGCCTAGCGTGGTTCCCGGCTTGCGGCGGCGGCCTGCCCCATGGCCCAGCACACGGAGAAGAGCGTGAGCATCCGACGCCGCACACTTCTGATCCTCGTCATCGGCGTGGCGGCCGTTCCGAGCGGACGTGCGCAGCCCGCGCCGCCGGCTAACGTCATCGTCATCACGATCGACGGGCTCCGCTGGCAGGAATTCTTCGCCGGCGCCGATCGTGACTACTTCAAGAGGGACGACAAGGGATCCGGCGGCGAAGCGGAGCGGCGATTCTGGCGCGAGACGCCGGAGGACCGTCGGACGACGCTGATGCCCTTCATCTGGAAGACGCTGGCCCGGCAGGGGCAGATCTTCGGGGATGGCACGGCGGGCAGCACGGCTCGCCTGACCAACGGCCTGTTCTTCTCCTATCCGGGATACAGCGAGATGTTCGCCGGGCTGGCAGACCCTCGCGTGGACAGCAACGACAAGGTCCCTAATCCCAATCTCACTGTGCTCGAATGGCTGAACCGCCGCCAAGGGTACGCGGGACGCGTCGCGGCCTTTGGCTCCTGGGACGTCCTGCCGTCGATTCTGAACGTCGATCGGAGCGGTCTCCACGTCGGCTCCGGCTGGAACCTGGTGCCGAATCCAGCGACCGAGCGCGAACGGGCGATCGATCGACTCGCCGCCGACCTGCCGCGCCACTGGACCTACGGTCCGGTCGACGCGCCGGTGGTCTACGCGGCGCTCGAACACGTCCGAACGCGCAGGCCGCGCATCCTCTACGTGATGCTGGGCGAGGGGGACGAGTGGGCACATCAAGGCCGCTATGACCTCTACCTCGATGCGACGAACCGCGCGGACCGGTTCATCGAGCGGATCTGGTCGACGGCGCAGTCGATGCCCGAGTATGCCGGACGAACGTCATTGCTGATCACCACGGACCACGGACGCGGTGCGGCACCGACCGACTGGATGAACCACGGGCGAGATGTGAAGGCTGCCGAGCGCACGTGGATGGCGCTGCTGGGGCCGGAGGTGCCGCCGCTGGGCATCCGGCGCGACCTTCACGTGACGACGTCCCAGGTCGCCGCGACCATCGCGTGGCTGGTTGGCGAAGATTTCACGGCCGCCGTTCCGGGTGTGGCGCCGCCGCTGCCGCTACGTCTGTCGCGCTGAGGCGGCCTGTGCCCCCGCTTCACCGTGCCGTTCATCGGTTTGACGCCTCTGCCCAGCCGATTACGACGCGCGCAGGTTTCGACCGATTCGCTCGCGGCGACTGGTTGCCGGATAAGGAACCGCTGGCCGGGGTTCGAATCCCCGTACCGGTAGCATCCCTCCGATTGCCTCGCCGCTGAAACCCACCTACAATGACGAAGCTTCCATCCACCCGGGGGTGACAGGTGCGGATTGGCGCCGACTCCCTGACCGGCCGCGTGATCGCTCACTACCAGATCCTTGAGAAGCTGGGCGAGGGCGGTATGGGTGTGGTCTACAAGGCCCGCGACACGCACCTCGATCGATTCGTGGCCATCAAGGTGCTGCCTCCCGGAAAGGTCCTCGATCCCGACAGCAAGCGGCGGTTCGTCCAGGAAGCCAGGGCCGCTTCTGCGCTCAATCATCCCGGCATCGTCACTGTTCATGACGTCTCCTCGGAGGGCTGCCAGGACTTCATCGTCATGGAGTACTTGTCGGGCAAACCGCTCGATCGACGTATTCCTAGCAGGGGTCTGCCGATCGGCGAAGCTCTCAAGTACGCGTTGCAGATCGCCGACGCGCTGGCAACCGCCCACTCGGGCGGCATCATTCACCGCGACCTGAAGCCAGCCAACATCATGGTCGACGACCACGGCACGGTGAAGGTGCTGGACTTCGGGCTGGCCAAGCTGGCCGGTCCGCCCGACAGTGACTGGGCGTCAACGAGATCGGCGCTGGTGCGCACCGCGGAAGGCACGATCGTCGGAACCGTAGCGTACATGTCGCCCGAGCAGGCACAGGGAAAGCCGGTCGATGCGCGCTCGGACGTGTTTTCTTTCGGCGCCGTTCTCTACGAGATGGTCACGGGCCGCCCCGCGTTTCGCGGCGACACGCGCATCTCCACGCTGGCCGCCGTAATCAACCAGGACCCGCCGCCGGCCGGCCCCGACGTGCCCCGGGACCTGGAGCGAATCATTGTCCGTTGCCTGCGGAAGGATCCCGACCGGCGGTTCCACCACGTGATCGACCTCAAGGTGGCATTGGCCGATCTCGAGGAGGAATTCGATTCCGGCGCGCTTGCCGCGGCTCCGTCGCCGCGCCGGCGCCGCCGGTGGGTGCCCGTAGCCGCGCTGGCCGCTGCGGCGACCGCGCTGATTGCGGTGCTTCTGTTATGGAAGAAAGCCCCGGGCAATCCGGCAGCGGCTGCCGACCGGACACGGGTAACGTTCGACTCCGGTTTGACCACCGATCCCGCGCTCTCTCCGGACGGCAAGCTGGTCGTGTACGCCTCCGATCGCGCGGGCCAGGGGAACCTCGACCTCTGGATTCAAAACCTGGCGAGCGGTGAAACGACCCGGTTGACGGACGATCCGGCCGACGAGCGTGCGCCGTGCTTTTCGCCCGATGGAAGCAGGATCGTTTTTCGTTCGGAGAAACAAGGGGGCGGCATCTTCACGGTGTCTGCACTGGGGGGCGGCGAGCCGCGCCCGGTGGCCACAGGTGGCCAGGCGCCGCGGTATTCCCCAGATGGCTCGCTGATCGCGTATCACACCGGCGGCGCACGGGCCGTCGGTGGCCTGGGATCCGAGCTCCGAGTCGTGGCCGCATCAGGGGGACAACCAAAACGCGTCGAGACCGGCGTCAAGGAAGCCTGGCATCCGCTCTGGACGGGTGACGGCGAGCACCTCGTATTCGTAGGAGGCGACGGAGTTCACAACATGGATTGGTGGGTTGTGCCGATCGCGGGCGGGTCGGCCGTTCCCACCGGAGCGCTCGATGCGCTGCGCCGCGCGGGATTCAAAGAGCGGGGCGACGACGCTTTAATGACGACACTCGATGCCTGGCTCGACGACTCCATCATCTTTTCGGGAGAGATCGGCAACGCCACGAACCTGTGGCGACTGCGCATCTCGTCCACGACATGGAAAGTAATCGGGCCGCCCGAGCGCGTCACGTCAGGCACCAGCATCGAGACGGTGCCCTCCGTCGCCACAATCACCGAACGGGGCACGCCTGCCGTCCGCCTGGCGTTTGCCAGTCTCGTGTCCACCATCAACGTGTACGACCTTCCAGTTGATGCGAACCGGGGAACCGTACTGGGCAGCGAGCCGCGCCGCGTGACGTCATCCGCGTATGACGCCTCGTCGTCTCTCTCGGCCGACGGCAGGAGACTGGCGTTCGTCTCGACACGAGCGGGCAGCGCAGACATCTGGCTCAAGGACCTGGAATCAGGGAAGGAAACGGCGTTGACGTCCACGAGCGCCGACGAGTTCGGGCCGGAGATCTCGCCCGATGGGAATACGGTCGGCTACCAGCTCATCGAGAACGGCCACTGGGACTTTTTCCTGCTGCCCGTCGGGAGCGATGGCCAACCGGGGGTGGCGGAAAGGGTGTGCGAGGACTGCGCGCGAGTCTGGGACCTCTCGTCGGACGGCAAGCGCCTCCTCTTCGGTTTTCAGTCCGGCTCGGAGTGGATGTCGCTAGTACTCTACGACCTGGTATCCCGACGCAAGACCGAACTCGTCAACGCGCCACGCAGAAATCTGGCGCGGGCTCGCTTCTCGCCCGACGACCGCTGGATCAGCTTTCACGAGATGACCGGGCGCGGACACTCCCGCGTCACGATCATGCCGTTCGCGGAAGGAACGATTACCTCTCTTGACCAGTGGATCGCGGTTACCGATGACAAGAGTTTTGACGACAAGCCGGTGTGGTCGCCTGACGGGAACCTCTTGTACTTCACCTCGGATCGCGACGGGTCCCGCTGCATCTGGGCTCAGCGTCTGGATCCACCGACCAAGCGGCCGGTCGGCCCTCCGCTCGAAATCTACCATTCACACAGCGCGCGGCGCTCGCTGTTGAACGCCGAGATCATCCCGCTGGAGCTGCACGTCGCTCCCGGGCGGCTGCTGTTTCACCTCGGCGAGATAACCGGCAACATCTGGATGGTGGAATGGAAGACGCGCTGAAGGAGCAGGCCCCCGCGATGTCGTTGCAGAGACGGTACCCATTTTTTCCAATTTCCACGAGCTGACGGCTGAAAAGCTGTCGCCTCCGGTCAGCCTGCTGAATGTTCTTCGAGGCCGGCCGTTCGCAGGGCTCCGGAAAAACGGCGCTCCACATCTTCAGTTATCGCGCCGAGGCATTTTCGCGCCAGCTCAATCGAGACTTCGGGTTTGACCCGGCGGGCTTCGCGGATCGTGGCCCGCGCTTCGTCGATCTGGCCGAGTCCCACGGCGTTCATCGCGCTCCACAGATAGCCCCAGTAGTACTTGGGCGCGAGCGTAATGAGACGGCGGCCCGCGCCCAGCCCCTCCGCATAGCGCCCCGCATTGAAGCAAGCGCCCGCGAGGATGTCATTGAACATCCACTCGAGGGGGTCGTACGGGCTGAGCCGCATCACCCGATGCATCGTCGCGATGCTCTCCTCGGGTGGGTGACCGCCAATGTGCCACAGATAGGCGTGGATACTCAGCGCAAACGGGAGGCTCGGATTGAGCTCGACGGCGCGTCGCGCCTCGTCGAGCCCCCCGTAACCGTCGCCCGCGGTCATGAATGCGAAGGCGAGGATCGCGTGGGCGTCCGCGTCCAGCGGGTCGAGCGCCACCGCGCGCCGCGCGTGGTCGAGCGCGGCCTCGAGCGTCTGGTCAGGCGACCGGGCCCATTCGTACATGATTTCCCAGATTCCCGCTTCCGCCAGGCGCGCGAGCACGTTCGAGAAGCGCGGGGCGAGCGCGTGCGCGCGCTCGAGCAAGGTGCGGGCCTCAGCGTTTGCCTCGCGCGTGAACCGGTGCAGCAGCGGCAGGGCCCGCTGATAGAGCTCCCAGGCTTCGAGGTTCTCGGGCGCCTGCCGCACGGCCCGCTCGTGCTCGGCACGCTGCAGATCGCCGACGAGCGATGTCGCGATCGCCTCGCTGATTTCGTCCTGCACCGCAAAGACGTCGGAGAGTTCACGGTCGAACGTCTTCGCCCAGACCTGGTGCCCGGTCGACGCGTCGACCAGCTGCGCGGCGATTCGGATCCGGTTTCCCGCCTTGCGGACACTCCCCAGGACCAGATAACGCACGCCGAGGTCGGCGGCCACGTGCTTGGGGTCGACAGGTTTGCCCCTGTAGACGAAGCTCGAACCGCGCGCGATCACCGGGAACGAGCGCCACAGTGACAGCCGTCCGATCAGGTCCTCGGCCAGGCCATCGGCGAAGGCTTCCTGCTCCGCATCTCGCGAGAGGTTGTCGAAGGGCAGCACCGCGATCGCAGGCCGGCTGCCAACGCCGGACGTGGTGCCGGCATCGCTACCGGCTGTTGACGTCCGGCCGCTTCGCTCGACGATCACGCCTCGCAGGTCATCGAGGAGTTCACACGCGGACGCATACCGGTCCGCGGCGTTCTTTCGAAGACACCGATCGATCACGCGTTGCAGTCCGTCGGGCAAGTCGGGTCGGACCGCCGTCAGCGATGGCGGCGTGTCGCGCAGGATCGATGACGCCAGCTCGGCCGAGGAGGGACCAACGAATGGCCGCCGGCCGCTCGCCATCTCGTAGAGGATGATGCCGAGCGAGAAGAGGTCCGTGCGCTGATCCACTGATCGTCCAGCGACCTGCTCGGGCGACATGTAGGCCGGGGTTCCCATCACCATGCCCGCCGCGGTCTGCGCGGAGGCGGTCAGTGTGAGATCGATCGACGCACCCGGAGGCACCTCCTTGGCGAGCCCGAAGTCCAGCACCTTCACACGACCGTCGGGGTTGAGCATCACGTTCGCCGGCTTGAGGTCACGATGGACGATGCCTTTCGCATGCGTGGCGGCAAGCGCCTCCGCAATCGCCCGGGCGATCTGGAGAATCCGATCGGCAGGGAGGCCTCCTTCCGGAATCGCGCAGTCGAGCGACTGCCCCTCGACGAGCTCCATCGTGAGGAAGTGGATACCGTCGGCTTCGTCCACGGAATGGATAGTGACGATGTGCGGGTCGTTGAGCGCGGCGACGGCACGTGCCTCGCGCCGAAAGCGCGCGAGCCGGTCCGGATCGCCAGCCACCCCGGCGGGCAGGACTTTGAGCGCGACGTCGCGTCCCAGCTTCGTGTCGGTCGCGCGGTAGACCTCGCCCATGCCGCCTGTGCCGAGGGCTCCGACGATTTCAAATGCTCCCAGACGATCGCCGGTCGTTAGCGGCATGGGCTCGGCGGTTGGTCGCGACTCGACTCACTCCGCTCTGTCGTCGCAGAAGCTACGCCCGGCCTGCTGAGCCTCGAGGGAGGCTCAACGTGTTGCCGTAGCGACAGGCGAGAGAGATTCACAAGACGCGCAGCGTGAGTATACCGCGCACTCGCTTCACAAATCGGTAACCGGGTCGGCAAAGACGAGGAGGGGGGCTTCGGAGACTCACCCGGCCCCCACATCCATATTCGAGAGCGGAATCACGCTACGATCCCCGAGAATGGGCCCGAACGCAGTGTCGTCCCTGGGCGGCTCCGGGTTGCGTCAGTCGATCCATGGCCCCAATCCGCGCGGTCCACCAGCTGAGCATGATCAGGTACTCTTACCCTCGCACGGTTCTCCCGTCGGGCACGAGTGCGGGTAGGAGGTGGACGCCGACATGCCCAGGCTCGTTCCGGAACGCACGACGCGCTGACTGCCAATCGAAAGGAAACCGCCGGTATGTTCGAGTCGCTTTCAGGCATCGTCGTCCGATTCCTTCGCACGGCCGCCATCGTCACCCTGCTCGTGGCAGCCGGCAGGGCGCGGGCACTCGCGCAAGATCCGCAGCCCGCGCCGGTGCCGCAGTGCCCGGCGGGCTGCGTGCCCGCGCCGCCGCCTTCCCCGGTCTGGACCGGCAGCGCCGGTGCGGGCTTCTCGGTGACGTCTGGTAACAGCGACACGTCCAACTTCAACATCTCGTTCGACGCCAGACGCGACCCGAAGACCCGTACCGTCTTGATCTTCAACGCGCTCTACCTTCGCGCGAGCGACGATGACGAGACGCTCGTCGACCGCACGGCCTTCGGTGCCCGCGTCGAGCGGATGCTCACCAAGCGCGCGTTCGTCTTCGGGCAGCTGCAGTTCCTGCGCGATCGGTTCAAGGATATCGAGTACCTCTGGGCGCCCACGGGCGGCATCGGCTACCGGCTGATCGATACCTCTCGCGTGACGCTGTCGGCCGACACGGGTGCTGGCGTGGCGATCGAGAAGAACACCGGGCTCGACGTGGACACATCAGGGGCGTTCACGGCCGGCGACAAGCTGGAAATCAAGGTGTCGCCGATGGCCACTGCTACGCAGAGCTATTCCGGGCTGTGGAAGATGGACGAGTTCGGCGACTCCATCCACGCGTTCACGGCCGGCCTGGCCGCGAACATCACCGCGCGTACGCAGATCAAGATCGAGCTGCTCGACACCTACAAGACCAGGCCGACATCCGTGGACGTCGAGAAAAACGACGTGACGTTTCTCACGTCGTTCGTGTTCAAGATCGGGTGACGCGCGTGCCGGACTGGCGCGCATTGGCGTCCAGCTGTACAGCCGCGCTCCGGCTCGCACCCTCGCGTTCGCCCGGCGACGCGAGTATCCTTCCTTGCGCAAGAGACCCGGCCGCGGGCACGCTCCGCGACCGCCGGTCGGGAGGATTCCCGTGCATCGAAACGTGACCAGCCGGCTGCTCTTCGTCCTCCTGCTCTTCTTCGTCCTCTGGTCCGCGCTCCGGGTGATCGCCCCGTTTCTCGCAGGGCTCACGTGGGCGGCGGTGCTCGTCGTGACGTTCCGGCCGTTTCACCGGCGCCTCGTGAATGCGTTTCGCGGCCGCAAGTGGGCCGCGACGGCCGTCGTCACGCTGCTCGTCGCGGCGTTCGTCCTCGTGCCGGTCACCGTGGCCGCGGTCCAGGCCCTGGAAGGCGCGGCCGCGGCGTACGAGTCGGCCCGGCAGCTTCTCCAGCCAGGGTCATCCGGTGAGGGACTGGGCGATCGCGCGGCGTGGCTTCAAGACCTTGCCGACCGAGGCATCCAGCTGGTGGGACTCTCCCACGTCGATCTTCGCGCGGTCGCACTTGCCGGCCTGCAACGCGGCGCCCAGTTCTTCGCCGTGCAGGGGCCGGCGCTCGTCGGCGGCGCCCTCGGCCTGGCGTTCTCGTTTCTCGTCATGATCATCGGGCTGCCCCTGCTCTTCTCGCACGGCGAGGCCCTCTCGGCGTCACTGGCCGAAACGCTGCCGATCCCGATGGGCGACGCGACACGCATCCTGGGCGATATCGGCGACATGACGCGCGGAGTGTTCACGAGCGTGGGCCTGACGGCTGCGATCCAGGCTGCGCTCATCGGCCTCGCGCTCCTCGTGCTCGGCGCCCCACGTCCGCTGCCGCTCGCCGCGCTGTCGTTCTTCCTGGCGATCCTGCCAGGCGGCGTCGCGCTCGTCTGGGCGCCCGTCGCGCTGTGGCTCGCGGCGCAGGGTCACACGTGGAGCGCCGCTGCCATGGCGGTCTGGGGGGGCGGCGTGGTCGGCACCATCGACAACGTGCTGCGACCGCTCCTGGCCGGGCGCAACGTCAGGCTGGATAACGCCGCGCTCTTCTTCGGCATGGTCGGCGGGATGATCGCGTTCGGCGTGGTGGGCCTGTTCCTCGGGCCGGTGGCGCTCTACGCCGCTCGGGAGCTCGCCGCGATTCTGCGGCGCGACATCTTCGCCGAGCCGGTCGGGTCGCTCTCCAGCGGCCCTGAGTGCTGACTTCCATGAATACGGTGGCATTCGGCCGCCGATGCATCCCGCTTCACCTCGACGCGAGGAATCGCTGCGGGCGCGTTCCGGCTTCGCGCTGCCGCAGTGTGCTCCAACGGCGTCCGTCGCGCGGCGGCGGCGCCGCGCGGACGTCGGCGACTCGCGGCCAACTGCGGAAGCTGTGCACGGACTCCGGCCGGAGCGGGCCTGTCGGGATCGGGCCGGCCTCTGAGCCACGCGATTAGCGAAGCCTCCAAAACGGTCCCGGGACCCCGGCTCGCGGCGGTGCCCGTCGGCCAAATACTCCCGTATTTTCCCTCCTCGCGCCTTGCGAGGCGGGCGCCTCGGCGCCCTTGGCGTCACCGTATTTTATGGAAGGCAGCACGAAGCTGCCGCATTACACGAGTCACCCTCAGCATCGATGGAACGTTCATCTCTGTGTCGTCCTCTCTTCGACCATCCCACTTCGGTGACCCACAACATTGAGGGGCCGAGGACCAGCAGTGCTGATGGTGACTCGTCCCGGCGGGCGCGCCTACATTCTCTGTCTCCCGAATGGAGGCCCACATGGCACGCCAGAAGATCTCCCTCGCCGGCGTCGCAGCTGCGGCGCTCATCGCCCTCCTGACCTCGTCAGTCGGCAGCGTTTCGTCAGCCGTGGGCGCCGCAGGGGTTCAGGCAACCACTCCGACGTGCGACTCGAGCCCCGAGGCTCTGGCGCGCGACGAAGCGTCGCTCCGCGAAACCATGCGTGAATCGCTGGTCTTCCTGTTCACAAATCGGAGAGGACGGCTCGATGCCGCCGCGCTCGCACGCGCCGAGTCCAGCATCCGGGTCGAGTTCATCGGCCCGGGGCGAGTCATTCCGGCGCCACCAGATACGCTGGCCAACGAGTCGCCCTCGCGGCCGGATCCCGGTGCGGCTGCCCCAGCGCTGACCGATTGGGTGGGTGTGAACCCTGCGACGTGCAACCAGTTCCAGATGCACGTCCCGGTGGCGACACGAGAGATCCTGGCCGATCGGGCGGCCGAGCGCGGGCTGGGGAGGGCCGATCCGGGTCCCGATTTCAATCCCGATCACGTCATCCGACCGGGCGACTGGTTCCCCCTGCCGGAACAGTGGGGTCCGCCGCAGACCGGCCCGTACTTCAGCGGCTGCCTGGACACGCGCATGCGCTGGCACACCGCGATGGGCGCGCCGCGCCGAATGGCGAACCTGAGCTCAGATGGCCAGGTATCGTCCTGCTCGGGCGCGATGGTCGGACCCCGGCACGTGCTGACGGCAGCGCACTGCGTTTACGGCGGCAACGACACCTGGCACGACTTCTACGTGATCCCGGCCAGAGACGGTTCGAACATGCCCGTTGGATCGACGCTGATGAGCGACACGCAGGGTCTCAACGCAGGCTTCCGCTGGTATTGGGTCCCTGCGCCGCTCGTGGCACCGTTTCCGAACTTCTTCACCGGCCTCGACATCGCCATTCTCGTGATTCCGCAGCGACTGGGCGAAGGAACAGGCTGGATGGGCGTCGCCGCGATCGCGGACGTGCCGCTTGCGGTCGGGAACAACCGGAACCTGGGATACCCGGGCCAGCCCGGCGCCCCGATCGGGTTCCATCCATCTCAGGTCGAGGGAGGGGTGTACGGCGACGTGAACCGGTGCGACGTCGGCGATTACCAGTTTCCCGATGCCAACAACTGGGGCAGGCTCGCCGATCACTCCTGCGACAACAGCTCAGGGCACAGCGGCGGCCCCATCTTTCAATGGATCTCCAATCCCGAAACCAATACGCTCGATCCAGCCGTGGCACTCATCATCAGTCACTACCCGGCGTTCGTGAACGAATTCAACTGTGCAAACGATCCGCGGCCGTATCAGGCGACGCGCATCACGCCCGAGTACGCACAGGCGTTCCTGTTCTTCAGGAGTTGGAAGCCATGACGCGAGGTGAGCGTCGTGAGGTGCACTGACGCGCTTCACCGTTCTCGCGCTCGGTCCACTGATCGTGGCCACTCGCCGTGCTTGCGCGGCCTGAACGTGTACGGAGGTGTCACTTTTGCCCTGCAACCACGGCTTGGCCACGGCCGCGAAGCGGCCGCGGATCTAGTACCGAAGCTGCGCCCCCTTCCGTCATGCTCTTACTCGTCGGTTTGAGCGCTTCGTTCCTGGCATCGCTCATCATCAGGCCTGACCACGTCTCCGGCTCCCGGATGGGGAAGTTTGAGTGCTCTCGCGAGGGCCGGCCAGCGCACGCTGCAGCGCAGGGCATGCGCGTGCGCGTACAAGAAGAAGAAGATTGCTGGATGGCGTTCTTCGATGGCGCGTTCGGTCCAGTCCGCGCTGGCCTCCAACTCTGAACAGGCCAAATGGTACGTGGCAAGCGCGAGCGACGCCCCGTACACGTCGGCTGCCTTCAGTGTGTCAAGCAGTGATTGCGCTCGCGTTGTCGTTCCCTCGAGCATCAGGGCCGCCGCGAGAAGTCCCCTGGCCACCGGACTCCATGGCGCCTGTGCGTACGCCTTTTCGGCGTGCGGAAGCGCCCGGGGCACATCTCCCTGCAACAGGGTCTCGAGACCCAGGATGAAGTGCGTGAACCACAGGTCGTGATCCAGCTCGAGGACGCGGCGCAGTTCTCTCGTGGCTTCTGCATCCCGTCCCGCGGCACGCAGGCATTGCGCCAGCCGCAGACGGCCGACGAGATTCAGAGGATCGTCCTCGAGCGCGCGCGCACACTCGTCGGCGGCCTCGCCGGAACGTCCGACGGGCAGCAGGTAGTACAGCGCATGGAACCGCCGAACCGCAGAAGGTATCGGGTCGCAGGCCATCGCTGCGGCGAAATGACGCTCTGCCGCGGACCAGTCGTACTCATAGAGCGCGGCGACCAGGCCAAGCATGGCGTGGCCTTCCGGGAGAGATGGCTCGATGGCGAGCGCCTTTCGCGCTTCTCGACGTACGAGCGGCATGGCGTCGTGCGCCGGCAGCAGCGCGTAGTTTGCCAGCTGCGCGAAATGGAAACCGAACATCCCATGAGCGAGTGCGAAGCGTGAATCGAGTGCGATGGCCCGCTCGAACCACTCCCGCGCGCGTGCCATGCCTTCGGGTATCAGCTTCTGCGCCTCGTGCAGCGCGCGCAGATAGGCTTCGTACGCCTCCAGGCCCGGCGTATAGCGTCGCGGCGCCACCTGGGCCGTCAGCTTCACGTGAAGCGCGCTGGTGATGGCGGCCGCGATCTCGTCCTGCACCGCGAAGACGTCCGCCAGCTCCCGGTCGTAGCGCTCGGACCAGAGATGGTATCCGTCCGACGCATTGATGAGCTGCGCGGTGACGCGAATACGGCTGGCCGCCCGTCGGACGCTTCCCTCCAGGATCGTCCCCACGTTGAGCGCCTCAGCGATGGTGCGGATGTCCTGCTCTTTGCCACGGAAGGCGAATGCCGACGTGCGCGCGGTGACTTTGAGTTCAGGAATCTGCGTGAGCGCATTGATGATCTCCTCCGCGAGGCCATCGCTGAAATATTCGTTGTCCTTGTCCGCGCTCAGGTTCGTGAACGGCAGCACGGCGATGGATGGTCCCTCGCTGGAGACCTTCCGGGAGACTCGCTCCAGAGCGGCCCGGACCTCGGACATGCTGGCGAAGCGATCCTCGGGGCGCTTACGCAGGCAGCGCCTGAGGATCCGCTCCAGCTCCGGGCTCGTTTGCAGCGCGCGCGGTTCCTCATGCAGCACGGCGAGGAGCACCCGCGCCGCGGTGTGGCCGCCGAATGCCGGCTGACCCGAGAGCAGCTCATAGAAGACGGCCCCAAAGCTGAAGATGTCGGAACGGACGTCGAGTGGCCGCGCTTCGGCCTGCTCGGGCGACATGTACGCGGCCGTTCCGCAGACGGCGTCGTCCGACGTGAGCGTGAGGTCGGCGTCCGTCTGCATCAGCGTCGCGATCCCGAAATCGAGAAGCTTTGGAACGCCGTCCGGCGTCACGAGGATGTTGGCGGGCTTCAGGTCGCGATGAAGAATGCCGCGACGATGTGCCTCCTCCAGCGCGCAGGCGATCTGCAGGGCGCGAGAGGTCGCCTCGTCGGCCGGGAGTGGACCTCGAAGCGGCTGACCTTCGATGTACTCCAGGACGAGAAAGTCGGGACCGAGATCGTAGATTTGACACACATTCGGGTGATTCAGGGCCGAGATCGCGCGCGCTTCCTGCTCGAACCGGTCTTGATGGACGCGCCTCACGCGCTTGATCGCGACGGTGCGTTGCAGTCGCGTGTCCCGGGCCTTCCATACTTCTCCCATTCCGCCCGAGCCAATCAGGGAGATCAGAAGGTACGGGCCGAGCTGGACGCCGGGCGACCAATTGGTCACGGTGGGGAGATTCTATAGCACCCCCGCGTGCGAGGTCGTGTGATGTCGCGGGCGATTCATCAACGGCGTTCCACCAGCCAGCGCGGGTTCAAGGTGGGCAGCGGCCAGGCGAAGGATCGTGATTGGGTCAGAATCCCGAAACGCCACAACTCGCTTGTTGAGCTGCCGGCTGAGAACGAACGACAACACCCATTCCATCGAATCAGGCAGGGCCCCATCCTGTCGTTTCGAGAGCCGAACCGCCGATCCAGCAGTTCTGAGATTCTTGTTGTGCACGTGGCCGCAGAAGCTTAGTATCGCCCACGTTATTCTCGTGCGTCGCTTGTGGTGCCCTTCTACTTGTCGAGCTCCTCGATGTCCGTCAACCATCAGGAAGAGAGGGCGGGTTATGAGAGCGACGATGCGTGGTTCGATTTGTCTGCTCCTTCTGTTCACTCCGGTGACCGTCGCATACGGTCAGACGTTCACCGGCGGCATTCGCGGCGTCGTGAGCGATGCGAGCGGCGTCGTTCCCGGCGCACCTGTGACGCTCATCAACGAGGCCACCAACGTCTCGCGTGAGACCGTCACCAACGAGGTCGGTCAGTACAACTTCCCGGCCGTGCCGCCCGGCACCTACACGGTCAAGACGCAGGTGAGCGGGTTCAAGACGGCCGAGCGGGCCGGATTGGTCCTCGCCACTCAGCAGTTTCTCACGATCGACTTCACGCTCGAGCCTGGCTCCCTCGAGGAAACGGTCACCGTGACGGGTGAGTCGCCGCTCATCGATACGGCGACTGCCTCGGTCGGTGGCACGCTGAACCGACTCCAGCTCGAGCAGCTGCCCTCCCCAGGGCGAAACGCGTTTCTGATTGGGGTGACGGTTCCCACCGTGAACACGGTTGGAGACGCGCAGTTCAACCGCCAGCAGGATCAGACCAATGCGTCGCGCGTCTCGCTGGGGGGCGGCGGCATTCGCGCGAACAACTATCTGCTCGAAGGCGTACCCATTACAGAGTTGCGCGGCCGCGCTATCGCCAACCCGACGATCGAAGCGATCGCGGAGGTCAAAGTCCAGGTTCACACCTACGACGCGGAAATGGGACGCACCGGTGGAGGTGTGTTCAACGTGAGCGCGAGATCCGGCACCAACCAGTACCATGGGAGCGCCTTCTACCAGACGCGGCCCGTGTGGGGTCAGAGCCTCAACTTCTTCAGCGAGAAGGAGGGGGGCACGAAGGAGAGCACGGGGATCGCCGACTCGTACTATCGCTTGTACGGTGGCGGAGTCGGCGGTCCGATTTTCCGGAACCGGACGTTCTTCTGGATGGCGACCGAAGGCTACCGTTCGTTGACGACCCGCGGCATCCAGTACGTCTGGCCGACCGCGCGGCAGCGCAGCGGCGACTTTTCCCAGACGACCAGCGAAGGCGTTCCGATCCGGCTGTTCAATCCGTGGTGCCGTGGAGGTGCGGTCAGCGCGCGCTGTCCCGCCACCGGCACCGGATCGCTGGCCACGGGCGGCGAATTCACGAACGCGATCATCCCGCGCGATCATCCGGCGGCCAACGCCGTAGGCTTCAACCTCATCAACGCGTGGCCGACGCAGACAGTCGGCGGGCGACCCGTTGCCGACAACGAGGACGGCAACGTGAATGCCAGCGACACGGCGCGAATCGTGGACGAAGCGGACATGCTGACGCTGAAGGTCGATCACCGCTTCAACGACAGGTGGACCCTCAGCGGGTTCTATCTGTACAACAACACGGACGAGCCCGGCAGCGGAATCATGCCTGCGGATTTCCAGTACATCGAGAACCATGAGGAGTTCTTCACCACGCTTCGCCGGCGTCCCCACGTGCTCGCGATCAACGCCACCAACGTCCTGAGCGACTCCACGGTTCTGACCTTCCGGTACGGGTGGCAGACATGGCAGGACCAGACCGATACCGCGGTCTATTCACCGGGCCTCGGCACCCTGGGCTTCAGCCCCACGTATCTGAATGCCATCAATCCGGACGGCTTGAACACGTTCCCCGAGCTGCTTTTCGACGACATAGACGATGTCGGCGGGTGGGGCGGC
>DASTBU010000077.1:0-6474 GCA_035711845.1 Vicinamibacterales bacterium
CCCTAAGGGGACAGGCACCTTAAGGGGACAGGCACCTTAAGGCTCCTGTCCCCTGTTGCAATTCCTTCCACGTCGATGACTCAGAAGTTGACAGGCCGACTGAGGAGAAGTTTCGTGATGAAACGCGTGCCGTCGATCGCCCTCCTGTTCGCCATGCTGATCCCCCTGGCGCTCGCCGCCCAGAGCCAGGAGCAGGACAAGAAGAAGTGGGACGTTGCCGCTGACCTCGGCCCGGTGTCCAAGCTGGCGTTCGACACCACCGAGGGCACGTGGATGAACGTCGACGTGAGCCCGGACGGACGCCAGATCGTCTTCGACCTGCTCGGCGACATTTACATCATGCCGATCGACGGTGCCTCGACCGCCGCCAGGCGCATCGCCGGGGGTCCGGTCTTCGACATGCAACCGCGCTTCAGCCCCGATGGACGACGCGTCGCCTTCACCAGCGATCGCGACGGCCTCTGGAACATCTGGACCATGGATCTCGAGGGTGGCAATCCTACCCCGATCTCGCGCGAGAAGCGCTGGTTCGTGAACAGCCCGACCTGGTCGCCCGACGGCGCCTACATCTACGCTCGTCGCCACTTCGTCAAGGAGCGGTCGCTCGGTGCGGGCGAGGTCTGGATGTATCACTCCGCCGGCCCGAGCGACGGTCTTCAGGTGACGGAGCGCAACGGGTGGCAGAAGGACGCCGGCGAGCCGGACATTTCCCCCGATGGCCGCTACCTCTATTACAGCCGCGACGTCACGCCCGGCCAGACGTTCGAATACAACAAGGACCCCAACGGCACGATCTACGCCATCATGCGGCGCGACCTGACGACGGGGCGCGAGCGACGCGCGGTCAGCGTTCAGGGCGGGTCGGTCACGCCGCAGGCCTCACCCGACGGCAAGAGCCTCGCCTACATCCGGCGCGTCCGCCTTCGGAGCGATCTCTACATCCGCGATCTGGAGACGGGACGCGACCGACAGGTCTTTGGCAATGTCGACAAGGACCTGCAGGAAGCCTGGGCGATCCACGGACTCTATCCGCAGTACTCCTGGACGCCGGACGGCACGTCGATCGTGATCTGGGGCGAAGGGAAGATCTGGCGCGTCGACGTTGCGAGCGGCAAGGGTCAGCCGATCCCGTTCAACGCTCGCGTCGAGCAGACGATCAACGAAGCGGTGCGTTTCCCGCAGAAAGTCCACACCGACCAGTTCCCCGTCAGGATGTTGCGCGACGTGCGCGTATCGCCGGACGGGAAAGTGGTTGCCTACAGCGCGCTGGGGCATCTCTACGTGCGCCCCCTGCCCGACGGCCAGCCCAAGCGTCTTGTCGCCCAATCCACCGTCACCACCAGCGGCAACGGCGGTTCGACGACGACCGCCGCGTCGCAGGCCGCTGAAGCCGACACCTACGAGTTCTATCCGTCGTTCTCGCGCGACGGCCAGTGGATCGTCTACACCACCTGGAACGACGCGGACATGGGCCGCGTGCGGGTCGTTCGCCCCGACGGCTCCGGCGGCCGCGAGGTGGTGACAAAGCCAGGCCACTACGTCGAGGCGTCCTTCTCACCCGACGGCAAGTCGATCGTCTATCGCCACGCCGGCGGCGATCAGATTCGCGGACGCGACTTCAGCACGGACACTGGCATCTACGTCGTTCCGGTCTCGGGCGGCGAGCCAGTTCTGGTGCGCGAGAGCGGTGCGGAGCCTGAGTTCGATCACACCGGCACTCGTATCTACGTTCGCGAGATGCGCAACGAGAAGTACACGCTGCTGAGCGTTGGCGTTCCGGCCGGAGAGTCTCCGCTTCCGGGCCGCGACGAGATCGAGCACATCAACAGCGCGAACGCGATGCAGTACGCTCCCTCGCCCGATGGCAAGTGGATCGCGTTCGAGGAGCGCTACAAGACGTACATCGCGCCGTTCCCGAAGACGGGCCGGCCGATAGAGATCGGGCCAGCCACGCAGGCGTATCCAGTGCAGCGGGTCTCGCGTGATGCGGGGTTCTACCTCCATTGGTCGGGCGACAGCCGGCGCCTGTACTGGGCGCTCGGCCCGGAACTGTTCTCGCGCGATCTGTCTGGAGCGTTCTCGTTCGTCGAGGGGGGACAGCCGAAACCCGAACCGCCGGCCGAAAAAGGGATTCAGGTCGGCTTCACGGCGAAGAGCGATGTCCCCTCCGGCGCTATCGCGCTCGTCGGCGCACGGGTGCTGACGATGGCCGGGCTGAAGCCGGGCGCGATTCAAGGGACACCTGGCGTAATCGACAACGCAACGGTCGTCATCGAAGGCAACCGCATCATTGCCGTGGGCCCCTCCTCCTCGATCCAGGTTCCGGCGGGCGCGAAGCGTGTGGACGTCAGGGGCAAGACGATCATGCCCGGCCTCGTCGACGTGCATGCCCATCTCGGCGGCGAATCGGGCGGCCTCCTCGCGCAATCGAGCTGGCCGCTTGCGGCCAACCTCGCCTTCGGCGTCACGACGTCGCACGATCCATCGAACGACAGCGAGACCGTGTTCACCAACGCCGAGCTGGTGCGCGCGGGCTCGAAGCTCGGTCCGCGGCTGTACTCGACCGGGACGATTCTCTACGGGGCGGAAACGCCGTTCAAGGCAGTCGTCGAGTCGTATGACGACGCGCTGTCGCATCTGCGACGGCAGAAGGCGATGGGCGCGATCAGTGTCAAGAGCTACAATCAGCAGCGGCGCGACACACGCCAGATGTTCATCAAGGCCGCGCGCGAGCTCGAAATGTTGAACGTACCCGAAGGGGGCTCGCTGCTCTACATGAACCAGACGCACGTGCTGGACGGGCACACCGGTCTGGAGCACTCGCTGCCGGTTCCGCGCATCTACAAGGACACCGTCGAGCTCTTCGCCCGGAGCAAGTCGGGGTACACGCCGACGCTCATCGTCGGCTACGGCGGGCTGTCAGGCGAGTACTACTGGTATCAGCACACCAACGTCTGGGAGAACGAGCGGTTGTTGCAGTTCGTGCCGCGCGAGCTCGTGGACGCGCGGTCGCGCCGGCGGCTGATGGCGCCCGAGGACGACTTCAACCACGTGCTCATCGCGAAGGGCGCCAAGCAGATCGCGGACGCCGGCGGTTCGGTGCAGCTCGGCGCGCACGGCCAGCTCCAGGGGCTCGGTGCGCACTGGGAGCTGTGGATGTTCACGCAGGGCGGGATGACGCCGATGGAGGCGCTCCGCGCTGCGACCATCGACGGCGCGCGCTATCTGGGCATGGACGGCGACATCGGGTCCATCGAGAAGGGTAAGCTCGCCGACCTGGTCGTGCTGGATCGCAGCCCGCTCGAGAACATCCGCAACTCCGAGAGCATCCACATGGTGATGCTGAACGGCCGACTGTACGAGGGCAAGACGCTCAACGAGATCGGTAATCACCCGCGGCAAAGGGCGAAGTTCTGGTGGGAGTAAGTCCAGCCTGACCCAGACTTTCGGTCGGGGCGGGAAGAATTTTTGTCACCCGTGTCAGAAAACGGCAGTAGCATCCGGCACCGGGGCATCTCGTTGACTGATTCCAGCGTCGAAAATGCCTGCAAAAATGCGAGTGGTGGGGGGCTCGAGGTCGGGGGCGACACGGCGTCGAAATTGCTGACTTCCGGGCACTCCCCTGACTGACGTGTGTTTATGGACACTAGCCTCGTGACGTCGCCGCGTGTTCTGGTCGTCGAACCCGATTTCGAACGAGCCCGGGTGCTGGCGCGAATGCTGCGCCCGTCGATTTCGTTCCGCCTCGAGATTGTGACGAACGCCGACGAGGCGCTTCGATCGATGGCGAGCGAGCTGCCCGAGCTCGTGATGACATCCACGCTGCTGTCGCCGGGCGACGTGGCCGCGATCACCGCCTACGTCCGGCAGGTGGCGGCGGGATGCCGTCTGCCCGTGGTGGATCTGCCGTTCGCGATTTCAGACAAGGTCGTCATCGCGACAGCGCCGGAATCGAAGGCGTTCGGGCTGGGGATGCTGCGGCGCCGCACCGTTGCCGTGCGGCCGATGTGCGACGCCACGTCACTGCGCGAGCACATCGAGCAGTACCTGCAGCAGTCGCTTCACGAGCCGGCGCCCCTTCAGGATCGCCTCGATGCGCTGGCGCTGCTCTCGCAGGCGGAGTCGGGCTGGCTGGTCCCGGCGCCCGTCAGGGCCGCGGCCGCCGCGATGCACCGTTCCGCCAGCGGGGGGCTCGACCAGCGTCCCGATCGCCGGCGCGCGCGGCGTCGGCGTCCCGAGGACCTGCCCCTGCGCTGGCAGTTGCAGCTGGCCGGCGCGCCGGACATCAACATCGTCAACATCTCGACCAGCGGCGTGCTGCTCGAGACCGGAACGCAGCTGGTTCCGGGGACGATCATGGACTTGCAGCTCCTCGGTCAGGATCGGAAGCTCAACGTGCCGGCTCGAATGATCAGGACGGAGGTCGTCGGCGCCGACCCGCTCGGTGTGCGATACCGTGTGGCCGCGGCGTTCGCGCGCGAACTGGAGGTGCTCGAATCGGCGCCGAGCATCCCGAGCACCGACCTCCCGAAGCCCGACATCGCGTCCGTGGCGGACGCGCTGATGCGGGCCTCGGCGGAGATCGAGCGGGCCGGGGTGGCGCCGGTGTCTAGCTCAGCTGAGCTGGCTGACGCGGCACGCGTGGGGCCGACCGGAAGCCGTTACCTTGTCGCGCGCGACAGGAATTTCACCGGCCGCGCCACATAGTCTTCCGGCGTCGCAACCCCCGGGTTCAGCCACTCGATTACGGCCGCGTGGCGCTGGCTCTCCGGATCGTGGCGTAAGTAGTTCGACACGACGGCGATCATCTCGAATCCTTCTTTCAGCTGGAACGACAGCGTCGGATCGCCGATCTCCCCCCGGACGACCTTCATCACGTACGCTCGGGGGTAATTGTCGCTGCGTACTTGTGGTAGCCGCGAAGCCTCGCACCCGCGCGGATGCGGAGCAGGCCCAGGCGCACGGTGAGCGCCCGCTTGGCTTCGTACAGCAACTTTCCGATCCTCGGGCCTTGCAGCGTCGGATCCACCATCACCTCTGCGCCGTACAGCGTCCGTCCGTTCTCCGGATCGTGGTTCGTGAACATGCCGGCGTCGGTGAAGTCGCGCCAGTTCGTTGTCATGTCGTAGTCGTTCCACCACACGATCAGGCTGGCGGCCATGCCGACGATCCGCCGAGTCTGCCGGTGGACGGCGACGAACTGGCCCTCCGGAAAGACGCGAAGGTGCGAGGACAGCTGAACGTCCTGCCACGTAGGAGTCCCGGGATAGACCGCCGTCGACAGGGCACGAATGCCCTCGAAATCATCCGGCGTCGTGTTGTGGACGACGATGTCGTCGACGTTCACAGCGGCACCTCGTCGAGGGTGGCGACGACGTCGAGGTGGTGCGGCTGTTCGAGGAGCGGACGCACCGTGCCCGACTCGCGTGACCGCGGGATCGTTTCCAGGCTCAGGTCGCCGACGATCATCATTTCCTGGTTGGGATGGCCCTCGGCGAGGATGCCGACCGTGCGAGAAGGGAAAGTCGCTCGGCGTGAGGATCGCGGCCTGGCCGTAGTTGAGCGAGACGGCGGGCGCCATCGGCAGGGATCCCACCGTGTGCGAGACGACGACCTAGAGGTCTTGACCCCTCAGAACTTGCACACGTGAGTCAAACTTCTCAGGGGGTCAAGACCGTCCGCGCGTCAGCGCGGCGTTATCAAACAATGCGATCTAGCGAGGCGGAGCCGCGACGGTCTGAGGCGGAGCCTCGCTAGATCTGGTTCCCGATGGCGCGGGCGTGGGCGCAGTAGCGCACGCGCAGGAAGCCCTGCCTGTCGTCGGTGCAGCTCGGGACCAGGAGCAGGTGCGCCCCGGCCCGCGCCGCGGCGCGGGCGATCTCGGCGAACTCGAGCAGATGGTCACGCCGATCTTGCCGAGCGCCGTATCGAAGATCTTCAGGCGCTGCCTGGCCGTGACCCTCCAATCTTCGGTCTCGAAGCGCGTCATATGGAGCTTGCCCTGGGTGGCGTGCCGGCCCTGGGGGTTGAAGAAGAAGGCTTCGTTGTGGACGGGCGCGTCGGGTTCGCCCTGCACGGGGATCGTGCCGCCGAGGATGGAGAGCTTGTGCTGCGCGGCAAGGCCGGAGAACAGCTCGACCACACGGGGCGCCTGACTGGCGAGATCGCGGACCGGCCGCCGGAGGTTCCCGAGGGTCAGGAGCTGGATCGAAAAATACTCGGGGAAGACGAGGAGCTTGCACTCGTAATCCGCGGCCGCTTCAACCAGTGCGGACACCTGGTCGGCTAACTGATCAAAGCACGGGACGGGGCGGACGAAGTACTGGAGCGAGGCGACGCGAAGCCGGTTGGGAAGCGGGGGCCTAGCCGTTCGTTCTTCATGACCCCGGGGATGACACGGGTCGCGCGGGCTCGCTATAATAAGAGGTTCAGGTCGGTGGCGTCGCGCCTTACTGGGAGGTCGTTCAACGGTAG
>DASTBU010000078.1:0-59184 GCA_035711845.1 Vicinamibacterales bacterium
GCCGTCTGGCGTCACGGTCCGACCGAGGGACAACCGCAGCTGCGCGAGGCGATTTCGGATCGCTTCGGCGTGCCCGCCGAGAGCGTGCTGGTGCTCGCGGGCGCGCAGCAGGGGCTCGACTTGCTCGCGCGTTGCCTGATCGATCCGGGTGACGCGGTGATCATCGATCGGCCCGGCTATCTCGGCGCGATTGAATCGTTCAACGCGGCGGGCGCCAAATTAATCGGGTGGGACGTGCGCAGCGCCGACATGGACGAGCTCGAAGATCTGCTGGTCCGCTACCGCCCGAAGCTGATTTACACGAATCCGAGCTTCCACAATCCAACAGGCGTGACGATGACGATCCGCGCCCGGCGGGAGCTGTTGCGCCTCGCCGAACGCTATCGTGTCCCCATCGTCGAGGACTCGACGTACAGCGAGCTCTATTTCGCCGATGCCCCACCGCCTCCGCTCCGCGAGCTCGACACCCAGAACATCGTCATTCACCTGAACAGCTTCTCGAAGGTGCTTGCGCCGGGGCTGAGGCTCGGGTGGATCTCGGCGGCGCCATCGATCGTCGAGCAGATGGCAATCATCAAGCAGCGCCTCGATCCGCATACGCAGAACCTCGTGCAGTTCGCGCTGTCCCGGATGATTCGCAACGGCGCGTTCGACGCGCACCTGAAAACGCTCCGCGCCGAGCATGCCAGGCGGTGCGCGATGATGCTGGCCTCGATCGAGCGGCACGTCGTGCCAGGACTGCTGCGACTGTCCCGCCCGCACGGCGGGCTGTACCTGTGGTGCCGCCTTGCGTCGAAGATCAGTGCGCGCGCCCTGCTCGAGCGGGCGCTCGATGCCGGCGTCGCGTTTGTGCCAGGCCACGCCTTCTATCCGGACCCCGCTGGCGACTCGGAACTGCGGATCTGTTTCTCGAGCGTGCTGCCGGATGCGATCGATCAGGCGGCCAGCCGGCTGGCGCGCAGCCTGTCGCAGCTGACGGCGCCGATCGTCGCGAAAAGGATGGCGACGAGTGCCTAGGCGCCACGGGCTGTCGTAGGGGCAAAGGGGCCGAACATGGACCGAGAACGGGTCCTTTCCGTTAACCGAAGGGCTCTCAATGGTTCCTATCGTCCCGATCGGGGCGCAGAGACGCTGACGCATTCCGGAGCTCCGCGCGCACGAAAGCCTGGGTCCTCACAGCTGCTTCGGTTTCGAAGCCGCACGGCCGACCGCAGGACTGTGACGCGCGCCCTTCATAGAGACGCCGCAATGACCGATTATCGACCACCCCCGCAGCTCCAGCAATCTCGATCGCATGCCGAAGCTCATGGCCCATGTGGGCGATCAGCTCCCGCTGAATCTGCTTCAGCGTGACGATGACGCGGAGGTAACGAATCGATCCGGCTGTCGTCACGAATGTGACGCAGGAACGTGCGGCGGCGCACGTGCACTCGCCGGGCTCGATGTACAGGACGACGTCGCTTCGTGCGAGCTGCTGGAGCAGCGAACGAAACGTCGAGGCCTTGTCCTGGCCTTCACGTAATGCCCGACGGATCCGGCTATTCGTCGTACGGACGCGCTCCGGCACGCGAGTGTCCGCCGTTCCCGTTTGGGACACCTGAGCTCGCACCGACCCTCCGGTGCACAATCCGGCGATCAAAGCGGCGAGGAGGAAGCGAACCCCCATTTGCGCTCCTCTCAACCTGGAGCCACTTGGGTACGGGCCTGGCGCTGCCCTCCCGGGCTGCGCCCCGCGCGAGCGCCAGGCCCGCCGGCCGCCGCCACGGCCATGAAGGCCCAGCCCCAGGTGATGCGGAACCCGAACACAAGTGGGCTCCTGTCTAGCTGTGGTTGAAGCCGCGTGGAGGCGCGGCATTCAGATAAATGCCGAAACGCCTCGGAGCGAACATCGGATAGGGGCGTGAGAGGAACCCCGGCGGGGCGATGCCGCGTCGACGGGGCAGGTTACATTGGGCGGGGTCGTCAGCGGCCGCGCCGCCGCAACTCGAGAACGAGAGGGTGGTCGGCATCGGCGGCGGCAAGCTGCGCGAGGAGATCCGCCTCGACGCGTCGCGCGTCTTCGATTCGTCCCACGTCACGGTAAAGATCGGCGAGCTTCTTCTGCACGCGCATCCAGAGATAGCCTGTGTGGCTGGTGAAGTTGAAGACGGAACCTCTCCTGGCCCGGATTTCTTCGAGCACGCCGATCGCCGCGTCGGCCTCGCCAGCTTTCACCAGGCCCTCCGCCAGGGTCTCGCCGTAGAGGTATGCACGCGCGCCGCTCTGAGCGCCCACCATTGCAACACCCTCGCGAAGGATTTCCCTGGCCTCACGCGCGTTCGTTGTCGCGACATCCAGTTCCGCACGCGTCCAGCGAACATGCTGCGGCGCAATCGTGGATAGCCGATCCAGCCGCGCCAGCAGCCGTTCAGCTCCCGCAACCTCTCCTGCGCGGATCAGCATCGAAACCGGCATGAGATCCATTCCGCGGAAGGACCGCAACATCCGCGGAGCGTCGCGAGCCTCGTTCTGCACCAGGTTCAGCGTGCTCGTGAACATCGCCTTGAGGTTTGGATCGCGAATCGTCTTGGAAATGCTGTCGGCGCGCTGCAGTTGACCCAGTGAGAGGCGCATGGTCGCGCGGCCGTTCCTCGCCCAGTCAGTGTCCTCGTGCGGTACCCGGATCTCCAGCTCGTCCAGCAGGCGCACGGCCTCCGCTATGCGGCCATGTGCCCAGGCATCGTGGACGGGAAATAGTCGAAGATAAGCGGCTTCGGCGCTGCCCTGCTGCCCTGGGTATCGTTCCAGAAGCTGCCGGGCCTTCGCCGCATGCGGCCGCGCCTCGGCCGATCCGCGCGCCAGAGTGACGGTACGAACGAGCTGCGCCTGCGCCCACAGGTGCTGAGGCCGCATCGCCGCCACGCGCGCGGCTGCCTCGGCCGCCTCCGGCATCCGTCCCAGCGCCTCGTACGCGTCAAGTAGGTTGCGTGCGCCCCAGTAATCGTCCGGGTACTGAGCGACGAGGGCCTCGAGCTCACCCACCCCGCGCTCGGGCCGGGCGGTGACGAGAAAATAGGATGCCCGAATGAAATGGCGCTCTCGAACAGTCGTTGTGTTCACCAACTGCAGGGCTCGTTCCGCCGAGGCGTGCGCTTCCGCCACGCGCTCCTGGTTCCATAACGCCCAGGCCATCCCGGTATGCGCGGATGCAAACGTGGGATCCAGCGCGAGCGCGGACGCGAGCGTCGCCTCCATCTGCTGCCAACGCTCCGCCCGCGCGAAGTCAAGCGCGTCCGAGTAAAGACGAAGGGCTTCGAACGAACGCGTCGTGGCGCGGTCGAGCGCCGGCCTGGGCACCGAACGTGCGGCAGCATCCCCCAGCGCGGTGGAAACCCACGCCGCAAGGTCCTGCACGGCACGAAGGAGCTGATCGGCTTCGACAGGCGTCTGAGTACTGCGGCTGGCAGCGGTCGCGCCTGTCTCAGGGTCGACCAGACGGAGCGTGAGAGTGTAGGCTGAGCCGATCCGGGCCAGCAGGCCGGCCGCGAGCACGCGGATCTGCCCGTCCCGTCGCGCCACTTCCCGTGCCGTGCGCTCGTCGAGCGGCAGGCCCGGTTCCTTTCGCATCAATCGCAGCGCGTCGTCGATGCGTTCGGGCGGGACGATGTTGACATAGCCGGATTCACTGAGTGCATTCGCAAGTGCCAGATCGAGCGTCCCGTCGAACCGTGGATCTCCCGTCCGATTCTCGAATGGCGTGACGAGCACCCAGTCTCGCGCGGCAAACGGGATCTGCGGCGCCGCCGACTGCGGCCGCCAGCCGGCCCACGTCGCGGCAGCGATGGTCGCGAAGGCGAGCGCCAGGGAGCCTATCGATCGGCGATATCGTGGCTTCTTCGTGGGGACGATCGGACCGACGAGCGCAGCCTCGAAGTCGGCCGCCGTCGAGTAGCGTTCGGACGGCTGCGGATTCAAGGCGCGGTCGACTGCCGCAGCCAACGATGGTGCAGCCAACGCCAGCGAAACCCCGTCCAGACGTTGCGCCTTGCGCAGCCTGTGATGTCGCCGGAGCTCGTCGACTGACGCCGCCTCAACGGGATATCGACCCGTGAGCAGGAAAAAGAGCAACACCCCTACCGCGTAGATGTCCGAGGCGACAGTGGCGCGGGCGCCCTCGAGGAGCTCAGGCGCGAGATACAAGGGCGTGCCTTCGAGATTGTCGTCAGGACTCGACTGCTCCAACCCGCCGCTCAGGTCCATCAGAATCGTGCGGCCGTTCCGATCGCGCATCACGTTCTGTGCCTTGACGTCGCGATGGACCAGACCCGCGGCGTGCAGCGCCGCGAGGCCATTGCAGACCGCCGCGCCGACTTTGGCGACGTCGTGCGCCGACAGCGGACCTTCGCGTGCGACGAGATGGCGCAACGTCTCGCCCTCGACCAGCTCCATCCAGATGCCGTCCTGGCCTTCGATTCGATCGGCGCCGTACACCACCACGACATTCGGGTGCCGGACGCGTGCAAGCAGGCGACCTTCGGTGATCGCGACGCGTGCAGGGCTCTGCTCACGGAGATCCGACCTGAGCAGCTTGAGCGCGACCTCGCGTTCGAGCCGTGGATCCCAGGCGCGGTAGACGTCGCCGTGCGCTCCATGGGACAGGTGCTCTTGGACGTCTAGCGGGCCCCAATTGAAGGGAAGCACTCGTTGTCGCGGACTGGCCGGCGCCTGGTGCGCGCGTGCAATGGCCGCAACCTGCCGCAGCGTGCGGAGGGTTACCAGAGTCTCCGCATCCTTCGACTCGGCCTCGAGCGCGGTCCAGTCGATCTCGACCGCATCGGTCAGCGACTCCACCGCCCGCTCGACGGGATCCCTCATGACGACTCGGGGGCTTTCATCAACGCGGTCAACTCCACCAGCGCGCGGCGTAAAGCCATTCGTGCGGCATTGGGAGACGGCTTTCCGAAGGCGGTCGCAAGCTCCTGATGGGAGAACCCGAACTCGACATGCGCAATGACGAGTTCCCGGTCGCCGGGACGCAGAGCGTCCAGCGCCCGCTCGTACCGGGAAAGCGCATCGCCGCCAATCGCTTTTTCCAGTGGCGAGGCCTCGTCGGCCGCCACCCCTGATTCCAGCTCCGTAGCCGCCGGCCGGCGCCGGACACGCCGCAGCTCCATGCGGATGGTGTTCAGCAGCACTTGACGGAGGTAGGCCTGGAGCGCTCCCTCACCGCGGATCTCCAGCTGCCCGATCTTCCTAAATGCCCGAATCAAGCTGTCCTGCACAAGATCCTGCGTTTCGCACAAGTCCCGGGCATACGCCGGCAGACGGCCGGAGGCCCAACGGACCAACCGCGGCCGGTAGCGCGCAATCAGCGCCTCGAGCGCCGACGGGTCACCGGCCTGGGCCCGTTTCAGCAGGTCCAGGGACGATTCAACGTGCGATTCCATACGGGAGCCCGGATATGTTACTACTCCCGGATCGTTGAAGGGCGCCGCTCGCGCCGCTTCAGTGTCGACAGGCGACCAGCGGGTGCGGGCGGGCATTCCGCCGGGGTGACCCGCGATCAGCGATCGAAAGACGAATCTGCTGAAGAGCCCGCGGCCGGGGCCGCTGCAGATTCCCGCCCCGCGTCGAGCCACTCCACCCGTGTGATGAGGGACCCGAGGATCGTCGAGACGGCCGCGAGCCTTCGTGCGGTGCGCGATCGCGGAGCGAGCAGACGCAACGCGAGCGGTAGAGGGCCCGACAAGAGCCCGCCCACGCGCATCGTCGTGCCGGATCGGCCATGGCGGATCGGTTCCAGGGCCGATTCACCGCTGGATTCAACGCTGAGTTCGACCAGTGTCTCGACGGCTGCCGTGCCGATGGCGAGCCGGTTGAGCGCACGGTCGCGATGCCCGAGCAGTTCCAGGAGCGACACGGCGGCGCCGATTCCGGACCCGCCGAACTGGATCGGTAGACGCCGCACGTTCTTCGACCACACAGGAATGGCTGTCGCACCGATCAGCACGCCCGTGTAGGTCGCCAACACCGTTCCCGTAGCGGCCGCGAGCATTCCGGCCGCATCTCCGATCACCTTCACGGGCACTCGTCCGAGGGTCCGACGGCTGACGAGGTCGGCAAATGCAGCGGCAGTCGCGAGGCTCGAGAAGGCGACGAGGGTCCAGGCCCCGACCGACATCGGGCTGCGAAGCTTGAACACCCGCAGCATGTTGAGGAACCGTTCAGGGCGGCCCAGGTCGGAGATCAGAAGAGCGGGCGAGGCGAGGCCGCCTGCCGCAGCGATCCAGCGGGCGTCGCGGACCAGCGCGGCATCCGCCCCGGACTTCTGTGCGACGGCCCCGATCACGGCGGCGGCGCCGGCGGCGCCACCAACGAAGAAATAGGTCGGAATCTCCCACGTCCACACCGGCGCCTTGAGCATCGGCTGGCCGTAGTAACCCGTGCTGTCGGACTGATGCGGCAGCGGAGAACCGCTCGGGACGACACCCGCGTCGCCGAGCGTGCCGCCCATCTCCGCCTGTCGTCTCAGCTCATGGAGGCGGCGTTCCCTGGCCGATGCGCGCGTCTCGTCCACTAGGCCGTTAGAGTACCGCAGGGATCGACAAGGAAGAAATGTCCGCGGTTCCTGGTCAGCGAAGCGTGACGATGCTGTCGCTGACAGGGTCCAGCGACTCCGCATCCAGGAAGCGTCCGCGCTTCGGCACGAAGGCGCGCCACCTGGTTGACTCGATGAGCGATCGGACCGCCGCGGCGCCCGCCTTGCCCGCGGCTTCGAGGACAACCGTGTGCACGACGTCGCCCGAGCCGAGATCGAGCTGCAGGGAGTGATCCGGGCCGGCGCGCCGCCATCGGCCCGATGCGTCGACGGCGAGATCGGGCAGGACTTTCCGGAGACGGGCGATCACCTCGGGCCTTGGTCCAAGCGGGGGTGCGGACTCGATGTCTGCTGCGCTGGCGCTTGGGTCGACGTTCAGCAGCATCATGGCGGGCAGCCGCTCCGGCATGGCTCGGCCTGGCGCCGGTTGCTCGGCTGCGCGACGCTCGTTCGCACCGACGCGTTCCTCCGGCCTCGGGCTCGGCTGTGGTGGTGGCGTGGACTTGGACGTCGCTCCACTTTCCTCCGCCAGCCTGAGATCCTCTATGTGCTTCTGGAGGCGCGCGAGCACCTCCGTGCGCTCAGCGTTGTCGGGTTCGGCCACGAGGGGCGGATTCTCCCGCCCCATCAGGAATCCGGCGCCAAAGAGGGTCAGGCCGACGGCGATCTGGAGGAGAGGAAAGAGAAAGCCCGGCTGCGCCTCGAGGTCCAGGATGCTCACGTTGTCGGCCAGTGGCACGCCGATCCCGGAGAGGACCCGATTCGAGGCGAAGCGCCGGAGGACGCCGGATCGGATGAGGCCGCGGATTTCTCCCGACACGCCGGCAGCGGCCGCCGCACTTTGCATCGCGGCGGACAACTCTTCGGCTGACAGCTGCCGTCGGTTTCCGAGCGTGGATTGGGCCAGCTGAAGCGCGGCGGGGCTGTTCGTGACCGCCACGAGCGGCGCGGGCCCGCCCCCTCCCGCCGGGCGCGCCGGAAAGAAGAGCTCGCGGATCCGTCCGCCCGACTCACGGTAGGCGGCGCCGCTGTAATCGATCTCACAGCCCGTCAGGCGGACGAGCAGCGATGGGCGATCTCCGCGTGCGTACTGCTCGCAGGTGAGCGTTGCCTGCTGGCGGGCGCGTGCGGCGTTGTAGAGGCCTTCCGCGCCGAGCAGGAAAAACGGAAGAGCAAGGACGAGCAGGACGATTCTGAGCATCAATCACTTCGCGCCGGACGCGGCGCGAACGCGAGCGCGGTGCCGAGCACCATCATGCCGGCGGCCAGGAGCGCTGAGGTCCACCCGGCGCGCAGATGGATCGTCGGCGCCTCGGGAGCAGACGGTAGATTGTACTCCTCGGGACGTCCGCGGAAGATGAACATTGCGCGGGTGCTGCCCACGCTGGTGTCCGACGCGTCATACAACACGGCGTCCTCGATTCCGCGCGTTCGGAGCGTCGCGAGGCGCCGGGCCGCCACGTCTCGCAGCTCGTTCACCTCGCCGAAGATGATGGACTCGGTCGGACACGCTGTCGCGCACGCCGGCATCAACCCCGCTTTCTGTCTGTCGTAGCAGAACGTGCACTTGAAGGCCCGCCCATCGTCTGGCCGCCGATCAACGACGCCGAACGGGCACGCGACGACACAGTAGCCGCAGCCGTTGCAGACGTCCGGCTGAATGAAGACACCGCCGAACTCCGTGCGGACGATCGACCCGGTCGGGCAGGCCTCGAGGCAGCCGGCATTCTCGCAGTGCTTGCAGACGTCCGACGAGAAGTCCCACCGGAACGCGTTGCTGCGATATCCCGCGTCTGCGGGTCCGGATCCCGGGAGGCTCCGCTCGACGAATTTCACGTGCCGCCACGTCGAGTGCCCCAGGCCCACGGTGTTGTCGTACGAGAAACCTGTCAGCCTGAACCCGTCGCTCGGCACTTCGTTCCACTCCTTGCAGGCGACCTCGCAGGCCTTGCAGCCGATGCACAACGTGGAGTCGGTGAGGAAGGCGGTGGTTGGGGGCATGGGGCCAGGGGGTCAGGGTTCAAGGGTTCAGGGTTCCGAGGTTCAGGATTCTCGAGGTTCAGGAGTTGTAGAGGTTCACGGTTCGCTGACCGCACGCACGTAAGTATAGGGGCGCGGGAGCTTTCGCGGGCGACTTTAAGCTGACGGTGGTCGCGCTGGCTCGACCGTTTCCGAGCCGATAGCCATGAACCCTTGAACCCCTGAACCCTTGAACCCTGAACCCTGGACCTGGAACCCTATCCGACCACCCGTACCGCACACACGAGCGCCTTGGATTCCATGATCCTGACGTTCGGCTCCTCGGAGATGGCGACGAGATCATTGACGACGTCGCCCGTGACCAGGCCTCGGCCGCCGAAGTGATACGGCAGGCCGACCTGGTGGATGAGACGCCCCTGGATGACCAGGGGTCGCATGCGTGGCGTCACGAGCGCGCGTGCCTGGATGGCACCGCGCGGCGTGGATATCTCGACCATTTCACCGGCGCTCGCGCCGATCTCCCTGGCAAGCTCGGGCGAGATCTCGCAGAACAGCTCCGGCTGGAGCTCCGCCAGGTGCGACAACGTTCGCGTCATGCCTCCCGCGGTGTGGTGCTCGGTCAGGCGATACGTGGTCAGCACGTGCGGGAAGCGCGGGTCGCCGATGCGGTCGGAGTAGGGATTGTCCTCGCGGCGCTTCGGGTCGGCTGCCGGATTGGTCTGCTGGGGATACAGACGATTGCTGACAGGTGACTCGAGCGGTTCGTAGTGCGCGGGCAACGGACCGTCCTTCAGACCGCTCGGCACCAGGATCCACCCGAGCCCGTCGTCGTGCATGATGAACGGCGCGCTGCCGGGAAGCGCGGCGTCGGCGCGGGCACCGGCGCGCGGGACATAGCCGGGCGGCTTGTTGCGCGCGAAGTCGGGTGTGTCGAGCCCGGTCCATTCGCCCGCACCCGCATCCCACCACACCAGCTTCTTGCGCTCGCTCCAGGGCGTTCCATCGGGCCTGGCCGATGCGCGGTTGTAGAGGATGCGACGATCCGCCGGCCAGGCAAATCCCCAGCCGTGGCCGTACGGTCCGAACGCGCGTCTTTCGCGCGCGCGGTTCCGATCCGGACTCGGGTGGACGCCAGAATATATCCAGCAACCGCAGGCGGTGGATCCGTCGGCGGCGAGCGCGGTGAAACCGTCGACGAGCGATCGGTCCGCGACCCGCCGGCCGTTGATCTCCTGGAGGATGTCCGCGACAACGGGTTCGTCGTGCGGTCCTTCTGTACGGTAATCCCAGGTCAGCGCTTTCAGCGCGCGCTGGCGCCGTCTTCGATCCCCGGCGGCCTTCGCCTTGAGCCGCCGCCCGAGATGGAAGACGAACCACGCCTCGCTCCGGGCATCGCCTGGTGCATCGACAGCCTTGTCGTGCCACTGCAGCAGCCGCTGCGTGTTCGTGAAGCACCCGTCTTTCTCGGCATGCGCGGCGGCAGGAAAGAAGAAGACTTCGGTCTCGACCTCCTCTGGCCGGAGTTCACCGCGCCGCACCTCCGGAGAGTCGAGCCAGAACGTCGCCGTCTCGGTCTCCACCATGTCGCGGACCACGAGCCATTTCAGATTGGCCATCGCGCGGCGTTCCAGCCGCGCGTTCGGCGCACCGACCGCGGGGTTCTGGCCCATGACGAAGAGCCCCTCGAGCGGGCCCTTCCCGTCGGCCATGTCCAGCCAGTAGCCGAAATGGGAATGATCGCCGCTGATGCGCGGCAGCCAGCCGAACCCGAAGTCGTTCGCCGAGCTCGCGGCCTCGCCATACCAGGCCTTGAGCAGCGAGACGAGGTACTTGTCGAGGTTCGCCCACCATCCCTTTTCAGACTGATGCTTCGCCAGGTAGGCCTGGAGGGTACGCGATTCCGGGCCGAAGGCGGGCATCGGCACATACCCCGGCAGGATGTCGTACAACGTTGGAATGTCGGTGGATCCCTGGATCGAGGCATGACCGCGGAGCGCGAGGATTCCGCCGCCGGGCCGGCCCACGTTGCCGAGCAGCAACTGCAGGATGGCCGCCGTCCTGATGATCTGCACGCCAACCGAGTGCTGCGTCCATCCTACGGCGTAGCAGATCGCTGCGGTGCGGTCTGGGCCCGATGCGGTGCAGAACGCGTCGGCCACGCGGAGGAAAGCGTCGCTCGGCACACCGCAGGTCTCTTCGACCATCTCCGGGGTGTAGCGCGCGAAGTGGCGCTTCAGGATCTGGAACACACACCGGGGATGCTCGAGCGAGGGGTCGCGCTCGGGCTCGCTGGATTCCTGCGCGGCGCCCGCCTGCTCCTTTCCGTGACCCCCACGCCGTGTCGAGGCGCCCGTGCGCTGGCCCTTGGGGTTCGCGCCGGCGTAAGCCCAGCTGTCTTGCGTGTAGCGCCGGGCGTCGTGATCCCATCCCGAGAAGAGGCCGGCGAGATCCTCGGTTCCACGGAAGTCGCTCCCGATGATCGTCGACGCGTTCGTGTACGGGACGACGTAGTCGCGGAATTCCAGCCCACGGCCGAGCACGTAGTTCACCATCGCGCCCAGGAAGACGATGTCGCTGCCCGCGCGCAACGGCACCCACATGTCGGACATCGCCGACGTGCGCGTGAACCTCGGATCGACGTGGATGACGGTGGCGCCGCGCTCGCGCGCCTTGATCACAAAGCGGAAGCCCACCGGGTGGTTCTCCGCCATGGAGGATCCCATGATCAGGATCGCGTCAGCGTTCTCGAGATCCTGCTGCGCCGTCGTCGCGCCGCCCCGCCCGAACGATGTGCCCAGACCGGGCACGGTGGAGCTGTGTCATATCCGGGCCTGGTTGCTGATGGCGACCATCCCGAGCCCGCCGGTGAACAGCTTCTTGATCAGGTAGTTTTCTTCGTTGTCGAGCGTGGCGCCGCCGAGGTGCGCGATGGAGCGGCACTGCATCAACGGCGCCGGGCCGTCATCGGTGGTGCCGTGTTCCTCGAAGTGGCGGTCGCGCGATTCCCAGACGCGCTCGGCCACCATGTCCATGGCGGTCTCGAGGTCCAGATGCGTCCACGACGTCGATCGTCGCGGCCGATACCGGACGCGGGTGGCCCTCCCCGGATGCGTCAGAAGCTCCTGGGTGGCGGCGCCCTTCGGGCAGAGGTGCCCCTCCGAGATGGGCGACTGCGGGTCGCCCTCGACCGATACGATCTTCCCGTCGCGGTGGAAGATCAGCTGGCCGCAACCCACACCGCAATAGGGACAGATGGAACGCGCCACGTCTGACGATTCGTTGCGCGGTCCGAGCGCCAGCGTCCGCGCCGTCATCGCTTCGACCCCCGTGCCATCACCGCCGGTGGCGATCTGCGCGAGCAGCGGCCAGCGGCTGATGAGGTTGCGAACGCTCATGGACGTATTTTGTCACGTGCGGCGTGCTACGGTGTTACTTGTCACGTGCTCCGTGCGACGTGCTAGGTGCGACGTGCGGCTTGTCACGTGCGACGTGCGCCGTGCGGCTTGTCACGTGCGACGTGCGCCGTGCGGCTTGTCACGTGCCCACGTGCCCTGTGCTCCGTGGGACGTGCCAGGTGTGACGTTCTGCTTGTCACGTGCGACGTGCGATGCCGGAGCGTTTCGACAGCAGGCCCTGCCGTTGCGGTGTGAATGCGATTCGAGCGCAGGGGGAACCCACGGACCACGGATGACGGATCGCAGTTTGCTCGAGCGTGGCAGAAGGAGTGAAGCAAAATGGTGAAAGATCCAGTGTGCGGAATGATGATCGACGAGAAGACCGCCGTCGCAACCAGCGAGTATCAAGGGCGGATCTACTACTTCTGCGCGCACAGCTGCAAGGACAGGTTCGATCAGAACCCCGAACGCTACGCCGGGCGCGATCGCTGAAACAGCACGCCGGGTGCGAGCTTCCAGCCGGGGTCGAGCACGCGTTTGACACGGCGCATCTCGTCGATGCCGTCCTGCCCGTACAGCTGTTCGAGCAACGCCTGCTTGACCGCGCTGCGCCCCACGCCGTGTTCAGCGAGAGGGCACCCGCCCATCGATACGACCGCGCGTCCGAACTCCAGGATGGCCTCCTTCCCACGAACGACCTCGTCGTACCTGCGGGGAATGACGTTCGGGTGGACGTTGCCGTCCGAGATGTGTCCCCAGACGGCATAGTCGAGTCCGCGTTGCTCGAAGCCGCCGCGATAGACCCTCATCATGTCCGCGAAGCGTTCGAAGGGAACGATCATGTCCGCCGCGGTTTTCTCGATTCGATCGTCAACCGTCCGCTTCGCGGCGCCGACGCGCTGATTGACACCCTCCGGCACGGCCTCGCGGATTTGGCGGAAGTCCCGCATGCGGCGTACCTGTCCCGGCGGCGCCAGCTCGCTCGCGTCCAGCAGTCCCGCAGCATCCAGGATCCGGCAGAACCTGACGATCGGACCATCCATGCTCGCCTCGCTCAGCGCGTGCTCGACGAGCCGGTAGGCGGCCTCATCGGTCGTGCCCGCGGGGAGCTCGAGCTGCACGAGGAGCGCCAGCTCGGTGTCGGGCGGGATGGTGACGTTGTGGCGGCGATCGACGCCGTCCTCGTGCACGATCTGGAGCGACCGACGGTCCAGGTGCTCGATTGCCGAGATGTCGAGCCCGGCCGGATCGTCCGAACGCCACGTCTCCGCCGAGGCGTCCCGCAGGTCGCCCACCAGGCCAAGCCCCTGCAGCTCGTGGATGCAGGGAACGAACGCCATCGCGACGAGCGGGGCGGGCGTCGCCACGCGGAAGGTGATGCGAGTGATGATCCCGAGCGTGCCTTCCGACCCGATGAAGAGGTCGATCGGATCCATGCCCGGCTCGGCGTAGTAGCCGGCCGATCGCTTGACCACATCGGGCATGCGATAGCCGGGCACCGGAACCTGAATCGTTCCGCTGCGCGTTTCCAGGGTGAGCCGGCCGTCGCGCGCGCGCTGCCTGCCTCGAACGATCTCCAGCACCGTCCCGTCGGCGAGCACCACCGTGATCGCCTCGACCCACTTCCGCGTGCTGCCGTACTTGAACGTTGACGCTCCCGCGGCGTTGGTCGCCACGATGCCGCCGGCGCACGCGGCGGTGTAGGTCGGCGCCGGCGGAAACCACGCGCCGATCTCTCGCAGCGCGTCCTGCATGGCCGCGACAGTCACCCCCGGCTCGACCACGATCTCGTGCGGCGCGACGCTGACGATGCGTGCCATCTTCGAGGTGGCGACAATCGTTTCGCCCATCGGCGTGGCGCCGCCAGTCAGCGACGACTGCGCGCCGATCGGCAGGAGCACTGCGTGCTGCGCGATCGCATCGACCACGTCTGCGGTCGATCGCGGGAACACCACACCCGCAGCGTGGCCGCCGGGAAAATGGGCGGCATCCACAAGAAAGTCCGCAGTCGTCAGTCGCCGGTCGTCAGTCAGGGCTCGCTCGCCTTCGCCATGTCTTATAACTCGCTTCGGTCGCGGCAGGCCAGTCGGTCACCTGAGGGCCGACGGTTGAAGTATCATTCCTGATTCATGCCCCCTTTTACTTTGGGCGTTGAAGAGGAGTTCCAGATCATCGATCCGCAGACGTGGGAGCTGCGGTCGCATGTCTCGGAGCTGCTCGAGAGCGCGGCCGTGCTGGGCGACCAGATCAAGCGCGAGCTGCACCAGTCCATTGTCGAGGTCGGCACCCAGATCTGCCAGGACGTCACCGAGCTGCGACACGAGATTTTTCGCACGCGCCGGGAGCTGACGGCCGCGGCCGAACGCGTCGGCCTCGTCGTCGGGGCGGCCGGCACGCATCCGTTCGCCCACTGGGAGAACCAGGTTCTGTCCCCCGGCGTGCGTTATGAGGGCATCGTCGAAGAGCTGCAGCAGCTCGCGCGATCGCTCCTGATTTTCGGCCTCCACGTGCACGTCGGTGTGCCCGACCGCCACACGATGATCGATCTGATGAACGAGGTGCGGTACTTCCTTCCGCATCTTCTGGCGCTCTCCACCAGCTCGCCGTTCTGGATGGGGCACGACACCGGCCTCAAGTCGTACCGCACCACCGTGTTCCGCAGGTTCCCGCGCACCGGCGTGCCGGACCGCTACGATTCCTGGAGCGAGTACGAGAACTACGTCCAGCTGCTGGTCGACCTCCACTGCATAGACGATGCGAAGAAGATCTGGTGGGACGTGAGGCCGCACCCGGCATTCGGAACGCTCGAGTTCCGCGTGTGCGACGTGCCGACGAAGCCGGAAACAGCCGTGATGCTCGCGGCGCTCGTGCAGGCCATCGTCGTGAAGCTGTACCGGCTGCGGACGGGAAACCTCGGGTTCCGGATCTACCGCCGCGCGCTGATCGAAGAGAACAAATGGCGCGCCGCACGCTACGGCCTCGACGGCAAGCTCGTGGACTTCGGGAAGCGCGCCGAGGTGCCGATGCGCCACCTGGCTCTCGAGCTGCTCGAGTTCGTCGACGACGTCGTGGACGAGCTGGGGAGCCGGCGCGAGGTCGAGTACGTCCACACGGTTCTGCGGGAAGGTACGAGCGCCGACCGGCAGCTCGAGGTGTTCCGCCGGACCGGTGACCTCCGCGCAGTCGTGCAGCACGTCGTGGCCGAAACGCGTGCGGGCGTGGAGCGCGCCGGAGCCACCGCGTGACGGGGGAACGTCCGAGGACGATCGGGCTGCTCTGCGGGCGCGAGTACAGCTTTCCGCCGGCGTTCATCGAGCGCGTCAACCAGCTCGGCGCGCCGCACGGGCTCGTTGCTGCAATGGTCAGGCTCGGCGGCACGTACATGGACGAGCCGATGCGCTATCGGGTGATTGTCGATCGGATCTCGCACGAAGTGGAGTACTACCGCGGCGCGATGAAGCACGCCGTCCTGCAGGGCACCTATCTGATCAACAACCCCTTCTGGTGGACCGCCGACGACAAATACTTCAATTACTCGGTGATGGCAAAGCTCGGCGTCGCCATTCCGCGGACGGTGCTGCTGCCCCAGAAGGGCTATCCTCCCGAGCTCGATCTGACCCCGGAATCGCTTCACAACCTGGAGTTTCCCATCGACTGGGACGCGATGCTCGATTACGTCGGGCGCCCCGCGATTCTCAAGCCGTATTCGGGCGGCGGCTGGAAGCACGTCTACAAGGTCGACGACCGGCGCGAGCTGCTGGAGGCCTACGATCGGACCGCGCCATATCCGATGACGCTGCAGGAGTTCATCGATTTCGACTCGTACGTGCGCTGCTTCACCTTCGGCAAGATCGACGTCACGCCCGTCGCCTACGATCCGCGCGCGCGGCGCTACCTGGTGGAGCACGCGTATCTGTCACCGGACGTGGGCGCGCAGGTCGTCCGCGATGCGCAGACCATAAACTTGGCGCTCGGGTACGAGATGAACACAATCGAGTTCGCGATCAAGGACGGCGTGCCGTACGCCATCGATTTCCTGAACCCGGCGCCCGACTTCGAAAGAGATCGCATCACGCCTTTCTACTTCTCGCACGTCGTCGAGAAGATGGCGAGCCTGGTCATCGATCGTGCGATCAACGGCACACCCGCGCAGAGCTGGCCGCGGTGGGAGGAGATGCTGGGGATCGGTCCTTCGTCCGGCTTCACGGGAGCGCCCGGTACGGCCTGATGGACGCGATCGATCGCTGGCACGGCCTGCTGAGGCCCGATCGGGAGCTGAGCCCGGCTTTCGGCGCGACGTTCGCGAGCTCGATGCGGGCCGGGAAGCTCACCTTCGGGGCGCGCGTGCACTGTCCGTTTCTGCGCCCGTTTTTTCTGACCGATGAGGACGAGGTTCGGATCAGGACGGCGGCCGAGATGATCGCCGCCGCCGGGGAGCGCGTGATCGGGGCCGCGATGGCCTCACGCGAGTTGTTCGACGGCCTCGGCGTCTCGGAGGCGGAGGAATCCCTCATCCGCATCGACCCGGGGTACGGGACGGCCAGCACGGCGTCCCGCCTGGACGCGTTCCTGCTTCCCGATTCGCTGCATTTCGCCGAGTACAACGCCGAGTCTCCGGCAGGCGTCGCCTATACCCAGCGGCTGTGCGAGCTGTTCGACCAGCTCGACGTCATGGCGGAGTTCCGGCGTGGCGTGCTGTTGCGGTATCACCGGACGATCGAGGGTGTGCTGGAGGCGCTGCTGACGAGCTACCGCGAGTGGGGCGGGACCGCATCGCCTCCCGTGGTGGCGATTGTGGACTGGCGCGACGTGCCGACCTGGACCGAGTTCGAAATCCTCCGCGATGCGTTCGAGGCCGCCGGCATCCCGTCGCTCGCCTGCGATCCACGCGAGCTGACGTTCGACGGTCGCGCCCTCGCGGCACACGGCCGAAGGATCGATCTCGTCTACCGCCGGGTGCTGATGAACGACATCGTCAGCAGACCGGGCGACTGCAGGGCTCTCGTCGACGCGTATGCTGCCCGCGCCGTTTGCGTCGCGAACACGTTCAGGTGCAAGCTTGCGCACAAGAAAGCCTTCTTCGCCATCCTGACTGATGCGCGCCATGCGGCGCTGTTTTCGACCGCCCAGCTCGGCGTGTTCCGCTCGACAGTGCCATGGACACGGCTGCTCGACGACAGTGAAACAGAAAAGGACGGCTGGCGCGGCGGGCTGCTGGACCTGGCCCGCAAGCGGCGCGAGCAGCTCGTGCTGAAGCCGAACGACGAGTACGGCGGCAAGGGCGTCATTCTGGGCTGGGAAGCGAGCGAGCAGGAGTGGGACGCCCGGCTGCAGGCGGCGCTCCAGGACCGGCGGGGAACCTGGGTCGTGCAGGAACGGATCCCCGTCCGGCGCGAAGTCTTCCCGCAATTCGATGACGAGGGCGTCGTCACGATGCGCGAGATGCTCGTGGACCTCGCGCCGTACCTGTTCCGAGGGAAGATGGGTGGGTATCTCACGCGGCTGAGCGAAACCGGCCTCGCCAACGTGACGTCGGGCGGTGGCCAGGTGCCTGCATTCGTCGTCGGCTCGACGGGAGAATGATTCCTCCAATCGTGGTCCGTGGACCAGGGACCGACTCGGGACTCGGGATTCGGGATTCGGGGCTCGGGACTCGGGACTCGGGGCTCGGGACTCGGGACTCGGGACTCGGGACTCGGGATTCGGGACTCGGGACTCGGGACTCGGGACTCGGGATTCGGGATTCGGGACTCGGGATTCGGGACTCGGGACTCGGGACTCGGGACTCGGACCAGGGACCGTGGACCAGGGACGAGGGACAAAGGGACCGATAGATGTCGATTGAAACCGAACGAGACTGGACCGGAATGAAGCGTGTCGCGCAGATCGTGCGGATGACGCTCGATGCGATGGAAAAGGAAGTGCGTCCCGGCGTGTCGACCGCTGAATTGAATGATGTTGCCGCGACCGTCTTTGCCGCCCACGGCGCGCGGTCGGCGCCGACGCTCGTGTACGGATTTCCCGGGTCGGCGTTGATCAGCGTGAACGACGAAGTCGTGCACGGTGTGCCCGGCCACCGTCGTCTGGAACGCGGGGACGTGGTGAAGCTCGATGTGACCACCGAGAAAGACGGTTACATGGCGGACGCCGCCCGCACGGTGGTCGTACAGGGCGGGTCGGACGAAGCGCATCGTCTTGCGCGCTGCGCGCGGAGCGCGTTCGAGAAGGCCCTGGGGGTCGCGACGGCGGGCCGACGCGTCAGCGAGATCGGCCGGGCGGTGGAGCAGGAAGTCCGTGCACGAGGATTTCACGTCGTGCGCGGGCTCGACGGCCATGGCATCGGCCGGACGATCCACGAGCCGCCCGCCGTGCCCAACTACTTCAATCCGAAGCAGACCGATCTGCTGACCGAGGGGCTGGTCATCACGATCGAACCGATCATCAGCGCCGGTTCGGGCCGGGCCGTGGAAGGCGGCGATGGATGGACCATCCGTACCGCCGACGGAAGGCTCGCCGCGCATTACGAGCACACCATCGTGATCACCAGCGGAACGCCAGTGGTGCTGACCGCCGCGTAGGCGCGCTCGACTCATGGCTGGAATCGACGACTGGATGGCTGTCGCGCGCGAGGCGACTGCCGACGATCTCCGCGAGCGGATTCTCACCGGCTTCAAGTCAGGCAAACCGTTTACGCCCTACCGGCCCACGCTGCCGCTGCCCGCGGTCCGGACGGTGCTGGACTTCGGATGCGGGGTTGGCCGGAGCTTTCCGTACTTGAAGGAGGTGGCGTCGCACGTCACCGGCTTCGATCTGCCGCCGATGGTGGAACGTTGCCGGGAGCTGGCGCCTGTACCGGCTGATGCGCTCTCCTCGGACTGGCCGCAGCTATCGGATCGCCGGTACGATCTGATCTTCACGACGCTGGTGCTCCAGCACATCGAACCCGACGCCTGCCGGCAGTATTTGACGGATTTTGCGCGGATGGCACCCTCGGTGTACCTGCTGACGCGCGCGAGCAGCGATTTCGGCACGAACGTCCTTCGACAGTGCGCCGACAGCGGCCTTTTCGACGGCGGCGCGTGTGTCGAAGTGGAGCACGACGGAGCGACGCACCAGCTGCGCGTGCTCGGGACCTCCACCTTCGACGAAGTCGTGCGCGGCGGTCGGGACGGCCACTACGAGGTGATCCTGCGAGCTCGCGATCGTCCTGGCGCGTTGTCCGCGTGAACGCGCACGGGTCGACCTCGTGGAGATACGAGCTGCACGCCGGACGCGGAGCACGGGTTGGACGTCTTCCCTCGACGAGGACGACAGTCGCCCTGTGCTGGTCTGGAGAATCAACACGCCGTGGAGCCCCCGGGCCAGTCGAGTGTGCCTGCTACAATTGACAGGTGGTCTTTGGTGATGCCCCCGCCGATCTGATGGCCGGCGCGCAGAACGCGGTGGAGGTCTGCCTCGCGATCGAGCGAGGCGAGCGCGTGGCGCTCGTCGCAGACGAGGCGAGCCGGGCCGTCGCGGCCAGCATCGAGCGCGCGCTGCTCGACCGGGGCGCCATCGCCGATTGCGTGTGGATCGAAGCCGTGTCGCCGCGGCCGATGCCCGGGGCGCCCCCACAGGTGATCGCGGCGCTCGAGCGTGCAGATGCCGGCGTGCTCTGTGTCCAGCCCCGGGAAGGTGAGCTTGCCGCGCGCATGGCGATCGTCGCCGCTGTCGAGCGCAGGCGGATCCGCTACGCCCACATGGTCGGCGTCACCCCGCGGATCATGCTCGAGGGCATGCGCGCCGATTACCGGCTGGTCGACAGGCTGAGCGAGCAGCTTCGTCAGCGCATGCCGCGAGCGTCGGCGTTGACGGTCCGCGCCCCGGGCGGCACCGACTTCACGGCCTCCTTCGACCCGGCGCTGGCCTGGGTCAAGACCAGCGGTCTCATCAACCCGCGGTACTGGTCCAACCTTCCTGCCGGCGAGGTCTTCACCACCCCGGCGTCGGTCGATGGGACCTTCGTCTGCGACGGAACCGCAGGCGACTACTTCAACGCGAAGTACGGGACTCTCGAGCAGACGCCGCTGGTCCTCGAGATCCGTGCGGGCCGTCTCGTGTCGGCGGCGTGTGAACGCGCCGACCTCCAGCAGGACTTCTGGCGCTACTGCCACACCGATGCGAACAGCGATCGCGTGGGGGAGCTCGCCTTCGGCACGAACCTCGGGCTGCGGGAGATGATCGGCATCCTGCTCCAGGACGAGAAGGTGCCGGGCGTGCACATCGCCTTCGGCGATCCGTATGGCAGTCAAACCCACGCCGACTGGGCGTCGAAGACGCACGTCGACGTGCTCACACGGCATTGCGACGTCTGGATCGACGGCGATCAGGTCATCGCCGCGGGGCAGTATCTGCTGGACCGATTCGCGCTGGCCCTTCCCGAGCGTGTGGGAGCGTGACGCCATGACGAAGCCGCGAGCGGCCGCCTGGGTGCTCTTGATGGTGTTGCTGGCGGCGGTCCTTGCCGGCGCACAGGACCGCTCCGCCGAGCTGCGCATCGACTGGGCGAAGTTCAAGAAAGCCTACGACGCCGAGAGCGTGGCCGTGGTCGATGTCCGGAGCGCCGACGCGTTCGAGGCCGGGCACATACCACGCGCGATGTCGGTACCGCTCGACGACGTCGAACGTCGCGCCGGAGAGCTCAAAAAGCTCGCCAAGCCGGTCGTGCTCTATTGTTCCTGACCGGCGGAAGCGACCAGCGCCCGTGCGGCGCTGACATTGCAGGAGCGCGGCGTGGACGCGCGCGCGCTCGTCGGCGGCCTCGCAAAGTGGTACCAGGAAACCGGCAAGCTCGAGCGAGGCAAATAGGAGCCGGACGGATGGCGGCCGTGACCTCTACCAGGCTCGCAGATACGCCCGCATCTGTTCCTTCCAATAGGGCCAGTCGTGCCCTCCGCGAGGCCCCCAGTCATCAAGGTGATGGCGGATTCCCTTGCGCGCGAGGATCCCCGACAGCTCGTACGAGAACCGGCTCTCCTCCCACGGCCCGGAGCCCGTGGCGATGTGGATCTCACAGGTGGCCAGCTGACCCAGTATCCAGGCATCGTCGAGATTGGCGAGGTAGTCCACCGGGTTGTGGAAATAGAAGTTCTCGTCGTACATCCCGCCCATGAATCGGCGAAGGTCGTACACGCCCGATAACGCGTAGCAGCGCTTCACCAGGTGCGGATACCTGAACAGCGTATTGGCCGCATGGTACGCCCCCATCGACGCGCCCATCGTCGAAATGGGAATTCCTGGCGTCTGGCAGCTCGCGTAGACGAAGGGCACCACCTCGTCGCGGATGTACTCGTCGAACATGCGCTGGCGCCAGCTGCGGTGGTACGGGTGAGCCCCGTTGTTGCCGAAGGACTCGGTGTTGTTGGAGCCGACCGAGAACACCTTGACCCGGCCGGCCTCGATGAACTCGCCGATGGCCTCGATCAGGCCCTGGCGCCGCAGCTCCCATTCGTCGCCGTGGCTGGTCGGAAACGCCAGCAGCGGCAGGCCCCAATGCCCGAACACCGCGACGCCCATGTCGTGTTCGAGGCGGGGTGAATACCAGTAGTGATGGTCCGTTCGCACGCCTTGGTTCGCTCCCCCTTCCTACTTCAGCCTTCCTACTTCAGCCTTTCTTGTCGGCCTTTCTCAACAGGGCTCGTCCCGGCGTTGCCCCCGTGTGCTCGCCCCCCTTCAACACCTGCGTGCCGTTGACGAACACGTGCCGAACGCCGACCGCGTACTGGTGCGGTTGCTCGAAGCTCGCGCGGTCCGCGATCGTTGCGGGATCGAAGACCACGATGTCGGCGAACAGGCCTTCGCGGATGAAGCCGCGGCGATCGAGCCCGAGATTGGTGGCGGGAAGGCCCGACAGCCGATGAACGGCCTCGGCGAGGGGGATGACCTTCTCCTCGCGCACGTATTTGCCGAGCAACCTGGCGAAGTTGCCGTACGCGCGGGGATGCGCGGCCGATTTCGTGAACGGCGGCTCCGGCGCCATCGACGCCGCGTCGGACCCGAACGCCACCCACGGCAGCGCGATCTGTTTCCTGATGTTCTCCTCGGACATCATGAAATAGACCGTGCCGACGCGGGAACGGTCCTCGAGGACCAGGTTCATGATCGTCTCGACCGGATCCTCGCCGCGCATCCCCGCGGCCTCCGCCAGCGTCTTTCCCGTCAAGGGTTTGAGCGCGTCGGACTTGAACTCCACGAGGAGCACACGCTCCGGAGAACCGGCCGCGAGATACAGGTTCTCCCACTCCGCCGTAGGCGTCCGGATCGCGTGCGCGATCTTCTTCCGAACCTCGGGATCCTTCAGCCGTTGGTAGGCCGCCTCGTATCCCCCGTCGAGCACCCACGGCGGCATGGCCGCGTCGAGGCCGGTCGCCCCGGCCGTGTAGGTGTACATGTCGGCGGTGATCTTCAGGCCATCCTTTCGTGCCTTCTCGACCATGGCGATGACTTTGTCGATCTTCGGCCAGTTGGCCTGGCCCGCGGCTTTCAGGTGATAGATCTCGGCCGGGATGTTCGCCTCGCGCGCGATTCGAACCAGCTCGTCGACTGCTTCGACCAGGCGATTTCCCTCGCTCCGCATGTGTGAGATGTAGCTGCCGCCGTACTGGGCGGCGACCTTGCACAGCTCGATCAGCTCCTCGGTGGAGGCATAGAAGGCAGGCGCGTAGATCAGGGATGAACCAATGCCGAGCGCTCCGGCGTCCATTTCGGCGCGGACGAGCTTCCGCATCTCCTCCATCTGTTCGGCCGTTGGCTTTCGATCCTCGAGGCCGATCACGTGCTCGCGAATCGTGGTCGCGCCGATGAAGGACGCGACGTTCGGCGCGACGCCGCGCCGCTCCAGATCGCGCAGATACTCCGACAGCGTCGTCCACGTGATCTCGTACTTGATGTCGCCCATCTGCTCGTAGGCCCGCTTCTTCATCGCGTCGTTCATCGGACCCATCGAGCTGCCCTCGCCGAAGATTTCGGTCGTGACGCCCTGCCGAATCTCCCCCTGCGATCGGCCATCCACGAGCAGCGACTCCGTGGACCACGAGAGCATGTTGATGAACCCCGGCGTCACGGCGAGCCCGGTCGCGTCGATCACGGTGCCGGCCGCCATACCGCTGAAGTCGCCGATGCCGGCGATGCGGTCGCCTCTCAAGGCGACGTCCGCACGTCGGCCGGCCGATCCGGTCCCGTCGTAGACGGTCCCGTCGCGGATAATGACGTCGAAGGCTGGCGTTTGCGTGAGCAGCGCGCCCGAGGAGCCGTAAAGGCAGAGGAGCGCGGTGATGAGGGTCGCGAAGGGAAGGCGATGCATGAGCGAGATTATGGCCGAAATCGGCTTCCGCCAGTCCGCCCTCCGCCGCATACCATCCGCCCCCCGGGCGACAAGGGGAGGAGGCAGGCGGAAGGCGACAATCGGAGATCAGTTCCGCCCTCCTCGTCCCGGTATCCCGGCCGCTTCAGCAGCATGAGCACGGATCGCGCGAGACGTCGATCGTGTAGCGAGAGGCTTCGATGCGCCAGGCGCCCTCGATTCGCCTCACGGCGAGCGTGCACAGCCCCGTGACGGTGGGGGGGATCTTGCCGGTGGCGTCCGTCACGTCGGGCAGCGCCCACTTGCCGTCGGCCACGGCGATGTCGTTCGACAGGCACCGGATGACGCCCAACTGCATGGGGTAATCGAAACCGCAAGCGCAAGCACGACGGCGACAGATCGCATATCCGCATCCTTTTCTGGCATGGAACGAGCGGCGCAACTGTACACTATTGACGCCGACAGCACGTCGCACGTCGCACGTCGCACCGTCGCACGTGACAAGTCGCACGTCGCACCGTCGCACGTGACAAGTCGCACGTTGCACATCGCAAGTCGCACGTCGTACGTAAATTGAGGCACCACTTGAGCACCGACTGGGACGCCGAGCGATACCATAGACTGTCGGATCCGCAACTGGGTTGGGGGCGGCGCGTGCTGTCGAAGCTGGCGCCGCGGCCCGGCGAGCGAATCCTGGATCTTGGCTGCGGCACGGGCCGCCTCACGACGGAAGTCCTCGCGGCGATGCGGTCCGGGTGCGTGGTGGGGCTGGATCGTTCGGAGGCCATGCTGAAGGAGGCCGCCGCGCGGACGGTCCAGACAGCCGCCAACCTTCACGAGGTCCGTCGCCCACCTGATCACATCCACCTGGTTCGGGCAGATGGGGCGCACCTGCCGTTTGCCGGCGTGTTCGACGCGGTGTTCAGCGCCGCGACCTTTCACTGGATTGCCGATCACGCCCGGTTGTTTGCAGGCATCTACGGCGCGCTCGCGCCCGGGGGGCGGCTCGTGGCGCAGTGCGGCGGCGGGCCAAACCTGGCTACCCTGCTCGGCCGCGCACACACGCTGATGGAGTTGCCTTCCTATCGCGAGTGGTTTCGCGACTGGCGGGATCCGTGGAACTTCGCCGACGTTCCGTCGACCCTCGTCCGTCTGGAGAACGCTGGCTTTACCATGGTCCACGTCTCGCTCGAGCCTGGGCCGACCACACTGGCCGACGCGCCGTCGTACATGGAGTTTCTGTCCTGTGTGTGCGTGCGCCACCATGTCGATCGGCTGCCGCCATCCGCCCGCCCGCTCTTTCTCGCGGCTCTAGCGCGCGATGCCGAGTCGGACGACCCGCCATTCACGCTCGATTACTGGCGGCTCAACCTCTCGGCGGTAAAGCCGGCCGGCGCCGAACGGGCGGCGTGATGGCGGCGGAGCCGTATTCACGGGCAGCCGATCGCTATGCAGCCTTGCGCGACGAGCAGGCCCGGCTGTCAACGCGCATCTCGCGCTTTCGCCTTGCGACGTTCCTTCCTGCGGCCGCGTGCACCCTGTGGGTGCTCAGCAGGGGATTCACGGTCCTTCCAACCGCGCTGGCCGTGCTGCTGTTCCTGGCGTTCGGCGCTCTCGTCGTGCGACACGCGCGCGTCGAGGAGCGTGTCGCCTGGTTCGACGCGCTCCTGCTCGTGAACCGCCGCGCGATCGCCCGCATCGGACGGGACTGGGAGGCGCTCCCCGCCGCCGATCCCCCGGCGAGCCTCGATCTGTCCAGACATCCGTACGCCGTGGATCTCGACGTCCTCGGCCGCGCGTCGCTCTACCAGTGGCTCGGACCAGCCGCAACCGCCTCAGGGGCTCTCGAGCTCGCGAACTGGCTTCTGACGCCCGCCGATCGTGCCGAGGTGGAAGCGCGGCAGCGGGCGGCGGCGGAGCTGAGCGGGGAGGCGGCGTGGCGAGAGCAGTTTGCCGCGCACGGCATCCTCGCCTCCGGCGCGCGGCAAGCCGGCCTGAGAATCTTTCTCGAGTGGGCCGAAGGCGAGAACGCGCTCGGTCCGCACGCATCGATCATCCGTGCACTCGTCTACGTGCTATCCGGAGCGATCTGGGTGCTGATCGCGCTGAACGCCATCGGGATCATCGAGGGCGCGATCTGGCTGATACCGATGCTGGCCGGCATCATTCTCTCGTTCGTGCTGGCGGGAAGGATGGGGACCGCCTTCAATCGTGCCGGCGGAGGTCAGAACGAGCTCAGGGCCTACGCGGGCCTCTTCGAGCATGCAGCCCTGTGCCCGGCGTCGTCGCCACGCCTGGCGGAGATCCGCGAGCGGCTCTCGGCGGACGGAACCGTGGCTGCAATATGCATGCGGCGGCTGAACCGGATCCTGGGCTTCGCCGAGCTGAGACACAGCGCAGGGATCTTCCATTTCCTGATCCACGCACTCACGCTGTGGGATTTCCACGTCTTCTTCGCGCTCGAGAACTGGCGGAAACAGGCAGGCGGGCACGTCCGACAATGGCTGGCGTCGCTGGCGTCGCTCGACGTCCTCGCTCTGCTGGCGACCGTGCAGCACGACAATCCGGAATGGTGCGTTCCGCAACTCACCGACGCACCGCTCGTCGAGGCGGTTGCCCTGGGCCACCCGCTCATCCCCGACGATCGGCGTGTGGCCAACGACGTGAGCGTCGGGCCTCCGGGCACGCTCCTGCTCGTGACCGGGTCGAACATGTCGGGCAAGAGCACCCTGCTGCGGGCGATCGGCCTCAACGTCGTGCTCGCCCAGGCCGGAGCGGCCGTGTGTGCCGGACGGTTCAGCATGCCTCAGGTGGATCTCCAGACGAGCATCAGGGTGCAGGACTCGCTCGAGCTCGGCCTTTCCTATTTCATGGCCGCGCTTGCACGTTTGAAAGGAGTAGTAGATGCTGCAGAGCACGAGCGTGAAGGTCGCGTGTTGCTCTGCCTGCTCGACGAGATCCTGCAGGGCACCAACAGCGTCGAGCGCGGGATCGCCGTCCGCGCGGTCGCGCGGCATCTCGTCGAGGCCGGCGCGATCGGCGTGATGACGACGCACGATCTCAGCCTCGCGGGCGAAGAGCCGCTCAACACGGCGGCGAGGCTGGTTCACTTCACCGAGATCGTGGACGAGAGCGGCGCAATGCGATTCGACTACCGGCTCAGACCAGGGCTGGCCACGTCGCGCAACGCGCTGCGGCTGATGCAGATGATCGGGATAGATCTGTGACGACGTGAAGGTGTCAATTCCCAATCGTGCATCTACTACGGCATCTTCCTCGCTACGCTGTTGCCGCTCGTCGCGTTCATCCTCATCGCCGGATTGCCCTCGGTCGTGAGCTGGCGGACCTTCCGTGCCCTGCTTCCCGGGGCGCTCGTCGCCGCCATCGTCTGCGGCGCGTACGCACTGCCGTACATGAAAGCCAAACAGGAGGTTGGAGGCCGCTCCGGCGAGGAGATCGTCACGTTCAGCGCCCGTCCCTCGAGCTACCTTGTCGCAACTCCCGACAACTTCCTCTGGGGGTATCTCGACCGGTCGGCGGCGCTCCGCGACTTTCCCGCCGAGCCGGCGATCGAACGGCTGCGGGCCGACGGCACGCTGACATTAGTCGCCATCCCAGCGGATGGGCGGTCGGCTGCTTGCGCGCTCTCAGTTCTGGCCTTTCCCGCCCCTGGCCCCTTTCAGGCCCACGGTCAGCGCCAGCTTTTTCGTCGCGTGATGGGTGAGCCCGCGAGGATGGAGCCATCCGAGGACCATTGCCTTCCGCAGCGCGGGGCCCCACTGCCGCGCGTGAACGTGGGCGCCGATGCGGGCGGCGACCTCGGAGCCGTAGAAATTCCGCCAGTGCTGCCACCCTGCGTAATAGGCCGCGAGCAGCACCGGATCGCCGTGGACGAAGGGGCGTTCGCGGCGCAACACGCTCAGCGTCTCCTGCAGCATCCGTGCGGCATCGCCGCTCGTGTTTCCGGAGTGCTTCCGGTAGTACGCCACGACCTGCGCGTGGTCGCGGACCGGCCCCGTCCGGGCCAACTGCATGTACACCCCATAGTCGGCCGCGGCGTTGAACCTGGGATCGAAGCCGCCGACCCGTTCGATGTCGGTCCGGCGAAACATCACCGAGGCCGGGCTCCAGATGTAGTTGCGCTTCAACAGCTCCCGGTAGTGATCCCGCTCCAGCCTGGTCTGATCGCGCGCCGGCAGCAGCGCCCCGTCGTCGGACATCATGCGGCAGCGGCCGTATACGAAGGCGGCCGTGGGATGGGCCGCCATTTCGGCGGCTCCGACGTCCAGGCCGCCCGGCGCCAGCGCATCGTCGGCATCGAGGAACACGACGTAGCGGCTGGCGCTTTCCTGCAGCCCGCGGTTCCTTGCCTTGGCCACGCCTAGACTCGGCTGGCTCACCACGCGCGTCCCGAACGAGCATGCGACCCTGACGGTGTCGTCCGACGAGCCGTCGTCAACGACAACCGTCTCCACATCCGAAAGGGTGGATCGCGAAACGCTGGTGATGGCCTCGCCGAGGAAGTGCCCCTGGTTGTGGCACGAGACGATAACGGAGACAAGCGGTGCAGCCATTACGCGGGTTCTACTGTTCCTGCCATGCTTCCGGAGGTGCCAATAGTCGTGGACTCAGGAAGTTACCAGAGTCGTGCGCGGTATAGTGGTGCAATGTGAATACCGGCCAGAGGAGGTCGGGCTGGAAGACCTCGTGGAAGCCCGAGCGAGTGGCCCCTGGATTGCAGAAGTGTTTGCAGCATGAATGCCGGCTCCCCGGGTGGTCACGTCGTGAGGCTGGGCGCGATGGCGCTGCTGTCGCTCGGGCTCCTGGCCCTGCTGAGTATCGGCTGCCGCCGTGGAATGCCTGTTTATGACCCGTCTCCGAGGATGAATGCCCCGGGGACCCTCAGCGGAACGGTTCGCGGTCCGGAGGGCACCAGCTCGGTCGAGGGCCGCGCCGTCGAAGTGATCAGCGTCGCCACGGGCGAGCGTCAAAGCACCACGACGAGCAATGAGGGAGGGTTCACGTTCAAGGTGACGCCGGGAAAGTACCGCGTCGAGGTGACGCTGCTGGAGGGTGAATCCGTTCTGAAGGAACCCGGAATCATCAACGTCAACCGCAGCGACGTGGATGCGCACGCGCATTTCGTCATCGGCCGCGTTCGTGCCCTCAAGCCGAAGTATCCCACCCCCTCGGACCGGTCTCTCGGATCTCCTGTCGCCTGATCGGCCGACTTCCCGCTGGTATACTCGCACGGTGAACCAGACCGATGATTCCGGCGGTATCGGTCGCACGTATCTGCTCGTCGTGATCTGCGAAGTCGTCGTCGTGGCCGGCCTGTGGGCGCTCGGCCGTTACTACGGCTGACGGCCGGCGAGCGGCGGCGCCTCGAGCGCCCCATCCCCCTGGACAACCCGGATGCACATACTCGACTGGACGGTCGTCCTGGCCTATCTCGTGTGGATCGTCTGGGACGGCCTGCGACGCACGAAGGGCAGCGACCAGGTCGAAGGGTACTTCCTCGCCAATCGGAGCCTGCCCTGGTGGGCCGTCGGACTGTCCGTGATGGCCACGCAACTGAGCGCCATCACGCTCGTCGGCACGACCGGACTGGGCTACGCCGACGGCATGCGTTTCGTGCAGTTCTATTTCGGTCTGCCGATCGCGATGATCATCCTGTCGGCGACGCTGGTTCCGTTCTTTCACCGGGCACGCGTCTACACGGCCTACGAGTATCTCGAGAAGCGCTTCGATTTGAAGACGCGGACGATGGCGAGCGTGCTGTTCCTGCTGTCGCGGGGAATGTCGTGCGGCGTCATCATCGCGGCGCCGGCGGTCATTCTCTCGATCATTCTGGGCTGGAACCTCACACTGACGATACTCGCGATCGGGATTCCCACGGCTCTCTACACGATGGTCGGGGGCGTACAGGCGGTGACCTGGACCGACGTCAAACAGATGGTGGTGATCGTCGCCGGCGTGCTCGCAGCCGTCGTCGCGCTCATCCTCGGGCTGCCGTCCGGCGTGAGCGTCGCCGACGCGCTGCACGTGGCCGGCGCGGCCGGCCGCATGCAGGCAGTCGATTTCCAGTTCGATGTCAACCAGACCTACACGTTCTGGTCGGGGCTGCTCGGCGGTCTCTTTCTGATGCTGGCGTACTTCGGGTGCGATCAGAGCCAGGTGCAGCGCTACCTCACGGCGCGATCCGTCGACGAGGGGCGCCAGTCGCTGCTTATGAGCGCGTTCTTCAAGATTCCGCTGCAGGCGCTCATTCTCGTGACCGGCGTGCTCGTGTTCGTCTTCTATCTCTTCAATCCTCCTCCGATGCTGTTCAACCGCGTGCACGCGGAGCGAATCGAGCAGAGCGCCCGCGCAGCCGAGTACCGGCGGCTCGAAGGCGAGTTCGCTCGTGCGTTCGGCGCGAGGCGCTCGGCGGCCGAAGCGCTCGCGGCGGCCGAAGACGGTTTGGCCGGTCAGGCGGCGCGGCAGGCGTTCCTGGCCGCGAACGCCGAGGTCGCGGGAATCCGGCGGCGCGGCGCCGCGCTCGTTCAAGAGGTCACCGGTGACAGCAGCTACGGGGGGTCGACCGGCGACACGCCGACGCCTGACGTCAATTACGTCTTCCCGACCTTCGTCACCACGCACCTGCCGATCGGGCTCGTCGGGCTGATGATCGCGGCGATTTTCGCGGCCGCGATGTCGAGCATCGCCGCCGAGCTGAACTCGCTGGCCACCTCGACCGTGATCGACATCTACCGGCGGCTGCTCAAGCCGTCAGAAAACGACGCGCACTACCTGCGTGTGTCGAAGCTCGCCACGGGCTTCTGGGGCCTGTTCGCGTGCGTGGTTGCGATGTTTGCCGCCGGCCTCGGATCGCTCATCGAGGTGGTCAACCGGTTCGGGTCGTTCTTCTACGGTTCGCTGCTCGGCGTGTTCGTCCTCGCGCTCGCGTTCCGCCAGTCGAACGGCCATGGCGCGTTCGTGGGCCTGATCGGCGGCATGACCCTCGTGGCGATCGTGGCGACGCACCCGGCCACCAAGGACATGTCGTTCCTCTGGCACAACCCGATCGGCGTCGTGGCCGTTGTCGCCGTTGGGCTGGTCGTGAGCGCGCTCACGCGCGGTTCGAGCGCGGCTGGCGGGGTCCCGAGGTCGTAGGCTGAACGAAGGCCGCGTTGATGATGGCAGTCACGAAGCAAGCCACCGCGGCAGAGCCAGCCTGCCGAGGAGGATCTGCTCCAGCGATGACTCCGACAGCGTGCGGATTGCGCCAGGCGTGCGTCCCGTCAGCTTCCTGAAGACAACATAAAAGTTCTTCGCGCGCCGATATCCGGCCTCCCTGGCCACGGCGTCGACGTTCGATCGAGGTGTGCGGAGCGAGATCACGGCGGCGACCATACGGGCACGCGCCTGGTACTCGCTCATGGTCATCCCGTACAACCGCCGGAAGTCATCGGACAGCACCGAGCGCGACGCGCCCGCGCGCCGGGCAAGAGTGCCAACAGTGTGCTTCCGCTGTGCCTCGCGCCGCAGGATCGCGGCCGCGCGGAGCTCCGACAGGCCGAGGTTGTAGTCGTGCGCGGCGGCGCGATTGAAACCGGCGGGCGTCGGCATGCTGTCGCCGGTCGCACCGAACGACAGCGAACAGGGCCGGGCGAAGAACCGGCGGGTCGAGCTGGTGAAGCAGTAGCGGCGCAGGAGGAAACCCGTGCGACAACGCAACTCGTCAACGAGGCTGCTGCGTTTCGTGTTGGCTGGCGCCCTTCCGTTCACGTTCCTCTACGAACGCCACGGTGTTTGAAAGAGGAGCCAGGAACTGTAGTCAAGGTCTCGAACCCTCGTTTCAACCTCGCCGTACCCCCAATCTCAGCACGTGGCACGTGTACAAGCAGCACGTCACACGTCGCACGTGACAAGTCGCACGTTGGACGTCGCACCTGGCACGTCGCACGTGACGGCGGTGCTCAGTGATACGCCTTTTCGCGCTGCGTGGGGTCGTCGCGATCGATGACGCGCTCGGGGAACTCTCGCCGGAACGATTCGGCGAAGTTGCAGCTCGGGCAGACCGGCAGGTGCGAGTCGAGAACGGCCTCCAGATGATCGGCAGGGATGTCGTCCCAGCTGAGGATCTCGCGACCCGGCGAGGCCACGTTGAGCAGTCCCGGGCGCGGCTCCGTGATGTGAACGGGGCCGATCTCCCGCCGGCAGACGGCACACTCACGTCCCACGTACCATTGCCTCAAAGTGGTGAGAGCCTGCTTGCCGAGAGTTCCGGCCGGGCGCTCCGCGTGGACGGAATCCGTTCCAGCGAGTCGTCCCTCAGGGGACTCTCCATCGCCGAACCCCAGGAGGGGTTGCGTGACGATCGGGACGGCAACGCCTCGTCCTTCCGGCGGGATGATGAACGGCTCGCCGCGAACCCGGAAAAAGGCGCGCAAAATGAGCCCGCCACAGAAGAGGACGAACGTCGCCAGCACAAGCAGGACGAAGGTAAGGGGGGACATGGATCCTCCGTGCGCCGACTCCAGCCTGGGGCGACGTCCGCGGTTCGGCCCCCGGGTTCGGCTTGGCTATTCTCGCGCTCCCGGGCATCGGAGGCAACTTCTATAATTGCGCCAGGAGAAACCGCGGCTACGACCGCCGCAGCGGCTCGGGTCGAGTGACCTGGAAGGGTGGTAGAGTCAAAACCGCGGTCAATTCAAGCCCCAGACGAAGCTCCAGCTCGATTATGCGCAGATCAACTCTGGCGTGGCCCACTTCTCTCACGTTGTTGGTCGGTGCGTCCCTCCTTGCGCAGGCTCCGCCGAAATACGATCTCGTGATCCACGGCGGCCGCGTGGTTGACGGATCGGGCGCGCCAGCCAGGCGCGCTGACGTCGCGGTCAAGGACGGAAAGATCGCCGCGATCGGCAGGATCCAACCCAGCCAGGCCGCCGACGCCATCGATGCCAAAGGGCTCGTCGTGGCGCCCGGATTCATAGATGTCCACACACACGCCGACGATGCGACGGAGAGCCCGGATGCCGGGAACTTCGTGCGCATGGGCGTTACGACAATTGTTGCGGGCAACTGCGGCGGCTCGGCGCTGAACGTCGGCGAGGCGCTGGCGAAGGTCCGGCAATCGGGTCTGGCCGTGAACTTCGCCACGCTCATCGGCCACAACACCGTCCGCAGCGCCGTGATGGGCAGGGAGAACCGTCGTCCGACGCTGCCCGAGCTGGCGAAGATGAAGTCGCTCGTCTGGCAGGCGATGACGGATGGCGCGGTGGGCTTTTCGACCGGCCTGCAGTACGTGCCGGGCACCTACGCGGCGACGCCGGAGATTATCGAGCTCGCCCGCGTGGCCGGCAACGCCGGTGGCGTCTACGCCTCGCACATGCGCAACGAAGGCACCGCGCTCGAGCAGGCGGTCGCCGAGACGATTCGCATCGGAGAAGCGGCCGGCGCGCGAATTCAGATCTCGCACCTGAAAGTGGACAGCCCGAGCCGCTGGGGCGCGAGCGCAAACGCGCTGGCCCTGATCGATGAAGCAAGGAAGCGCGGTACGCTCGTCGAGGCGGACCAGTATGCGTATACAGCCGCCAGCTCGTCGCTCGGGATCCGCTTCCCGTCGTGGGCGCTCGAAGGAGGCCAGGAAAAGATCGCCGACCGGCTGAACGACGGGCCGACCTGGTCGAAGATCAAGGAGGAGATGAAGCAGTTGCTCGCCGAGCGCGGGCTGTCCGATCTGTCGTTCGCGGTCGTCGCCTCGCACCGCGCCGATCCGTCCCTGAACGGCTTTTCGATGAAGCAGGTGGCGGCAAAGCTGAAGGGATCGGACAGCGCTGACGCGCAGCTCGAGGCGGCCCGCGACATGATGCTCGCTGGCGACGCCTCGATGGTCTATCACTTCATGTCGGACGGCGACGTGGAGCGGATCATGAAGCACCCGTTCGTCGGCTTCGCATCCGACAGTTCGATCCTGACGCCTGGGCGCGGTGTGCCCCATCCGCGCGGGTACGGCAACAACGCGCGCGTGCTCGGCGAGTACGTGCGTCAGAAAAAAGTGCTGACGCTGGCCGAGGCGATACGGAAGATGACGTCGCTGCCCGCTCGGCATTTCAGGTTCGCGGCTCGCGGGCTGGTAAAGGAGGGGTTCGCGGCCGACCTGGTGGTGTTCGATCCGGAAACCGTCACAGACCGGGCGACGTTCGACCAGCCCCACGCCTTTGCCGGGGGCCTGCCGCACGTCGTCGTCAACGGCATCCCCGTGGTGCGTGGCGGCGAACCCACGCACGCGACGCCCGGGCAGGCCCTGGCGCGCGAGGATCAGTCTTCGAGTATCGCGAAGTAGACGGCCAGCGGCGCAAGCACCAGCCAGGCGGCGATCGCACCGATGACCCATCGCCACCGAAGCAGATCGACCGGGTCAGGCAGCGGCAATCCTCCGATGTCGAGCGACGGCATCCCGGGCAGGAGAGCGCCGAAGCCGGCGAGCCACGGCCCGGCCGCCCACAGGCCGGCCGACACCGCGAGCAACGCCGAGACGAACGCGACCATCTGCGCCACGGTCACGGGCCCCGCGGCTTCCCGAGCCGCTTCGCGACGCGCGCGGATCTGAGCCCGCCACCAGACGGTCCCGGCCGACGGCAACGACGATGCGGCCGGCAGGTTCTGGCCAGCGTCTCTCAGGGGGACGACGATCTCGAGCAGGTCCGCACAGACCGGGCATGTCGACACGTGGAGTCGCAAGGGCTCGTCACAGTTCCCCGGCCAGCGATTCGCTGTCAGTGCGTCGAGCAGATCCTGCTCGCGCGGGCATTCAACGGGTCTCACGGGGTTCCCCTCTTTGCGCGGCACGCATCAGGCCGGCGAGGCGTTTCCGCGCTCTGAACAGGAGCAGTTTGATGCTCCCCGGCTTGACACCGAGCGTTTGCGCGATTTCAACGTGCGCGCGTCCGTGCGCGTAGGCCAGCCACAGCAGCGCGCGATCGCGCGGACGCAGCTTCGCCATGGCGCGGCGCAGATCCGTACGAACGGCCGACTGCGCCGCCAGGTCGCCGTTCGAGGACATGGCCGGATGTCCGGGCTCGGGCAGTTCGAGGCAGGCGCCGTGCCGCGTGCGGCGGTGGCCGTCGCGAACGAGATTCGTCGCGATGCGGAACAGGTACGCTCGGCGATGCGCCTCGTTGTCCCAACTGGTCCTGGCGCGCAGGAATCGATAGTAGGCGTCCTGGAGGAGATCGTCCGCCATGGAAAAATCGCCCGTCATCCGCGACAGGTAGGCGTGGAGCGGCCGTGCGGTCCGTTCGTAGAACGCGCGGAACGTCTCCTCGTCCATTTCGAACACCACTTCGGCGTCACCGGCTTCTACGTTCAGCCGCTGCGCATCCGAGAGCGTCATGTCGTCGATCGTCATCACATCTCTACATGCCTACGCGCCGGTCGGATCGGAGTGCTCGCGCGGCATGGGGGAGAGGAGTCCAAGCCGCTGCGACAGGAGGAACGACGCGGCGGCCGAGGCCACGAAGCCGACCCCGAGCGCCAGCGCGAGCACACCACCTGCAAACAGGATCTGCGCCACTTCCTCGATGGCGCGCCGGCTCACGAAGAGCAGACCCAGCCCGCCGGCGGCCAGCACGAGACCTGCCTGGCCCGACCAGAGGATCCGGTTGAACGGGGCGGCGGGCGGCTGCGCGGCGCTTGCGATCGGCAGCGGCGCCGACTCGAGGAACCTGCGTCCGACGGGCGTCTGGATATAGGCCAGCAGGTCCTCATTGGCCGTAAAGCGGTCGAGGAGCTTGGCATGCGCCTCCGACTGCATCTTGAACGTGCGCTGCCATCGACGATGGTCCAGTGCCGACTTGACGAGCCACAGGACGACGCCGCCGATTGCGGTGAACACGAACCCGATCGCGAGCATCTCCATGACCTCACGCCACATCCGAATCCCCTCCGTTCGCGCATCCGGCTGCTGCGGTGGCTCCCACAGGTAGGCGTTGACGTTCTCGAGATAGTAGCCAGGATTGTTGACGATCTCGGGGTGCTGCTGCAGGAACGCCGCGAGAGTGGGATACGTCACCAGGTAACTCTGGTTCCGCATGAGCGAGGGGTCCATGCGGAGCACCCGTCCGACGCCCGGGGGGAGGCGCTTCAGGATGGCCTCGAGCTCCTGCCGGGTTTCGCGCGCGTCCTGCGACACAGTGACCGGCCCCGACCGCGGCTGCGAGGCCGACTGTTCGACGGGCTGCTGTGCCGACGCCGGAGAGGAATATCCAAGGAATCCCGCCAAGGCGAGCGCAGCGAGGGGAGAGGAGCGAAGTGGCGCGTGGCTCATACACACACTACTACGCAGGCCCGTGGGGATTGGTTAACAAGCAGCCTGCCGCCCTTCTCCCGGCCTCAGTCGAACAGCGAGCGCAATTCTGTCCCGATTCGGCGCAGCCCCTCGCGCAGGAACTCCTGGCGCCCGCCGAGCCAGATCCGGAGGTGTCCCTCGAGACCCACGTGCAGCCCGGGCACGACGAGCGTGCTCTGATTCATCCGCACCCGCTCGGCGATGTCCAGGCTGGGCGTGTCCGAGTCGTACTTGACGAGCCCGATGGCACCCGCGTGTGGCTCGCGCCAGGTGAGCCGTCCGTCGAAGCCGCCGACCCACTCTCGCGCCATCGGCAGATTCTGCCGGAGGATCTCGCGCGTCCGCGCGTAGCATCGCTCGCGATTGTGCTGTTCGACGGCCACCCGTGCGACCCGGTCCGACAGCTTGTTCGGGCCGATGGTGATGTAGTCGTGCTGAGACCAGCACTCCGCAACCAGCTGGCGCGGTCCCACAATCCATCCCACCCGGACTCCGGGGATGCCGTACGCCTTGGAGAGCCCGCTCGTGACCACAACGCGCTCGCCCATGCCCCAGAAGCTCGGGGTACGCTCGCGCTCGATCTCGGCGCCGAGATATACCTCGTCGGACAGCAGCCACGTTCCCGTCTTCTCGCATCGATCCGCGATGCGCTGCATCGCGTCCCTGCTCAGAATCGATCCTGTCGGATTGTTGGGGTTCGAGATGTACAGGAGCCGTGTGAGGGGCGTGACCGCGGCGTCGAACTCGTCCCAGTCCGGCTCCCACTCGTTCGACTGCCGCAGGTGGAAGGAGCGGACGCTCGCGCCGAGGCTCCGGGCGACGCCGGGCATCTGCATGTAGTTCGGCACTTCCATCGCCACGCCGTCACCCGGCCGCAACTGGCTCAGCGCGATCAGGTAGTTGGCTTCCGACGTGCCGTTGGTCACCTCAATCTGTTCGACGCTGGCGCCCGGGTACAGCGCGGCGATCCGCTCGCGCAGCTCTGGCGTTCCGTTCGACTGTGAATAGCCGAGCGGCTCGTCCATGAACGTCTCGAGATCCAGGCCCATCCTGACCAGCTCGCGGAGCGTCAGCGGCCTGACGCCGCTCTCGCTCATATCGAAGTCGACGAGGTTCTCCCACGTCGACTGCATCCGTTCCATTGCGAAGAGTTCTATGGGCATGAGGACGTAACACGTTGATAGCGATCGCGCGGTCACGAGTCGGGGATTCAGGGTTCAATGGTTCAGGGTTCAAGGTTCAAGGTTCCGGGGTTCACGGGTTCATAAGGTTCAGGAGGTTCGGAGACGGGAAGAGGTCGCAGAACCACTTGAACCCCGGAACCGCTGAACCCCGGAACCTCTGAACCCCGGAACCCTGAACCTCTGAACCCCTCTATTGCCACATCACCAGCAGCTCGGCGAGGCGTTCCGGCGCCATGTTGCCGCCGCTCACGACGGCGACGATGGGGCCATCGATCCGCATGGCCGCATCCAGCGCGCCGCACAGCACCGCCGCAGTGGTGGCAGCGCCGCTCGGCTCCGCCACGACCCTGGCGTTGGCAAAGATCCAGAACACGGCGTCGACGATGGCGGAATCGGTCACGGTGACGACCGCATCGACGAAACGGGTGACGTGCGCGAAAGCCATGTCGCCGGGCCGAACCGGCATCAGCCCGTCTGCGACGGTCTCGGTCGTCGGCAGCGTCACCAGGTGGCCCGCATCCACCGAGGCCTTCATCGCCGCCGCTCCAGTCGGCTCGACGCCGATGACCTTCACGTCGGGCTTGGACTGCTTGATGGCGGCAGAGATCCCCGCCACGAGGCCGCCGCCGCCGATTGGAACGAGCACGCCCGCGACGTCCGGGCACTGCTCGAGAATCTCGAGGCCGCAGGTCCCCTGGCCGGCAATGATCCATTCGTGGTCGAACGGCGGCACCATCGTCAGACCACGCGCGCTGGCCTCGGCCTCCGCGCGCTGGCGGCGATCTGCCGATGTCGTGCCGGCGAGGATCACTTCGGCGCCGAATCCCTTTGCGCCCTCGATCTTGTTCTTCGGCGCGGTCGTGGGCATCACCACGACCGCGTGGGCGCCGAGTTCGCGCGCGGCGAGCGCCATCGCCTGGCCGTGATTGCCGGACGAATAGGTGATCACCCCGTGCGCCCGCTGGTCGGCTGTCAGCTGCGCCACCATGTTGTACGCGCCGCGGATCTTGAAAGCGCCCGCCGGCTGCAGGTTCTCGCATTTGAGATACAGCGGCCGCCCCGCGGCGCCCGACACATCGGCGAGCGGCGTCCGCCTCGCGATGTTCCTGATTCGGTCGGCCGCTTGACGGATCTCTTCCAGGGTCACAATGCGGGTGACAGTGTTGATTTGCATGCGCCTGTTGCTGGAATCCTCTCTTCTGGCCCGTCACTCTTGGTAACCATGACGCCACGATGAACCGATGCACACGATGGCTCGACGCGTCTTCATCGTGTTCGTCGTGGCATCGTGGCCATCGAGTGGCCGTTGGCTCGTCACCACGGACCACCGACTACGAATACGGACTACGGAGTGTGATCCTCACTTTTGCGAAGAATCCGTCTCCTTCGCCTTTGCGTTCTTGACGTACTTGTCGAGCCAGTTCAGCGTTTCGGCCACGGTGTGGAACACGGACTCGCGAGCGGCGTACCCATGGGCCTCGTTGGGCAGCGTGACGTACCGGACTGTCGCGCCGTGGCCCTTGAGCGCCATGTAGAGCCGTTCCGACTGAATCGGGAACGTGCCGGAATTGTCGTCGGCCTCGCCGTGGATCAGCAGGATCGGCTCGTTGATCTTCTCGGCGTGGAAGAACGGCGACATGCGCGAGTAGATCTGCGGGACCTCCCAGAACGTCCTCGTCTCTGCCTGGAAGCCGAACGGCGTCAGCGTGCGATTGTACGCGCCGCTGCGCGCGACGCCCGCAGCGAACAGGTCCGAGTGCGCCAGCAGGTTCGCCGTCATGAACGCGCCGTAGCTGTGCCCGCCGATGCCGATTCGATGGCGATCGGCGATCCCCATCTCGACCGCCTTGTCGACGGCTGCCTCCGCGCTGGCGACCAGTTGCTCCACGTAGGTGTCGTTGGCCGTCTCGCCCGGACCGATGATCGGCATCGTGGGGCCATCGAAGATGGCATACCCCTGGGTCAGGAGCAGCAGGTGCGACGCGCCGCCAATCGACGTGTAGCGATTGGGTGAACCGGTCACCTGGCTCGCCGCGTCGGCATCCACGAACTCGCGGGGATAGGCCCACATGAGCATCGGAAGACGCTCGCCATTCTGGTAGCCCGGCGGCAGGTAGATCGTGCCGTTGAGGAGCACGCCGTCCTTCCGCTTGTAGGTCACCATCGTGCGCTCGGCTGCGGTGATTTGCGGATGGGGATCGGTGAAGTTCGTGACCGTGTGCTTCGTGTTGGCCGCCAGATCGCGCACGAAGTAATTCGGAGGAACCGTGCGGGTCTCGGCGCGGGTCAGGATCTTCGACGCCGCATCGTCGAGAAGGCCGATCACGCTCTCGAGCGTCGTCGCCTCGCTCCGGAACAGGCGTTCGGCCGCGAGCGTCTTCAGATTCAGCTTGTCGAGGAACGGACGATCTCCCTCGGGCGAGGCGCCCTGGCCGAGAAGATAAATGTGATCGCCTGCCTGGAGAACTGTTCCCTTGCCCGGCCGGCGCACGGGCACGCCGGGATTACCGTATGCGTCCTGCTGCTTGCGATCCCAGAGCTTGCGCGGCTCCGACCACTTCGAGGTGAGCACCCACGTCCGCGTCGTCCGTGTCGCCCGGTCGGCTTCGTTCAGCAGGATGGTGCCGGAGTCAGTCCAGCTCACCCCCGCGTACCGAAACTCGCTTTTCGCGACTTCGGCGGGTGTTCCAGAGAACGGCGCCTGGAGCGTCATGATGCGGTCGCGGTGCGGCACCGTGTTCTTGATGTCCCCCTTGTCCAGTGCCTCGACCCACACGAGCGTCGCCGGCTCCAGCGGATGCCATTGGTACGAGCGCGGTCCGGTCATCACGCCGTTGATGGGGACGATGTCGCTCATGGGGACGTCGGCGATCGTGCGAACCTTGTTTCCCTTGCGTGACCAGATCTCCACGTCGGTAGGAAAGCCACGGCGCGGCAACAGGCGGGAGAACGGCCGCTTCGTGCGTTCCACGAGGATGAACTCGCCGTTGGGCGAGGCCGTGACCGCATCGAGGAGCCCGGGGGCGCCAACCGTGGTCATGCGCGCTGTCGCGGGATCCACGAGGCCGAGCTGGGCGGTCGCGTAGTACTCGAAGAGGTCCTCGTCGTGCGCGCTCGTCAGGAGGTCCTGATAGGTGCGCACGGGGCCCTGCTTGCCGACGTTCTCCTGGATGTTGGGGCCCGCCGGCGCCTTCGGGGCGGCAGGCGGCGCGCCCCGGCCGGCGGGAACGAACCCGCACAGAAGGGCCGAGCTGTCTGAGAGCCAATCGCATTCGGCGCCAATTCCGTTCAGCGCCGCCTGCGCCATACGGCTCTGCCCGGTCGCCGTATCGGCGACGTACAGATCGACGCGTGTTTCGCCGGTGTTGGTGAAGAACAGGTACTTGCCGTCGGGTGAGAAGGTGACGGCGCCGATCCGGGCGTTGGGAGGAACAGTGACCTTACGCTCCGCACCCGTCGCGATGGTCTCGAGCGTTATGCCGGTGCCGCTCGGCGCCCGGTGCGGTGCGTTGTTGCGCGGATTGACTCTGAGCCCGGCCAGCCTGAGCATCGGCTGCGAGAGCTCGTCGATGCCCGGAAGGCTCCGCCTCGACACCAGCGCAATGATCTCGCGTTGCGGCCCGACGGTGACGAGTGGCAGCGGCTCGGCGTCGAGAATGTCCACGATGGCTCGAGGGGGTGTGAGGTATTCGGAGCGCGTCGCGGCCGATTGCGCGATGAGCCCTGCCGTTCCAGAGACGGCCAGCAGCAGTGCAAGCCCGAGCATTCGTTCGCGCATCTCAATCCTCCCAGTAGGGGGGATTCTACACTCAGTCGCCGGTCGTCACACCGGCGCCTGTCGACTGAACTAGGTCTTCGGGTTGCCGGCCGCCGCTTACAATGTGCCATGCGCGTCACGGCGTTGCTCGTCGCATCAGCGCTGCTGCTGCTCGATGGGCCTGCAGGCTCGCAGGGCCGCGGTGAGCCGTTCGTTCCGGTGGGCGTCTGGTACGGCGGAGGCACGGTGCGGCCACCCGTTACAGCCGCCGATGCCGAGCCGCACCGTGATGAATGGCGCGGCGATCTGCAGGCCATTCGGGCACTGGGCTTCAACAGCATTCGCACCTGGGTGGACTGGTCGGCCATCGAGCCCGTGCAGGGGCAGTATCGATTCGAGGCGCTCGACCAGATCCTGGAACTGGCAGGCGACACCGGGCTCAGAGTTGTGCTGCAGGTCTTTCCGGATTCGCCGCCTGACTGGCTCGTGCAGTATTCCGATTCGCGTGCGGCCGGTCCAGGTAATACGGCCTTGGACTCGCGTGCACCGGCCAGCTGCGTCGACAATCCGCGCATCCGAGAGGCTCTCGGCGGTTTTATCGCCGCCGTGAGCGCTCGGGCCGCGCGTCACGAGTCCTTTCACGCCATCGATCCGTGGAGCCAGTCGCAGTCCACTGGCGTCTGCTTCTGCGCGCACACGGTGCGCCGCTTCCGCGAGTGGCTGAGGGAGCAGTACACGACGCTCGATGCGCTCAACGCGGCCTGGCATCGAACCTACAAGGACTGGTCGGACGTCCAGGCGCCCGCCGATGAATCGACGGGTACTCTCGTGGATCTTGTGGACTGGGGTCTGTTTCTCCGGTTCAAGCGCAAGGAAGATCTGCAGTTTGCGGCCCGCGCGTCCGCCCCGCGTGGGCCGCACCCGACCAGCAGCCACTCGCGGACGCCGTCGGTCTTGCTTTCCGATCCGACGGCAGACGACTGGTTGATGGGTAGCGCGGTGGATTACTACGGCGCGGCCCTCAATCCGAAGCCTGTCGGGAGCCAGGAGTGGTCGGCCGGATACCTCGCCGCCGCGCTCGATGGCATCCGCTCGGCCGGTGGCCTCAGGGGATGGTGGCTCGCGTCGCTGCAGTCCGGACAGGCGGTCGATAGCGCTGCGATCGGGCCTCCCGTCAGGCCGAGCGATCTGCGGCTGTGGAGCTGGGCCGCGCTGGCGCGCGGTGCTCGCGCGATCTTCTACTACGCCTGGTATCCCATGAGCGCCGGCTCGGATGCAGGCGGCTACGGCCTGCTCGAGCCGGGCGGCAGGGTTGGGGAGGGCGCGCGGGCGGCCGGCGCGTTCGCGGGCATCGTGTCACGCAACCCGGCGCTCTTCGCTCCGCTCCGACCACGGCTCTCGTCCGTGGCCATCCTCTATAATCCCTCGTCCTCTCTTGCACTCGGTCGTTCCACGAGCGGCGGGAGCGGACCGGACCTTCGTGATTCCCTGCTCGGCATCCACCGTGCGCTCTTCGAGCGCAGCGTTTCTGCCGACTTCGTCCACGCCGACGAGATCGTCGCAGGTGGAGCGTCCGCCTACACAGTGATCTTCCTGCCGGCGCCACTGGTTGTGCACGAGCCGTTGGCCGCTGTGCTCGCGAGCTACGTGCGGTCGGGCGGAACGATCGTGAGCGAAGCGCGCCCGGCATGGAGGGACGAGCAGGGACGCGCCAGCGCGCGCGTGCCGGGCCTGGGCCTCGACGAGGTCTTCGGTGCGCGCGAAAGGGAGGTCAGGCCCGTCGAACGTGTCGAGATGTTGATGGAGCGCGAGCTCGATGGTGCGCTCTCAGCGCTGGCCGGAAAGCCGGTCCAGGGAGCCGGATACGCGGAGAGCCTGGAGATTACCGGATCGAGCGTCCGGGTGATGGCCAGGTTCCCTGGCGCCGACGGTGCCCCCGGTGATCCCGCCATCGTGCTGTCGCGGTACGGCGCGGGACGGGCGGTGCTCATCGGCAGCTTGCCGGGTGCGGCGGTCCAGGAGAATCCGGATGCCGCCCGATCTTCGGGCGACCTCCTGGCGGCGCTCGCCGCGAGCGCGGGCGCTCGCCCGGATGTTCGGCTGTCGGGAGCAACCGGCCTCGTCGAAACGAGGTACCTCGAGTCGTCGGCAGCGACCGTGCTCATCGCCATCAACCACGCCGATACGGCCCAGAAGATCACGATGACGTTTCCGTCCGACACACCAGAAGCCATCTGGCTGAACCTCGAGACCGGCGCCTCGGTGAACTTCGTGGCGGGGCCGGAAGGCCCGATGTACACTCACGCGTTCGACCCGCGTGACGTGCTCGTGCTGATGATCAAGAAGGACCTGCGGTAGGAGTGACTCGCCGGGACCTCGCGGACGGCAGACCGGAGGCGGGCGCCTCCGGCCTGCCTGTCTTCAGAACCGCACGCCGAACGAGAAGCGGATCTGCCGTGGGAGCTGATACGCGTTCTTGTTGCGCGCGAGGCCGAAGTTCGGCCCGAGCAGCCAGTTGACCCCCTGCTCGGGTGTCACGGTGAACGGGTTGAACGCCGTCAGCGTCGCCAGGCCGCCGTCGCGGGTCCGGGTCGTGACGTCGATGTTGTTCACGTCGGCGATCGAGTCGCCGTTGAACAGGTTCCAGATCTGCGTCTGGAAGAACAGTTCGGCGTTCGACAGCCCCCGCAACCGGTAGCTGTAATTCACGGCCAGGTCCGTGCGGTACACGGTGTCGGTCCTGAACGCATCCCGATCCGTGAAGAAGTACGCAGCCTGGGTCGGCGGTGTCTCGTAGGCGAACGTGTTGGTCACGTACGTGCTCGGATTGACCGGTCCGGCCGCGAAGTACGGGCTGCCCGTGTTGATCTGTTCCAGCGCGCTGAGGCTCAGGTCCCCGAATTGCTGATCGAGTGGAAGCCGCCACAGCGCCCAGAAGCGGGCCCGGTGCCGCTGATCGGTGCTGAGATCGCCAACGGGCCGGTTCCACGACGCCTGATAGAACTCGGGGTAGACACCCCAGCCCGTGCGAGCCGAGGTCGCGCTGCCGGCGTTCACGGTACCTGCGGTGATCGGCCCGTTGTTGATCGTCTCGCCGTCGAAGTTCCCCCACGTGCGGGAGAGCGTGTACACCGCGTTCAGGTGAACTCTCGACCCGAATCGATACGAGGCCTGCAGGTTCATCGCCGCGTACTGCCGCTCGGGGTCGCTGCTGTTGCCGATGATCGTGAGGTCGCGCGCGACGCCGGCGGGATCCAGCACGGTCCCCGTCGACGTGTCACGCCTCGAGTAGTAGAAATCGGTCCACGTGCGGTAGATGCCATCCACACGCACGAGCCCGTTGTCGCCCAGCTGCCGTGTCACGCCGCCGGTCACCTCGTGCACGCTCGGCGACTGGAGCCCCTCGTCAATCCTGGTGCTGACGCCAGGAATGTCCACGCCGACGACGGGCAGGTCGGCGCCGCCATTGGCGAAGAACCAGTCGAACAGCGTTCGAAGCGCCTGATCGGTCGGAATCAACGAGGCCGTCGGGGCGTTGACGTCCGTGTTGATGCCAGGTCCGAGATACGCGAACTGGAAGGTGGATGGCACGCCGCCGTTCGAGCCGCCGTCGGCGATGTTGTTGGCCAGCCCGGCGATGTACTTGCCGTAGCTCGCATTGAGCGTCCAGCGCGCGTCCCCCGTGGGATCGTAGGTCAGCGCCGCGCGCGGCGAGAACCCGCTGTCGCGGGCGACGGTGTTGCCGGCGCTGTCCTTGCCGTCGTTCTTGTCCCACCGGACGCCGAGATTCACCGTCAGCCGGGTGTTGACCCGCCACTGGTCGTTCACGAACACCGAGTGGGTGCGGAAGTCCGTGCCCAGGCTCGCCGCATCGATGGGGTTCCACTGAATGAGCGTGGTCGAGCCCGGCGTCCAGCTCGGGTACACATCGCCTTCACGGATGATCGAGGTAGTGCCCAGGATCCGGAAATCGCTGCCGGACTGGTGGTTTTCGGCGAGGCGCACATCGTTGAACGTGTCGTAGCCGAAGACGACGTTGTGCGATCCCACGCCCCGCGTGGACGCGAAGTAGGTCCCCTTGAGCACGATGTTCTCGTTGTTGCGCTCCTCGTCCAGACCGCAGACCCCGCAGAAGGTCGGCGACCAGAAGCGCGAGTTGCGTGCCTGATCGACGACCAGCGTCCCGTCGATGAGGTCGGTGCTCGTCGCTCCACTGTCCACGAACTTGAGGTTGCGATTCGAGTAGGTGCCTTCGACGAAGAAGTTCGGCGAGATCACGCCCGTGTAGTTGACCGATCGAAGATCGTCGGGCAACGACCGGTTGTAGAGGCTGCGCAGATCCAGGATCGTGAAGGAGGACTGGTTCTGCTGGTCCCGATTCCTGTAGATGTAGCTGCCGCGCACGGTGTGGTTCGGGTTGAGCGAGAACGTCACCTTGCCCTCGTACCGGCGTTCCTCCTCCGAGAGCGTGTAAGGGATGTTCGTGGTCGTCGTCTGCCGGGCTTCGACCCGATCCACGATTCGGCCGGCACCGAAGAACCACAGGTGATCGCGCATCACGGGCCCGCCTACCGTGAACTCGTAGGTCGGCACCACGTCGTCGACCTTCGTATCGTTGGCCTGCGGTGTCAGCGCGCGCCAGTCGTCGTTGGTCAACGTGGTCCTGAAGGACCCGCTGAAGTTATTGCCCCCCGATTTCGTCACGGCATTCACGACGCCTCCCGAGAAACGGCCGAACTCGGCGGAGATCGCGCCGCTCGTCACCGTGGTTTCCTGGACGGCATCTTCGATGAACAGCGGCACGGCCTGGCCGCGCAGGTTCTCGTTCAAGACGACACCGTTGACGAGAAACAGGTTCTCGAACGACATCGCGCCCGCGATGGTGATTGCCGCCGCGGCCGAGTCCTGGCTGTTGCTGCTCGGCCCCGTGTTGGAGACGCCCGGTGCGAAGAGCACCGTCGCATTGAGCGATCGATCGGATGGCAGCGAGGCAATGTCCTGGGCCTTGTAGGTGGTCGACACGGGCGCGAGCTGAGCGAACGGCTCGATCGTGCCCGTCACCGTCACTTCTTCGCTGGCACCGGCAACGCTCAGCACCAGATCGATGGGGACCGTCTGGGCGGCGGCGACGTCGGCGGTCCGCTGCACGGCGCGGAACCCCTGCAGTTCGAACGTGACCACATACGTGCCGGGTGGCAGGAGCGGCAGGATGAAGTCACCATTTTCCGATGTGACTGCCGTGCGGCTGCCCTGCAGAGCAGGCGAGGTGGCCGTGACAGTGACGCCCGGCAGTGCGCCGGCGTCCGAATTGACGCGGCCCGAAATGGTCCCGGTTGGACTTCCTTGCGCGAACGCCGGCGACGCGGCCAGGAGCGTCATCAGCATCGCAGACAACAAACGCTTGAGCATCATGAGTGGCGTTCTCCTTCGTCGGCTATTGAGCAACCGCGATGCCCTCGTGCTTTGTTGCGGAAAGGGCTGGGGCCATTGAACGCGGGGCGCTGACGATAGGAGACCGCGTGAGGATGACGGGAGAACGTGTGGTGTTCTGGCGGAAACGGTGCGATGGCCGGGGATCGGACGAGAGTTCAATCCAATGGATTATTGGACGCTTCGAAATCCGGACTTCTGAATCGCGATCGACGCTCGTCCTCCGTGCTTTCACAAGGATTTGCCGCTGACGTCGGGCGGAAAGAGAAGGACGCTCTTCCGCTGCAAGGCCCCTGGCACGAAATTGCCGCCTACCTCGCGCTCAAGCCGAATGTCTGGGTAGACATTTCCAGCATGGCCTTCGTCTACCCGACGCGCGAGTTCGCCCGTATTCTCCGCACGCACCTGACGTTTGTCCCGCAGAAGGTGCTGTTCGGCACCGACGCGGGCGGTTCGTCGGAGTGCCCAACGACGACGTGCACCATATTCTGCTCTCGCGCGCCACACGCGATGCGCTCTATCTGGCGCTCGCCGGGCTCGTTCAGGACGGTGTCGTGACGGAGGCGCAGGCGCTCGAGATGGGCCGTGGGGTCATACGCGGGACGGCGCGGCGGCTCTATGGGTGGAAGTAGGACGGCACGCCAACCGCCAACTATCGCGCCCTCAGACCGGCTTATGGACAGCCGCCGACGTGCGCGAGGCCGCACAACGTTCCGTGAGGATTATCTGCATCAGCATGCCCAGCACGAGTCCGACGACCAGGCGAAGCAGGCCGACGAGGTTCAGGAACCCGGTACCCTCGAGTCCGCCCATCAGAGCCGTCTCGCCAAGCACGTTGATCGTTCGCCACAGGCCCCAGCCGAACAGCGAACCGGTGCCCGTCCAGGCCATCGCCACCGACACCCACCCGGGCAGTGTTTCACGCATCCGGTGGACCATCATCAGCACACCTGCGGCAGCCGAGATGGCCAGCACAGCGTCCGTGCCGTTGAAAACAGCGCCGAACACGGTTCGATGCCCGGCCGCGCCCTGCGGAAGGCCGACGGTGGCTCCGACGGCCCAGGCCAGGGAGAGCACACCGAGCGCGATCGCAATTGGCGCGCCCGCGTTGGCCAGCACGACCTGAAGAGGATGCGTCGCCGCCTGCCGGACAATGTGTGACGCCGGCTGAAAGACGGCGGCCCAGCGCGCCCTCGCATGCAAGAGAAATGCAGTCAGCAGTCCGACGCCCAGCCCGGCGAACTCGAGATAGACCAGGACGTATACCCAGCGCTCGACTGGCCCGCCCGTAACCACCGGCGGAGATTCTGACGTCACCGCAGACAGGATAGCGGTGACGGGCACGGCCACCACGAAGGTGGCAAGCAGGCCGCTAGCGACCCACATCGGGGGAAGCACCAGCCAGGGAGGCACGCGCGATCCCCAGTCGTGCGTGAACGCCAGCGCGAGAAAGATGGCGACGACGTCCATTCCTGCCGTGATCGCGTTGAGCACGACCATGCTGGTTTCGCGCATCATGGCCGGGTCGGCGACCCCGAGCGTGCCGCCGCCGAGCCAGACCAGCTTGAGCGCGAGATACGGGAGTGCGCTCACCACTGCCACGTATCCGGCCAGCCATCGCAGCGTACGCTGGCGTGAACGACGCATCGTCACAGGCGAACGGCAGGCGGCTGCGGCCGCACGGGCGTCGAGGGATCGCGTCCCACCACGGTCGTCCACTCCCGGACTCGCCACCGCGGGACGAGGCCGTTGAGGACGTAGGGGTCGCGCTCGGCGAACCGTTTCGCCACGTCGCCGGTTTCCCCCTGGAACAGCAGCACGGCTCCATCGACCGGCTCCGCCATTGCGCCCGCCAGCACCAGCTCACCTCGATTGCACGCGGCCAGGCAGTGCTCCACGTGCGCATCGCGGAGGGGGGCCCGCCGTTCGACGTAGTTGTCGCAGACGTCGTAAAACAACAGGAAATGCTTCACCCTCGACCTCCTCCTCTGGGACAGCGCCCATCACACCGGTTCGAGCCAGCCGTGCAGATCCGGCTCGCAGCCGGTCGCAATTGCGATGAGCCGCCGGCGGACCTCGGGGCCCACTGTCCGTGCGTCGACAGGCGGCAGCTCGATCGTCCGCTCGCGGTAACGGATCCGACGAATGTGCGAGAGCGTTGCGGCCGTGCCGGTGCCGAAGCACTCCTGCAGACCGCCGCGATCGGCGGCCGCCACGATCTCGTCGATCGAAATGCGGCGTTCCTGCACACGAAGGCCCATGTCTCTCAACAGCCTCATCGTGCTGTCCCGCGTGATCCCCGGCAGAATCGTGCCCTCGAGCGCCGGCGTGACGACGCAATCGTCCACCACGAAGAACACGTTCATGACGCCGCACTCCTCGACGTACCGCCGCTCGAGCCCGTCCAGCCACAGCACCGTGTGAAAGCCTTCGCGCTGGGCCTCGCGCTCGGCGGCGAGCGTGGGCGCGTAATTGCCCGCGGGCTTGACCTCGCCCACGCCTCCCGGAAACGCGCGGACGTAACGCTCGGTCACGAGCACGTCCACCGGCGCAGCATAGTAGGTGTGGTAGGGAAACGTGAACGCCACGAAGAGATACCGGTCCGCAGGTTTGACCCGGACCGATTCGTCGATGGAGAACTGGCAGGGCCGGATGTAGAGCGCGCCGCTGCCGTGCGCCGGCACCCATGCGCGATCGAGGCGCACGAGCTCGCGGAGTCCATAGACGAACAGGGCCTCGGGAACCGGCGGCATGGCGAGGCGTTCGGCGGAACGCTGGAAGCGGCGCGCGTTGCTGCGCGGCCGGAAGATCGTCACTGTGTCGTCAGGCATCCGATGGGCTTTGAGCCCCTCGAAGATCGAGATGCCGTACTGCAGCGCGGAAATGCTCGGCGCCAGTGCCAGCGGGCCGTATGGGCGTATGCCGGTCCGTTGCCACGCACCGTCGTGATACTCCGCGACCAGCATGTGATCGCTGAGCACGGCCGAGAATCCCAGCGCGGCGAGATCCAGGGACGCCCGACGGGACTCGGCGACCGGCTCGATCGCGATAACCTCGGCGCTCATGGAGACACTCCTCTGCGGGCACCGCGTTCGACGCGGCGGCGGCCATGAAGCGACGCTGACGGGACGCGTTGAACGGCACCGTGTGCAGGCCCGCCGCACGCTTCGAGGCATCGTAGGCGCCAGCAATGTATGTTGCAATTGAATAATTGTCATAGCTAACATACTCGTTGTGCATGTAGAAGACGTGCGGACCTTCGTCAGCGTCGTGGAGGCCGGCTCGATCAGCGTGGCAGCGGGCGAACTGCATTTGACGCAACCGGCCGTCTCCCGCCGGATCCAGCGGCTCGAGGCCGCCATCGGCTCGCCGTTGATCGATCGCACCAGGCGACCGTTCGCGCTCACCAACGCCGGCCGCACCGCGCTCGAGCGATGCCGCCGGCTGCTCGGCATGGCCGACGAACTGAAGGCCGTCGGGCACGACGGCCTTCAGCCCGCGCGTGAGGTGCGCATCGGCGTCGCGCACGCGCTGACCGAGCTGGCACTCACCGAACCGCTCGACGAGGTGCGCCGCGAGTTCCCGACCGCGCTCTTTCGCCTTCACACCGGCTGGAGCCGCGACCTGCTGGCGCGCGTCAGGACCGGCGCGCTCGACGCCGCCGTCATCCTCCTCGCGGAGCCCGACGGCCCGCCGGCCGGGGTCACGGCTGACACCCTGGCCCGCGAGGATCTCGCGATCGTCGCGTCGAGCGCATGGCCGCGCGGACTCTATACTGTTCGCGACCTGCGGGATCAGCTGTGGATTCTCAATCCGGAAGGGTGCGCCGCGCGTGCCGGTCTGCAGCGCGAGCTAGCGCGCGCGCGCCTGCCTCTCAGGGTCGGCGTGGAGACCTACAACTACGAGCTGCAGTTGCGCCTGATCGCACGGGGCCGTGGCCTCGGCCTGGTGCCCCATCGCCTGCTGATGCGCAGTCCTACCCGTCGGCGGCTCCGAACGCTGCGTGTTCGCGAGCTTCGGTTCCCACAGGTGATCTGGATGATCCGCGGGGACCTGGCGGGGGGCCTGAACGAACCGCTCGACGCCCTGCGCCGGGCGCTCGTCGATCGCCTGTCGCGCCCGCGGCGCCGCTGATGGGCCGACCGACTCCGGCCGTCCACCAGATCGGCCCGAGTCCCGGGCTCGACCGTGGATCCGTTGAGAGGCGGAGATCCTTTAGAATCCCCACTGGAATGCCCTTTTGTGCGCACCTGAGGCGCCCAAGTACCTGGATTGCCGCAGTGCTCGCCGCTCTCCTCGTGACAGCGACGACCTCGTGGACGCGCCCCACCACGATCGTGCTCACCGACGAGCAGGGCATGCCGGCTTCAGACGCGTACGTCCGGTACCACTACGAGGCGGACATCATCAACTTCGTGGATTCGCTCAGTCGTGTAACGCGCGGCAGCGCCATCGGTCGGGCCGAGGCGGACGGCCGCGTCACGATCCCCTCCCGTCTGCATTTCCGAAGCCCCATGGCGCTGTCTACGCCCCCCGAAGTCTTCATCGATTGTGTCATCGTCCCGCGATTGCATAACGCATTCGGTCCTGTCGGCGAGTACACGACGTCTCGGCCGGGCGTGTTCACCATCGACGCCGGGTGGGAACGACTGACCGTCTTCGATCAGAGCGACGATCCGGAGCGGTGGGTGGCGAGCCTCAGAGAGCTGCACCGGTGCATTGGCGACACGATCTCGCGAGTGAGCGCCAGGGCGGCCGACACGGACGACGAGGTCACGCTGGCGTTTGTGCGCGAGCTCATCGTCCACCTGCGACGGGATTACGCGGCGTTCCTCGAACGGCACGGCCAGGGCCCCCTTGCCCGTCCCACGCCGCCCGAGTGGCACTCGGAACAGGAGCGGAGGGCCTGGGAGGAGCAGGTTGACGCTCAGCTCGCCGGAGAGCCGCGGTGGGGCGAGCATGTCGGCATGTGGCGTCGGGAGCTGAAGACGCTCGACGAGTGGGAAGCGTCATTGAAGTAGGACCGGCGACTCCCTTGCGCCGCGGCGGCGTTCCTTTTTTCTCCAGCGCGGCTTTTTCTGTTCGGAAAAGGAGACACCGCCGTCCGGGTCCGGGTGCCACGGGTGGACGCCTTCAACAGGGAGGAGAGTACCGCGTTGATCGAGATCGCTCCCGTAATTCTGGAAGGGCACGGTGTTCGTCTCGAGCCGCTCGAGACGGCGCACGCGCCTCACCTGGCCGAGGCATCCCGTGACGGCGAGCTGTGGCGCCTCTGGTTCACGAGCGTGCCCGAGCCGGCCGAGGCCGCGGCGTATGTGGCCGCGGCGCTCGAGGGGCAGCGCGCCGGCCACATGCTGCCCTGGGCCGTGCGCGAGCTGACGAGCGGCGACATCATCGGATCGACGCGCTACCACGACATCGTGGCCGCAGCGGAGCGCGTCGAGATCGGCTATACCTGGTATGCGAAGCAATGGCAGCGCAGCCACGTGAACACGGCATGCAAGCTCCTGCTCTTGCAGCATGCGTTCGACGAGCTCGGCTGCAAGGTTGTCGGGCTCCGTACCGACAACTTCAACTTCGCCTCGCAGCGGGCGATCGAGGCGCTCGGGGCGAAGAAGGACGGCGTGCTGCGCCACCACCAGCCGCGCCGGGACGGAACGGTGCGGGATACGGTGATGTACAGCATCCTGGCGACGGAGTGGCCCGACGTCGCCCGGCACCTCGAGCTTCGGCTGGCCGGGCTGGTGTCGGTCGGCGTCGGATCTCGATTGTCGGATCGCCATGATCCGTCGGCGGCCGGGATCTGATCTCCGCGCTGGCATCGGCGCCGAAGCGCTTAGACCCGAGCATTTGAGCGCGTTCGGACGGCAGGCCCAGGCGCGCGCTGTGATATGTTCTGGCGCGTGCCGAGAGCCGAGCTGCTCACGGTCGGCGAGGCGTTCGAGGACTTGATCTTCATCGGCCTGAGTCGCCTGCCCCGCCCGGGAGAAGAGATCAAGACGAGCGACTTCGTGCAGACGATTGGCGGCGGCGCCGTGATCACCGCCGTTGCCGCCTCGCGCCTCGGTCTGGGCACACGCGTGTTGAGCGGCCTCAGCGAGCAGGCCGTGTCGCGTCTGCGGTCGGAACGTATCGCCGTTGCGAATCTGAAGCAGCCGCGCGAGCCGCATGCCATCACCGCGGCGCTCTCCACCAGGACCAATCGCAGCTTCGTGACATTCAACGGCGTGAACGACGACCTCGAGCCGCGCCTCGAGGTTGCGGTCCCGCGCGCGCGCGCGCGGCACATCCACTTCGCGTTCTATCCCCACGACTGCGCGCGATGGACCCGGATCGTCGAGTCATGCCGCGCGCGTGGGACGACCACGTCGTGGGACTTCGGCTGGAACGACGGGCTGTTGGCGGACCGGCGGTTTCCGGCGCTCGTTGAGGCTGTCGATTACGTCTTCCTGAACGAACAGGAAGCCGTCCTCTATTCCCGGCAGCGGCGTCCCGGCGCAGCGATGCGCATCTGGCGCCGGCATCCGCATGTGGTCGTCGTGAAGCTGGGATCGCGTGGAAGCCGGTGGCTTTCACGCGATCTCGACCTGGCGGCGCCGGCCCCACGGGCCAGGACGGTCGACACGACCGGCGCGGGCGATGCCTTCAACGGAGGCTTCCTGGCCGCTCTCTTGCGGGGGCTGCGGCCGGAGCGGTGTCTGAAGGCGGGCAACCTCGTGGGCGCACTCTCCACACGTGCCGCTGGCGGGGTGGACGGCCTGCCTCACCTGTCGGATCTTCCCGTCTCGGTGAGGCGGCCGATGACGCGGAGAGGAAGGCGCCCGCAATGAAGATCGGGATCATCGGCGGCGCCGGCGTGCGCACGCCGCTGCTCGTCAACGGGATCACGTCGTCGGATCTCCCCATCAGCGAGATCGTGCTCTACGACCTCGACCGCCCGCGCCTCCAGCTGATGACCGGGCTCGCGCGCCATCGTGCCGGATCGGCCCGCCTGGTGATGGCCAGGAATGTGGCCGACTGCGTGGATGGCGCTGATTTCGTCTTCATCAGCATCCGCGTGGGCGGGATCGAAGGGCGAGCCAGGGACGAGCAGACGGCGATGGCCCACGGCATCGTGGGGCAGGAGACGGTCGGCCCAGGCGGGTTTGCCATGGCCTGGCGAACCGTCCCCGCAGTGGTCGGATACGCGCGCGAGGTGGCTTCGCGCGCGCCTCACGCCTGGATCATCAACTTCACGAACCCCGTGGGCATCGTGACGCAGGCCGTGCAGACCGCGACGGGCGCGAAGATCATCGGGATCTGCGACACACCCACCGAGCTCTTCGAGGAGGTCGCTCGAGCGCTCGGGCTGCCGTCGGCGCAATGCTACTTCGATTATGTCGGCCTGAACCACCTGGGCTGGCTGCGGGAGGTCTACCATCGCGGGGAGCCGCACATTCAGCGGCTCTGGACCGAGCCCGCACTGCTGGACCGTCTCTACCGCGCCCCGCTCTTTCCGCGCGAGCTGCTGCTGCAGCTCAGGCTCGTTCCCACCGAATACTGCTACTACTACTACCGCCCGACCGACGCGTTCGAGAACCTCAAGAACGCGGGTCAGACCCGCGGCCGCGTGATCCAGGAGCTGAACGCGCGGCTCTTCGCCGATCTCGCGCGCGGGAGAGAGGATCCCGTGGCGGTCTACGAGCAGTACCTTGCCACTCGCGACGCCGGCTACATGCAGCTGGAATCGGGAGCGGCGGCGCCGATCGTGCGCTCTCCCTGGTCGCAGCTGACCGGCTACGACAGGATTGCTCTCGAGACGGTCCGCGCGATCCACGAGAACTCCGGCACCCTCCTTGCGCTCAACGTGCGCAATGCCGGTAACCTTCCGGAGCTCGACGAGGACGACTCGGTCGAGGTGACCTGCACGGTGAACGCAAACGGTGCGCTGCCGCTGCACAGTGGACACGTGCCCGACTCGGTGCGCGACCTGCTCGTGCAGGTCAAGGACTACGAACGCTTGACGGTTCGCGCCGCACTCGATCGCGACCTCGCCCTGGCCGCGCAGGCGCTCGCGAAGAACCCCCTCGTAGCCTCCTCCGATCTCGCGCGGCGGCTGATCGCCGCGATGGTGCCTGCATGAGCGACCGACGGGAGCATGGAACGACGAGCGGGACGGTTCCATCGGCTGCGTCCGCACGGCTCGAGCGCGGCATGGGACTGCTGCCGGCCACGGCCACCAACATCATCAGCATGGTCGGCATCGGTCCCTTTCTGACGATTCCCGTGATGATCGGCGTGATGAACGGGCCGCACGTCATGTACGCATGGGTTGCGGGGGCGTTCATTGCACTGTGCGACGGTCTCGTGTACGCGCATCTGGGAGCCGCGCTCCCCGGCAGCGGCGGGCCGTACCTCTATCTCAGGGAAGCCTACAGACCCTTCGGGCTGGGGCGGCTGATGGCGTTCCTCTTCATCTTCCAGACGATTCTCGTGGCGCCGTTGTCCGTCGCGGGCGGCGCGGTCGGGTTCGCCGACTACCTCGGGTTCGTGTGGACCTCGATGAACACGTGGCAGCACCACCTCCTCGCGGCGCTCGTCTGCCTGGGCATGACCGCGCTCCTCTACCGCGACATCACGTCGATCGGCCGGCTCACCGTCGTGATGCTCGTGGTCGTGTTCCTCACCGTCGGATGGGTCATCGTGGCCGGACTGTTCAACTTCTCGCTGGCGCAGGCCTTCGACTATCCTCCCGAGGCGTTCACCCTCGATCGGCGCCTCTTCGTGGCAATCGGCGCCGCGTCCGTCCTGGCCATGTACAGCTACGGCGGCTACAACCAGGTCTGCAACATCGGCGAGGAGATCAAGGATCCGACGCGGACGATTCCACGCTCCATCGTGCTGTCGATACTCGTGGTTGCCATCTTGTACATGTTGATGACGATGGTGATCACGGGCCTGATTCCGTGGCAGGAAGCCAGGGAATCGACGAGCGTGGCATCCGTGTTCATCGCGCGCACCTTCACCGATCCCGCGCAGGGGCAGGTGGCCGGGATCATCATGACCGCACTGATCCTGTTCGTCGCCGCGGCGTCGCTGTTTGCGACGATCCTGGGCTACTCGCGCGTGCCGTTCGCCGCGGCGCGCGACGGCGACTTCTTCCCGGTGTTCGCAAAAGTGCACCCGACGAAGCACTTCCCGCATGTCTCGCTGCTCCTCATCGGGGCCATCTCGGTGCCATTCTGCTTCTTCACGCTGGGCCAGCTCGTGAACTGGCTGATGCAGGTCCAGATCCTCCTGAGGTTCATCTGGCAGTGCGGCGCGGTGATCCTCCTGTGGGAGTTCCGCAAGGACATCCCGCAGCCGTTCAAGATGTGGCTCTACCCGTTTCCTGCCATCATCTCGGCGGCGCTCTGGACGTACCTCTTCTTCACCGGCCCGCTCGAAGGGATCGTTTTCTCGGTCTTGTTCTTCGCCGCCGGCGTCGTCGCCTACTTTGTCTTCGTACGGAGCCACCCGGCGCGTGTCGTCGACAGGTGAACGGGCGTGTCGCGAGCGTTAGTGGCCCGACTTGACAGTGCCGGGGCTCTTGCCCAGCGCGAGGACGTTGGCCAGCAGCCGGTATGCTCCCGGAACGCCGTAGGGAAGCTGCCGGTGGAACGCGTACGCGAAGTAGGTGTAGCTGCCGTTTCCGTACTTCGCGTGGAGCCAGCCGCCGCGCTGCGGTTCCTGGCCCTTGTCGAACGTTTCGATCATCGGCCGGTAGGCGTTGTCCCACGTTGTCCAGAACTTCGAGCCCCGCTGCTCGACCCAATCCGAGAAGTCGGCGTTGGTGATGGTGTTGGGCCAGGTGAAGACCTGGTGGTCGGGGGCGAGGACCTTGACCGGCGAGTCCTCCTCCGAGACCTCCTCGGCGCGCTGCGGCAGCTCGGCCGGATAGGGCGCGAAGCGCTTCGGGTCGAACTCCTGAGTGTTGTACAGGACGACCAGGTTGCCGCCCTTCTTCACGTAATCGAGGAGACGCTGATTGTAGGTCTTCAAGTCTTCGCGGACGGCGTAGGCGCGCGTGCCGGTCATGATCGTGTCGTACTGTTCGAGGTCCGCCGTCGCAAGCTCGGTGGCGCCGAGCAGCGTCACCTGATACCCCAGCTGCCGGATCCCGTCGGGCACCTGATCGCCCACGCCCATCACATAGCCGACCTTCAGGTTCGGCGCCGTCTTCACGTCGATACCCCGGATCTCCACTGCTGAGGGCGCATAGAGGTATCGCAGCCCGAGGTCCTTGTAGTCGATGAGGTCGTAGCCTTCCGTGTAGTCGCGTCCACCGGCCGAGGCGACCGCCTCAATCCGGTGCTGCTTCTCCTCGATGGAGGCCGCCGTGACCGTGAAGCGATAGTTCGCCCGTTCGCCGGCGCGAGTGAACGCGAACTCCTGAGCTGCGGGCTCCGCCGTCCAGCCACCGGGCAGTCGCAGCGACAGCCGCCCCGCGTTCCGGCCCTCGACGTTGTTCACCAGGTTGACCTCGATCGCGACCGTCTTTCTGGGAGCCGCGAGCGGAATCACGGCGTGATCCGGCGTGAGAGTGAGCGCCACGGCTGGTACCACCCGGAGATCCCGCTCGACCGTTCCGTACGGGAGTTTCGCCTCACGGCGGATGACGATGCTCCGTGCTTCGATCGGGACGCCGTCGACCGTATATCGCGCAACGGCCACCGCCGGAGGCGCGCTGTCCGGCCTGCCGAACTGCGTCGGCTCACGCAGCGTGTACCTGGCGTCGCGGATGGACTCGCGACCGAAGTACGGCTTGCTCGAGAGGCGCACATCAGGCGCGAGGGTGACGGTGAAGGTCTGACTGGCGACGCCGTTGGCGTCAATCGCCTTGCCCGTCGATTCTGCCGGCCGCACGTTCCAGCCCGGCTCCGCCTCGATCCGGATCGAGTCCAGCCCGACGCCCCGGGAGCGCGGAGCGAACGTCGCACGAATGTCGAACGTCTGCCCCGGCACGACCGCCGCCATGGTCGGCGCAGGTGCGAACATGGCGTAGGGTCCCGTCGGTTCGGGCGTGTTGGCCGCAACACCGACCGCCTCGAACGCGACGCCGAGCGCGGCGTTGATCGCGTCGGCGAACTGCCGTTCCTTGACCTGCAGCACGAAGACGGCGTCCGGCTCGCTCGACACGATGTGCAGTGCGTCGCGGGTGGCCTTCAGCCCTCGGACGAGCGCGGGGACGGCGGCAGCGGGATCTGCGACGGTGTAGTCGGCGGTCGCTGCCTTGACCGCGCTGTCGATTGCGCCGAGCGCTTGCGAGGCGCCGGCCGGTTCGGGCTTCCTGAGCGCCCGGAACAGCCCCGGAATGGTCGTGTCGATGCCCTGGAAGAAGGAGTCCTCTTTGGCGGGCACGTCGAAAACGCTTCCCATGCGCTTGTAGTACCCCCACGTGGGTCCGTAGTTGTACCGGAGCCTGCCGCTCGTCTGGGACCGCTGGAAGCTCAGGCCACGGCTCGCGAAGTTGCCGAAGGAGTTGCCGAGCCAGGCCGCGTACTCGCCGCTGTCGATCCGGACGTTCCAGTCCTCGTTCTCCCGCATGCCGCCGATATAGACCTTGAGCGGCTGCCAGGGACGGAGCCCGTCCTGGATCTGCTCGGGGAACATGTTCGGATCTCCAGCCGCCTTGAACGCCTCCTGCGTGATGAGTCCGGCCGTCTGGTGATTGCCGTGCCCGTCGCGCTCATTGCCCTGGAAGCGCGAGATCAGGACATACGGCCGATCCATGCGGATGATGCGGACGACGTCGCGGAGGACGTTTTCTTTACCCCATTTGTCGAGGGCCTCTTCGAGCCGCTTGGAAAAGCCATAGTCGACGACCGTGGTGAAGTACTGGTTGTCGACGCCGTAGTAGGAATCGGCGACGAGGAGCTCCTCGGTCCGGATCAGGCCCAGCCCATCGAAGAGCTCCGCGCCGAGCGCGTTGTCCCCCGACTCGCCGCGGTTGAGCGTGAGCAAGGCGAGCCGTGCGCCGTCCTTCCGGCTGACCTTCGCGATCACGCCTCCGTGCTCATCGTCGGGATGCGCGGTGGTGTGCATCGCGCTCGCGGTCGTCTGGAGCTTCAGCAGGTGCTGCCAGACGCCGGACGCGCCGCCGTCCTGCGGCGGCCCGGACTGCGAGCGCAGCGGGGCGGCCAGAGCCATCGCCGCGACCACCGCGCCGATCGCCGCAACACCCGGGGACAATCGAGAGGCCTTCATACGCATTCGCATCTCCTGCTGGTCACTACCGATATCGATCGCTCGTGACACGTCGCACGTAGCACGTCGCACGTCGCACGTGACACGTAGCACGTTGCACATAGCACGTCGCACGTCGCACGTGATACGTGATTCACTTCTTCTCCACCATCGGAAGCCGCGGGTCGGGTGCCGGCCACTCGTGCCGCAGGTGGGCGTAGTCGGGGTCGTCGGCGGCCGCCATCGATCGCCTGGACCCGGCCAGCACGTTCAGGTAATAGGCGTCGAACCCGTGGGCGGTGACGAAGGGATGGTACCCGTCGCGGATGAGCAGCAGGTCGCCGTCCCGCACCATGAAGGTCTGATCGAAGCTGCCGTCGCGCCGGTACAGGCGCTGAAAGGCGTACCCTTCGGGCCGGCGGATCCGGAAGTAGTACGTTTCGTCGAGGTCGGCCTCGACGGGCGGGTTGTCCTCGTCATGCTTGTGCGGCGGGTAGCTCGACCAGTTTCCGCCCGGCGTGAACACCTCGCAGATCATCAGGCGATCGGCGGGAAAGCACGGTGGCAGGATGTCCACGATCTGCCGCGTGGCGTTACCGCCCCCGCGGATCTCGAAGCCGCAGTCTTCGGGGGTGATGACCTTCGCGGGGAACGCTTTGTCGGACGGAGCGCGGCACTCGGCGATCTCTGTGGGCGCGGTCGCCTCGACGGTGAACGCCGTGCGGGGGGGAAGGTAGAGCGCGTGCGGATACGCGGCGAACACGTTCGCCCGGGGTCCGAGCGTGTGGGTGTGTCCGCCGTTCCAGCAGACGCGACAGGCCCCTTGCAGGAGCACCAGGCACAGTTCCTCACCGGCCGTGTTGCTCCTCCACGGATCGCCTGGCGCGACCGCGCGCACCGCGAACGTGATGGAGTCCCAGCCAGCCTCGGCCGGGGTCACCTTGACGAGGGTACCCGACCGTCCGGGTGGAAGCGTCTGCGA
>DASTBU010000079.1:0-14475 GCA_035711845.1 Vicinamibacterales bacterium
CCGAGCTCGAGCGTCTCTCCGGGATTCACGCCAAAGCACTCGCCAGGTTTCAGGCCTCCCTCGCGGAACGCGATTCACGGATGGAGCAGCAGGCGAGATCGTCGGCGGCGTTGCAGACTCGGCTCGATGCCAGTGAAGCCGAGAACCGGCGGCAGTTCGAGCAGACGCCTGTGCCGTTGGTCAGGTTCACGCGAGACGGCGTTGTGGAAGACGCCAATCACGCCTTTGCGGCTCTGGTCGGCTGCCGGACGCCGGGTGAGCTGCGCGACGCGACGTTTGCGGCGACGCTCTTCGAATCCCGGAACGACCTGGCCTGGCTCATCGACCGATCGGCGAACTCCATGAAAGCAGGATCGATCGAGACGACCTGCATCAGGAAGGACGGAGTGCGGCTCGCCGTCCGCCTGTCGGCGCGTCCTGCGACGGCCGGCTGTGTGGAGATAGCCGCGGAAAACCTCACCCACGTCCGGGTGCTCGAGGACAGGTTGAGAGAGGCCCACCGGATGGAGGCCGTCGGGCGCGTGGCCTCCGAGATCGCGATGACCTGCGAGAAGCTGCTGCGGGACGTCCACCGGGACGCGCAGCGGTTGCTGACGACAATGACCGGCGCGGACGGACAGGGTGATCATGCGGCGGCGTTTCTCGATGACGTGACGCTGGCCGGCAGCATCCTCCATCAGCTCGTCGCATACGGAGACGAACAGGCGGCCGCAGTGGCGCCCGTTGACGTCAACGGCATTCTGCGCGACCTGCAGCCCGTGTTGAAGCAGGTGGCCGGTGATGCCATCACGCTCGACCTGCGTAAGCACTCGTCGCCGGTGAACGTCGACGTGAACGCCGAGCGCGTCGAACGGCTGCTCGTCAACGTCGCGAGCTACGGACGCCAGCGCATGCCGTACGGGGGGCGTCTGCGAATCGAGCTCTCGACTGTTGTCGTCGACGGAAAATTCATCGCGCAGCACCCCAATGTTCGACAGGGTCCGCACGCGCTGATTACCGTGACGGAAGTAGCGCGGCCAGCCACGGAAGGCCAGCTTTCCGACCACGCCGACAAGACTGAACCCGCTCTGGCATCCGGACGGCCGCGCGTCGAGCTCGGTGCGCTCCAGGAGCTCATCGCCGAATGCGGTGGTCATCTGTGGATTACCGCCGAGCCGGGAGGGAGTATGGTGGTGAAGATGCGTCTGCCGCTGCGCGCCGCGTGGGAGCGTCAGGCCAACGCCCGCGCCCGGCAAGGTCTCGGACGCATCACCGCTCGCCTGCTCGGCCGCTGAGCGCTCACGGCGCGAACACGCGGATTGACGTGATGCAATCGTTGAACCCGTCGCTGCACCCGGGTCCCGCGAAGCGCAGGTTTGCCACGTCCCCGGTCACTTCGATGTAGTCCCCGTCGAAGTTGTCGTGCTCGTACACATGGGCGCGCCAGCCCGGTGCGACACTGATCGACGAAATGCAGTCGTTCCACGCGGACGTCGGCAGTCCCTGGCTATCGGTCTCGAAGCACGGTCCCCTGTAGTCCTTCAGATCGCTGACGTTCGTCGTGATGTGCGCGGACTCGCCGAGGTAGTCGGCGTGCTCGTACACGATGATGCCGGTCTGCAGTTCAGCGGGAGCCGTCGGCAACGATTCCCTGCACCCGGAACCGGCCAGGGCGACAACGACGACAGTGGCCGCACTGATTCTGGTCAACGCAGATCGAACGATCGCTTCCCGATGGTGATGATCTCCGCGCGCAGCTCTCCGGCGTTTCGTCTGCTCACGAAGCCCTGAACGCTGACCGTGGTGCCCGGCTTCAGCATCGGCTCCGTCAGGTCGCGGAAGTCCATTCTCACGGGCGGGGCAAGGATCACCGTCCAGTTCTTGCGGTCGACGTCGAGGGTCAGTACCCCGTACGGCGTCTTGTCGTAGCGCGTCTCCTTGATGACGCCGGTGACGGTCAGCGGCGTCGTCCGATCGTAGGCGGGCCAGTCGCGCTCGGTTCCGTAGACGAGATTGACGTCGTGGATTTGCGGACCGGTCCATGGGCTGATCGATTTTTCGAGCAGGGAGGTCAGGTTTCCCTCCATGCACGCGTACTCCATGATCTCCACGTTCGGCGTGAGCACGAAGACGCGCTCGTTGCTGATCGGCCGCGTGTAGGTCTTGGGATCGTCGAGCACCCACGTGAACTGTATGCGTCCGTAGACCGGCCGCTTGAACGTCATCGTCAGCTTTGCCTGATCGCTCATCGGATGACCGATGGTGCCAAGCTTGGCGTAGCCGTTGAAGTTCACCGCTTCAATCACCAGCGCATCGCCGTCCCAGCGGCCGCGTGAGTCGCCGAACCAGGTCGGCGGCCATTCCCTGCGGTGGGGAAGGCCCTCGGTGTTGACCGCCTGAAACATGGTGCTCTGCTCGAAGAGGAAGGCGATGTATTCGGTGTTCTGTACGATCTGCATCGGATGCGGCGTGAACGATCGGATCCATCCGAACGGCATGCAGCTGCCGGCGTAGTCGCCGTCCCTGACCGGGTTGTAGTTGTCCCATTGCGCCTGACCCCACGGCGTGAACGGCAGCGGGTTCGGCTCGCCGCGATTGCTGGTGCCGTTGGCGTTGGTGAATGTCTCGGTCAGGTCTTGCGTGCCGGGTCGAGCCCAGACGCCGCTGAAGTCCGGCTTGCCATTTGGAAGCCGCGGCGGCGGCCCTTTCATGTCCACCTTCGCGGTCACGGATTGACTGCGCAGGGGAGCGGCGGCCAGGAGCAGCGCCGACGCGGCCGCGACGAAGAACCACAGCGGAGGTCTCATGGCAATCCCCTCGTGTTTCGGAGCTTCGGTGCGCCGGAAAGGCGTCTCCGAATTGCGCGGAGATTATATGGCCGGCGGGAGGCTACGGAGATCACGGAGGAAACGGATTTCACACGGAGGAACGGAGAAACGGAGACCGTTAACTCCGTAACCTCCCGGCGTCGATCTCAGTCCGGACTCAAGTCGCGATCGACGCCTCGGGGCTATGGGCCGAACCCACACGCCGCGCATTTTTCGATTGCGCCGCTTCCCACGCGCGCACCTCGCGCCGCGCCTGGTCGAACAGGCGTTCGTAGTTCCCAATCCGTACCTTGTGGCTGGCCTCCGGCGTCAGCAGCTTCCACAACGGGTCGTAGAGGTGGAACACCGCTGTGATCGTGTCCTGGTTCCTGGGCGCCACGACGCCGGTGCCGAACAGGAATCGATTGGGGTGCCGGTTGATCACGTCCGCCAGGCGCGCGGCGTTCTCCGGCGTCGCGACGGCATATTTCGCGACCTCGTCGCCGGAGAGATCGAAATACAGGCGGCTCAGCTCGGGCTGGCTCAGCGCGCGCTCGACGAGCTGTGCCTGGTCGTGGAGCGGGCGAACGATGCGGCCGGCGCCGACGTGGGCCCACACGATCGTCGTGCGCGGATGCCGCCGGAGCAATTCCTTCAGCTGCACGACCGCAAGCGGTTCCTGATCGGGTTTGGGAAAGGGCGTGTCGATGTCGTTGTGGAGGATCACGACCAGGCCGGTTTCGCCCGCGAAGCCGACGATCCGGTCGAGCGCCCGATTGACCGGCGGCGCGGCTCTTCCGGTAAGCGTCGACGAGACGAAGTCCGTGTGGATGGTGAGCTCGCCGATGCCGGAGAACACTCCCGGAAACGTCAACAGCACCCGCCGAATCTGCTCCGCCGCGTACATGTCCGAGGGATTGAACCCGGTGATCATCGGGTCCAGACGCGCCTGCTGCGCCGGCTTGAGCGACCTGAACGCCGTCGCGATGAAGGCGTCCGTAAACGAGTAGTAATACAGGGGTGCGGCAGTCTGCAGATAGTGCGTGGGAGCAAAGTCGCCGATGCTCCCCCAGGCCCACGGCTGCTGCAGCGGGATGCCGAACAGCGTCGCGCGACCGACCGTCGTGCCCATCATGCCGACGAAGTGATGGACGTCCGTGCCGCGCTGGATGTAGTTCGTCAGGTGGATGTGCGCATCGTGGAAGTCGTACGAAGGCATGCGTCACCTCGCCGCAGAAACTGCCTGCGTTTACTTGGGAAGGAACTGACCGGTCTGCCGACGGCCCGGCAGACTGCGGCATGGTGATGCTTCGTCGTTCGACAGGCTATGCATTTCCGGCGGCCGGCAACGCCTCAGGCAGGGATCGCGCATGACCACTCAACGCTGCCCTCCGGCGACACCTTCCGGACCGGTCCGAGCCTGGATAGGAGTCAGGGGCTTTTCGGAGGTGAAGGTTCCGGCCTGTACCGCAATCGTCTCGCCCATCTTCACGAGCGAACGGATGCGCACGCATTTGAACAGCCGGATCCTGGCGCAGAGCCCCTCGACCTTGTCGAGCACACCAGCAGTCGGCGTTTCGAATACGACCCTGGAGGCGAGCCTGAAGTCGCGCGCCAGCCTCTCGTTCCTGTAGACGATCCCGTCGCGATCGTACAAGACGACCAGCTTGCCGCGGCCGGCGAGGAGCGCGGTCATTTCGAAATCGTGCCCCTTCTTGTCCTGTCCCCGGATCACGGTTACGAGGTCCAGCACGAAGGCCGCGTCCACGGCGCGAAGCGCCTCTCCCGAGAAGTAGAAGGTGCACGGTTCCCGGAACACGCTGTCGGTGAGGACGTCAACACTCCCCCAGCCCGCCGCCGCCGCGCGAGCGAAGATGTCGAGGGCCGTCTTCTCGGGCAGCTCCCTGACGCTCACCTGGGCGAGCTCCGGAGCGACCTCGGCAACCCACGCCTTCACCTCCGGCTTCACCTCGGGGAGGTTCTCGCACATGCGCTCGGGGAACACCTTCGCCTCGACGGAAAGCGCGGCCAAAAGAAGGGCTGCGATAATCATCGGGTCACACCCTGCGTTCTTATCCTCTGATGGTCACCGCAAGCCGGATGCCGCGTGTGCGCCCACTGAGCATGCGCGGACACTCAACGACTTGAATCACTGAGTCCTGTATCTGAGCGCGCGGACGGTGAGTCGTAACCGCATTTCGTCAAGGTCAGCCGATGATCTGCTTACCGCCCCATTACGCCGTCGTTGGGGTGTGGCTGCACTGCGGCGCGACGCTCCGACCCCATGCGCGGCAGCGGTTTGAGATAACGGCCAGGGGAACACGACCGAACCCGGTTCTGCCGGAAACACATAGCTGGGTGGCTGTGGCGCGAATGACTCTTACACCCTGACGCCACGCGCCTTCGATGACGCATCGCTGGGGTCGTCGGCGCTGATGTTTGGGGGGGCGATGGTCCGTGCGGTGCTCGTCGGGCTCAGTGTGGCGTTATTGGCGTCGAACTGCGGTCCTCGCGTGCAGCGGACCAAGGCGAGTCTGCCGGCCGATGTGCAGATCCGAATGGCGCGCGTTGACGACGTCTGGGTCGCCGGCTTCGTCGCCGGAGCGGGGAAAGACAACGTTGACGTCAACGTTGAGACGGTTCGACTGGTGCGACAGAACCTTCGCCGCGCCTCTCGTGCGCGAGTCGTCGACGCCGAGCCGTTGACCCTCGCCAGCGAGGACGTGTTCGATGACGCCGCGTACTGGCGGCGACAGGCGGAGGATCGCCAGGCGCGACTCATCGTGACGGGCGTCGTCCGGCTCCTGCTGGCACCTGCGCAGCTCGTGCAGCGGGGCCGCCGGACGGCCGTCCTCGGACAATCGGGGCGCACGCTCGACGCCACGGTGGTCGTCATTGACGGCCGGAGCGGTGCGGTCGTGACACGGCAGACGCTCCCGCCGCGCACGCTCTATGTCAACCGCGATATCTCGTCCGGATTGGGGTTGTATCTCCAGATGATGGACCAATCGCGGCAGGACTGGCTGCGCGCCATTGTCGGTTCGAAAGACTCCGAATGAGCGCAGCGGAGTTGACCATCTTTTTCGCGCAGCACTTGATCGTGCCATACACCGAAATTGAAGGAATCCATGCGACGAAACGCGAGTCGTTCGCCGTCGCTGGGATTGGCTTCGTCCTGTCCACCGGCTTCTCGGTTGCCTTCGGAGACGTCGTCAGCGCTCTGCGCCGCTGGCTCAGGCGACGTGCGGCAAAGCGAGCGACTGAAACAGCCTGACCTCGAATGGTTTCCAGGCGATTACAGTCCTGTGGCTTGACGAACCGTCGCTCGAACCCTCACGATCGTTTCACGATGCTGTTCTTCCTCGTGTAGTTCCGGGCTGTCTGTGGGCGCCGCGTCCGGTCGGGCGTGGTCCATCTTCAACCTGGATCGAAAACGAAGGAGGACATCGTGTCTTCGGCTGAACGTTTCGTTCGGCTTCACAAGCGGCAGACCGACTGTGTGATCAGCCAGGCATATGCATGCCTGGCCCGGGATCGGCGCGCCTCGTCGACATTCGACGAGTTGCTGCGCAGCGCTCGAAGGCGCGCGCCCCGGCTGTTCGATGCGCCGGTGGTCGACGGCGAGCACCCAGGTGTGGAAACGCTCGTCAATCTGTCTCGATTCGCGAACGCCCATGTCCGTGGGGCTGCCGACTGGCCAGGTACATCGGCCGGATGGCGCCGCTGCGTATCGTCGCTGGCCGGGCATCTCGTTTGCCGGCACGGAGTGCCGCCGTTTCTTGCCGCGGCGTGGTTCGCGACAGACGACCCCTACGCGGAGAAGAAACGGTATTGGTTCGTGGCGCACGGGCACGGCGCGAGCTTCCGTTCGCTCGACTTGCCGGTCGTCATGACCCGCAGGATGGAACACGTGTTCCTGACATCGCGCGATCACCTGTCAATCGAGCACGCGATGCGCCGGGCCGAGCTGCTGGCCCTGGGCGCCTCCGACGAGCTCGTGCGGGCGGTGCTGTCCACGCGAGTGGCTGACGACCTTCGCCACGGCCACTTCTGGCGAACTGTATGGATGTTCCTCGTGGCGAATGCGCGCGTGTTCGACACGGCGCAGGTCGGGCCGCTGCTCGACTTCGTGCAGTCCATTCGTCACGATCGAATCGCGGTCGAAGGGACCGCGGGTATCGTCATGAGGGAGCCGCCCCAGCCGTCGTTCTCGATGAAGGGGAGGACGGTGCAGTCGATGCTGCGGCTGATGCGGGACTGGCATCGCAGCCTTGGCATGGCCCACGGAGGTCTCACCTGGGGCCCGTCGCCGTTGCGGCCGATGCTCGTCGAGGAGCCGAGTGTCGATCCATCGAAGCCCTCCAGCGTGTGGGATCTCATGGAACTCACCAACGGCGCCCAGCTGCGAACGGAAGGCGCTGCTCTGCATCACTGCGTTGGCAGCTACGCCGATCGGTGCTGGCGTGGAACCTCACGAATCTGGTCGCTCCGAGTGCGGCGTGGCGACAAGATCCGCCACGTGCTCACCATCGAAGTCGATCAGAGGAAGCGAGCCGTTGTGCAGGCCCGCGGCTGGAGGAATCGTCGCGCGTCGGGAAAAGCGCTGCGGCTGCTCCAGCAGTGGACAGCGCGGGAGCGGCTTCGTCTTTTGGCGTTGTAGGTACTGCGAAGGCTGGTTGCGGGGGGGGTGGAGCAACGCGGCGCCGCCGTGGTTGCGGCAGACAGGGTTCAAATCCCGCGGCCGCACCAAGACATGAAAGGCCACGCGAGATTCCACGTGGCCACTGAAGTTTCGGTTGCGGGGGCCCGCAACCCGCTGAATTTGGAGTTCTCCTGGTCAGCGGCATAGCCACTGTCCGCGAACGGTGACCGCAAACCGCTCGGAGCCGTCGGCGGCGTGCAGCAGGGTGAGCGGCTGTGTACCCGACCAGTTCTTGAGGTGCTCAGTGCGTCTCGCCGCCCACACGCCGCGCACGTGGGCGCCTGAGCTAATCCCGGATCGTCCAATGGACAAGCGGGTCTCAATCGCCGCGGTCACGTATTCGCCGACGCGTGCCTATCGTTGCGCCCTCAAATTTGGCGTTCTAAGGAAGTACGGAGAAGGGAGCGGAATGTCACATGCTCCCTTCCCGACCAACCTGTTGCCGCTTCCAACGACCTTCGCAGTGTAGGCGCAGTTATTAAAGGTCCAGCTGATGTCTTTCCCGGAGATAACGCCGTTCGTTACCTCGAGCAAGGGTGGGAACGACGGCGGCCAAAATGGTCCCTGGCCACCCTCCGTCACGCAGGAGCCGCCTTGCGTTGCCGTGCCTTCGAAGGTGCCGCCAGTCTGAACGAGCTTAATCTCGCCGCCCCCCTTACAGGTCAGGTACGTGACCTCGCCCTCCGGCACGATCCCTTGCCCTATCATCTCGACGATGAAAGGCGGGATCGCCGATTCGACCGTCTCCTGCCACGTCCAGCTACCAGTCAGGTTGATCTCTTCCGCGCCCGAAGTGGCAGATTGACCACCGGCAGCAGGTGTCATCTCGGCCGCGCGTGTGGGCGCGGTCGGCAGCCGACCCGCCTCGCAGCCAACGAGCGCGACACCGAGTGAAAGCAATGAAACAACTCTCGAACAGGACATGTTGCCTCCCAGCCCAGCGCAGTCGGTGCGCACGAACGTTTCCGCTATCATCTGGACCGTCGGCTACGATGTCTTGACGGCACGCTGACGGATTGCTGACGAAACGATGGGGCACGCCGGCCACAGGGTTTCATGGGCCAATTTTCAGAATTTCGGTTCGGCGATTTCGTGCTGGACGGGGCCCAGCGCCGCCTGCTCCGTTCGGGCGAAGACGTCTATCTCCCGCCGAAGACATTCGAGCTCCTGCTGCATCTCCTCCAGAACAGAGGTCGAGTCCTCACCAAGGATGAACTGCTCGAGGCTGTCTGGCCGGAGGTGAACGTCGTCGAGAACACCTTGGCCCAGCGGATTCGGGAAATCCGCGAAGCGCTGGGCGACGCCGCTCAAGGTGGGCGGTTCATCAAGACGGTTCCCAAGGTTGGCTATCAGTTCATTGCCGAGCTCGATGACGAGCGGGCTGTTGTCGAGGCGTCGCCGCTCCCCCTGGCGAGCCCCGAGGCGGCAGGTACGCTGGGTATTGTTGGCGGCCGGCGCGGTCCTGAAACCGAGGCCCCCGCCAGCAAACATCGACACCACACGTTGCCGGTCGCGACCGCGTGCGTGATTCTGATCGGACTGGCCGGTGCCGGGTACTACCTCGCGAGGATACGAGCGGCACCTCCTCCGGGCTCGCCTGCTGTGATCACGTCGATCGCGGTGCTGCCGTTCAAGCCGTTGGTGGACGACAGCCGCGATGCCTCTCTCGAGCTGGGCATGGCCGACAGTCTAATCATGAAACTCGGAAGCCTCGGAAACATTACCGTGCGTCCACTCAGTGCGGTGCGCCGCTATACGGACGTCGAGCAGGACGCAGTCAAGGCTGGCCGGGAACTGCGGGTCGACTCAGTGCTGGAGGGTCACATTCAGAGGCTGCAGGATCGGATCAGAGTGAGCGTTAGTCTGCGTCGTGTCCGCGATGGCCAGCAGCTGTGGGCCGATCGGTTCGATGAGAAGTGGACGAGCATCTTCGCTGCCCAAGACCTGGTCTCACAACGCGTCGCAGCAGCACTGGCACTCGCGCTGACGGGCGATGAGCAACGCCAGCTAGCCAAACGCTACACCGAAAGTCCGGAGGCATATGGGGCCTACGTCCGGGGCCGCTATTTCTGGAACACTGGGACCGCAGATGGACATAGAAAAGCCGTCGAAGAATTTCAGCGGGCGATAAGCCTCGACCCCAACTATTCGCTCGCCTTTGCCGGCCTCGCCGACTCCTACAATTTGCTTGGGAGCTACGGCGTCATGCCGATGCGGGAGGCATACGAGAAGGCCAAGGCAGCGGCGCAGCGGGCCGTCGATCTGGACGATCAGATAGCCGAAGCCCACACGTCAATCGGCGCGATCACGGCAAGTTACGACTGGGACTGGGCCAAGGCCGAAGGGCATTTCGTGCGTGCCATCGACTTAAAGCCACGCTATGCGACGGCACACGAGTGGTACTCGGAATACCTCTCGTGGATGGGGCGGCACGACCAGGCCATTCGCGCGGCGCAGCAGGCGCTTGACCTCGACCCGGTCTCGCTTCATGCCAACTCGCATGTGGGCCTAGCCCTCTATAGGGCGCGTCAGTACGAGGCTGCGATAGAGCGGTTCCGGGAGACGCTCCATCTCGATCAAGATTTCGCTGACGCCCACGTCATGCTCGGAGTCACCCTCGTGCAGACCGGGCTGCACGGCCAAGCCATCGCAGAGTTTCAACGGGCCCAGATGCTCACGGGGAATAGTCCTGAGATCTTGGGCCTGCTTGGCTATGGCTACGGGATGGCCGGCATGAAACGCGAGGCACAAGATGTCTTGAAAGAGCTGAACAATCTGGCAAGGCAGAACAGGTATGTTTCGTCCTTTTCGCGAGCGATCATCCATATCGGACTGGGCGAGACCGATCTCGCATTCAAATGGCTGGAGCGGGCGTACCAAGAGCGATTGTGGTACTTGACGTTGCTCGCTGTTGACCCGCTGTTCGACCGTTTGCGGGGAGACGAGCGATTCACCAACCTGGTGAGGCGGATGAATCTCACGCCGGCGGCTAAATCGTAGCCGCAGTCTCCGAGGCGCTGAACCGTAAGTCGGACACCACATACATGTCATCTCCCGGAATGACGGGTTTGGCCAAAGGACGAGGTTCGTCGACAATGGGGATGTCAACGACAGGAGTTTCCATCCGACATGCCGCAGCTGACGCGCATCACTCGTGACCCCGCCGTAATGGGCGGAAAACCGTGCATTCGCGGCATGCGCGTCACGGTCGGTACAGTCGTCGGCCTCGTCGCCACAGGACGCACTCGGGACGAGATTCTCCGCGAGTATCCGTATCTGGAAGCCGAGGACATCGCTGAGGCCCTGTCCTACGCCGCGTCGCGGGCAGAGGAAGTCGAAGTTCCGCTGCGCCAGCCGTGAGCTGCTCGGAGACATGAACCTGTCGCCAAGCTGGATCGAACGCTTGGCGCGTCACGGGTTCGAAGCCGTCCACTGGTCCACCATCGGTGCTGCGACCGCGCCAGACGTCGAGATCCTGGCGTGGGCAAGCGAGCACCAGTGCGTCGTCCTTACGAACGACCTCGACTTCTCGGCAATCCTCGCAGCTGCGCCAAGCGTGGTGCAAATCCGATCTTCGAGGACGAGCTGTGGAGTTGGGTTAAGGCGCGCCAACTGGGAGATGCGCCGCGTGGCATCGAGCGGCGATCCGAAGCGGTTTAACCAGGCACGACGCCCGAAGTATCTCTTCTCCGGTCTGACGAAATGCGCAGAATGCGGGCGGCGGGTACGCGATGTACTGGCGCGATCGCCTCGTGTGTGGATGCGGGCGAGTAGCGCGTCGATCAGGCGTGTGAGCTACGCCTGTGACGTCTGCGGCTGTCGGCCTTCCTTCGTACGCACCACCCGTGACGATCACGGCGTCGAAGCGTCGCGGCTGGGGCGGCGCCTTCGGCGCCGGAAGTCAGTTGCGCCGGCAGGCGACTGATCACGCGGGGACCCGGGCGCCAGACTCGACCTGTGCGCGGTTGATCATGCCGGGATCCGGGGCTAGACTCCTGCGTGAGGATCGAACATGACTGACAAACCGCGGGTGGGATTGTTGCACTTGGCACTTTTTGTTGGTCTCTTCGCCTCACCGCGCGAGTTGTCGACCCAGTCGGGCCAGATGAGCGAACCCATTCGGCGCACGTTGATGGTCCGAGGCGTCGAGCGCGAATACTTCGTTTATCTGCCGCCCGAATTCGATCGAAACATCACGTACTGGCCGCTCGTCGTTGTGGGCGGCGGTTTCCTTCCGAACCGAATCGTCAGGCATCTCAGCGAATCTCGATTCGATGTGATTGTCATTGCGTCGAGTGGGCCCACCGGCGACGTCAATGCCGTGCGCTTTCCGGCGTTCGGTGAAGGTCAGTTTCTTCGAGACGTCTTGAGAGAGGTGCAGAAGGACTATCGGCTCAGAACAAAAATTCTGCTCACCGGCTACTCACGTGGAGCGCAGTTCGCGCATCGATTTGCACTGGCATTTCCAGAACAGGTCGAAGCCGTGGCGGCGTTGGCGTCTGGTACCTGGACGACGCCCGAAGGCAGGTTCCTCGTCGAGGAAATCGGGGAAGTCAAGAATGCGCGGGCCTTCCTGTCCGACGCCGCGAACGCGGCTACCGTCCCCGAGCGACTCCACGACCTGTTTACTCCCCAGGTCGCTGCGGTCGCGGAATCAAAAGCGGTTGCAGGCGCGAAGAACGTGCCTTTCCTCGTGATGTGCGGCACGCTTGACCCTCGTCAGCCAATCGCAAGGGCATTCGTGCGCAGCCTGGAAGCGCTGGGGTATCGTGTGTCGGCCGAGTGGCCGCGAACTCCACACGTGTGTAATGACCCTGCGTGCAGCGCGGAATTCAGGACGGAGTTCGACAAGTACTCTCGAATCACCATCGATTTCTTTCAGCGTATTACTCGCGGTCCGTGAGGCGCGCCGCAGCGATTTGAATCGGAGCCGCCCTAAGATCTGCTCCAAGCGATTTGTCTCAAGCTGATGGAACGGCCCTACCGCGTGAACGACCTACGAATCGCCATTCGAATCATCCGGGACCACGCCCTCCAAGATCCTGATTGGTTGCCGAGTCTGCCAGAGCGAGACCGCGCTCTCGTGGCGGGCGTCCTACTGGCGGAAGCTGGACGAAACGATGTCGTTCACTGAGCCAAAGGCATGGGAGCGCGGGAGCTTCAGCAGCCATCAGCGGTTTCACGCCTTCAGCCATCTACGGGATCTCCCGCACGCCGAGAGGAGCACCATTCGCGCCTACAACGAGCACCGCAACCGGTGCCAGGGTAAGCGCGAAGCCCGGATCGTGAACGGCAGGTGGAAGCTCTGGTCTATCGAGGACAACTGGGCCGGCCGGCTGGAGGCGTGGGATACCGAAGTCGATCGCCAACGGCGCGAGAAGTTCGTGAAAGCGCAACTCGACGCCGTTGAAAAACACCAGCGTTTGCTGGCCGCCGCGCAGAGCGTGCTGTTCGCTCCTGTCCGCGCGGTTCTGAACCGCCTGAATGATCCCGCGTTCGTCGCCGCGCTGGAAACGCAGACTGCTCCCTGGGTAATTCGGCCTTTGACAAACCCAACTCCACAGTGTTTGGCGTCTTGACATGGGGAAAATCTCTGATAAGTTCTGCCAGCCGACAACTGCTATCGCACGGAGGTGTTATGCGAAGTCGAAGCTACCTTCTGGTTGTCGCCGTCGCCTTCGTGAGTGGTTGCAGTGGAAGCAGTCCGACGTCACCTTCCTCCGCCACACCGGCAGCGCCCCTTCCTGAATCAATAGAGCTCATCAGCGCGAGCGCTGATGCGGGGAGCACGCTCAGGCACTCGTCCTGCCACTTCGCTCACGACGGATACTGGGACTTGGTAAGTTGTTTCGACGACTTGCGACTCACATTCGCCGTGCGTTCCAATCGGGATGCCACTTACGCGCGTCTGGTCACCGAGTTCCGCACATCAGATGGCCGGGTCTGTGGCGAGACCTTCGGGCGGGGCGACGACGGGCGAGGCGACGCTGAAATCTCTCAGCCCCTCGTCGCAAACGTCGTCGCGACGTTTCAGACAAGTCCCGTATACCTCAAGCTCGACTGCTGGGACCTACTGCCGTTCAAAACGGTGACGGTTCTCGCCCGCGTAACGGCTGTGAGTCCGGGAATAACGGTTGAGCTGATGAAACAGGAGTTCTCAATCGACTTCACGTTTACTCGCTAGATGACGTCGCCGTATCCGAGCGGAGCACCAGGCGAAGGTGGCGGACGCGCGCCGCGAGCTCGATGCGATCGATCGTCGGCAGATGCAGATTCTGGGTTATCTGAACGGCGGCTTTGGTGAGGTCGAATCGTGGAAGGTTGAAGTGCGTCAGAACGAGCTACGTCGCGCCGAGCTTCAGGCCCTGCTGACAGCAGCAGCGTCGGAGCCGCAGCCGCCGGCCCTCCATCCCAAAATGGCAGGCGTCTTCGAGCAGAAGATTCGCACGCTGGCGGCGGCGCTGGAGCACGAGGATCTGGAAACGCGCGAATCGGCCCGGAGTGCGCTGCGCGGCTTCATCGACCACATCGTCATCCCACCGGGCGACGAACTGCTGCGGGTGGTCGGGAATCTCGGGGAGATGTTGACAGCTGCCGGCGCGGCTGTCGGTAAAGGTGGTTGCGGGGGGCCGCAACGCAACTCAGCGCACAATCCGCATCCGCTTGCCCAAGAGGGCAGTGGTCCTACGCAAACGGGTGGCCTGATCAAGTCGCTACCTGGTAAAACCTATTTTATGATCATGGTGCGCACCCAACGGAGCCGGTCGCGCACCGGCATAACGAACAGACTGGTGGTCGCGCCAGCGACTCGACGAAACGGGCTGCAATAAGAACCGCGCACGAACTATCTGGCAGTGCGCGGCCTGGCCAAGCCAGCAACTGCCGTTGGAACGATCGGGCTTCCGAACGCGCCCGACGAGTACGCCTGCCGTAGAAGGACGCATCGTCCTTCGCTGACCGACGGCTTGCGGAAACTTCTTCGGAGGG
>DASTBU010000080.1:0-74495 GCA_035711845.1 Vicinamibacterales bacterium
CGTGACGGCCCTGGTGATGGCATCGACCTCCGATCGGGCCTCCGGGGGGAGGGAGGCGGTTTTCCGTCGGAGGCGCTCCAGTTCCCGCTGGCAGACCGCTTCAAATCGCTCGTGGAGGGCTCGGCTGATGGGACTCATGCCGGCAATCAGTCGCAAATGGGGTGCCCGTCGGGTCGAGCCGTATTTTGACCGAAAATGGCCGGAAATCCCATGGGAGACACACCGCCCCGGCCCGGAACTGCCGGTATTCCGGCGAAGGGCCGGGTACGCCCCTTGCGATGGCCATGAGGGAGTTGCTCCGATCGTTCCAGGAGGGGATCCATGCCGCTACGGCTACAGCTTCGACACGTTCCCTGGACCTGTCGATGGGGCCGGTTCGGCGGCCCGGTCCAGCCGAGCGCCAGCACCTTCCGCGGGTTCGTTTTCTGGGTCTGCCTCCACCCGCAGGCGGAGCCCCATCGCTTGCTCGATCGTGGATCCTGCGAGGGGTGCCCCTGGTGGGAGGCGACCGAGAAGTTCGACGAAGAGCGGGAAGGCCTCGTCAGCGTTTGAGCGGGCCCCTCCGCCGGAACAGCCGGAACGTGTCACCACGTTCGACCTGCTGCGCCAGGTAGCAGATGTCGCTGCACTGCGCTGAGACGTGATACCCCAGTTCGTCCTCTCGATCCGAAACCTCCTCCCATTCGTCGTCGAGCCCCACAATCGCGTTGGCTGCCGCCGCCACATCCTGGGGAGACGCGCCAGGAAACCGTTTCGCGAGCACCGCCAGCACCTTCTCGCGGTCGATCATAAAGCCTCCGGACCGAGAAGCTCCCGACAGCAGACGAGGTGTTCGGATTCAGCCGGATGAATGGGACACCGGTGTCCACGGTGAAGGCAACGCGGATGCCAGCACGCAGAGGCCGATTTTCCGGCCCAATGCGGCCAGGCCGACGATCAAATCGGCCCGCAGGTGCCGATTTCCCCGGCTCCTCCGACGGAATTCCGTCGAGTCCGGCGAGTGGAAGTCTTCAGCGTCTGACCCGAGTCCTCCGTGAGCGCTAGGCATGAACGTGGTGGACGTCGGTCAGCGGCCCGGGCGCGATCTGTCGTTCCTGGCGCAGCAACCAGTCGATCCACGGCTGCAGGCCCTGACCCGTCCTCGCGGAGAGCTCGATCACGCGCGGCACCGGCATGACGCGGCCCAGCGACTCGCGCATGCGCTCGACGCTGATGTCGGGCAGGTAGGGCAACAGATCGGTCTTCGTGATGAGCACCAGGTCCGCCTTGTTGAACATCACGGGATACTTCAGCGGCTTGTCCTCCCCTTCCGTGACAGCGAGCAGCACGACGTTGGCGGCCTGACCGAGATCGTAGACGGCCGGACACACCAGATTCCCGACGTTCTCGATGAACAGGTAGTCGAGGTCGTTCCAGGCCAGAAGGTGCAGCGCATGATGCACCATCGCCGCGTCGAGGTGGCACGCCGAGCCGGTCGTGATGGAACGGGCCCGGATGCCTGCCGCCTTCAGGCGATCGGCATCGTTCTCCGTCGCGAGGTCGCCCGCGAGCGCGCCGATGGTTCTTCGTCCGGCGAGCGCCCGGGCCGTCGCCTCGAGCACCGCTGTCTTGCCGGCGCCGGGAGAGCCCATCACGTTGATGGCCAGCACCTCTCCAGCCGTGAAGTGCAGCCGGTTGTGCGCCGCCTGCTTCTCGTTCCCTGAAAGGATGCGCTCCTGCACGTCGACAGGCACGATGCTCTTGTCCTCGCATCCACACGTTCCACACATCACGGCACCTCCATCTCGATCCGCTCCAGCAGAATCTCGTCACCCTGGCGGAGCCGCGCAGGTCCGCCGCAGGCGGTGCATCGCAACGCCGCGCCGCGTGCGATGGGCCCGCCGCAGGTGCGACAGTTCCACTCCGCGGCCGCCTCGGCGATCTCGAGCGGGGCGCGCTCGCAGATCGTTCGCTCGCGGAACGTCATGTACGCGGTGTGCAGAAGTCCGACGTCCACTCCGGACAGCTCGCCGATGCGCACGACGACCCGGTCGACAGCGATGGCGCCGCGTGCGGCGGCTTCGGCTTCGATCCGCTCCATGAGCGCCTGGACGATCGAGTACTCGTGCATCTCAGGCCCTGTCGAATCGCGGCTCCCGCTTGCCCAGGAACGCCTGCAGTCCTTCCTCGAATTCCACGCCGTCGGCGCTCAGCGTGAGCCGCTCCAGCTCCTGATCGAGGTGGTAATCGAGGCGATCCATCCCCGAGGCCATGTTCACGAGCGACTTGGCCTCGCCGTATGCCCTGACAGGGCCCGCCGCGATCCCGCGCGCACGCGCGATCGCTTCCTCGTCGAAGGTGTCGGCCGGCAGTACCGCGGTGATCAGGCCCAGCTCCAGGGCCCGAGCGGCATCCAGCCGAGGGTTCAGCAGGATCAGTTCCATCGCACGGCGGAAGCCGACGAGGCGCGGCAGGAAGAAGGTGGAGCTTTCCGCACCGGTGAGACCGGTCCTGGAATATGCCCATTCGAATTGGGCCCTCGGCGACGCGAAGACGAGATCGCAGCAGAGCGCGAGGCCGAGCCCTCCCGCCGCGGCGATGCCGTCGACGGCGGCGATGAACGGCTTCGGCGTGCGCCGGATCTCCGAGATCGTGCTGTGGAGGTACTCGAGAATCTGCTTGAAGATCTCTCCGAAGCCCTCCGGCACCTGCCGTGCGCCGGGCCGCAGGTAGCCGAGCTCCGCCGCCTCGCCGCCCGCGCCGATGTACTTGAGATCCGCGCCGCTGCAGAACACGCCGCCCGACCCGCGCAGGACGACCGTCCGCACCTGCTCGTCGCGGGCAAAGCCGAGCGCGGCCTTCCGCAGGTCCTGCGCCGTACGCACGTCGAGCGAGTTGAACCGCGCCGGTCGATCGATCGTGATGATCCCGACGGCGCCGTCCCGATCGGTCCCGATGTGTGACATGACCATCACCCCGTGGCCTGCAAGCGGTCCGCGCTGGCGGCCTCGTCGGGCACGAGCGAACCCTCTTCCGACAGCATCCAGCGCCCCGCCGACTGCAGGCTCAGCGGACGGCCTGCCGCCCGCAGCGAGAGCGACGCCAGCTCGATGGTGCGCGCGAGCATGACCGGCCATCCGCTGCGCAGCATCCATTCCTGGTGCGCCCAGGCATACGCTCGCAGCACGTCCTCGGTCTCGTGGGCCCGCGCCCAGCCGGCGAGCGGCGAGATCGGAAATCGCCACGAGCGAAGCAGCACCGGCCCGGCGTCGAGCTGCTCGGTCACGATGTGCGCGGTCGCCCGGGTCTCGGCCTCGCCGCCGACAATCGCATCGCGCACGGCGCGCAGACCCGGATATCGCGGGCGTCCCGATCCATCGCGCTGCATGAGATCGCTGTGGTGCACGTTCACAATCCGTCCATCGAACCGGCGAAGCACGGGCGCCGTGAGCAGGAGCAGGTACCCGTCGAGCAGGAGGAGGTCCGGATTGAACGGCTCGAGCAGCTTCAGCGTCTCGGCGTCATAGACAGCCCTTGCCTCGAGGTCGCGAAGCGGCGTCCCGTGAGCGCTGCACCAGGATCTGATCGGATGTGGCAGGCACGGAACACCTCTTCGTTCCACCTTGACCTCCTCGGCGAAGGTGTCAGCAGAGGTGACACAACAGAGGATCTCGTAGTCGGCGCCTCGCCGGCGGTCGGTGTTCAAGAGCTGCACGAGACCTGGCGCCCGATGTGAGCACAGCACGGCGACCTTGAGTGGCGTAGCACGCTGCGACATGGTTTCCGTCCCTTGCGGCCTCTCGACCGCCGTCAGCAGATCCGTGGCAGGAGCTCGCCGTCCGGTTCGGTCAGCAACCGCCGCCCGAACCCTGTATCGAGCACCACGGAGCCTCGAAGCTCCCCCGAACACACCCCGATGACGGCCGCGTCGCGGCCGAGCGGGTGCGCGCGCACGGCGCGCAGTACGATGTCGGCAGCGTCGGGGTGCACGCCGAGCAGCGCCTTGCCCTCGTTGGCGATCATGAGCGGATCGAGACCGAGCAGCTCGGCGGCCGCGCGCACCTCGTCGCGCACCGGGAGCGCACGCTCGTCGAGCTGGATGCCCACCCCGCTCTTTTCGGCCATCTCGTGGAGGGCGCTGGCTGCCCCGCCGCGGGTCGGATCCTTCATCGCGCTAATCCCGTCGCCGCCGGCAAGAAGCGCCGCACGAATCAACGAGTTCAACGGTGCGACATCCGACTGCAGCGCTCCCCCGAGGTCGAGCTGGTGGCGTGCCGCCATCACGGCAATGCCGTGATCGCCGAGCGTCCCGGTCACGATCAGCAGGTCCCCCGGCTTCAGGCCGCTGTCGCGGACGACGCGCCTGGCGATGCCCACGCCGGTCGTATTGAGTACCAGGCCGTCCACTTCCCCGCGTCCCATCACCTTCGTGTCGCCGGAAACGATGGGCGCGCCCGCCTCGGTACAGGTCCGTTCCATGGACGATCGGATGGTCTTGAGATCGTCGAGCGGGAACCCCTCTTCGAGGATCAGCCCGCACGTCAGGCCGAGAGGCTCGGTCGCACCCATCATGGCCAGGTCGTTGACGGTTCCCGCCACCGCCAGGCGGCCGATGTCGCCGCCGGGGAACACGAGCGGGTGAATCACATGCGAGTCGGTGGTCACGATCAACCATTCGTCCCCGAGCGGGATCGCCGCCCCGTCGTCCATGACGTTGGCGATCGGGCTCGTCCGATCCACGAGGACCTGCTCGATCAGCAGCCGCATGGAACGTCCGCCGGCGCCGTGCTTCATTCCGATTCGCTGGAGTGTCGTGTTCGTCTGAGCCATGGTTCCGGGTTTCCTTCGGCGCGAGCGGCAGCACTCACGCATCCGTCGCGACGCCTGCGCGAATGCCCACCGCGTGTGCCAGGTCGGAGCGCGTTCCATACTGGTGCCAGATGCGGCAGGTGCCTTCGCTGCTCACCATGCACGCGCCCACAGGCGACTCGGGCAGGCATTCCCTGCCGAAGAGACGACAATCCGACGGCGATCGAATGCCCGCCATGATGTCGCCGCAGATGCACTGCTGCGCGAGCGCGGGCGGCGCCGCGTCCCAGAGGGCCGTCAGATCGATCTGAAACTGGCGGCGGGCATCGAGGCTGGCATATTCGCCACGAAGGCGGAGGTTGCCGTTCGGTACGTGCGCGATGCCGCGCCAACGCCCGCCAATCGGCTTGAAGACTCTCCAGAGCTGCTCTTGCGCGCGCAGGTTGCCCTCGCGGCTCACGCAGCGAGGGAACATGTTCTCGACCGCGGCGGTGCCGTCCCGCACCAGCTCGACGAGCCGCACGAGCCCGGCGAGGATGTCCAGCGGCTCGAAACCGGCAACCACGACCGGCAGGCGGTGCCGCTCGACGAAGCGCTCGAACACACCCCAGCCCGTGATCGTCGCGGCGTGGCCGGCGGCAAGAAATCCCTCGACGCGTGTGTCGGGCATCTCGGCAACGATCTCCATGACCGGCGGGATGTACTTGTGAGCGGACAGCACGAAGAAGTTCGCCGGCGGATCATCGAGAATTGCCGCCGCTGTGGCGACGGCGGTCGTCTCGAACCCGGTCGCGAAGAACACGACCGGCTCTGAGACCGCCCGGGCGAGCTCGAGCGCCTGTGCGACGCTGTAGACAACGTCGACCCGTCCGCCCTGCGCCTGCGCATCGGCCAGCGATCGGGCGCTGCCTGGCACGCGGAGCATGTCTCCGTAGGTGGCGATGCGTACGCCCTGCCCGGCCAGCGCGACGGCCTCGTCCACCTCCGGCTGATCCGTGATGCAGACGGGACAGCCAGGACCCATGATCACGTTCAGGCCGCGGGGGAATGAGGCCCGCAGACCGAAACGGGCGATGGCCTGCTCGTGGCTTCCGCACACGTGCATCACCGACACAGGTGCCCGGCCGATGGAGGACGTGACCCTCTCGAGCGCGGCCGTGAGGGAGGCCGCCTGCCCGGGATCGCGAAACTTCAGCTCGCGGACGTTATTCATTGCGGTCTCCGCGGAGGGAGGTCGCCTGGATCTCGCCCCGGACGTCTGCCGCCATAAGGTCGTCGTCGGCTTCACGGAGGAGTTGTTCGTAGAGCTCCAGGGTCCCCTCGATATCCGCTTCCGGGATCCTCCGGATGGCGTACCCCACGTGGTTGAGGATGTAGTCGCCCCGGGCCACCGGCTGGTCCACGAGCTCGAGATGCACCAGCCGGCGTACGCCAAAGAAATCGACGGTTGCCGTCAGACCATGCACCTCAACGATCCGGCCCGGAACTCCGAGACACATCGGCGCCTCCCGTTACATCGTCCGCGCGACCGCGTCGGCGACGACCGCCTGCCCGAGCGCGAGCCCTCCGTCGCCCGGCGGCACGCGCGCGTGAAGATACACATCGAAATAGGGGTCGAGCAGCCCGTGGACTCCCTCGGCCAACCGGGCATTCTGGAAGCAGCCGCCGCTCAGGGCGACCGGAAGGGGCCCGTGCGTCCGTGCAAGCCCGCGGACAACGTCGGACGTCGCGGCGCTGAGGGTGTTGTGGAAGCGTGCGGACACCTGGGCGGGAGGCGCGCCGCCGATCAGCTCGAACACGGCGTCGCGAATCGCCGCGCGCAGATCCACCTGCCACACGGAACTCGATCGCAGGATGTTGTATTGATACCGGCCCTGCTCGTCGGCGTCGGCGACCGAGTTCCAGTCGAGCGCAACCTGTCCTTCGAAAGTCGCGCGCGGCCGTTCGAGGCCGATAGCGCCCATCGCGTCGAAGTAGCGCCCAACGCCGTGGGCGAGCGGCGCGTTGATGCGCCGGTTGATCATGGTGCGCGCGAGCTCGACGTCCGAGCGCGCGATGCGCCTGAACAGCCCGAGCGCCTCGATCGGCGCATCCCCGCCGAACGCATCGTCGAGCAGCGCGAGCGCGATCCGCCATGGCTGCCGCACGGCCGTGTCGCCGCCCGCCAGCGCGATCGGCCTGAAGGTCGCCAGCCGCTCGAACCCGTCGTATCGTGCCAGCAGAATTTCGCCGCCCCAGGCGGTGCCGTCGGTCCCCAGCCCCGTTCCGTCGTAGGCCACCCCGATGACGGGGCCTTGCAGTCCATGTTCGGCCATCACGCTCGCGACGTGCGCGTGGTGATGCTGTACGGCGACACGCACCGTCCCCGTGCGCCCAAGCGCGTAGCGAGTGGAGAGATAGTCGGGATGGAGATCGTGGGCGATGACTTCCGGCTCGAAGCCCAGGAACCTCTCGAGCCGGTCGATCGAGTCGCGATACGAGGTGAAGGTTTCGAGGTTCTCGAGGTCTCCGATGTGCGGCCCGAGAACGGCCTCCTCGCCTCGCGCGAGGCAGAACGTGTTCTTGAGCAGTGCGCCGCAGGCAAGGACCGGCCTCGACAGCGGCGTCGCGAGCCGTATCGAGCGGGGCACATAACCCCTGGACCGCCGCAGAATCACGGGTGCGCCGTTGATGACCCTCGCGACCGAGTCATCACAGCGCGTCACGATCTCGCGATCGTGCATGACGAACAGGTCGGCGATCCCGGCAAGCCGTCGTAACGCTTCCTCGTTCCGGTACGCGATCGGCTCGTCGGAGAGATTGCCGGAGGTCATCACGAGGGGCCGTCCCACCCGCGCGAGCAGGAGGTGGTGCAGCGGCGAGTACGGCAGGAACAGCCCGACGAGCGGGTTGTTGGGGGCAACCCCGCTCGCCAGAGCGGTCGGCTCGCGCCGTGGAACGAGCACCACCGGGCGCTCGACCGACGTCAGGAGCCGTTCCTCGACCTCGCCCAACGCCGCCAGGCGACGGGCCTGCTCGAGATCCGGAACCATGACGGCAAACGGCTTTTCGTCGCGATGCTTTCGTGCCCTGAGCCTTGTCACCGCGAGTTGCGAGGTCGCGTCGCAGGCCAGGTGAAACCCGCCGATTCCTTTCAGCGCAACAACCCATCCGTCGAGCAGCGCGTCGGCCGCACCGGCGATCACGTCGCTGGCATCGGCCGCTTCCCCCCACGCATCCAGCAGCGTGAGCACGGGACCGCACACGGGGCACGCATTGGGCTGCGCGTGGAATCGCCGATCGTCGACGCGGTCGTACTCGCGCTGGCAAGAGGGGCACATCCGGAAATCGGCCATGGTGGTCAGCGGCCGGTCGTAGGGGGCAGCCGAGGCGATGGTGAAACGCGGGCCGCAAGACGTGCAGTTCGTGAACGGATATCGGTAGCGGCGATTCCCCGGGTCCGACATCTCGGCCAGGCATTCCGGGCACGTCGCAAGGTCGGGTGGGATCGCGACGCGTCGCTCCTCGGTCCGTTCGCTGCCCTCGATCCGAAACTCCCCGGTCTCCTCGAACGGAATGCGCCGGGCCGTGATGCTGTCGATCACCGCCGCCGCAGGTGCCGTCGTGCGGATACGGCCGACGAACCGATCGACTGCTTCCGGCTTGCCGAACACTTCGATGGTGACCCCGGCCGTATGGTTCCTGACCCGGCCGGCGAGCTTCGTCTCGCGGGCGACCCGGTAGATCCAGGGGCGGAAGCCAACGCCCTGCACGGTGCCGCGAACCTCGATCCGGCACCCTTCGCCGGGATTCGATCCGAGCGGAAGAGGCTCTGGTCGAAGATGGCGCATGCGCATGATTCCGGCTTTCAGCTTCCAGGTCTCGGTGTTCGGGTGACGGCTGTCGGCTGGAAAGGCAAGCCCGGTGCCATGCGTGTTTTCCGCTAACCGGTCATGTTTTCTAGGGATTCGGCCAGGACGCCGGACGTCCGGGGTCGGTCGCCGCGGGTACTTTCCGAGGAGCGCGGAAAATCCCGCGGCTACGCGTAGGCTGCGGCGGGCTCCCGTTCCCACCAGGTGTCGGGCCGGCGTGGAACCGGGCGGGGGCGAGGGGAACATCCCAGCCGCTCCAGCTCGCTCAGCGCCACGCTGATGGCGGGTGCAATCGCAGAGCGAAGGGATCCGCTCAGCGAGACCCCCGTTGCGACCCACTCGGGGACGACCCCGATGAGCAGCACCTCCTTCGGCGCGTGGCCTGCCGCCGCGAGCGCCATCAGGGAGTCCTTGATGCCGGGGTCGTGCGGGCTGAGGCGTGTCGGAGGCCCCGAACGCAGGATCTCGGGCTGGGTGAAGGTCCTGATGGCGCCCGCGCAGGCGTCGGTCTTCACCGTATCCAGGAAGATCACGACATCGGCGTCGAAGAGGTACGGCGTCAGGTCGAGCCCGGGTGTGCCAGCGTCGATGACCTGCACGTTCTCAGGCATCTCGTAGAACGCCTCCAGCACCCGGACCGCGTACGGCCCGAACCCATCGTCACTCATCAGCACATTCCCGAGCCCCACGATCCTGATGTTCATGCAGCCTCCATATGACGTGCGACGTGCTGCGTGCGACGGTGCGACGTGCGACTTGTCACGTGCGGTGTGCAACGTGCCGTGCGACGTGCGACGCGCGACGTGCCGTGCGGCGTGCGAGTCGCCGCGTGTCACAGTGCCTTCACCCTGACCAACTCCCGCCCACCCGGATCGAATGTGTGAATCGCGCACGCGATGCAAGGATCGAACGAGTGGATGGTTCGTATGAGCTCGAGCGGTCGCTCCGGGTCGGCGACCGGATTCCCCACGAGCGAGGCCTCGTAGGGTCCTGCCTGGTTCTTGTCGTCGCGCGGCCCCGCGTTCCACGTCGAGGGCACTACCGCCTGGTAATTGGCGATCTTGCCGTCCCGGATGACGACCCAGTGCGACAGCGTGCCGCGGGGCGCCTCGTGGAAGCCGAACCCGCGCTGCTCCCCTTTCGGAAACGTCGGCGGATTGAAGATGGCGGTGTCGCCCTTGCCGATGTTGTTGACGAGCAGGTTCCAGTGCTTCTGCGCGAGCTCGGCGATGACCTGCGTGCGAATCATGCGCGCGGCGTGGCGGCCCAGCGTGGAATGCAGGACCGCTGGCGTCAGCTTCGCCTTCGCCACGGCACCCGCAGTCTCGAGCGTCTTGTTCGCCCACTTCACCGTGGGCGCGTGGCCGAGCGCGTAGCCGACGAGTACCTGCGCGAGCGGGCCGACCTGCATCGGCCGCCCCTGGAAGCGTGGCGCCTTGACCCACGAATACTTCGCCCTTCCGTCGTACGGGGTGTACTTCGGCACGGTGTCCTCGTCGAACGGATGGCGCGTCCAGTCGCCGTCGTACCACGACCGCGCGATGCACTCCGACACGTTGTCCTTGAAGTACGCTTCCTCGAACGTTTTGATCTCGGTGACGTTGCCGAGATCGCCGTTCATGATCGTGCCGCCGGGGAAATCGAACTGCGTGCCCTTCGTGTCGAGCGGGAGATCCGGCACGGACAGGTAGTTGGTGACCCCCTTGCCGTATCCGAGCCAGTCGGCGTACATCGCCCCGATGGCGCAGACATCCGTGAAGTAGACGTTCTGGATGAACCCCTGCACTTCGTCAAGCGTGTCCTTGATGCGGTACAGCTTCTCCATGTTCAGCGTGGCCTGATTGTCCAGATTGATGGCGTTGGCGACCCCGCCGACCGCGAGGTTCTGGATGTTGGGCGTCTTGCTGCCGAGAATCGCCACGACCTGGTTCACCTTCCGCTGATACTCGAGGGCCTCGAGGTAGTGCGCGACCGCCAGCAGGTTGACCTCCGGCGCCAGCTTCATGGCGGGGTGCCCCCAGTAGCCGTTGGCGAAGATCCCGAGCTGCCCGGCCTCGACGAACCCTTTCACGCGGTCCTGCACGGCCTGGAGCTGGTGCCGGCTGTTGCCCGGCCACGAGGAGAGGCCGTCCGCGATTGCGGCCGCCTTCACCGGATCGGCCTTCAGCGCCGAGACCACGTCCACCCAGTCGAGCGCCGACAGGTGGTAGAAGTGGACGATGTGATCGTGCATGGCGTGCGCCGCCAGTATCAGGTTCCTGATGTACTGGGCGTTCAGCGGCACCTCGAGCCCGAGCGCATTCTCGACGGCCCGAACCGACGCGATCGCGTGCACGGTCGTGCACACGCCGCAGAATCGCTGCGTGAACAGCCAGGCGTCGCGCGGGTCACGCCCCTCGAGGATCTTCTCGATCCCGCGGAACATCTGGCCCGAGGACCAGGCCTCGCGGACCACGCCGCCATCGACCTCGACGTCGATGCGAAGGTGCCCCTCGATGCGCGTGACGGGATCGACGGTTATGTGCGTGCCCATGCTGTTCCTGCCTTTCCTGTACCGACGGCCGCGCCCGTCAGTATCGGGAAGAATTTGATGATGAGGAGGTACGCCAGGATCTCCGCGGCGATCAGCCCGAACGTCGTGAACATCTCGGGGACGCTCGGGAAGTACGACCAGTTGTCGCCGGGGCGAAACGCCAGCAGATACGTGTCGAATCTGTAGAGCGACCCGGCCAGCATCATCAGGACCGCGGCGCGGAACAGATACCCGAGCTGTTGCCGCTTCCCTCTGTTGAGCAGCATCACGCCGGGGATTACCGCCAGCACGAGCTCCAGCAGCGCCATCCCGCTGAACGCGTCGAAGGCGAAGAGCAACGGAAGCCGCCCGGCGAAGGCGAGGTCGGCGATCCGGAGCGCCGGATAGAGGAGGGCGATGGGCGCCATGACACGGCCGATACCCGCCAGCATCTCGATCTCAGGCTTCCGTCGGAGGAACGCGCTGGACAGCGCCGCCTCGAACACCACGACGGCGTAACCCATCGCGATGCACGAGATGAGGAACAGCAGCGGCAGCCATCCGGTGTTCCACAGCGGGTGCAGCCGCGGGCCCGCGAGCAGCATCAGCGAACCGAGCGACGACTGGTGCATCGTCGGCAACAGGATCCCGAGCGCCACGATCCAGATGAGCGCCCGGTTGACGATCTTCAGTCCACGCTCGGAGATGGCCCGCACGCGCGGCGAGGAGGCGTACCTCCCACGCTCGAAGAACGCGGGGGACAGCTCGATCCACAGCACCACGACGTAGGCCATGATGCAGAGCGCGACCTCGAGCAGAACCGAGCTGAGGTTCCACTCCCAGAAGAACAGCGGCACGCGCCACACGCTCCACCATCGGCCGACGTCGAGCAACACGCCAAACCCGGCGAGCGAGTATCCGAGCGCGCTCGTCAGGATGGCAGGGCGTACCAGCGGGTGATACTGACCCTTGTTGCGGATGTAGACGAGCAGGGCGACGGCATAGCCGCCACACGCCAGTGCCGTCCCGGTCACGACATCGAACGCGATCCACAGCCCCCACGGATAGCCGTCGCTCAGGTTCGTCACCGCGCCGATGCCGAAGATCAGCCGGATCAGCACCAGGACCGCGGCGATGCCCGCAAGGATCGCCAGGGCCTTGATCGGACGCGTGAAGAGCCGGCCGCCAACGGGTTCTGCATGTTCGGTCATGGCTGGCCTCCCGCCTGGCTCCCTTCCTCTTTCCCTTGTTTGCGGTTCCGGAACAGCACGGCGCCAAGGACGCCGTAGAGTGCGAGAGGCGCGATGAAGCCTCGATAGGCGGTGTGCTGAATCTTGCGCTGCAGCGTGGCCGTGGACGCCTCGCCCAGCGTCGGCAGTCCGAGCTCCTCGAACGGCACGTGCGAGAGATACAGCACCTGCGTGCCGCCGCCGTCGTGCTCACCGTAGACCTTCGGGACATACTGGTCGGGATGCCGGGCGAGCCGTTCCTTCGCCTCGCGCAGCAGATCGGCGCGCGTGCCGTAGATGACCGCGCCTCTCGGGCAGACCTCGGCGCAGGCCGGGATCTTCCCCTCCGCGATGCGGTGGTTGCACAGCTCGCACTTGACCATCCGCGGCGCCGCCTTGGCCCACTCGAACTTCGGGATGCCGAACGGGCAGGCGACCTGGCAGTAGCGGCACCCGACGCACAGATCCACGTCGTAGGTGACGATCCCGTACTCGCGCTTCTTGAACGCGCCGAGCATGCAGGCGGTCGCGCACGCGGGATCCGCGCAGTGCATGCACTGCGCCTTCATGTAAGACTGCCGACCCTCGTCCTTGTACAACTTGATGATGGTCTTGGTGTATTCGTTCAGATCGTCGGGTGCCTGATAGATGCCATTCGAGAAGCCGGGATCAGGCTCGAGGCCGTTCGCCTCCCGGCAGGCGACCACGCAGGCCTTGCAGCCGATGCAGAGCGTCGTGTCGTAGAGCAGCCCGACGGCATCATCGGGGATCCCGATCGGACCGCCCGCGGCGCGTGCAGGCTTGGCGCCGGCCAGCGTCGCCCCAGCAACCAGGAGCCCCTTGAGCGCTGTTCGCCGATTGATGCCCACGCTACACCTCCTCCCGCTTCTCCTCGGAAGGCACGCGCGTATCGAGCTTCTTCGAGGCGGCGTAGGCGCCGCCGAGGAGCGCGCCGCCGACCAGGCCCGCCACACCCGTTGCAAACGGGCTCACGCCGCCCTGTGGCGCACGAATGGGCGGATACGTATCGGGCGGGGTGGGCCGATCGATCGGGACGGTGTCGTGCATCGCCACGCGGAAGGCGAGCTTCTGTTCGGTGCATCCGACGCAGGGGTGCCCGAGCCCAATCGGCCAGCAGTCGGTGACTTCACCGAACGACAACGTGGAGCAGTTGGCGTGCGTCTGCGGTCCCTTGCACCCGAGCTTGTAGAGACAGTAGCCGAGACGGTGCCCCTCGTCGCCGAACTGCTGCGCGAAGCGGCCGGCGTCGAAGTGAGCGCGCCGCGGACAGTGCTCGTGGATCGTGCGGCCGTACGCGAAGAGCGGCCGGCCCAGGTCGTCGAGCGCGGGCAGCGTGCCGAACGTCGCGTACTGAAGGACCGTGCCGAGCAGGTTGTACGGATTCGCCGGGCAGCCCGGGATCGTCACGACCGTCTTGCCCTTGAGGATGTCCGGCGCGCCGACCGCACCGGTCGGGTTCGGATCCGCTGATGGAATCCCGCCCCACGATGCGCACGAGCCGATCGCGATGATCGCGCCGGCCTGCGATGCCACGTCGTTGAGCATGTCAACGGCCGTGCGGCCCCCGATCATGCAATAGATCCCATCGTCCTTCGTCGGAATCGCGCCCTCGACGATGACGACGTACTTGCCGGCGTTCTGCTTCATCGCCGCCTTGAGGGCGTCCTCGGCCTGGTGGCCCGAAGCGGCAAAGAGCGTCTCGTGATAATCGAGCGACACGAGATCGAGAATCAGCTCGGCCACGCCGGGATGGGACGTGCGCAGCAACGACTCCGTGCAGCCAGTGCACTCCTGGAAGTGGAGCCAGATCACCGAAGGCTTGAGGCCCCGCGCGGCGGCCTCGACCATTTTGGCGGCTGCCGTTGCGCTCAGCCCGACTGCGGCCGCGGCCATGGTGCAGACCTTCACAAAGTCGCGGCGCGACACCGCGCGATCGAACGAAACGTAGGGGCCTGCACTCATGACAACTCTCCTTCGTGCCTCGAGAAAAGCGGACGGCGAGACCGAACAAGCCTGCGGTGTCCTGAGCAACGGCAGTGCCCGCTGGAGGTGCGGCATGGATCGCCTGTTTCCGGCGCATTTTTTCCGGTCGGGCTCCGGCCGTTGCGGGAATCCGTTCATCGGCGGCCCTCGGGCCAGACGCCCCGCCGAGATTCCGGCACCTGACGGAGAGCGGGCCCGGAACCTGGCGTCATCAGGCCATTTCCGGGCTCAGCACGCTTTTTGTTCCTGTTGGATCGGGCGCACCCGACCTGGCACGCGCCGCCAATCTGGAGAGGCAATCACATGTCCCGTAAGGGCCCCTGGATCACGCTCGATGGCAACGAGGCAACGGCGCGGATCGCCTATGCCCTCAGCGAAATCATCGCCATCTACCCCATCACGCCGTCGTCGACAATGGGCGAGCTGGCGGACGCCTGGATGGCGGAAGGACGCCCTAACCTCTGGGGTTCACCGCCGACCGTGGTCGAGATGCAGAGCGAGGGGGGCGCGGCCGGCGCGCTGCACGGCGCGCTGCAGACGGGCGCCCTGGCGACGAGCTTCACCGCGAGCCAGGGACTGCTCCTGATGATCCCGAACATGTTCAAGATCGCGGGTCAGCTCATGCCGGGCGTGCTGCACGTCAGCGCCCGCGCCGTGGCAACGCACGCCCTGTCGATCTTCGGCGACCACAGCGACGTGATGGCGGCGCGATCCACCGGATGGGGCCTGCTCTGTTCGGGCTCGGTACAGGAGGCGCAGGACCTGGCGGCAATCGCCCACGCGGCGGCGCTGTCCTCCCGCATTCCTTTCCTCCACTTCTTCGACGGGTTCAGAACGTCGCACGAGGTCGCGAAGATCCGAAGCCTCACCGAGGACGACATCCGGGCGATGGTGGACGAGGAAGCGATCTCGGCGCATCGCGCGCGGGCGCTCTCGCCGGAACACCCGGTGCTGAGGGGCTCGGCGCAGAATCCCGACGTGTTCTTCCAGTCGCGGGAAGCCTCGAATCCGTTCTACCTGGACTGCCCGGCGAAGGTCCAGGAGGCCATGGATCGCTTCGTGGCGCTCACCGGACGCGCGTATCACCTCTTCGATTACGAAGGCGCGCCTGATGCCGAGCGGGTCATCGTCGTGATGGGCTCGGGCGCAGAGGCCGTCGGCGAGGCGGTTGCGGCGCTCAACGCACACAACGAGAAGGTCGGCCTCCTCAAGGTGCGGCTGTTCCGGCCGTTCAGCGCGACGCAGTTCGCGCGTGCGCTGCCGCCCACCGTCCGGCACCTGGCCGTGCTCGATCGCACGAAGGAACCCGGCGCCCCCGGCGAGCCCCTGTATCAGGATGTCGTCACCGCGATCAGCGAAGCGCTCGACGCGGGCGAGGCCCCCTTCCGCTTCTTCCCGCGAGTGATCGGCGGACGCTACGGCCTCGGGTCGAAGGAATTCACGCCGGCGATGGCGAAAGCCGTCTTCGACGAGCTCAACGAGCCCTCCCCGCGGACCCACTTCACCATCGGGATCAACGACGATGTGGGGTTTGCGAGCGTGCCGTGGGATCCGGGGTTCTCGACGGAAGACGCGGCGGCGGTCCGGGCCATCTTCTACGGGCTCGGATCCGACGGAACGGTGGGCGCCAACAAGAACTCGATCAAGATCATCGGCGAGCAGACCGATCTGTACGCGCAGGGCTACTTCGTCTACGACTCGAAGAAATCAGGATCCACGACGATCTCGCACCTGCGATTCGGCCCGAACCCGATCCGCTCGAGCTACCTGATCGACGGGGCAGAGTTCGTCGCGTGCCACCAGTGGGAGCTCCTGAACAGGATCGACGTGCTCGAGCACGCGGCGCCGGGAGCGACCGTCCTGCTCAACAGTCCCCATCAGGCCGACAAGGTCTGGGACGCGTTGCCGCCGCGGGTGCAGCAGCAGATCCTGGATCGGCAGCTCCGCGTGTTCGTGGTCGACGCCGGGAAGGTGGCCCACGCGGCGGGCGTCGGCAAACGCGTGAACACCGTCCTGCAGGCGTGCTTCTTTGCTCTCTCCGGCGTGCTCCCGCGCGAGCGCGCCATCGAGGCGATCAAGGACGCGGCAAAGAAAACCTACGGCGCCAAGGGCGATGCGGTGCTGCAAGCCAATTACGCCGCGATCGACTCGGCGCTCTCGGGCCTCGAGGAAGTGGCCGTCCCGGCGCACGTGACGGCCGTGGCCGACACGGACACGACTTCCAGTCTGGGTGCGCCTTCGTTCGTACGGAGCGTGACAGTCCCGATGATGGCTAACCGGGGCGACGCGCTTCCGGTCAGCGCGATGCCCGTCGATGGCACCTACCCGACCGGAACGGCCCAGTACGAAAAGCGCAACATCGCCGACGAGATTCCCGTGTGGAACGAGGTGACCTGCATCCAGTGCGGCAAATGCGCGCTCGTGTGCCCGCACGCTGCGATTCGCATCAAGGCGTACGACCCTGAGATGCTGCGCGCGGCGCCTTCCGCGTTCAGGGCCACACCGTACCGCGGCAAGGAGTTCGAGGGCATGAGCTACACGATACAGGTCGCTCCGGAGGACTGCACCGGATGCGAGCTGTGCGTCGAGGTCTGCCCGGCTCGAGACAAGGCAACGTCCATCAAGGCCCTCGTGATGAGTCCGCAGCGGCCCCTGCGGGAGGCCGAGCGCGAAAACTTCGAGTTCTTCCTGAGGCTGCCCGAAGTCGATCGGGCGGCAGCCAGGCAGAACTCCGTGAAGGGCAGCCAGTTCCTCCAGCCGCTGTTCGAGTACTCGGGCGCGTGCTCCGGCTGCGGCGAAACGCCGTATCTCAAGCTGACCACGCAGCTCTTCGGGGATCGGATGATCGTGGCCAACGCGACGGGCTGCTCGTCCATCTTCGGCGGCAACCTGCCCACGACGCCGTGGACCTGCAACCGCGATGGTCTCGGGCCCGCCTGGGCGAACTCGCTCTTCGAGGACAACGCGGAGTTCGGCTTCGGCATGCGGCTGACGATCGACAAGCATGCCGAGCAGGCACGCTACCTCGTCAAGATGCTGAAGGATCTCATCGACATGGGCGCCGAGCCCCTCGCCGACAGCCTCCTCGATGCGAAGCAGATCAGCGAGCCGGAGATCTTCGAGCAGCGTGAGCGGGTTGCCACCCTGAGGCGACGGCTCCAGCGCATCGAAGACACCGCGACACACGTGCCACGTCTGGCCGAGGTGCGGCGGCTGCTGGAGCTTGCCGACTACCTGGTGAAGAAGTCGGTGTGGATCGTGGGGGGTGACGGCTGGGCCTACGACATCGGCTACGGCGGCCTGGACCACGTGCTGGCTTCCGACCGCGACGTCAACGTGCTGGTGCTCGACACCGAGGTCTACTCGAACACCGGCGGCCAGGCGTCGAAGGCCACGCCACGGGCGGCCGTCGCCCGCTTCGCCGCCGGCGGCAAGCGCACCGCGAAGAAGGACCTGGGCCTGCTGGCGATGACCTACGGCCACGTCTACGTCGCGCAGGTAGCGCTCGGCGCCAACGACACGCAAACCGTGAAAGCGTTCCTCGAAGCCGAGGCCCACCCCGGGCCGTCCCTGATCATCGCCTACGCGCACTGCATTGCGCACGGGCTCGAGGTGAAACACGGGCTCGAGCATCAGACCCGCGCGGTGGGAAGCGGCCACTGGCCGTTGTATCGGTTCAATCCGCGGGCGATTCCTGCGCGCCCGTTCCCACTGACGCTCGATTCGAAGGCGCCCAGGATTTCATTCGCGGATTACGCGTATCAGGAGACCCGCTACAGCATGCTCAAGAAGATGGACCGCGCCACGGCCGAGCGGCTCGCGGGCGAAGCCCAGCATGATATCGATCTTCGCTGGCGGCTCTACGAGCAGTTGGCGGGAATGAGGGGAATAGAGGAATAGCAACGGCGCCCATCCATCCAAACGGGAACCGGAGATCTTATGTCCACCACAACATTCATTCTGCTGCTGCTGGCGGCAGTCGTTGTCGTCTATATTGCTCTCGCTGCCCGCACGTACTTGCGCATGCGGGGCAAGCGCGTGGTCGTCTGTCCGGAAACACACCAGCCGGCGGGCGTGACCGTAGACGCGGGTCATGCGGCGATCAGCGCGTTCTGGGACAAGCCGGACATTCAGTTGAAGACCTGCACGCGCTGGCCGGAGCGCCATGACTGCAATCAGGCCTGCACGCGCCAGATTGCCGACCAGCCCCAGCTCACGCTGGCCGTCAACATGCTGAAGAACTGGTATGCAGGGCGTAACTGTGCGATCTGCCGGCGCGCCATCGGCTTGGTGCACACGTCCGAGCCGCGGCCAGGCCTGCTCAACGTCGCCTCGCCTGGTGGCGAGATCCTCAGCTGGGACGATATCCCGGCCGAGCAGCTGCCCGCGATCCTCGACGCACATCTCCCGGTCTGCTCCAACTGCGCCCTCGCCGAGACATTCCGCCGCAAGTACCCCCAGCTGGTCACGGATCGGGAAGAGACAGAGGAGCGGGACAAGATCTATCACTGAAGTCCGCGGCGTCGGTCGTCGCTCTCGCAGCCCGTGGTGACATGCCGGCGTCGTACCGAGACGGGCGAGGCGCCTCGCTGGCAAGGCGCGACGACCGAGAATACCGGGAGTATTTGAGGGAGGAGCAACGCAGCCAGCGGGGATGCATCGCCCGTCGAATGCAGCCGGCATGTCACCACGGGCTGCTGGACCCCGGAAGCACTTCAGTTGTCACTGAACGGGCCGACGGCCATTACGAGTGCCACGACCACCTTCGCCAAGGCTACGGTGGTCCGCCGTAGCTTGAGCGAAGATTCGTTTCTTCGTGGGTGCCGTCGGCGCGTCGCGGGTGGCAGGTCAAGTAAATCGTGGGGGGAAGCTCTCAGCGCGGAGGGCGACGCCTACTCGCTCTCCTCGATCAGCACGAGTATCGACATGGCCACGGCCGTCTCGACCGCGAGCTCCGTCTGATCGCACTCGAAGACCATCCCGGGGAAGGTCTGCAGCACCCGAATGGACGCGCCCGCCGACACCCCCAGCGCGGCGAGCCGCTCGGCTCTCGGCGTGAGATCCCGCCTCACCCGCGCGATCCTGCCTCGCGCGCCCCGTGACAGTGACGATAACGGTTTGCTCATGACGAACTCTACACTCGTACTCCGTGGTCCGTGGTCCGTAGTCCGCAGGTCGTAGTCCGTAGTCCGTGGTCGTCTCAGAAGCTGAGCCCGGTTAACTTCAAGGCCGCGTTCAGCGCCGCCCCGGTGCCAATCGCGACGATGGTCACGAACACCAGGATTGCGGCGCCGACCCGCGCGCCGCGCTCCTTGATGATCATCAGCAGGTTGGCCACGCACGGCACGAACAGCGTCATGACGGTCAGCGCCACGAGCGCCTGGACCCCTGACAGCGTGCCCTCTCCGGCCATCACGAACAGCCCTGCGGCGCCATAATCCCGGCGCAGGAAGCCCATCACGAAGACTTCGGCGGCCTTCGGCGGCAGCCCCAACGCCCCGGTGACGACCGGGCGCGCGAGGGCGGTCATCGCGTCCAGGCCGCCGGTCTTGTCCAGCACGAACAGGATTCCGGTGCCCACGAGGAAGAGCGGGACGGCCTCGCCGAGGTACCAGCGCACGCGAAGGGCGGTCTTGCGCAGCAGGTTGCCCAGTCGCGGCATCCTGATGGGCGGCAGCTCCATGATGAAATCGGATCGTTCGCCGGGCAGCGCCCTCGCTGCGACGAAGCCGACGATCACCATCTGCATCAGCACCACGCCGAAGAGGGTGACCAGCGCCCACACCGAAATCCCGCCGAGGATCCCCATGATCGTCGCCAGCTGGGCGGAGCACGGCACCCCGAGCGCCAGCAGCGTGATGGCAATCAGGCGTTCCTTCGGCGTCCCCAGGATCCTCGTCGTCATCGTCGCCATCGTGTCGCAGCCGAGGCCGAGCACCATCGGCAGCACCGCCTTGCCGTTCAATCCCATGGCGCGGAAGATCCGGTCGCTGAAGATGGCCAGCCGCGGAATGTAGCCGCTGTCTTCGAGGAACCCGAACACCAAAAAGAAGGTGGCGACCACGGGGAGCACGATCGCGATGGCGTAGGTGAGGCCCATCGTGACGAGCCCGTACTCGCCGACGACGAACTCGCGGAGGAGCGCAAACGGAATGAGCTCGGCGGCTCGAACGGCCGCGGGGCTGACGTAGGCGGCGAAGAGGTCGTCCTCGAGGAGCCCGACGAGCGTCTGCGCGCCAAAGACGCCCACGAACAGATACGTGAGGTAGAGAACCAGGGCGAGGATCGGCAGGCCCGTCAGCGGCTCGCGCACGGCTCGGACGAGCCATTCCTGGAACTGCCCGACGGAGGCGGCAGTCGTGCGCCGAAAGCGGCCGGCGGCAGCGTCGGCCCAGCCGAGATGGTCCATGCCGACTGCGCGGGCACCGCGAGGCGGTGCGGCCATCGGCAGGGCCGACCTCAGCTCGGCCATGCCGCGTCCCTCGGGCGCGACCGCCTCGATGACCGGGATACCCAGGTGCGCGGAGAGCCCCTCGCTGTCGATCTCGACGCCGCGCGCCCGCGCCTCGTCCAGCATGTTCAGGACGAGGATGGTCGGACGGTTGAACTCCGCAATCTGCGACGTGAGCATCAGCGCCCGGCGCAGGTTGCGCGCATCGGCGACCTGCACGATGAGCTCGGCGCCCTCCCTCGTCAGCATCTCGCGGGTAATGCGCTCGTCCTCGGTGAGAGCCCCGTGCAGGGTGTTCACCCCGGGCGTGTCGCTGATGTCGCACACCTCTGCGCCCACCAGCGCCCGCCCCCGCGTGACGGCCACCGTCGTCCCCGGGTAGTTCGAGACCGTGGCATAGCGGCCCGTCAGGCGCCCGAAGATCACGCTCTTGCCGACGTTGGGATTGCCCACGAGGGCGATGCGGAGCGGATGCGCCCTGAGCCGCAGGACGGTTGGAGGGACGTTGAGCGGTATCACCTTCGGGCAGGCCACGTCGAGCTGAGGGGCAAACGCAGTACCCGGCCAAAATACGACCAATTTCTGCGGGTTTGTACGAGACTGCCGGAATACCGGCACCCACTGCAATGCAGGTTCGTCGATCGCAGATTGCAGATTGAATTGCTGACTTGGGATTTCGGATTGGCGATTTCATTCGGAGATTGATCGGGCTCGGTCGGGGGCGACTGAAACGCGTACGGCTCAAACCACCCCCGACAAATCCCCGAATGAAATCGCCAATCCCCAATCGTCAATCGCAGAATCAATCTGCAATCTGCAACCGACGAATCTGCAATGTCGAGTGGGAGGGTCCGGCCCCTCGCATTTGCGCCGGGGAGAGTCGGCGGGAGGAGGAGCGAGGGGACCGGATAAACAGAAGCTCCCAGCTCCCAGCTGGAAGCTGGAAGCTGGAAGCCGGAAGCTTCAACCTACCAGAGATACGTCATCCGCAGCCACGCGGTGTGGGCCGTGTATGGCCGGAACACGTATCCGCTGTAGATCGTGCTGGTGTAGGCCCCCGAGGGGTTCCTGGGATCCAGCCGATTGAGTGTGTCTGTATCGAGCGCGAAGTCGTCCACCTTGTACTCTTCGTACTCGTAGGCGACACCGACCGCGACATTGGCCCGCAGGAAGTACTGCAGGTCGAAGTAGCCGCCGGTGAGCCGGTTCTTCACGGGGGTCAGCTGCTGCGGCGCCGCGAGCGGGAACTCCGGCTTCACCCCGTAGACGTAGGTCGCCTTCCCGTCGCTGAAGTCGTATCCGAGCCGGATGTCCGTCTTCGGAAACGCCTTGATCAGGTCGAGGCTGGTGGTGAGGGTCTTCACGATATCGTCAGAGTCGATCGCCCAGTCCCGCCGTGGATCCAGGAACGTCTTGTCGGTCGCACTCAACGGGTTCGCCGTGCGCGAGTACTGAAACGCGGTGTATTTGTCGTATCCGTAGCTCACGCCGAAGCTCACCACTTCGTTTGGCATCACATCGAAACCGGCAGACCAGTTGGTGTTGTCGCTATCCCGCAGGCCGAAACCGGTCTCGTCGTACTCGTCCTTGCCCCCGCCCACGGAGGCGTTCAGGCTGAGGTACGAAGCGGGGAACACGCTCAGGAGCAGCGTCGCACGCGTGCGATCGCGGTTGGCGATGTCGAAGTGCCTCGTCTCGGGCTGCTCGCCGACCTCTTCGAGCAGGTGCGGATCGAACCCCGAGCCCGTCCGGTTCGACACCTCATACTTCGCGCGAACGGTGAAGTACTGATTGCCTGTGCTGTCCACCGTGACGCGGAAGATGTCCTCTGCCGTGTTCTCGTAGATGCGGAAGGTGCGGTCGCCATCTTCCCGGCCGTACCCGACGCCGAACGCCAGATAGTTGACCGGCGTGAACGACGCGTCGAGATCGAGGTTCTGCCGCTTGAAGCTGCTCGGCTCGTTCTCGTCCTGTTCGGGGATGGTGGTGCCGCTCTGATTGACGAAGTTCGTATCGCCCATGAACCTCGAAACCGGCCCGAAGTGCGGCGTTTTGTTGTCGTAGTCGTAGTAGCGGTACTTCGCGTTCAGCCAGACGTTCTGGACTGGTCGCGAACTCAGCCCGAGGACCAGCGACATGATGTCGGCCTCGGTGTTCGCCGAGGTGCGCGGGAGTGCCACAGGGGTCACCAGCGCCGTGTTGAGCGTGGCCGGATAGAGCGTCTCGTCCTGGCTCCAGCGGCCGATCGAGATGTTCGCGTTTGCGCGGGTTCGCCGCGGCAGCTTGTACGAACCGTTCGCGTTCACCGAGAACGCCGTGTTCGCCGGCCACCAGACCGCCTGGCCGATCGCTGCACCGCTGCCACCGAGCTGGTCGGTGATGCGCAGCGGGTTGTCGAACTGGATCGCTGGAACCTTGTTGTCGTACCAGGATCCGTTGTATCCGACCGACAACAGTCCCTTCGCGTTGGCGAACTCGATGGCGCCTCTGACGTCGGTCGTCCGATCGTCGAGGGGCGCGGCGAACTCCACAACGGGGTTGGCGCCCGGTGAGGTGCCGAACGCGAACGCGTACGGCTGGGCGCCGTTCCTGTTGGCGTTCTTCACCGAGAACTTGACGTCGGTGTCACGGTTCAGGGTGTACACCATGTTGAACGTGGCCAGGTCGCGCCGGCTCCTCATCTCGTACTGCTGGGCGGTCGAGAGCGCTCCGGCAATGACGGGATCCCGGACGGGCGCGGCCGTTCCAGCCCTCTGAATCGCCTGCTGGATCGGGTCGTCGATGACGAGCCTGCCGTTGCCGGCGTCCCTGTAGAGCGAGCTCGTGACATCACTGTAGAAGAGCGGGATCTGGTTCCACTCGAACGAGACGTTCAGCTTGCCGATCGAACGGAACTGGCCGAAGTACCGCTGATCGCGGTATCCGACGTTGTTCGCTTCTGCGCGGAACAGGGACGTATCCGTCTCCTTTCCGAACCGGAAGCGATCGAGAAACGCGCCGTCACGCAGATCGCGGAACCGGGTGTAGCGGGGATAATCGCCCCGCGTGCTGTCGGACCGGTAGCCGAAATCCACCGTGCCGAGCGTGGGTGTGAATGACGAAGCGGGGGTCGCGGTCGTCTGCGTCGCGCCGTTCGTCGGCTGCTGCTGATTCTGCGCCTGGGCGAGCCCTGCGGAAACCAGCAGAAGCGCTCCAATCAGTGTGATTGTTCTGGTGCGCATCTCATTTCTCCTCAGGGCTATCGGACGAAGAACTTGCCGGACGTCGGGTGGTTCGAGCCGTGGACCTGCGAGTGGCAGTTCACGCAGCTGCGACCAACGACGCGATTGCTCTTGTTGCCGACCTGCGCGGCGTCGTACACCGTGGCTGGATGCCGGCTGTGGATGTGGCACCGCTGGCACAGCATCGGCGGCTTGGCGACCAACATACGATCGTTGTTCGACCCATGCGGATCGTGGCAGGTGACGCAGTTCTCACGCCCGACCGCGTGCTCCCACAGGAAGGGCCCGCGCTTCTCCGCGTGGCAGCTCGTGCAGGCCTCGACGATCGAGTTGCCTTCCCTGAGCATCTTGACGTTCTGCGAGCCGTGCGGGTTGTGGCAGGTCGTGCACTCCATCTTGCCCTCGCGAACCGGCATGTGCTGGGACCTGTGGACCTTGTTCACCTCTCGCTGGTGGCACTGCTTGCAGGTTTCCTGCTGCGTCTCGGTCTTCAGCTGCGCGCGTTCGGATTTCGGCGTGTGAACGCTGTGGCAGGTCAGGCACGACATGTTGCGAGAGCTGTGCTTGCCGCCGTCCCACTCGATGTGTCCGGAGCGGTTGTGGCAGCTGGTGCAGGCCTCGCTGGCCTCGCTCGGCGTGGCCACGGTGAACTGCTTGATCTTCGTCTTGTCTCCCCCGGCCTCGACGTGCGCCTGTCCGGGACCGTGACAGCTCTCGCATCCCTTCGCAGCCGCTGGTGATCGCGGATCCTGCGTTCGGGCGTGCGGGCTGCCGTGGTAGCCCTTCTTCATGTCCTCGTGGCACGTCAAACAGGTCTCTTCACCGACAAAGCCACTGGCGGGCGCCGCCGTTTGCGCTGCCTGCGCACCTGCGGGTTCCTTTCCGGCTGCGCCATTCTGGCGCGGGGACGCAGTTGCGGCCACCGTGACCATGACGACGAACCAGATCGCCAGGGCTCCGGCGATTGTGACCATCGGGCCAAGGGTTCGCGTGAAGCGACCCATGTGTCCTCCTCGGCTTCGGGACGCAGCCACCGTTGCGACAGCACTAAGCGAATGATTGCTTTGGACCGGACGCTCTTCCCGGGGAGCGTCGGGGTCACCTTAGGCAAACGATGTACCTCGGTCCAACTCGTTGATTTGACTAGCTTTGGATAGTCCCGCCAGGAGCCCTCCGCCGAATTCCCGGCGTGGTGCCGGACTTCGGACCGTCGAGCCTGGCGGGTTTCCGTCAGGGAGGCGCGTAACGGCGGGGCCGTTCTGATGTCCCGATTCACCCGATCCTCGACCAGCCTGGCTCTGCCAGGCTGCCGATCGCTCACCCCACTATGCCTGATCCGTTCACCCCGTGGCCCCCGTGACTCCGCATGCCCGTGCCGAAGACGCCGTGCCCCCTATTTCCCCGGCTTCCCGGCCGGCGCGGACGCCACCGGCCTCGACGCTTCGCCGGCCTTCAGCCCGGGGACCGGCACCCCGCGGAGCGCGAGCTGGCCCTGGCGCGACAGGTCGATCGACTCGGCCAGGATGCGCTGCGCCTCCTGGGGGGCGTGAAAGCCCATCGAGTTCTCGGCCTCGACGAAATCCAGCATGAACTGCGCGTAGCGCTGCAGCTTGCGCGCCTCGTTCAGCTGCTCCTCCGCGATCCCGCGCGCGCTCCCTTCCTTGAGGTCGGTGATGAGCGCCACGAGCGCGTCCATGGCGCGGTTCCGTGACTGGAACGTGCGGTCCTGAATCGTGTAGACCCGCGCGCGCAGCTCCTCCTCAGGCCACTTGTGGCAGGTCTGGCAGGCATTGTTGATGTTCAGCACGGGGCTGCGAACGTGGTGATCGGTGATCTTCATCGCGCCCACGCGCATGTAAGGCATGTGGCAATCCGCACACGCCACCCCGGATCGGCCGTGGATGCCCTGGTTCCACATCTCGAACTCGGGATGCTGCGCCTTCAGCACCGGCGCCCCGCTCTCGGCGTGCGTCCAGTCGGTGTGAGGGTTCTCTTCGTAGTACGCGAGGATCTCGTCGACGGTGAGGCCCCTGGACCACGGGAACGTGAGCCGCTTCTCCGTGCCCCTGAAGTAGTACTCCACGTGGCACTGCCCGCACACGAACGCGCGCATCTCCTGCCTGGTCGCCATCCTGTTGACGTCGTAATCCTGCACGCCCTGTGACGCCTTCAAGGCGCGCATACCTTCCATGAACCCCGGGCGGGTGACGCGAAGCGCCATCGTGTCGGGCGCGTGGCAGTCGATACAGGTCACCGGATGGCTCACCAGCTTGCGCGCCACGAAGTACGGCATCTGGTTCATGACCTCGAAGCCCTTGATCAGATCGCCGCCGCCGAGCTTCTTGAACGGCACGTACACCGACCCGTGGCAGTTCATGCACGTGCCCGGCTGCTTCGCAACCTGCTGCCGCTCCGTGAACGTCTGGTCGTCGAGCATGTACGCGTGGCCGCGCTCCTCGCGAAAATCTGTGGCGAACGCGTAGCCGGCCCACATGGTCCTCAGCCGCGGATCCTCCTCGAGCCGCGATTGCGCGACGATGGAGCGGGGATCGGCCTGCGAAGGCGTCTGCGGAACCGCCTCGCTGCCGCCGTACCGCGTTCGCACCTGATCCACGGTTCGCAGATACTGGTCGTATTGCTGGGGAAAGTTCTTCCCCCACACGGCCGGATCATCGGTTTCGTCCGTCAGCTCGACAACCCGGTAGAAGGGGTTTCGCGCCTCCTGCTTCCGCTGGAAGATGCTGATGAGCAGCGCGACCACCCCGAGTGTGACCACCGCCGCGACGACCGCGGTCAGCACGAACGCACGCGCGCCGCTGAACCGCCGCCTGTCATTCACGTCCGCCATTGGTCGGCTCCATTTCAGCTACCAGCTACCAGCTACCAGCTTCCAGTTGCCAGTTTCCAGCTGCCAGCCAGTGCCTCGTGACCCATAACTCAGCACTCAGCACTACTCAATCGCACTCAGCACTCAGCACTCACAACTCAGCACTACTCGATGTGCCCGACCGTCGAATGACATCGAATGCACGAGGTCTGCTCGCGGTCGGGGTGTTCGATCGCAAACACGATCTCGGCGTGGCACTTGCGGCAGGCCTGCTCCGTAACCTCCGCATTGCGGGGCGTGATCCGAAGCGGCTCGGGGAACAGGCCCGTCGTGAACGCGACCGAATGGTTGAAGCCGTTGAGCGCCTTGGTCGCGTATTTCGGAATCAGCCCGGGAGGCGTGTGGCAGTCGTTGCAGACCGCCACGGCATGGTGCGAGCTCCGGGACCACGCGCGAAAGTGATCGTCCATCACGTGACAGTTCGCGCAGGCCTGCGGGTCGTTCGTCATGTACGAGTAGCCGCGGGCGTACATAAAGGTATATCCGCCCACCGCCGTGGCCACCCCGATCGTGGACGCGGCAAGGATCGGCACCAGCCGTAGCATCTTCACCTCAGAACTGCAGCACGTTCTCGAAGTACGCGAAGGTCAGCCGATCACCCGCAAAGCTGGCACGGACGACGTCGCTGCCGCGAATCCACCCCAGGTACGCATTGATCGACCAGTGCGGCGTAATGGTCCAGTCGGCGGACCCTTCGAGCGCCGTACCGAACGACGTCGATCCGCCCGATCGGCGACCAGCATATCCGAAGATCGTGCCCCGCCTTTGCGTGGCGCCACTCCCCGCGTACCACAGATCCGCCGGCTCTGCCAGGCGCAGCCAGTGCACATCGCCTCGCACGGTGACCGTCGGATGCGGCCGCGCGATGACCTGTGCGAAGCGATCGTCGAGGTTCATCGTGGCGTAGGTCGCCGACAGCGAGTATTTCCTGACGGTCGGAAGCATGGGAAAGAACGTCCCATGCTCGCCGTCAGCTCCATCCTCATCGCCGGACGCGCGATTCCACCCCACGCGCACCCATGGCGTGCCAGGGACGCCCGGCCACTGATAGCCGGCCTCCGCCGCAAATGCGAGGGCGCTGTGCGAGTCGCCATACCAGTCCCCGCGTTGAGCGGCAAGCCACAGCAGGATGTCGGTTCGTCCCGATCCAGTCGAATACGCCCCCACGATCGTGCCGCCGAAGGTAGTGATGTCCACATCCACTGTCGACGCGCCTCTGCCCGAGTTGTCGGGGCGAGCGGCTACGGCGCGGGTGTCGCGGTAGTTGTAGATGAATGCCTGCAGATCCGGGCGTCTCACCGGCTTCGACGCCCGGGCGCCGAACGTTCCTCCCAGAACCCGCACCGCCGTCATCGTCCGGCCCGCACCCTCCTCGAAGCCGCCCTGGGTGGGCCACAGCGCGACGCCTGTCCCCTGCAGCGCCCGGCCATTGCTCCAGTCGCCGCGAATGCCGTCGTAGGTCCGCTGGTACATCGACCACTCGAACTCGCCGACGAGCCGGGAATCCAGTCGCATGCGCTTGACCGACTCGACGCCGGGATCGCCCGACGTGATTTCCGCCCCCGACGTGTACGCCATCCTTCCACCGCGGATGTCCAGGCCGGGAAGGATCCGCCTCACCTGGAGGTTCGCAAGACGAACGTAGATCCCACGGCTGTCGCTGCGGCGGTTGTGATCGAAATAGGCGGCGCCGGTCCCGAGGGGGCCCGGTCCGATCGAGGCTTCGGGCAGACCGGCGAACTGAACGTACTGCAGCGCGGCGATCGCCTCGTGCCTGGGACCCGTGTGCCGTGTGCCCGCGAACAGCCGGTTGGCGAACGTGGTGTAGTCAGGATCGCCGCCGCCAGGTCTCGGCTCGAAGAAGCTCCAGGCTTCCACACGCGTCCAGTTGCGTACAAACGTCGTGAACGTGTACTCGGGCGCTGTCGTGCTTACAGCTTGCGGTTCGGGGCCGCTGCCGTGCTGGCTCTGCGCCGCACCCACGCCGGGTACCAGCAGGACGATCGTGAGCGTGGCGAAGCGAATGAAACGCATAGAGAAGAAACGCTGAAGGCTGAAGGCTGAAGTGGGAAGTACAGAGCTTCAGCCTTCACCCGTATAATCAAGTTTCATGCCGCAGTCGTCTGGCAGTTCTCGTGCGTCAACGCCCGAAGAGTTGCTGCGGATCACCCCTGTCTTCCGCGGGCTGTCGTCCGAGGACCGGCGGACCGTTGCGGAGGTGACGACGGTCCGGCGTTTCGAGCGCGGGGACACGATCTTCGAGCAGGGTATGCCGTCAGATGCGTTCTACACGATCGCGTCAGGACGCGTGAAGATTTTCAGGATGATGCCCTCCGGCAAGGATCTGATCCTGGAGGTGTTCGGCCCTGGCGACCCGCTCGGCGCGGTGGCCACCTATGCCGGCCGCCCGTTTCCGGCCACGGCGGAGGCGCTGGAAGACACGACCTGCCTCGCGATCCCGCGTCCCGCGTTCTTCGCACTGCTCGAGCAGCACTCCTCGCTCGTCCGTGGCCTGCTGCTCGGACTGACCGTGCGCCTCGTGGAGCTGACGAACCGTCTCGCCGAGCTGAGTGGCGGGCGGGTCGAGTCACGCTTCGCGCGGTTGTTCCTGAAGCTGTCCTCCGAGATGGGCCGCCCGGATCGTGGCGGCGCCTTCGTGCCGCTGGCGTTGACGCGTCAGGAGCTCGCCGACATGACAGGCACGACAATCGAGACGTGCATCCGGATCATGAGCCGCTGGAGCAAAGAGGGCGTCGTCCGGACCGAAAAAGACGGATTCGTGGTGCTCGACCGCGAGACGCTCGAGGCGATCGCGGAACAATAGCGGAATCGATCGACTGATCACCTCGCGAGGCTGGCGCTCTGGCCCTCGACCGACGATTTCGCGGACCACAGGACCTTTTCGAGGTTGTGACGGCTACGCTTCTGCACTGTCGCCCGCGGAATGCGGCGAAGCCAGCCGCTGAGCGATCGCGTGCGCGCCCGACTCACGGCGATCAGGTAGAAGCCCTTGTCGGCATCCGCCGGCGGCGGCTGGAGCGCGATCAGGAACATCACCGCCGCATCGAGGTAATGCGCGGCGTACAGCTGGGTGCTGCCGATCACGATTGGCCGCTCCGGCTGGTTCGACGACGGCTCTGGCGAGTAGATGGCCTGATAGGTGATCCTCAGCACCGGCCGGATCTCGAAGTCCTCCTTCGACCAGTACACGAACCCCACGCTGCCCGGGAGCGGCCTGCCTGCAGGATCCCGCAGGTGCGCGAGCAGCCCCGGCGCCAGGTAACGGATGAACGCGGTCTCGGTCAGCAGCAGCGCCTGCTCGTCGGCGACGGCTACACGCTCCTCCTTGTTGGCGAACACGGGAAGCGCCTTCGCGCCGTGTCTGCTGTAGCCCGCGACATACGAGGCGAGCACCTCGCGCCAGATTGACGCCGACTCTTCCTGCCACGCCGGAGAGTTCCACTTCACGTCCCGCTGAAACCGCATGATGTCGGCATCCGACAGCCGCACGCGGCAGTCGCCCGGACGGCACGCTCGCAGGTCGAGATCGTAGGGCTCGAACGGTACGGCGTTCAGGTCGTCGGGCCCGTACGGGTTGGTGAGCACGCCAGCACCCATGAGAGCGCTGCTGCGTTCCAGAAAGTCGATCGTGCGCAGGCGCTCGACAAGGGCCTCGCGCCGTCCCCTGATGCGTACCGCGCCGGCCACCGCCACCTGACGGCGATCCGTCTCGATCAGCCGCGCGACGGCGTCACCCCTCTCAACGGCGGCGATCTCATCCCCCGACAGGCCGACCTGCTGCAGCACCTCCACAGGGGCTGGCCGCTGCTCCCCCCGGGCGTACGGCCTGGATCCGCTCACAAGTGCCGCGGTGGTGGCACCCAGCAGGAGCGCCCGGGCTGAAAGGGCTCGTATGATGAAAGTCATAGGGCGCGCACCCCCGGTAACAGTATCGTTTTTTTTCATGGAGCCGAGCGACGCCCTTTCACGCCTCGCCGACCTGCAGCGCTCCCTCGAAGCCCGTACCCAGGCGCTCGACGGGTCGCCGGAGTCCGTGCTCGACATCGGACCGGTAGTGCTCGATTTTGCCGCAACCGAGGAGCAGGCGTTCCTGCCGCTGCTGGAGTTGCTCGAGCCGGCCGTTCGTGCCGAATTGGACGGCGAGCACGAGTCGCTCTTACAGGATCTCGATCTGCTCCGGTGGCTCGTCGACACGACGCCGGAGTCCACCGACGTCGCGGTACTGGCAGAGGCACTCACGAGTCGCCTCCGCCGCCACATCGCCAGGGACGGCCGCCTGCTTGCCCAGGCGCAACGCCTGGAGCGAGCAGGACGCAATCGGAAGAAGTAGTCTGGATGGGCGGCCGGGCGGATCAGGCGAGAGGCTTTTCCAACCAACCGCCGGCACAGCGTTCCGCGATGGTGACGTACCCCCGCCGGTCGAGCGGGGCAGCAACCTCTTTCGGTGGCATCAAGACGAGGCGGCGGCATCCGCCCGCGATCCCGGCGAGCTCCAGCGCATCGAGAAGCGCATGGACCACGTCGGGCGTGCTGCACCCGCACGTCCGGTCCAGCCCGATATCCGGCACCCGGAGCTCCACGTCGTTCTTGTTGCAGGTGGCGACCGCAACGATCTGGTCGCCGCAGTGCACGGTGACGCGCGACCACGTCTGCAACCTGTCCAGCCGCGCCTCGGTCAGCATGCTGCCCGGAAACAGGCGGCGCATGTCGCCGGCCGGCAGCGGATCGCAATCGGGTCCGGTGACCCTTATGTCGAGTGTCTGCACTTGGTCGTCATTGGCAACGTGCCTGTGTGGATGCATGGCTTCTCTCGGGTGCTCGCTGAACTCCCGCCTGGTGATCTAACTAGACCGGGGGGCTTCTCCCCGCCGACCCCGCATCGCGCCCGTGGCGCGCCCTAGTCCGTTGTGCGGCCCCGCAACGCGTACGAAAGTCTCGTTTCGAGCCGCATGACGGACTAACTCTCGGCGTCCTCGAGATGGTCGAGACCGAGCTTCCGGATCCGGTCCCCGAGCGTGGACCGCTTGATCTGGAGCAGTTCGGCGGCCTTCGACTTGTTGCCGTGATTGATCTTCAGCGCCCAGGCGATCAGGTGCGTCTCGACCTCGTGCAACCGTTCGTCGAGCGACACGGCTGCCGGATGCGTCTGGTGTTCGATCCGCGGGGGCGGTGTCTGAATCTGGCTGTGGAACAGGATGCTTGCCGGCATGCACCCGCATCGCACCCGGTTGCAGGTGCAGGTCTGAGCGATGCGCTCGCAGGCGTTCTCGAGCTCCCGGACGTTGCCGGGCCAGGGGTACCGCATGAACGCTTCTCGAACCGTGTGCGACAGCTCCGGCACGCGATCGGTGCGGTCCCGGAAGAACCGCTTCATGAAGTGGTCCGTCAGCAGGGGGATGTCTTCACGCCGCTCCCGCAGCGGGGGGAGCCAGATCGGCACGACGTTCAGCCGATAGTAGAGATCCTCGCGGAACTTGCCTTCGGCCACGAGCTGCTTCAGGTTGCGCTTGGAGCCGGTAATCACGCGGACGTCCACGGGCAGGGCGCGCGTCCCGCCGACCCGCTCCACAGTCCGCTGCTGCAGCACGCGAAGCAGCTTCACCTGCACGGACGCCGGCACATCGTCGATGTCGTCGAGGAAGATCGTGCCGCCGTCGGCCATCTCGAAGCGGCCCGGCCGATCCTTGACGGCGCCGGTGAACGACCCGCGCTCGTGCCCGAAGAGCTCCGATTCGATGAGCGTCTCGGTGAGGATCGCGCAGCTGACCGCGACGAAGGGTCGGCGGCGGCGACGGCTCGAATGGTGGATCAGATTGGCGACCATCTCCTTGCCCGTGCCTGTCTCCCCGACGACGAGCACGTTGCTTTCGCTCTCGGCGATAACCCGGACGAAGTCGAAGACGGCCCGCATGCGCGGGCTGCGCCCGACGACGACCGAGTCGATGGAGAAGGTGCGATCGGTCGACATGGACGCCGGCCTTTGAACTGCTGGAGCGGTAGCTTCTTCGAACATTCCAGTCACCCCTACCGCAACCTCGATGCCAGCCCGGGAGCAGGCGGCGAAAGCCCGGGGCATCCTCTATTTGACCCGCAATTTCACTGGGGAATTTTTCGGTAGGGCAGCGAAGGATCCCCCGGCGGACGGACGGGGAAGCCGGCCTGGCGCCGACTTTTCGGCACCCGCGTCCGGGCAGGGAAATCCGACCTCTGAAATCGTCAGCAAATCCTACGGATTCCCGGCAGGGCGCTCGTCGGCCCACTCGCGGCACGCTCTTTGTGAACAGGGTTGGCCATGACCCCGGTGACGACGGACAACGTGGCCTCGCTGCTGCGCCAGTACGACAGGCCAGGCCCGCGCTACACGTCCTATCCCACGGCGGTCGAGTTCAACGAGTCCTTCGACGAGGCTGCCTACCGCGGACGCCTCGACGCGGCCTCCTCGATACCCGACGAGCCGCTGTCCCTCTACCTCCACTTGCCCTTCTGCGAGGCCAGGTGCTCGTACTGCGGGTGCATGGTGATCATCACGCAGAAGCGTGAGGTCGCCGCCCGGTATCTCGACTACCTCGACAGGGAAATCGAGATGCTCGCCCGGGCGCTCAGGGACCGCCGCCGAATCGTCCAGCACCACTGGGGGGGCGGAACGCCGACCTATCTGACCCCGGCCCAGATGACCCGGCTCCATCGCACGGTCGAACGCTGGTTCGAGTTCGACCCGGACGCCGAACAGGCCATCGAGATCGACCCGCGGGTGACGACCCGGGAGCAGCTCGATCTCCTGCGGTCGCTCGGGTTCAACCGTCTGTCCATGGGGGTCCAGGACTTCACGCCGGACGTGCAGGAAGCGATCAACCGCCGCCAGTCGGAGGCGATGACGAGGGACCTGTACGATTACGCGCGTTGCGCCGGCTTCGATTCGATCAACGTCGATCTGATTTACGGGCTGCCGCGGCAGGGGCTCGACACGTTCCGCCGAACGCTCGACTCCGTCGTGGACATGCGGCCGGAGCGCATCGCGGTCTACTCCTACGCGCACGTGCCGTGGCTGCGCCCCCATCAGAAGGACATCAGCACCGCCGACCTGCCAGACGCGGGCCTGAAGTTCGAGCTGTTCGGCGCCGCGATCGAAACGTTCCTGGCAGGCGGCTACTCCGCGATCGGCATGGATCACTTCGCGCTCCCCGGCGATGAGCTGGCGCTTGCTGCAGCAGCGCGAAAGCTGCACCGCAACTTCATGGGCTACACCACGCGGCCGGCGTCCGACATGTTCGGCGCGGGCGTCTCGTCCATCGGCGACGTTCGCGGGGCGTTCGCCCAGAACGAGAAGAAGCTTCCGCGCTACTACGAGGCGATCGACGCCGGCCGGTTCCCGATTGAGCGCGGCTATGCGCTGACACCGGACGATCTCGTGCGGCGGTTCGTGATCACCGAGCTGATGTGCAACTTCCACGTCAGCCGCGCCGTCGTGGGCGAGCGGTTCGGACTCGACTTCGACCGGTATTTCGCATCGGAGCTGACGGGCCTGGCCGGCAACGCGGGCCCCGTCGCCGACGGGTTTCTTCGGATCGACGCCGATGGGCTCACCGTAACCGGCCCGGGACGACTCTTCGTTCGCAATATCTGCATGGCGTTCGACCGTTATCTGCCAACGCACCAGGCCGGACGGCCGGTATTCTCCAGGACCATCTGAATGAAGACACACGAACAGACGGGGGTCCTTCTCTTCAACCTTGGGGGTCCGGAGGATCTCGCCTCGGTAGAGCCATTCCTCGTCAATCTTTTTTCCGACCGCGAGATCATCGAGTTGCCGTTCGGCGCACGGCTGCAGCCGCTCATGGCGCGGCTCATCGCCCGGATGCGCGGACCGTCGGTTCGCAGCAACTACCAGCGAATCGGCGGGGGATCGCCGCAGCTGCGGATCACCCAGGCGCAGGCCCGGGCGCTCGAAGAGCGTCTGAACGGGTTCGGCGGCCGCAGTCCGGTCAAGGTGTTCATCGCGATGCGCTATTCGAAACCCTCCGCAGCCGATGCGCTGGAAGCGATGGCGGCTGCCGGAATCCGGCGGGTGCTGACGCTCACGCTCTTTCCGCACTACTCGAAGGCGACGACCGGCTCCTCGCGGAACGAGTTCGATCGCGTGCTCTCGAGCCCCCGTTGGCGGGCGCATGGGTTCGACGTGGAGCATATCGAAGCGTATCCAGACGATCCGCGGTATCTCGACGCCATGACGGCCACCGTGCGGGACGCCTGGCAGAGGATTCCGGAGCAACGGCGGCACCACACGGTGATCCTGTTCAGCGCGCACGGCCTCCCCCAGAAGTTCATCGACGAAGGGGACCCGTACGTGCAGCACATCGACGCCACCCGCTGGGGAATCCTGCAGCGGCTGAATCTGCCGAACCGCCAGCTTCTCGCGTACCAGTCGAGGACCGGCCCGGTGAAATGGCTCGGGCCCGGCACCGAAGAAATCATCGAGGAGCTCGGCCGGGATGGGGTCAGGGATCTGCTGATCGTTCCGCTGTCGTTCGTCTCGGATCACATCGAGACGCTGTACGAGGTGGACATGCTGTTCAAGGAGACAGCGGACCGCGCAGGTATCACCGGGTACTACAGGCCAGAGGCGCTCAACGCACATCCGCTCTTCATCGACGCGCTCGCCGGGCTGGTGAGCGATTGGCTGGAGCTCGAAGCCACCGAGTACGACGCCGTCGGGGCGACGGTATGAAGAGCATCGCGATCGTCGGCGCCGGCATCGCCGGACTCTCTATCGCCCATGCCATCCGCAAGCTCGCGCCAGAGGTCCGTGTGATTGTGCTCGAACGCGGTCAGCGGGCCGGCGGAAACATCCGCAGCGAATTGACCAAAGGGTATCTGTGTGAGTGGGGGCCGGACGGCTTCCTCGACAATGCACCCGAGACGCTGGCCCTGGCGCGCGCAGTGGGTGTGGAGCACAGGCTGCTTCCGAGCAGTAATGCAGCCAGGCGCCGGTTCATCTACCGGCATGGCCGCCTGAACGAAGTGCCGACCTCCCCTGTCGCCTTTCTCAGCTCGCCGCTTCTCTCCGTCGCGGCCAAGGCGCGGATCTTCGGGGAGCCGTTCGCGCGCAGCAGACCGGAGGGCGACGAGACGATCTTCGACTTCGCGGCGCGGCGCATCGGGACGGAGGCGGCTTCGGCCATGATCGACTCGATGGTGTCGGGCATCTTCGCGGGAGATGCGCGCTCGCTGTCGCTTCGCGCGTGCTTCCCGAAGATGTGGCAGCTCGAGACGGATCATGGCGGACTGTTCCGCGCTCTCCTCGCCACGCGCAAGCGCCGTCGAAAGGGAGATGCCGTCGGGGCGCCGACGGGACGGCTCACGTCGTTCGACGCCGGCATGGAAACGCTGATTCGAGGAGCTGCGGAGGCGTTGGGCGGCTCGCTCCGGACCTCCTCCGGCGTCGAAAGCCTTCGTCGAGGCCGCGCGACTCGCGGGGTCGTCGATCTTTCGCCGGCGGCCGGCTTCACGCTGGCGACCGCGGGCGGGACGGTCGAAGCCGATGCGGTGGTCCTCGCAGGACCGGCGACGGAGAGCGCCGCGCTCATCCGGCCGTTCGACGCCGACACCGCCGCGTTGCTGGCCGGAATACCCACGGCATCCCTGGCGGTCGTCTGCCTGGGATATGACGAGCAGGGCATCGCCGCCGAGCGTGGCCCCCTCGACGGATTCGGGTTCCTCGTGCCCCGGAGTGAGAACGTCCGGATCCTGGGAGCGCTCTGGGAGACGAGCATCTATCCGGGCCACCGCGCGCCCGAGGGGAAGGCGCTCGTTCGCGTGATGATTGGCGGTGCACTGGATCCGGAAGCCGTCGTGCTCGACGACGAGCAGTTGATCGCGATCGTCAGGGCCGACCTGGCACGCACCATGGGGCTGAAGAATCCGCCCGAGTTCGTGCGCATCATCAGGCACGCGCGCGGGATCCCGCAGTACACCGTCGGCCATCTGGCGCGGCTGGAGCGAATCGGTGAGCAGCTGCAGGCGCATCCCGGGCTGCTGCTTGCAGGAAACTCGTACCACGGAGTGTCCATCAATTCCTGCATCGCCGAGGCGGATCGGATTGCCGAAGGCGCCCTCCTCCACGTGAGGGCGACCGACCAGAGACTCGAGAGGGTCAGCTGAATCTGTACTGGACGCTTCACATTCCCGCCGCCGGAATGTCGTCAGTGCCCCGTGGCGCGACCGCCGACTATCCGTGGGACCCGTCTCCCCTCCCGCGCGTCCCCCGCACGCGGTCTGTCCAATTTCTTTCGGCAATTCCCGCGCGATCGCGCATCGGCGTCACGAGCGCGGCGCTGGCACTCGTCTTGTGATGAGGACGGCATGCGCACCATAACGACTCTGTTCATGTCCGCGGTCGTCTCGGGCCTGCTGGCGGTTGGGTGGCACGCCACGCCGGGAGCCCAGGCGCCGGACACCTCGACATTCGCCTGGGCAGATGCCTGCAAGGATTGTCACAAGGACATCTACGCGGCCTGGTCGCAGACCAAGCACGCGCGGGCGCTGAACAGGCTCAGCAGCAGCGAGCAGAAGCAGGAGTGCGTAGGCTGCCACCTCACCGGCCCCAAGCAGCCGGTGGAGTCCGGCTCCAAGGTCCTGAACGCCGGCGTGCAGTGCGAATCCTGCCACGGCGCGGGGGCCGCGCACGCCGGTGATCCCACGGTCAAGACCGGGCTCGTGAAAGAACCGGGCGAGCAGGTCTGCCTCGAGTGCCACAACGACCGCAGCCCGCACTTCAGGGGGTTCGTCTACGCCGGGATGAGCCGCCTGTCGCACCGGGTCGTGAAGTAAGCGAGGGTTCGCCGTCGATCAGATGCCTGAGGCGCCCGTGCGCCCTGTGCAGGCGCACCTTGACGTTCGCCTCGGAGATGCCGAGCACGCGCGCGACCTCCTTTGTTGACAGGCCCTCCAGGTCGCGCAGGAACACTGCCTCCCGGTACGCGGCCGGCAGCGCGGCGAGCGCGTTCCTGATGGCATCCGACGATTCCAGTCTGGCGACGAGCTCGTCGGCGCCGGGGCGTGCATCGGCTGGCTCGAACGCGACGGCATGCAGCGCGTCGTCGAGCGACTGTAGATGACGAGGCGCCGCGACCGGACGCCGGCGGCCGACGAGGCAGGCATTCTTGACGGTCTTGTAGAGCCAGGCGCGGAACGCGGCAGGCTCTCGGATGCGGCCCGCGTACCGGAACGTTCGTAGCAGCGCCTCCTGGAGCGCGTCTTCGCTGTCGGGTGCGTGTCCGCAGATCGCCTCGCTGTACCGGCGGGCGATCCGTTGAGCACGATCGAGCAGGTCTTCCAGCGCCTCGGCATCGCCCGCGCGAACCCGCTCGAGGAGCGTGGTGTAGTCACGAACCGATGCTGACGGTTCCACCGTTTCCCGAGCCACGTCCCAGTGTAACCAAATGACGGCACTCTGAATCCTCTGGTGAGACATGAGCGTTCGATCGTCGCTTGTCATGGGGGGAGTCCTGCTGGCGTCCGGCACGGCCTGGGCACAGCCGCCGCTGACCCTCGATGCAGCCGTCAGCGAGGCGCTGGCCGCCAATCAGGGCCTGGCCGCGACCCGCGCGGCGGGCGACGAGGCGCGGGCGCGCATCCCGCAGGCCCGGGCCGGCTACTTCCCCCGCATCGATTTCACCGAAGGGTGGCAGCGCAGCAACCAGCCGGTGTTCGTATTCAGCTCGCTGCTGTCGCAACAGCGCTTCACGGCCGACAACTTTGCGATCGACGTACTGAACAATCCCGACCCCCTCTCGAACTTCCGGGTCGCGCTGACGGTCGAGCAGATCATCTACGACGGCGGGCGGCGTGAAGCAGGTGTCCGGCGCGCCAGGCTGGAGGACAGGTTGGCGCGGCTCGAGGTCGAGCACGCGGAGCTCGACGTGCGCCTGGCCGTGGTCCGCGCCTTTGGGCGGGCCCTCGCCGCACGCGCCGCTCGAGAGGCGGCCGACGCCGCTGTAACGACTGTCGGGGAGGATCTGCGCCGCGCGGAAACACGCCGCGATGCTGGACTCGAAACAGAAGCGAATGTCCTCGCCCTGCGCGTCCGGTTGTCCGAACGGACCGCCGGAAGCGTCCGGGCGATCAGCGAGGAAAAAGTCGCCAGGGCCGCGCTGAACGTGGCGATCGGCGCACCTGTCGACGACGGGCGCGTGCTGATCGAACCAGCGCCGGTCCGCGCAACGGCCGACGCGGTACGAATCGAAACGCTGGCACTCGAACACCGGCCCGAGATCAAGCATGCTGCCGCTCGCCGTGAGAGCGCACTGGCGGCGCGCGGCATGGCCCGCTCGGCCTTCCTTCCCCAACTCGTCGCGCAGGGCGGCGTCGAGGCAAATGGCGATTCGTTCACCGACCGCGCGTCGTCGTGGCTGGCCGGCGTGCAGGTGCGGATCAATCTGTTCGCCGGTGGAGCAGATGCAGCGCGATTGCGTGAATCGGCGGCCACACTCGCCCGCGTGACGGCCGAGCGCGCACAACTCGAATCCGACATCAGGCTCCAGGTTCGTTCTGCAATCGCCGAGCTCGAATCGGCGGTCGCGCGCGAAGCCACCGCCAGGGAGGCCACGGGGCAGGCGCGCGAGAGCCTCCGAATGATCCGCGATCGATATGAGGCAGGCCTGGTCCCGGCGAGCGAGCTCCTTCGCGCCGCCGAGGCCGTCCTTCAGGCAGAGTCCCTGCGCATCGCGGCACTCACAGACACATACGTTTCCGCCGCTGCCGTGACACGCGCGGCCGGCACGGAATGGATACAGCCATGAACACCCCCAAAAAGCGCCTGCCCCTTCTGCTGGTCGCTGCGATGGCAGCGGCGACATGCGGCGCGCCGGAAGAGAAACCGGCACCGACCGAAAGGCCTCTGGCAGTTGCGGTCGTGCCGGCCGCGATCGTCGAGCAGCCCGACCGAGTGGATGCCGGAGGGACCGTGCGAGCACGTACCGTCGCCGTCCTGTCCAGCCGGATCGTGGCGCCCATTGTCGAGGTACGGGTCAGCCCCGGCGATCGGGTCCGCAAGGGCCAGGCGTTGATCCTGCTGGACGCACGCGAGCTGCAGGCGAGCCGTACGCGTGCCGAGGCGGGCGTCGCCGCTGCAACCAGCACAATCGCCGCATCAGCGGCTGACCGAGAGGCTGCGGCAGCGGCGCTGACGCTGGCAGCCGCATCCCACAAACGGATCGCCGGGCTTCGCGAGCGGAACTCAGCTACGGCTGGCGAGCTCGATGAGGCGGTCGCCGGACTGCGCGCGGCAGAAGCTCGTGCGGCCGCCGCCAAGGCACGCCAGACCGAGGCAAGTCGTGCACTCGACGCGGCGCAGGCCTCCCTGCTGGCTGCATCGGTAGCAACGACGTACGCCTCGCTCGCCGCGCCGTTCGACGGCATCGTCAGCGTCAGGAATGCCGAGCCAGGTGCTCTGGCGGCTCCAGGATCGCCTCTGCTCACCGTCGAGGACGACAGGAGTTTTCGTCTCGAGGTGAGCGTGGACGCTTCCCGAGTACCGGCACTGCGACCTGGAACGTCGGTGCCCGTCTCCATCGATGGCGGCAGCGGACAGGAGCTCGAGGGGGTAATCGCCGAGGTGGGACGCTCAATCGATCCCGCCGTGCACTCGACGTTACTGAAGATCGATCTGCCGCGATACGACTGGCTGAGGAGTGGAATGTTCGGGCGGGCCCAGCTCCCGGGCGCCAGCCGTCGTGCCCTCACCGTTCCGGCTTCCGCGCTCCGACAGCGCGGCCAGCTCAGCGCCGTGTTCGTCGAGGCTGACGGCGTCGCACGGATGCGCCTTGTCCACCAGGGCCAGACACGGGACGCGCAGGTCGAGATTCTGGCTGGTCTGTCGGAAGGCGACCGCGTGGTGTTGAACCCGCCGGCGGATCTCGCGGATGGGCGCCCGATCAGCAGTTCCGCCGCCGGCGCGGCGAGGAGGACGCCATGACGAAGCTCGGCCTGGCCGGACGCCTCGCCGCGTTCTCCGTCCACTCGAAGCTGACGCCGCTCGGCACGCTCGCCGCGCTCGCCCTCGGCCTCTTCGCCGTCGTCGCGCTGCCGCGCGAGGAAGAGCCGCAGATCATCGTTCCGATGATCGACGTGATCGTCGAGATGCCGGGCGCCTCGCCGAAGGAAGTCGAGCAGCGCGTGACCCGGCCCATGGAGCAGCTCTTGTGGGAGATTCCGGGCGTCGAGTACATCTACTCCACGTCCAGCGCCGGTCGATCCACTGTGATCGTCCGCTTCCTTGTCGGCGAAGAAGAGGAACAGGCGCTCGTCAAACTCAATCAGAAGCTGAACGCCAACCTTCAACTCATCCCTCCTGGCGTATCACCGCCGCTGGTCCAGCCAAGGTCCATCGACGATGTGCCCGTTCTGGCGCTGACGCTCTGGAGCGAGCGCTACGACGACTTCGTGCTTCGGCAAGTCGCCGCGCAGGTGCGCGACGCGCTCAAGGAAGTGCCGAACGTTTCCGAGGTCACGCTCATTGGCGGCCGGCCGCGAGAGATTGCTGTCTCGCTCGACCCGGCGAGGCTGGCTGCCTACGGAGTCGACCCGGTCGCGGCGGCAGAAGCGCTGCGCCGGGGTAACGTGAGACAAAGCCTCCAGGGATCGACCTTCGACAACGCCACGTCCGTTGTTCAAGCTGGACGGCGCCTGACCGACTACGTCCAGGTCGGTCAGACCGTCGTCGACGAGCGGGGCGGCCACGCGATCCTGCTCAGGGATATCGCCGACGTCCGCGATGGTGATGGCGAGCCCTCGAGCTATGTGTCCTTCTTCACGAAGGAGAGCGGCGCCCGGCCGGCAGTCACGATTGCCGTCGCGAAGCGGAAGGGCACCAACGCGATCCAGGTGTCCCACGACGTCGGGCACAAGCTCGATCTGTTGAAGGGCTCGATCATCCCCGCTGACGTCCACCTGGCCGTCACACGCAACTACGGAGATACCGCCGCCGACAAGTCGAACGAGCTCCTGGTGCACATGTTGATCGCCGTGCTCTCCGTGTCAATCCTGATCTGGCTCGCACTCGGCAGGCGCGAATCGCTCGTCGTCCTCGTCGCGATTCCGGTAACGCTCGCGCTCACGCTCTTCGTGTTCTACCTCTACGGTTACACGCTCAATCGAATCACGCTCTTCGCGCTCATCTTCTCCATCGGCATCCTGGTGGACGACGCGATCGTCGTGGTGGAAAACGTGGTGCGCCATGCCAGGCTGACCGGCGCGACGGACAAGCGCCAGTTCCTGGCGGCGGTGGTCGCCGCAGTCGACGAGGTTGGAAACCCCACCATCCTCGCCACGCTCACGGTCATCGCCGCCATTCTGCCGATGGCCTTTGTCGGCGGCCTGATGGGCCCGTACATGCGCCCGATTCCGATGGGCGCGTCGGCCGCGATGCTGTTCTCGCTCGTCGTGGCGTTCGTGGTTACCCCCTGGGCGGCCTTCAGGCTCCTGAGGCAAGCGGGCGATCATCACGAAGAGGAAGACCGGCTGACGAGATTGTACCGTCGCGTGATGCGAAGGCTGTTGGCGGAGCCTCGCTTCCGGTGGGGCTTTCTCGGGATGGTCGCGCTGCTCCTCCTTCTGGCGATGGCGCTCGTGCCGCTGAAGCTCGTGACCGTCAAGATGCTGCCGTTCGACAACAAGAGCGAGTTCCAGGTGATTGTGGACATGCCCGAAGGCACCGCGCTCGAGCGAACGGCACAGGTGGCGTCGGAGCTTGCCGCCGCTGCGATTCAGGATGAGGACGTGGTCAACGTGCAGACGTACGTGGGCACGTCCGCCCCGTACAACTTCAACGGCCTGGTCCGGCACTACTTCTTCAGGCAGGCACGCCACCAGGCGGACCTGCAGGTCAACCTCGAGAACCGGCACGATCGCTCCGCGCAGAGCCACGCGATCGCGCGCAGGGTCCGCGACAGGCTGACCCCGATCGCGAAGGCCGCCGAGGCGACGATCCAGGTCGCGGAAGTCCCGCCCGGACCGCCGGTACTGCAGACGCTCGTCGCCGAGGTCTACGGGCCAGACGACGGTCGTCGCATCGAGATCGCCCGCGACCTGCGGGCCCTTCTCGAGCGCACGCCCGGCGTCGTGGACGTCGACTGGTACGTGGAACAGCCGCAGCCGGGCAATCTCCTGACGATCGACGAAGAGCGCGCCGTCTCGGCCGGGGTATCCGCCGCCGCGGTCGCCAGCGTGGTTCGCATGGCTGGAGCAGGCGAGCAGGTCGGGCTGCTCCACGACGAGGCCGCGCGTGAAGACGTTCCCATCGTGCTGCGCCTGCCACGCAGCGCGTCGTCACTCGACGACGTGCGGGCGATCAGGATCGGGCCGGTGCGCCAGACGGCCGTCGGCGAGGTCACGAGCACCGTCGAGACGAAAGAGCCGCCCTCGATCTATCACAAGAACCTGCGGCCGGTCACCTACGTGACGGCCGATCTCGCAGGCTCGCAGGAGAGCCCGGTCTACGCGATCCTTCAGGTGAACCCCGAAATCCAGCAGAGACAGCTGCCAGAGGGGTACGCCATGGAGGTGTATTCGGCCACGCAACCGTTCGACAGCAGCCGTTACGCGATGAAATGGGACGGCGAGTGGCACATCACCTACGAGGTGTTCCGCGACCTCGGGCTGGCATTCGCCGCGGTGCTGGTGCTCATCTACCTGCTCGTGGTCGGCTGGTTCCACTCCTTCGTCACGCCGCTGGCCATCATGGCGGCGATTCCGTTTTCGCTCGTGGGCATCCTGCCGGCGCACGCGGCGATGGGCGCGTTCTTCACCGCGACCTCGATGATTGGGTTCATCGCCGGCGCGGGCATTGTCGTCCGCAATTCGATCATCCTCGTGGATTTCATCGAGCTGCGGCTGCGGGAAGGGATGCCGCTCGACCAGGCTGTGGTCGATGCCGGCGCGGTGCGGTTCAGGCCCATGGCGCTGACGGCCGCCGCCGTCATCGTCGGCTCGGCCGTCATCCTCTTCGATCCGATCTTTCAGGGACTTGCTATTTCGCTGATGGCGGGAGAGGTCGCGTCACTGTTCCTCTCCCGGATGACGGTTCCGATTCTGTATTACGTCATCGGGACACGACACACGATTGAATCTGAACGGATTGTGGCTGCATGAATGGCCGTGGAGGTGGGAAATGACCGTTGAACGGAAGCTGCGGATTGTCGCCGGCGTGTTCGTATCCGCCAGCGTGCTGCTCGGGATGTACGTGCATGCCGGGTTTCTCTGGTTTACGCTGTTCGTGGGTCTCAACCTGCTGCAATCCGGATTCACCGACTGGTGCCCGATGATGTCGCTCCTGCGGCGATTGGAGGGTGGTTCTGAAGCCGTCCACGTGCACTCAGGGCCAGCCCATTTGAATCACTGACCGGCAGTTCTGGTGTGGCGGGGCGGGACAACGCGTCAGCGGCATGCCGAGCTCAGGCTACCGAGCCGGGAATCCGTGAGAGTTCGCGGCCTGCTGTTGAAATTCCGGCAATCGCCGGCGCCCGCTGCACGGATCCCTGGCTTTTTCGCTCAGAGCCCGCTGGCCTGCGCTTTGCGAGCGGTAGGACTGACTTCGGGGCCACGCCCCGGATCGAGTGAATAGGAAGCAGAGTCGACTTCGACAGATTACCGTCCGGGGCAAAGGCCTTCGGCTCCGAGGTGGTAACCCTCCAGGCTGCTTTCCACGCGATTCGGGAAACGGGCCTCGATTCATGTACAAGGCTGAAGTTCGAAGGCTGAAGCTGAAGTAAGGCACTGCCGGAATCTCGGCGCAGCGAAGCGTCCGGCGGCAGAAGCGCCGAAAAATCCCGGGATCCTCGCGATTCCGGGTGTGGCACACCGGCTGCAGTCGTCGAACGCAGAACCCGGGCAGCGGCTGGCAAGCACTGGTACCTCCTTCCACCTGTAACTCCAGCCCTCGCCCGGGTCATGTGCGAAGGCCCAGATCATGCGACACGAGTACAGTCCTTTCTCGCCGATGAACGCGGTGACAGGCGCCGCCGGCATCTTCCTCGGCATCATCGTCGGGTTCGTGATCGGCGCGGGGCAGGCGCAGCCAGGCGCGCCGCTGTCGGCGGCCACCGCACCGAACGATGCGATCCACTCGCCCGCCGCGGCGGTCGTCAACGAAGCAGAGCTGCAGGCCTACCGGGACATCCTGGCGAACGATCCCAAGAACCTGAAGGCCGCGACGGAGCTCGGCAACAAGCTGTATGACGCGGGCCGGTTTGCGGATGCGGTGCCTGCCTATCAGCAGGCACTGGCGCTCGACCCGCGCAACGTCAGCGTCAGCACGGATCTCGGCACGGCGATGTTCTACGCGGGACGCACCGACGAGGCGCTGAAGCAGCTGGCGCAGTCGCTCGAGATCGATCCGGCCCACGCGCAGACGTGGTTCAACATCGGGATCATCCGGCGGGATGGCAAGAGGGATTCGAAAGGCGCCGTGCAAGCCTGGGAACAGCTGTTGAAGGTGGCGCCGAACTACCCGGAAGCGTCGAAGGTCCGCGCCCTGATCCAGCAGACGAACTAAGTTAGGCTGGGGGGCTTCGCCCCGCCAGACCCCCCAACGCCGTCGCTCGCGGGGCCCCAAAACCCTACTCCGCTCCGGCGAGGCGCGCCCGTGGCGCGCCTAGTCCGTTGTGCGGCTCCACAACACGTACGAAGTTCTCGTTTCGAGCCGCATAACGGACTGACGAACGCGATCAGAAAATCAGCCTCGGCCCGGTCCTTCAGGCAGAGACCGCGCTCTCCAGCGCCGGCGTGTCGCGCGGCTCCCCCAACCCGCAGCGGGCAATCCGGTCGCCAAGCGTCGACCGCTTGATGCTGAGCAGCTCGGCCGCCTTGGACTTGTTGCCGTCGGACACCTTCAGGGCCCATCCAATCAGGTTGGCCTCGACTTCCTTCAGGCGGTCGTCGAGCGAAATCGACTTGGGCGCGGTCGATCCCGGTACGGGGATGTCGGCGTGCTCGCCGCTGCTGGCGGTCGCGAACAGCATCCCGGCCGCCATGCAGCCGACGCGGACCGTTCCACAGCTGCAGGTCTGAATCATCCGCTCGCAGGCATTCTCCAGCTCCCGCACGTTGCCGGGCCACCGGTACCGCTCGAACGCATGGCGCACGACCGGCGAGAGTTCGGGCACATCGATGCCGCGCTCGCGCGAAAACCGCCGCATGAAGAATTCCGTCAGGACAGGGATGTCTTCGCGGCGCTCGCGAAGCGGCGGCAGCACAATCGGCAGCACGTTCAGGCGGTAGTAGAGGTCCTCGCGGAACTTGCCCTCCTCGACGAGCTGCTTGAGGTCGCGCTTGGTCCCGGTGATGATCCTCACGTTGACCGGGATCGTGCGCGTGCCGCCGACCCGCTCCACCTGGCGGTTCTGGAGCGCGCGCAGGAGCTTCACCTGCATCCCGAGGGGCACATCGTCGATGTCGTCGAGAAACAGCGTGCCGCCCTGGGCGAGCTCGAAGCGGCCCGGCTTGTCCTTGATGGCGCCCGTGAAGGCGCCGCGCTCGTGACCGAAGAGCTCCGTCTCGATCAGCGTCTCCGAAAAGAGCGCGCAGCTGACCGCGACGAATGGCTGGTGACGGCGTGCGCTGGAGTGATGCAGCACGTTGGCGATCACTTCCTTGCCCGTCCCGCTCTCGCCGGTGATGATCACGCTGCTGTCGCTGCGGCTCACGACCTTGACGAACTCGAAGATCGCCCGCATGCGGGAGCTGTGGCCGACCACCACGTTTTCCATCATGAACTGCGATGTCGCGCGCATCATTGCCTCTCCCGATGTCAGACTACTTGCAGCTCTTCGAATTCCTGGATTTCGTCGCGAAGGGCCATCTCGACCCCCATGTAGAGCGTCATGTGTGCGCTGGGGCAGCCGGAGCACATCCCGGTGAGCCGAACGCGCGCGCTGTTGCCGTGCACGTCGACCAGCTCGATATCGCCCCCGTCGGCCTGCATCATGGGTCGGATTCGGTCCAGAACTGCCTCGACCCGTTCTCTGGAAAGCATTGGACTGACTCCTGGCTGGCTGAACGCGTCCGAACCTCCTGGTTATGAACAGCCCGGATGAATCGGAGGAAGGCTCGCGACGGCTGCCGGATATTCGGCGGAGCAACACATATGCCATGAACTTTGCGCGTTTTCAGGCCTGTTTCTCGAGGATTCCCCGCCGGTACGGCGGTTGCTCGATCGGGCATGCGGGGATTTACGCGCGCCCTGCGGGATTATTCGCGTCCAGCCGTCTTTTCCAGCCCGAACTTCTCGATACGGTAGCGGATCTGATCCCGGTTGAGCCCGAGGAGCGTCGCCGCCCTGGTGTGGTTCCACCCTGTCCGCTCCAGCGCCTGAAGAACCAGCATGCGCTCGACCGACTCGAGGCTCACACCCTCTTCCGGCAGGCCGAATGCCTGCCCGCTCGACCGGCGCCCGACGTTCATCGGGAAGTGCTCGGGCATGAGCCACTCCTCGTCGGCGAGCAACATGGCCCGCTCGACCGCGTTTCTCAGCTCCCGGATGTTGCCGGGCCATCGATACGTGCGCAGCACCTCGAGGGCCTCCGGGGTGACCCCGCGCACCTGTTTCCTGAACTCGCGGTTGAACTGATCCACGTAGTACCTCACGAGCAACCCGACGTCGGACGCGTGCTCGCGGAGGGGCGGCAGCTGCACTTGCATCACGTTGAGCCGGTAGTAGAGGTCCTCGCGGAAACGACCCTGCTTGACCGCATCCTCCAGATCCCTGTTGGTCGCGGCGACGACCCGGACGTCCACACGGATGTCTGCGGCCCCACCCACGCGTTTGAAGGCCTTCTCTTCCAAGAAGCGGAGCAGTTTGGCCTGGAGCACCGGGACCATCTCGCCGATTTCGTCGAGGAAGACCGTGCCGCCGCCTGCCGACTCCAGCAGGCCCACCTTCTGCTGCCGCGCGTCGGTGAACGCGCCGCGTTCGTGACCGAACAGCTCGCTTTCGAGCAGCGTCTCGGGAAGCGCCGAGCAGGTGATATTCATGAACGGGCGCGACGCGCGCTCGCTGTTGTAGTGAATGACCTTGGCCGCCAGGTCCTTGCCCGTGCCGCTCTCCCCCATCAGGAGCACCGTCGAGGCCGGGCTGGAGGCGATCCGCTGGAGCAACGCCCGCAGTGCCTGCATGGGGGCTGCCTCCCCCACGATTCGGCCGAGGGCGTAGGGTTCCGATCGCGAGGCGCGCAGGTTCCGCACTTCGCGGCGCAGCGCCGTGGTTTCCAGTGCCTTCTGCACGAAGAGTGCGATCTCGTCGAGATTGAACGGCTTGTTCGCGTAGTGATGCGCCCCATGCTTCATCGCCTCGACCGCCGTCTCCACGCCAGAAACGGCCGTCAGCATGATGATCGGGATGTCGGGGTCGCTGACCTTGATCTCCTGGAGCACCTTCAGGCCGTCCGAGTCCGGCAGACGATAGTCGAGTAGCACCAGATCGATGTCGGGGCCGGCCAGCGCAAGGGCTTCCTTCGCGGTCCCTGCCTCGACCACCTCGTGGCCTTCCTGCGTGAGCCGCTCGGAGAGCGACCACCGTATCAGCTGCTCGTCGTCAACAACCAGAATCCTGGCGGGCACAGGACAATTATATGAAGTTTGAAGGGTGAAGGCTGAAGGGTGAAGGCTGAAGTTTGAAGGCTGAAGGCTGAAGGGTGACGTTCGAACGAGCTCGAAGCGGTTTTACGTCACGCCGGACTTCGAATCCGCTCGGCCGACCAGGTTGACCACGCTGTCCATGTCGAACGGCTTGGTGAGGACGGCAAAGGCGCCAGAGCGGATCGCTTCCTCCAGCACGTCAGGGGTCCCGTGCGCGGTCATGAGGATGATTCGGCAGCGCGGAGCGGACTGGTGGATACGACGAAGCAGGTTCAGGTCGCTCGAATCGGGCAGCCGGAGATCGAGGACGGCCACGCCGATCCCGGAATTGTTGGAGTCCACCAGTCGGAGCGCCTCGGCGGCGCTTCCCGCCTCGAGCACCACGTGTCCGGCTGACTCGAGGCTCTCGGCGACGGACCACCGGATGAGCGCCTCGTCATCGACAATCAGAACCGAAGCCATAGGGAAACTTTCCGCTCCGCCCGGGTGATTTCTCGCAGCCGACACGCAAACCCCCGCGTCATCATTGCGATTGTCCGGCCACCGCGATAGCATCGAGCCGCTGAACGGAGACCCAATCAAAGATCGAGCCACTCCTCTGCCGCCTGCGCCGGCCGCGGGCTGGGACGACCGCCGGCTCATCCCGATAGCCGTAGCGGTCACGTCCGCGATATTCCTGGCGGACCTGGCGCTGCCTCTCGGCGTCGGCATCAGCGCGCTCTACGGCATCGTCGTCCTGCTCGGGCTGTTCGTGCGCCGGCCGTACTTCCCGCTCTGGGCGGCCGCGATCGCGACCGTTCTCACCATCCTGGACTTCCCTCTTTCCACCCGAACCGAGATGGTGTGGTTCGCCGTCGCGAATCGCGTTCTGACGCTCGTCGGCATCTGGGTCACCGCATGGCTCGTCATCAGCTATGCCACCGCGGGTCGCGCGCTCAACAAAAGCCTCAAGGACCTCGCCGATACGAACTTCGCGCTCAACCAGGCCGCGATTGTCGCGGTCACGGACGTCAAGGGCCGCATCCAGGTCGCCAACGACAAGTTCTGCGAGATCTCGAAATACTCGAGGGACGAGCTGCTCGGTCAGGACCACCGCATCATCAACTCCGGCTACCATCCCAAGGAGTTCATTCACGATCTGTGGCAGACGATCGGGCAAGGCAGGATCTGGCGCGGAGAGCTGCGGAACCGTGCGAAGGATGGAAGCATCTACTGGGTGGACACCACGATCGTGCCCTTCCTCGACGACCGGGGAAAGCCGTACCAATACATGGCCATCCGGTACGACATCACCGAGCGGAAGAAGTCCGAAGCCCGGCTGCGCGAGCAGACGGCCCTTGCGCGGCTTGGTGAGATGGCGGCTGTCGTCGCCCACGAGGTCAAGAACCCGCTCGCGGGAATCCGCGGTGCGCTGCAGGTGATCGGAGGACGGATGTCGGATTCGAGCCGCGATCGGGCGATTCTCGGCGAGGTGGTGACACGGCTGGATTCCCTCAACAACATCGTGCAGGACCTGCTGGTCTTCGCGCGCCCGCGCGATCCGCGAATCACCGACGTTCCACTCGCCGACCTGCTCGAGAGTACAGCGGCTCTGGTCCGGAAGGATCCGGCGTACGCACCACTGGACATCGCAATCGGCGGAGACCGTCCTACCATCCCCGCCGACCCCGAACAGCTCCAGACCGTCTTCTTGAATCTCCTCTTGAATGCCGCACAGGCGGCGGGCGGCACCGGGCAGGTGGAGGTCGACGTCACGTGCAGCGCGGAGGACTGCCGCGTGGCGATCAGGGACAATGGGCCGGGAATTCCGGCCGAGGCCCGGGAACGGCTGTTCGAGCCCTTCTTCACCACGAAGCACAGGGGAACCGGTCTGGGCCTGCCGACGGCGTTGCGGGTCGTCGAGAGACACAAGGGCTCGATCGACGTCGACTCGCCGCCCGAGGGCGGCACGGTCGTGACGGTCACGCTGCCGGCCGGGAGGGCCTGACGCTCGGGAAATCAGGCCCCGACACGCGGAAGGGCAATTGCAACTGTCGTTCGCAAGGCGAGCATCGGCTCATCGGCGCCGTCAACGCGATCCATCTGCGGGAGCTGCCATGATCAACCTCGGGACAGTCCTGGTGCCTACTGACTTCAGCGAGTGCTCGGACGCGGCGCTCAGGTACGGCCGCGCGCTCGCCTCCGCCTTCGGCGCGACGCTCCATCTGCTGCACGTGGTGCAGGACCCCTACACGCAGCCGTGGGCGGCGGAAGCGTTCCCCGCGCCGCTCGGCGACATGCTGAACGAGTGGCAGGCGCAGGCGCGCGATCGACTCTGCAAGCTGATACCGGAGGCCGAACGCGCCACGACGATGGTGATGACGCTCATGGGGTCGCCCTCCCTCGAAATCGTGCGCTACGCCACGGAGCAAGGGATCGATCTCATCGTCATCGGCACCCATGGCCGCGGGCCCCTGGGGCACATGCTGCTCGGCAGCGTCGCCGAGCGCGTCGTGCGGAAGGCGCCGTGCCCCGTGCTGACGGTGCGCCACCCCCAGCGCGAGTTCGTCTCAGTATGAGACGCGCCGTCCGCGGGCGGGGTGCGGGCGCGGGCCGATCTTGACGCGGACGTCGGCTGCAACCGCGCCGGAGCGCAGCACCATCAGCGGATTGATGTCCATTTCCAGAATCTCCGGGCAGGCGGCCGCGAGCTGCGACACGCGCAGCAGGACGTCGCGAAACGCCGCCTGATCGGCGGCTGGCGCTCCGCGGTACCCCTCGAGCAGCACGCGGCCTTTCATCTCTTCCACCATCTCGACCGCGTCGGTTTCGGCGAGCGGACACATGCGGAAGATCGTGTCGCCGAGCAGCTCGACGAAGATACCACCGGTGCCTGCCATGACCACCGGCCCGAACGATGGATCGTTCAGCGCCCCGACGACCATCTCCACGCCGCCCATGACCATGCGCTGGACGAGCACACCTTCGAGGCGGTCCGCCAGCCGCGCGGCGAGATCCGCGAAGGCTTCGCGCACGGCCTGCTCGCTGGTGATGCCGAGCCGCACCCCACCGATCTCCGTCTTGTGAAGGACGGACGCCCCCACGGCCTTGACGGCGACGGGGAACCCGAGCTCGGCTGCCGCGCGCGCAGCCTCATGGGCGGTGCGCGCCGTCCGGCTGGCCGCCACCGCGATGCCGGAGGTCTCGAGCAGCGCCTGCGCATCCCCGGGAGACAGCCAGCCTCCGCCGGCCGCCAACGCGTCGGCGACGAGCTGGCGCGCCGCCATCCGATCGAGGTTCGGCAGCACAGGAATCTCGCCGAGCGGCTTGCGCCGCCACTCGCCGTACTGCGTGACGCGCGCGAGGGCGACCGCCGCGGATTCCGGAAACATGTAGGACGGAACCGGCGCCAGCGCGACGGACCCGTGTTGCCCCATGAACGCGGCCAGCACGGGTTTGGTGGAGCCGGCCACCGCAGACCTGATGGCCGCAGCCACGTCCTCGGCAGCCGTCACGAGCGGCGGGATGAAGATCACGAGCAGGCTGTCGATGCCGGGATCCGCGAGGAGCAGCTCGATGGAGCGGCGATAGTGCTCGGGCGGCGCCGAGGCGATCATGTCAACGGGATTGCCGACGCTGGCGGCTGCCGGAAGAAACGCGCGCAGCGCGGTCACCGTGTCCGGCGACAGCGACGGCAGCTCGAGCCCGTCGGCTTCGCAGGCATCTGCCGCGAGAATCCCTGGTCCGCCGGCGTTGGTCAGGATGGCGACCCGTCGCCCGGCGGGGATCGGCTGGTTGGAGAGCAGCGTCGCGACGTCGAACAGCTCTTCGAGCGTGTGCGTCCTGATCACGCCCGACTGCCTGAGCATGGTGTCGACGAGCGTATCGCTGGTCGCACGGGCGCCGGTGTGGGACGACGCGGCACGGGCCCCTGCGCCCGAGCGACCCGCCTTGACCGCGACGATGGGTTTGCTGCGCCCGACACGCCGCGCGATCTGCGCGAACTTGGCGGGGTTGCCGAAGCTCTCGAGGTAGAGGAGGATGACGTCCGTCTTGGGATCCTCCGCCCAGTACTGAATCAGGTCGTTGCCCGAGACGTCCGCCTTGTTGCCGATGGAGGCAAAGCTGGAGATGCCGAGGTTCAGCGTGCGGACGTAGGAGAGAATCGCCAGGCCGAGCGCGCCGCTCTGGGTCGAGAAGGCAACGCGGCCCTCGGGCGGGTAGACGGGCGAGAACGTCGCGTTCAGGCGGAAGCGCGGATCGGTGTTGATGATCCCCATGCAGTTGGGTCCAATCATCCGTATCCCGGCGGCCCGGATTTTTTCGACGAGCGCGGCCTCGAGCGCGCGCCCCTCGTCACCCGTTTCCGCGAACCCCGCGCTGATCACGACGAGGGCCTTGACGCCCTTCGCGATGCACTCGTCCACGACCGTCGGCACCCGCGCCGCGGGCACGACAATCACGGCGAGATCGACGGGCCCTGGGATGGCGCCGACCGACGGCGACGCATCGAGGCCCTGGACGGCTGCCGCGTCGGGATGGACGGGGACGAGCTTGCCCGTGAACCCCGTGGCGTGAAGGTTCCGGAGGATCTCGGAGCCGATGCGCCCCGGCTCGCGATTCGCGCCCACGACCGCGACGACGGCCGGCTCGAAGAACGATCGCATCGAGGCGGCGGCCGCCTTCATGGATCGCTCTGCTGCCCGCTCGGTGTAGAACGGCGTCGGCTCCAGCTGGAGCGTCACGCGAAAGACGCCTTGCTCGAGCTCCTGCCTCACGGCAAATCCCGACTCGAGGAAAACGTCCATCATCCGCTTGTTCTCACCCATCACGTAGGCGTCGAACAGCGTGATGCCGCGTTCCCGCGCGATCTCGGCGAGCCGTTCGAGCATTCGCGTGCCGATGCCGCGGCCCTGCAGCGGGTCCACGATGGCGAAGGCCACCTCGGCCCGATCGGGCGCGTGATCCAGGCGGTAATAGCCGGCGATCGCGCCCAGCCGTCCGCCGCAGTCGCCGACGAGAACGAAGTGTTTGTCGTAGTCCACGTGCGTGAACGACGCCATACGCTCGAGGTCGAGGCGCGGCACGCTCATGAATCGGTAATAGAGGCTCTCCTTCGACATCCGCGAGAACAGGTCCAGCAGCCTCTCGTCGTCGTCGGGCCTCACGGGCCGAAGGTGGAGCGTGGTGCCGTCGCGAAGAACGACGTCGGTCGAATAGTCGGCGGGATAGGTCGGCGTCATTGATTCGGGCTCTCCGTTAGTTCCGCCTTCGATCATAGCCTCGACCTCCGGCGGAAAGTCGACAGTGGAAATCCGGCATCGGCGACGGTACGGCGCCGGTGTCGTTCGAGTCCCCTCGAGAACGGCCGGAATCGCGGGGGCGAGCCGCGGCAGGTCAGGCACCTCGATTGCGAGAATTTTCAGCGGCTTCTTAAAACGTGCGGGTTCGCACCGGGGGTTGCCCGTGGGCGCCTCCGGACGTGCGAGAAGGAGGGTTTATGAGGAACAAGGAACTGGCGCCTCTGACGTTGCAGAGCCCCTTCAACCTGATGCGGAGGCTGAGCGACGACATGGAGCGCATGTTCGAGGACTTCGGTCTGCGCCGGCCGCTCGGCATCCGTGCGGTCGAGGCGCCGGTGTTCGAGTGGGCGCCGGCGATCGAGGTCTTCGAGAAGGACTACAAGCTGTTCGTTCGCGCCGAACTGCCGGGGCTCACGAGGGAGGACGTGAAGATCGACGTCACCGACGAGCTGCTGACGATCCAGGGCGAGCGGAAACAGGAGAAGGAGGAAAAGGAGAAGGGATACATCCGCACCGAGCGCTTCTACGGCAACTTCTACCGCGAGATCGCACTGCCGGAGGGCGCCAAGCCTGATCTGGCGAAGGCGATCTTCAAGAACGGCGTGCTCGAGATCGAGCTGCCGATCGAGGTGGTCAAACCAGTGGCTGCCCGAAGGCTCCCGATCATCGAGGAGAAAGCCGAGAAGGTCGAGAAGGTTGTGAAGGAGAAGGAGCTGACGCCTGCGTAGGTGGCGGAGGGGACAGGCTCCTTAAGGTGCCTGTCCCCTTAAAGTGCCTGTCCCCTTAGGGTGCCTGTCCCCTTAAGGGGACTGTCCCCCTCTTACTTGATGAACAGCATCTCCCGATAGGTCGGAAGCGGCCAGAGGTCGTGCGGGACGAGGCACTCGAGGTTGTCGCCCGACTCCCGAAGCGCGTTCATCGCCGGAACCACCTTGTCCCGGAAGTACTTGGCGTGCTTCTCGGGTGAGCCGTCCGCTTCGTGCTCGAGCAATGCCTGGAGGTGATCGACCTTCGCCTTGCCTTCGTCGGTCAGCCTGCAGATTGTGTCGAGCATCTTGCGCGATTCCTTCGCCGTCGCCCCCGCGGCCTTGACGGCCGTCACCGCCTGCGCCAGTTCGCTCTGATACCGATAGCCGGCCGGCAGGATGTAACGGTTCGCCATCAGCACCATCAGCTGGGCTTCGACGTTGATGCTCTTGTTGTACTGCTCGACGGCGACATCGTACCGGGCTTTCAGCTCGCGGCCGGTCAGCACGCCGTGCTTCTCGAACGCCGAGACGACGTCCGGCTTCAGCGCCTCGCCATACGCGTCGACCGACGTGCGATGGTTCAGCAGTCCCCGACGCGCCGCTTCCTTCTGCCATTCCTCCGAATAGCCGTTCCCGTTGAAGATGATCTGCTTGTTCTCGCGCACCAGCTTCGTCAGCAGCTGCTTGACCGCGCCCTGCAGCTTCTTCCCCTCTTTCAGGCCCTTCTCGAGCTCGGTCGCGCAGTGGTCGAGCGCCTCGGCGACCGCGACGTTCAGGCTGACGATCGGCAGCGCGATGCTCTGATTGGACGACACCGCGCGGAACTCGAACTTGTTGCCGGTGAACGCGAACGGACTGGTGCGATTCCTGTCGCCCGCATCCCGCGGCAGCTTGGGCAGCACCCCCACGCCGATGTCGAGGATGCCGCCGCTCTTGGTCGTCTTCGCGCTGCCCGCCTTCTCGATCTGCTGGAAGATGTCGGTGAGCATGTCGCCGAGGAAGATCGAGATGATGGCCGGCGGCGCCTCGTTGGCGCCGAGCCGATGATCGTTGCCCGCGCTCGCGATGCTGAATCGCAGGAGCCCCTGGAACTTGTTCACCGCGCGCAACATCGCGGCGCAGAAGACCAGGAACTGGATGTTGTCGTGCGGGGTGTCGCCCGGGTTCAGCAGGTTGTTCCCGAGCTCGTCGCTCATGCTCCAGTTCAGGTGCTTGCCCGACCCGTTGACGCCCGCGAACGGCTTCTCGTGCAGCAGGCACGCCAGGCCGAACTTTGGCGCCATCCGCCGCATCATCTCCATCGTCATCATCTGGTGGTCGGTGGCGACGTTGGCGTTCTCGAAGATCGGCGCCACTTCGTACTGGCCGGGCGCGACCTCGTTGTGCCGCGTCTTCACCGGCACGCCGACCTTGTACAGCTCCCGCTCCACCTCCATCATGAACGCGAGCACGCGATCCGGGATCGATCCGAAGTAGTGATCCTCGAGCTCCTGCCCCTTGGGCGGCCGCGCGCCAAAGAGCGTCCTGCCCGCGTTGATGAGGTCGGGACGGCTGAAGTAGAACTGCCTGTCGATCAGGAAGTACTCCTGTTCGGGGCCGCACGTCGCGACGACGCGCTGGGCCTTCGAGCCGAACAGCCTGAGGATGCGGACCGCCTGCTTCGAGAGCGCTTCCATCGATCGCAGCAGCGGTGTTTTCTTGTCGAGCGCTTCACCGGTCCAGCTCACGAACGCCGTGGGAATGACCAGCGTGGTCCCGCTGTGCGTCACGAGCAGCCAGGGCGGACTCGTCGGGTCCCACGCCGTGTAGCCGCGGGCCTCGAAGGTGGACCGCATGCCGCCCGAGGGGAAACTCGACGCGTCGGGCTCGCCCTTGACCAGCTCCCGGCCGTTGAACTCCGCCACGGCGCGGCCATCGGGCGTCGGCGAGAGAAACGAGTCGTGCTTCTCGGCGGTGATGCCCGTCATCGGCTGGAACCAGTGCGTGTAGTGCGTGGCGCCGTGCTCGACCGCCCAGTCTTTCAGCGCGCTGGCGATGATGTCGCCGACCGACGGATCGAGCGGCTCGCCCTGGGCGACGGCGCGCCGGAGCGCGCGATAGACATCCTTTGGCAGGCGCGCCCGCTGCGCTTCGTCGTTGAACGTCAGGGAACCGAACTCTTCGCTCGCCTTCCGGTTCGCGAAGGCGTTGCGGCCGGCTGCCGTGCTCCACCGGCTGATGCTTCGAATAGCTTCGGCTGCTGATGCGGAACCCATGAGGACCGTGTCCTTTCTAGCCAGATCTGTAAATGGAGGAAAATCGATAATAGTCATCTCGAGCGACAGATTATGGGCGGGCGCCCACGGACGGGGCAACAGGAGCACCGGCGCGCGTGTCGACCGCGCGGCGTTCAGGCCCGGAAATCCGGCTCGGATTACGTGGCATTATATCAGATACAATGTTGGGTATATGAGATTCTTTGGCGATTCCTGGCCGCTCGTCGGCGAGTTCGAGCAGCTCGTGCTGCTGGCGCTGGTCCGCCTCGGCAACGGCGCGTTCGGCGCCGCCATTCACCGCGAGATCGTCACGCGGACCGGCCGCGACGCGCCGGTCAGCGCCGTCTACGTGACGCTCGAGCGCCTGGAGGCCAAACGGATGGTCTGCTCCTACACCGGCAACCCCACCGCGCAGCGCGGCGGGCGTCGGCGAAAGCACTACCTGCTCGACACGGCCGGCCAGCGGGCGCTCGTTCGAGCCTATCGGACGTTTCAGGTGATGACCGCCGGCATTCAGCAGGACCTCGAGGCGCTCGCGGCCCAGACGCTGGGCACCGCATCGCCGAAACCACGCCGGGCGCACTGGTAGGAGAAGTGCCGATTCGTTGATTGCGGATTGATTGGGGATTGTACGATTCGGAATTGGGGATTGCACTTCGGCAGTCGAGGATTCGTTCGGCAGTTCGAGGCTTCGGTAGCCGTGAGGGATCTTGGGGATTCCGGAATAGCAGGAGCCGCACCCATCCCGACCGATCCTCAATCTCGGAATGAAATCCCCAATCCCCAATCCTCAATCCCAAATAAATCTCCAATCCGCAATCAACGAATCTGCGCTGTGCGTGTTACATCTTGACAGTGTGCGGCTCGTACAGCGCCTCGAGCTCCCCGCACTCCTCGTCGGTCAGGCTGATCTCCAGGGCGTCGATCGCCTGATCCAGGTGCTCGATCTTCGACGCGCCGACGATCGGAGCAGTGACGCCAGGCTGCCGGAGCAGCCAGGCCAGCGCGATCTGCGCCGGCTTCACCCCCCGGCGCCCGGCCAGCGACACCACACGCTCCACAATCCGGAAATCGCTGTCCATGTAATAGAGCCGATGGGCGAAGTCGTCCGTCTTCGCGCGCGCCGTGTCGCCCTTGTCGGCAGCCCGGCGATTGCCGGCCAGAAATCCTCGCGCCAGCGGGCTCCACGGAATCACCCCGATGCCCTCGTCCCGGCAGAGCGGCAGCATTTCGCGTTCTTCCTCCCTGTACACCAGGTTGTAGTGGTCCTGCATCGAGACGAACCGCGTCCAACCGTGGCGATCGGCGAGATAGAGGGCGCGCGCGAACTGCCACGCCGCCATGCTGGACGCGCCGATGTAGCGCGCCTTGCCGGCCCGGACGATGTCGTCGAGCGCGCACAGCGTTTCCTCGATAGGCGTCTCGGGATCGTAACGGTGGATCTGATAGAGATCCACGTAGTCGGTGCCGAGGCGCCGCAGCGAACCGTCGATGGAGGACATCAGATGCTTGCGCGAGAGCCCGCGATCGTTCGGATCCTCGCTCATCGGGTAGAACGCCTTGGTGGCGATGACCACGTGGTCGCGGCGGGCGAAGTCCCGAATCGCGCGCCCCAGCACTTCCTCGGAGGTGCCGCGGGAGTACATGTCCGCCGTGTCGAAGAAGTTGATGCCGCGCTCGAGCGCTCGGCGGATGAACGGGCGGCCCTGCTCCTCGCTGAGAATCCAGGCCCGCCACGCCGGATCGCCGTACGTCATCACGCCGAGGCAGATGCGGGAGACTTTCAGGCCCGAGCGGCCGAGGGAGACGTAATCCATGGCGCGGCCTACCCTCGTCGGGGCCCTTCGTATGGGACGATCCGATCCCATTCATCGGGGCTGGAACGTGCGACGACGGCAACGACGGGCTCGGAGTCGCTCAGATTGTAGACCTCGTGCGGGACACCCGGCTCGATGAAGATGAAGTCGCCGGCCGCATGATCCACCCGATTCGCGAGCCCCTCCCCGTAATCGTGCCGCACGCGCCCTTCGAGGATGTAGAGCATCACCTCGAAGCCCACGTGAACGTGCGCCCCCGCAATCCCGCCCGGCGGTATCACCGCCACGTTCATCGACAGGTTCTTTGCGCCGACGTTCTTCCCGGACATGCCGAGCTTGTACTGGATGCCGTTCCACTGACGGCACACCCCGCTTCCCCGTATCCAGGCCAGACCTTCATGGCGCTCCACGACGGATGATTCTGAATCCATGCGAATACTGTATCTTGAACCCTGGCCGGCAGTCGTCAGTCATGCGCCGCATCCTCCACATCGACATGGACGCGTTCTATGCGTCCGTCGAACAGCGGGACAACCCCTCCCTGCGGGGCAGGCCTGTCGCCGTGGGGGGCGACCCGACACAGCGCGGGGTGGTCGCGGCGGCGAGCTACGAAGCGCGCGCCCACGGCGTTCGATCCGCGATGCCGATGGCCCGGGCCGTCCGGCTCTGTCCCTCGCTCGTCATCGTCCGGCCGGACTTCGGGAAGTACCGCGCGGCCTCGCAGGCCGTGTTCGAGATCTTCCGGTCGGTGACGCCGCTGGTCGAGCCGCTGTCGCTTGACGAGGCGTACCTCGACGTGACCGAGAATGCCTGGCAGGAGAGGCTCGGGCGCGTCGTGGCTCAGCGGCTGAAAGAGCGCATTTGCGAGACGACCCGGCTGACCGCGTCGGCGGGTGTCGCGCCGAACAAGTTCCTGGCAAAGATTGCCTCCGCATGGAGGAAGCCTGACGGACTGACCGTCATCGCGCCCGAGCGTGTCGAGCGGTTTCTGCAGACGCTGCCGGTGGATGCGCTGTGGGGTGTCGGTCCGGTCACGGCAAGGCGCCTGCACGAGCGCGGGATTCAACGGCTTGTGGACGTCCGGACCGTGGACCCGGAAGTTCTGCGGGAAGTGGTCGGCAGCCACGCCGAGTGGCTGCGCCAGCTGGCCGACGGCGTCGACGACCGCCCGGTCGTGCCGGATCGGATCGTGAAATCATCCGGCTCGGAGAACACCTTTGCCACCGATCTGACGGACCTGAACGAGATTCGTCGTGAAATCGACGGGATGGCGCGCGACGCGGCCGGGTGGCTGATGCGCAAGGCCCTCGTCTGCCGCACCGTGACGATCAAAGTCCGCTACTCGGACTTCACGACCATCACGCGCAGCGACACGCGGCAGCCGGCCACCAGCCATGCCGACAGCCTCGCCGCTCGCGCTGTCGGGCTGCTGGATCGCACCGAGGCTGGAGAGCGAGCGGTTCGACTGCTGGGTGTCAGCGTCCACAACCTGATCGATCCGGAAGAGCCGGCGGACGCGCCGGCCCTTCCGTTTCAGGAGGAGGCGTGAGCTACTCTTCGGACTGAGCTTCTCTGGCGCGCGCCCGTGCCCGCGGCGCGCGTGGCCTGGAAGGCGTCTTCCGCGCGCGGGGGACGGCCACGCCTTCCTGGGCCTTTCGCGGCGTACGTCCCGTGCCCTGCGGCCGCGTGCGATTCCGGGATCGGGACCGGCGCGGCGCTGCCGTTTCCTCTGCGGAGGCGGCAGCTTCCACGTCGATCACCGGCGGCGGCGGCGCGATCTCCTGCACGGCATCCGCCTCCACGACCTCGGGTTCGGTCACGTCCTCCTGCCCTGCAGTCCATTCGGCCGCGCGCTCCTCGGGCTCCGCCACGTTGCCGCGGAAGTCCTCATCCGGCTCGGTATCCGCGAGGATGGGCTCTGTGGCCGACTGCATGACATTGCCCGGGAAAATCCGCATCACACCCTGCCGATCGCGCTCGATGCGGAACAAGCCCTCGCGCTGGCACGCGCGCATCAGATCCACGAGGCTGCCGAACCCGAATTTCCGTTCGTCGAAGCTCGAGTCGACGTTGCGCAGGAACTGCTTGGCCTGCCGAACGTACATCGGCCAGCGGGGCGGGTTCTGCGCGGACTGGAACAGGCGGCGTACCTCGCGGATTCCGTCGGCCGCCCGCGGCGCGACGTCGAACTGCTGACCGCGTCGTCCGTGCGCCGGCTGCGCCGGCTCGGCAGCCTCGGCCCGCGCCTGCCGGCCGGGCGACTCCTCCGCAGCCGAAGCGGTCTCGCTCAGCTCCACGAGCACGTTACGCCCGGACTCCCGAAGCACGACATGGCCGGCCGACTCGAGCTTCTGGGCGAAGTCCCTGAAGCTGCCCGCACCGTATGTGCGCTCCGAGAACGTGGAGTCGAGCTGCAGCAGCGTGCTCTTGAGCAGCCCGAGCTGCGGGGACACTTCGCGGTCGCTCAACACCTTGAGCGCGCGGCGGACGAGCGCCACGACCTGATCGAGCGGCGCCTGGGTCACCGGGCTGCTCTGCCGGCCGCGCTCGGGCGAGCGGCGCGATCCGACCAGGTTCTCGTACGCGATGAACTCGTGGCAGTTGCGCTGCATCACCAGGCTGGTGAACGCGCGGCCGCCCACGACGAAAATCTGCTTGTCGTACTGTTTGAGCTTCTCGACGAGCGTGATGAAGTCGCTGTCGCCCCCGACGATCACATACGCGTTGATGTGGTTGTGGGTGAACGCCATCTCGAGCGCGTCGAGGGCGAGGTTGATGTCGGCGCCGTTCTTGTCGCCGCCGGGAGTGAGGTTGCGCTGGACGAGCTTGGTGGCGTGCTGAGTGAGCGAACGGCTGTAATCCCCTGCGCGGGTCCAGTCGCCGTACGCGATCTTCGAAACGACGTCGCCGCGCTCCTTGAGCGCCTCCAGGACGACGCCGATGTCGAACGGCACGCCCAGCGTGCTCTTTACCCCAATCTCGATGTTGTCGAAGTCGATGAATACCGCAATCTTGAGTCGTGTGTCTGCCAAAACCTGCCTGACTTTCCTGACGGCCTCCGTGGGGCCCCTTTCACGGGCGCCAAGGGGGACGTACGTGCTGCAGCCCCCGGGCGGGGGCGCGGCCATTTCCGGCCAATCCGTGGTGAAGGAGTCCCGGCTTTCCAGGCTTCCTTATATGGGAGATGACCCGGTCCTCCGGGGCACCCCTGAGGGGTACACAGGCGAACCGGCCATCCATCCATTATGGCCGTCTCGGGGGAAAGTCGCAAACCGTTATCAAAACGAGACTTGGCGGAACGCCCAAAAACCGCCGGCTGACTCGCTCCGGGACCGTCTTACTCCCTTCGCTGATCGCGTGGCTCAAAGGTCGGCCCGATCCGACAGGCCCGCTGCGGCCGGAGTCCGCGTACAGCTTCAGCAGTTGGCCGCGAGGCGCCGACGCCCGCGGCGCGCGGTGCCGCCGCCGCGCGATCAGCGACAGCGAGCACAGCATGTGGGCAGCTCTCTGATCCGAAGCATGCTCAGCGGTCACCGATTCCCGTTGCCGCCGGGGCTTGACAACCGTGGGAAATCCACCGCGCACGCCTGCGCGGTGGGGTGGTGAAGCGGGATGCATCGGCGGAGCGAGACGTCATCGCAATTGTGAAACTCAGGACTCAGCTTCCAGCCTTGACGCTGTACGCGTAAATCGTGTCCTGATCCCGGAGATACAGTCTGCCCCCCGAGACGACCGGGTGCGACCAGGTCGGCAGCGAGCCTGCTCGAATCTGGAACCGCCCGTGCTCGCGGTAGCCGTCCGGGGTGGCTTCGGCGAGACCCACGACGCCTCGCTCGCTGAAGAGATAGAGCCTGCCATCGGCGAACACCAGCGAACCCTTGCCGACGCTCCTGTCCCTCCAGGCAACCTTCCCCGTGTCGAACTGCATGGCCATGAGGATGGCGCTCGAAAAACCGTACAGGTGCTCACCCACGAGAACCGAGCTGGCGTGGTGGTTGCGCATCTCGCGCGTGAAGTACACTTCGCGCGCGCGAACCGCTCCGTTCTCGGCCGTCATCTCGAGCAGGGCCGCGCCGGTTCCGTAGTCGGAGGACAGGAACACGCGATTCCCTCTCACGATGGGCGTCGCGATGTTCGCGGTGCGATTGGAGACCTGGCCATAGCTCCACAGCGCCCGCCCGCTCTGGACGTCGACGCCAAGCGCGCGCTCCCCCGTGAAGAACACGGCTTGCCTGAGCCCACCGAGCTGCTGCAGTACCGCAGACGAATATCCCGCCTGGTCGCTCTCGCTCTTCCAGAGTACCGACCCGTCGGTCTTGCGCAGGGCCACGATCGAGGCACCGGGACCGCCGGCATTGATGAGAATCCGATCGGCCAGAACGAGCGGCGACTCGCTGAGCCCCCACGTGATGTTCGAACCGCCGAACTTCTGCAGTACGTTCACCGTCCAGATCACCTTCCCGGTCGCCGCATCCAGCACGGTCATGTCGCCGCTGGCCCCATAGGCGTAAACGCGATTGCCCTCTATGGTGGGCGTGCTCCTCGGGCCGTCTCCACGGTCGTTGCCGAACCGTCGGCCGTGGTCGATCGCCCACAGCGGTTTGCCGCTCGCGGCATCGTACGCCTGCACGTATTCGCGATCGCCCCTCGCGCCGAGCGTGTAGAGCCGCCCGTTCGCGACGGCAAACGACGAGTAGCCCGCACCGGCGCCCGTGGCGCGCCAGGCGAGCGGCGGCCCGTTCGGCGGCCAGGATTGGAGCAGGCCGCGCTCGCTGGAGATGCCATCCCGGTTCGGCCCGCGCCATTGTGGCCAGTCGTCCAGGGCCCGATTCGAAACCACGGCATTCAGGGACAGACACGCAACAGGCGTGACGAGCGCGAGGATCCAACGGCGGGATACAGTTCTCATGAGCTATCTCCGTGAGCCGACGTTATCGTCTTTGGACGTCCATTCGTGGCTGGCGGTCTCGAACCAGCCGCACGGACTTCACATCAATCCGCTCGAGTGGCTCCTCCCCGCTGACTGCCGTCGTCTCGATCTTGTCGACCACATCCAATCCACCCACCACACGCCCAAAGACCGTGTACTTCCCGTCCAACGAGGGCGCATCACCGGTCACGATGAAGAACGACGTGGTGGCGCTGGCCGGATCGTCGCCGTGTGCCATCGAGAGAATTCCTCGAGTGTGCTTCGTATCGTTGAACTCCGGCTGCAGGTCGCGCACGAGCTTCTGCTGCTTCGCCGTCAGCGGCCCTCTCGTGGTGAGGTAGCCGGTCTGGATCACGAACCCGCGTACCACGCGGTGAAACGACGTGCCGTCGAACACCCCGGCCTGCGCCAGGCGCAGGAAGTTCCGGACGTGCTCGGGGGCCTTGTCGGGGAAGAACTCGACGCTGATGTCGCCGGCAGAGGTCTCCAGCACGGCCCGATACCGGGCCATGGATTCCGCGCTCTCGCCGGCAAAAGGTTCCGGCTCCGGGGGAGGCGTGTCGCGGATCGTGACGGAGCGAATCTCGACGCGTTCGATCGGCGCGCCGTTGGGTTCCGCAGGCGCCTGCGAGATCCTTTCGACGACGTCCAGCCCTTCCGACACGCGGCCGAAGATCGTGTACTTGCCGTCGAGCGCCGGCTGGTCCGTGACGCAGATGAAGAACTGTGCGCCCGCACTATCGGGCTTGCCCGGTTGCAGCACGGCAGCCACCGCGCCTCGCGTGGCCTTCTGCGCGCTGCGCTCCGCTTGCAGCATGCCAAGCCCGCCGGTGCCGTACTGCTTGGTCCGGGCTGGATCCTTCGAGATGGGATCGCCGCCCTGGATGATTCCCATACTGATGATCCGGTGAAACAAGGTCCCGTTGTAAGCACCCTCGCGCGCGAGCTTCATGAAGTAGCCGACATGATTGGGCGCAGCCTCCGGCTGCAGATCGATGACGAACGTGCCGGCCGTCGTATCCACCAGGGCCTGCTTCCTCGCCATCTCTTCCATCGCCAGGGGCGTCTTGTACGGCGGCCCTTTGGGCGCCTGCAGGAGCACCAGGATGAGCGTCAGCAGCATCCCGTCAAGATAACCCAGATTTCTTTTCCTTTTCCCGCTTCCGGAGTACCCTGCCGCACGAGCTCAGTCCTGCCTTTCGTAATTGCGGTGAGGCACCGAGGGCGGCGAGGCGCCCGCCCCGCAAGGCGCGAGGAGGGAGAATACCGGGAGTATGTGACCGACGAGCAACGCCGCGGGCCGTGGCCCCCCAACGCGCACGCCTGAGCGTTGGGGTGTGAAGCGGGATGCATCGCCGGCCGAATGCCACCGCAATTACGAAAGTCAGGACTGAGGTGGACAGCGGCAGCTCGCTGCCGCCTGGAGGATGGGGCGATGAAACGTACCGGTGCGCTCTTCCTGATCGTGCTGTCGGTCGCGGCGCTTCCCGTGGCCCAGGAACCTCGGGAAAAACTGGACTATGAAACGATCGGCCGGATCAGGGATGAAGGGCTCAATCGCTCGCAGGTCATGGATCACGTCAGCTGGCTGGCCGACGTGTACGGCCCCCGTCTGACGGGCGGACCGGGGATCTCGCAGGCGGCGGACTGGGCGGTGAAGAAGTTCGGCGACTGGGGGCTGGCCAACGCCCATCGTGAGGCGTTCACGTTCGGCAAGGGCTGGTCGCTCGAGCGCTTCAGCGCGCACATGATCGAGCCACAGGTGCAGCCGATCATCGGGATGCCAGGCGCGTGGTCGGCTGGCACCAACGGAACCGTGGCCGCCGACGTCGTCCTCGTGCAGATTGCCAGCGAGGCCGACGTCGCTCGTTACCAGGGCAAGCTTGCAGGCAAGATCGTGCTGACGCAGCCCGCCCGCGCGGTCAGGATGCTCGAAGGGACGATCGTCCACCGGATGACCGACGAGCAGTTCGCCGAAGCTGCGACGACCCCCATTCCGGCCGCCCGCGGCGGACGCGGTGGCCGTGGAGGCCGCGGCGCCGGCGGGCAGGGGCTGCAGCAGCGGATCGACCAGTTCTTCAAGGCCGAAGGCGTCGTCGCGCTGTTCAATCGGGGAAGCGACAGCGACCTCTCGTCGATCGGCAGCGGGCTGTCCACGCAGCACCAGCGAACCGACGGCGGAACGATCTTCCCCTCGGGCGGCGGCTCGCGAGGCGACGATGCCGGCCAGGGATTGCCAACGGTGACGCTCGCCGTCGAGCACTACAACCGGATGGTGAGGATCCTCGACAAAGGCGTGCCGGTGAAGGTGGAGCTGAACGTCCAGACGAAATTCTACGATGAGACCAGCCCGAACGGCTTCAACATCGTGGCGGAGATCCCAGGCACCGATCCCGTGCTGAAGGACGAAGTCGTGCTCCTTGGCGCGCATTTCGACTCGGTGGCGTACGCGACCGGTGCGACCGACAACGCAACCGGCTCGGCCACCATGATGGAGGCGATGCGAATTCTGAAGGCAATCGGCGCCACGCCCCGCCGGACGATTCGCATCGCGCTGTGGGGCGCCGAGGAGCAGGGGCTGATGGGCTCGCGCGCCTACGTGAAGGAGCATTACGCGGATCCGTCGACCATGGCGTTGAAGCCGGACCACGCGAAGCTGTCGGCCTACTTCAACTCCGACAACGGCACCGGCCGCGTGCGCGGAATCTGGCTCCAGAGCAACTTCGCCGCGGCGCCGATCTTCAGGCAGTGGATCGAGCCGCTGCGCGATCTCGGCGTCGAAGCCGTCGGCCCGCGGTCCGTGAGCTCCACCGATCACGTATCGTTCGACAACGTGGGCCTGCCAGCATTCCAGTTCATGGTCGATCGCCTCGAGTACAACTCGCGGAGCCATCACTCCAACATGGATACCGTGGACCGCGTGCAACGCGACGACATGGTGCAGCAGGCGACCGTGGCGGCCGTGTTCGCCTGGAACGCCGCCAATCGCGACGAGAAGCTGCCGCGGAAGCCGTTGCGGAGGCAAGAGGGTTCGTAGGGTTCAGGGTTCAAGGGGGTTAAGGGTTCGAAGTCTTCTTCTTGTCTCGCACGTCCCAGCCGGTGGGTGCCTCGCCTTTGCAGGAGTCGAGCTACTCCAGTAGTCGTGTCGTCGCTGCGAGTGCCCTGGCGTTCAGCCGTCGGATCGTTGCGGCCTCTTCCTCGGTGATGTAGTGGCACTTCACAGCCTCTTTCACATGATTTCTCGTCTCCATGAGCGATCCCCGGGCGATGCGGGTGAATTTGGCGAATTCCCGCGGCTTGAAGCGGCCGAATCCTTCGGCGAGATTTCGAGGGGCGGAGCGCGCTGAATCACGAATCTGCTCGAACAGCTTCCGATCGCGCATTTCCCATCGCTGCGCGCAGGTGATGACCGCATCCCGCAGCTCTGTGCTGAGCTGCCACGCAATCAGCTCCTCGAGCGTGTGAGCAACGGACATGCAGCCGCAGAAGCAGGATCGGGACCACGCAGGAAAAGCCCTGCTTTCCACCGCGGGGCGCCATGAGTACGCAGAAGATGCGCTTCCAGACATCTGCCAGTTGTCACAATCTGCACCGCGAACGATGAACCCCTTGAACCCCTGAACCCCGGAACCTTGAACCCTGAACCCTGAACCTTGAACCCCTCCTTCACCCGTGCTACTCTGCCGCCACAGCTGCGTGGCGCGGCTGTTTCGGTGACCCGGCACGGTGTCCGGGGGGGAAAGAGGTTGCGTGGCACCCCGCCCATCACTCCGCATCATCGAAGCATCGGATTCCGCGCAAAGGCTGCGCGAGGCCTCGACGTGGGTCGGCGCACGACTTGAACGTGGCGGTGTCCTGATCGTCTCGGCCTCTCGCGGAGCAGCGGACGATCTCGCCCGATCGATCGCGTTCAGGCGCGGGACCGCCATCGGGCTCCATCGGTTCAGCTTCGCGCAACTGGCGGCCCGGCTTGCAGCGCCTGTCCTCGCGGGACGCGGCATCGCCCCTTCCACACCTATCGGATCGGAAGCCGTCGCCGCGCGGGCGACCTTCGAGGCGCGACGGGACGAAGACCTCGCCTACTTCACGCCGGTGGCAGGAACTCCTGGCTTCCCGCGGGCCCTGGCGCGGACGCTGCACGAGCTGACGCTCGCGCGCGTCGGGCCGTCCGCCCTGCGCGAGCTGCCGCTCGGCGGCCCTGATCTCGCGGCCCTCCTCGAGCGTTTCGAAGACCAGTTCTCCGCGGCTTCCGCGACCGATCGCGCCTCGCTGTTCGAGGCTGCAGCCGAGTCGGTCGAACCCTTCGTGTCGCAGCACCCGGTGCTGCTGCTCGACGTCGCGATGGACTCGGCCGTGGAATTCCGCTTCGCCAGCCGGCTGATTGAATCCGCGCCCGAGACGCTCGTGACCGTACCGTTCGGCGATCTCGCCACACTCGATCGCCTGCGGGCCGAGGGGTGGCCGATCGAGGTGCTCGAACCGCCGGGCCACTCCGATCTGACCTCGCTCAAGCGCCACCTGTTCGCCAGCGGTCAGCCGCCGATCCGCGAGGCCGAGGGGGACGTGCGGCTGTTTTCGGCGCCAGGCGAAGAGCGCGAGTGCGTGGAGATCGCGCGGCGCATTCTCGCAGAGGCGCGAGCCGGAGTCCGGTTCGACGAGATCGCCGTGTTCCTGCGCTCGCCCCGCGAGTACGTGGGCCTGCTCGAACACGCGTTCGAGCGTACCGGGATTCCGGCCTGGTTCGATCGCGGCACCCGGCGCCCGCACCCGTCAGGGCGCGCCTTTCTCAGCATCCTCAGCTGCGCGGTCGAGCGGCTGTCCGCGATCCGTTTTTCCGAGTACCTGTCGCTCGCGCAGGTACCGGGATCAGACGGTGGTTCCACAGGCGTCAGACAGGCGTCAGGCCCCAGTCTGGCCTCACCGCCCGCCGAACCGCCGATCGGCGTCGACGACGTCCTGCTGGAGTTTGCCAGGAGTGATGTCGCGGTGGACGAGCCGGAGCCTGCGGCACCCGAGCACCGCCGGGACCATGCTGATGCCGCGGTCGTGGATGGTATGCTGCGCGCCCCCTGGAAATGGGAGCAGCTCATCGTCGAATCCGCCGTGATTGGCGGCGATCCCCGGCGATGGCACCGCCGCCTCGATGGGCTGGCGGAACAGTTCCAGCAGCAGCTTCGTGAGGAAGCTCGCGAGGATCCGGACTCGCCGCGGCTGCTCCGCCTCGAACGGGACCTGCGCAACCTGCGACATCTCTGCGCGTTTGCGCTGCCCGTCATCGACGAGCTGGCGACCTGGCCCCTGTCCGCGACATGGGGCGAATGGCTCGATCGATTCGAGGCGCTCGCGCCGCGCGTGTTGCGCAAGCCCGCTCGCGTCCTGCGCGTGCTCGCCGAACTGCGACCCATGGGCGCGATCGGACCGGTCACGCTCGAGGAAGCCCGGGACGTGCTGAAGGATCGCCTGCGCACCCTGGAAGAGCACCCTCCACCGCATCGTTACGGGCGCGTGTTCGTCGGCAGCCCCCACCAGGCGCGCGGGCGCGCGTTTCGTGTGGTCTTCGTTCCTGGTCTCGCCGAGCGCATGTTTCCGCAGAAGCCTCGCGAGGATCCCATGCTGCTCGACGAGGAGATGCGCAAGCCGCTCGCCGCCGGGCTTCCCGTGCAGGACGATCGCGCGAAGACCGAGCGGCTGCTCCTCCGGCTGGCGGCAGGCGCTGCGACCGAGCGGGCGTGGCTCTCCTATCCGAGGATCGACCTGAGCGGGGCGCGGCCGCGGGTCCCCTCGTTCTACGTCCTCGACGTGATGCGCGCCATCACCGGCCGCATTCCCCGACACGAGGCCATGCAGCGCGAGTCGGCCGCGGCCGGCCGGGCGAGGCTCGACTGGCCCGCTCCACCTGATCCCTCCCAAGCGATCGATCAGGTCGAGCACGATCTCTCGACGCTCCGCGCGCTGCTCGAAGCGCGCGATCGCGCGTCGGTCCGAGGGCACGGGCACTACCTGCTCCTGCTGAACGACGCGCTTCGCCGCTCGGTCACGTCGCGCTGGGCGCGCAACCGCTCCAGGTGGCTGCCGCAGGACGGGATCGTCCGCGCCGCACCGGCGATCAAGCCGATGCTCGACAGGCAGCGAATGTCGGCGCGACCCTATTCACTGTCCGCGCTCCAGAAGTTCGCGACGTGCCCCTATCAGTTCGTCCTTTCGGCGATCTACCGGATGGAGCCGAACGAGGAGCCGGAACCGCTGCAGCGCATGGATCCCCTCACACGGGGGGCGCTGTTCCACGAGGTCCAGGCCGGGTTCTTCCGCGCGCTGCACGCGGAGAAGCGTCTGCCGCTCCAGCCCGAGCAGGTCTACGACGCCCTGGTCGTCGTCGATCGGGTCCTGGCCGACGTCGCTGCCGACTATCACGAGCGGCTCGCGCCGGCAATCGAGCGCGTCTGGCAAGACGAGATTGCCGCGATCGGCCGCGATCTTCGCGTGTGGGTTCGGAAGCTGCCGGAGTCGCGTGAGTGGACCCCCGAGTACTTCGAGTTCAGCTTCGGCCTTGCAGACGAAGGTCGAGATCCCCGCAGCGTCCGGGATCCGATCCTGATCGACGGCCGCTTCCTCCTGCGCGGCTCCGTCGATGTCGTCGAAACCCGACGGGGGTCGCAGGAGCTGCGGGTCACCGATCACAAGACCGGACGCGATCGCACGACGGAAAAGACCGTCATCGGGGGCGGCAGCATTCTGCAGCCGGTGGTCTATGGTCTTGCGGTCGAAAAGATCCTGGACCGCCCGGTCGCGGCGGGCCGCCTGTTCTACTGCACGGCCCCGGGCGGTTTCATGGAGCGTGTCATCCCGCTGGACGAGACCAGCCGCCGGGCGGGAATCGTGGCGCTCGAGATCATCGATCGCGCGATTGAGCTCGGATTCCTGCCTCCTGCGCCCGCCGATCGTGCCTGCACCTGGTGTGATTTCCGGACCGTCTGCGGCCCGGACGAGGCCCGGCACGTCGCCCGAAAGCCCGCCGATCCGCTTGGCGATCTCAACGCGCTCCGGGAAATGCCATGACCGCCTCCACATCGACGCTGGCCGACGCCCGCGCCCGCGACCTGATCGCCACCGCCCTTGACGAAACGCTGATCGTCGAGGCCGCCGCGGGGACCGGAAAGACGACCGAGCTCGTGGGAAGGATCGTTGCGATCCTCACTGAGGGGCGCGCCAACGTCAGCGAAATCGTGGCGGTGACCTTCACGGAAAAGGCCGCCGGCGAGCTGAAGCTCCGGCTCCGCGAGCGCCTCGACGCGGCCCGCTCGGCCGAACCGGACAACTCGCCGCGTCGCGCACTGCTCGACCTCGCGCTCACGAGCCTCGAAGAGGCACACGTCAGCACGATCCATGGTTTCTGCGCCGATCTGCTGCGGGAGCGTCCGGTGGAGGCAGGCGTCGATCCTCTCTTCGAGGTGCTGACCGAATCCGCGTCGGCACGGCTGTTCGATGACGCGTTCGGCAGGTGGCTCCAGGAGCAGCTGGTCGATCCGCCCGAGGGTGTCCGGCGCGCATTGCGCCGCTCGTCGTTCGGGGGAGACGACGGCCCGGTCGATCGGTTGAGGAAGGCCGCGTGGGACCTGGCGCAATGGCGCGACTTCACCGGCGCGTGGACCCGCAATCCGTTCGACCGCCGGGCCCGGATCGATGCACAGGTCGCGGCGCTGCAAGATTTTGCGGAGCTCACCCGCAACCCGAGCTATCAGGGCGACCCGTTGTTCGTCGGGACCGATCCCGCGCGGAGACTGAGCGACGAGATCGGGCTCCAGCAGGCCTTTGGCGATCGGGCCGTCGATGCGGATTATGACGGATGGGAAGCGCGGCTCGTGGATCTCTCGCGGAACCGGACGTTCGCGAACGCGCGCCAGGGCCGAGGCGCGTCGTACGCGTCCCTCGTCGCCCGCAGTGCCGTGCTGAAGGCCCGTGACGATCTCAAGGCCGGCCTGGATCAGTTCAGGATGGACGCCGACAGCGATCTTGCGGCGCTGCTTCAACAGGAGCTGAGGGGCGCCATCGAGCGCTACGAAGCACTCAAGGCCGGGGCAGGAGCGCTGGATTTTCTCGACCTGCTGCTCGGGGCGCGCAACCTGGTGAGGGACAACCCGCAGGTGCGCGAGGGTTTCCAGAAGCGGTTCAAGCGGATCTTCGTCGACGAGTTCCAGGACACGGACCCGCTCCAGGCGGAGATCCTGCTGCTGCTCGCCTCCGACGATCCGCGAGAGCGGGATTGGAAGGCGGTGCGGCCCGTGCCGGGCCGGCTCTTCCTCGTCGGGGACCCGAAGCAGTCCATCTACCGGTTCAGGCGCGCCGACGTCGCCGTTTACCGGGACGTCTGCAGGCGGCTCGCGAAGCTGGGGGCTACGGCTGTCGAGCTCACGACCAGCTTCCGCAGCGTGCGCCAGCTCCAGGCGTGCGTGAACGGGGCGTTCGAAGCCGTGATGACCGGCGACGAGCTCACGCTCCAGGCCGACTACGTGCCCCTGTCGCCGCATCGACCCGACCTGCCGAACCAGCCCGCGATCGTGGCTCTACCCGTTCCCGAACCGTACGCGCGGCGCAACGTCTCTGGCTTCGCGGTCGAGAAGTCCCTGCCGGCCGCAGTGGCTGCACTCGTGGACTGGATCGTCGGCAGCAGCGGCTGGCGCGTGACCGAACGGAGCGGAGAGGCGCCGGTAGCAGTCTCGGCCAAGCACATCTGCGTGCTGTTCCGGCGATTCATCAGCTACGAAACCGACATGACGCGGCCCTACGTCGAGGCGCTCGAGGCGCGCGGGATCCCGCACGTGCTCGTCGGCGGCAAGGCGTTCCACGAGCGCGAGGAGGTCGAGGCCATTCGCGCGGCGCTCGCCGCGATCGAGTGGCCCGACGACGAGCTGTCGGTTTTCGCGACGCTGAGAGGACCGTTCTTCGCGATCGGCGACGAGGACCTCCTGGAGTGGGCGCACCGCTTCGGATCCTCGGGAGCGCACGGTTTCCGCCGCCATCTCTTTCATCCGTTCCGCGTGCCCGAGGTCTTCGCGACCGACACGCCAGCCGATCTCGAGCACCTCCGACCGATCGCGAACGCGCTCGCCCTGCTCAGACGGCTCCATCGCCGGCGCAACTACATCCCGGTGTCGGCCACCATGCAGGAGCTGCTCGGAGAAACGCGCGCGCACGTCGGCTTCGCGCTGCGCAGCGGTGGCGAGCAGGCGCTCGCGAACGTCCTGCACGTCGCCGAGCTTGCACGCCAATTCGAGATCGACGGCGGGCTCTCGTTTCGAGGGTTCGTGGACGAGCTCCGGACCGCGGCGGAGACCGCGCAGGCCTCCGAAGCCCCGATCCTGGAAGAGGACAGCGACGGCGTGCGGATGATGACGGTGCACAAAGCGAAAGGGCTCGAGTTCCCGATCGTCATCCTCGCCGACTTGACGTGCAAGCTGTCCCGGCCCGAGGCCGGCCGCTGGATCGATCCGGATGGCCGCATGTGTGCACTGAAGCTCGGCGGGTGGGCGCCGATCGATCTCCTGCTGCACGCTGCGGAGGAAGCCGCGCGCGATCGTGCCGAAGGCCAACGGCTCGCGTACGTCGCGGCGACCCGCGCGCGCGATGTGCTCGTCGTGCCAGTGATCGGCGATGAAGTCTACGACGGCGGTTGGCTCGATCCGCTGATGCCAACCGTCTATCCGCCGCTCGCCGCACGTCGCGAGCCAGCACCGGCGGCGGGCTGCCCGGCGTTCCCTTCGCGCGACTCCGTGCTCGCGCGACCTGACGACGAACCGGCACGGCCACAAACCGTCGCGCCAGGAGCCTATTCGTTCGCCGCGGACGGCGGACGGCGGACGGCGGATCGCGGCAGGTATTCAGTCGTGTGGTGGGACCCTCACATTCTCGCGCTCGATGCGCCCGCCCTGGGCGGCCTGCGGCGCGACGACCTGATCGCCAAGGACGGCGATCCCGCCATGGTCCAGGCAAAGCTCGACGAGTTTCGCAGGTGGGAGCGGGATCGAAGCGACACGATCGCGTCCGCGAGCACGCCCTCGCTCATCGTCCGCACGGCAACCGACCTCGCGCGAAGCCTGCCCGTAGCCGACCTGCTCCCAGCCGGCGGCCCGGAGGTGGAGCTCATCGATCTGTCGCGAGCGGCGGCCCGGCCATATGGCCCCCGATTCGGCTCACTGGTTCACGCCACCCTTGCCACGGTGCCCCTCGATGCCTCCGGTGCCACCGTCGAACGCGTTGCCCGGACGCAAGGACGCATCCTGCTCGCATCGGACGAGGAGGTCGCGGCGGCCGCCGAAGCCGTATCCGGCGTGCTGCGCCACGACCTGTTCATCCGCGCCCGAACCGCCGCGACCGACGGCCGGTGCTCACGCGAGGTGCCCGTGATGTGGCTGGCCGCGAACGGCACGCTCGTGGAGGGGACGGTCGATCTGGCGTATCAGGAGGAGGGCAGGCTGGTCGTGCTCGACTTCAAGACCGACCGCGAGCTGGCCGACGAGCTCGATCACTACACGAACCAGCTGAAAATCTACGGCCGGGCGCTGGCGCAGCCAGGACAGGGTGTGAGCCTGAAGCTGGTGAGGCTTTAGCCTTATGCGGCTCGAAACGAGAATGTCGTACGCGTTGTGGAGCCGCACAACGGACTAGTGGACTGTCTACTCGATTTCTAAAGCGGGCCGCTCCGTCGTCGCGGCCCGGAAACCGCCGCTGAATTCCAGGGGTGGCACTTCACTTTCCGCTGATACGGTCCACTAGTGCTCCGTCTCCGTAGTTCGTGGCATAAATCCCGGAGCGCGGTGCCCGGCTGGCCAGGCGCGAAGAGCGAGCATATTGGGCATATGTGAGCGATGCGCAAC